>VGVR01000004.1 GCA_016873995.1 Gemmatimonadota bacterium
CTGAAAGTCACTACCAGAAAGGCGTACGGCTTCCGCACCTTCCGAGCCCTGGAAATCGCCCTGTTTCACGCGCTCGGGCACCTCCCCGTGCCGAAGTTCACCCATAGATCCTGCTGAGGAACCCGAAATCCAAACGGTCTACAGTGGGAAGGGGCGCGAGGCAGAGAGGCCGTCAGGGGGTGATGGCGCCGCGCGGAGCGGGCGATTGCGCCGTCGGGATGCCTGAATGGGCTGAGGTGACCCCCGAAGTTGATCCAGTTATGACGGAATTCCGGGGTTGTGGCGAGGGTATTCTCGCGTTGTTGATGTTCCTGTCTGAACTCCGCGGGGGTGAGCCCGCGAAGTGAGCTGTGCGGGCGCTCACCGTTGTACTCAGTCCGCCAAGCTTCGATGGTTCGCGCGGCGTCCGCCAGCGACACGAACCAATGCATGTTCAGACAGTCGTCACGGAACGTGCGGTTGAAGCTCTCCACGAAGCAGTTTTGCACTGGCTTGCCCGGCTGGATGAAGTCGATCCTGACGCCCCGCGCGTAAGCCCAGGCATCGAACGCTCGGCTCATGAACTCGGAGCCGTTGTCGGTCACGATGACCTTCGGCAGCCCACGGTCCTGGCGGAGTCGCTCGAGGACGTCGATCACGCGGACGGCCGGGATCGAGTGCGAGGGATACAGGGCCACGCACTCGCGGCTGAACTCGTCCACGATGTTGAGGCATCGGAACGTCCGGCCCGAACTCAACGTGTCCGAAACGAAGTCCATGCTCCAACGCCTGTTCGGACCACTTAGAGGCGTCCGAATCGGCCGTGGAGCCTGGCTACGGCGTTTCTTGCCCTTCCGACGGACCGCGAGGCCTTCCTCACGGTACAGCCGCTGGACTCGCTTCCGGTTCACCATCCAAACCTCACGACGAAGCCGGTTGTGAATGAATCGATAGCCCCAGCGAGGCTTCTCGGAAGCAATCATGCGGATGCGGTCTCGCAGCTCGTCCTGCGGCTCACGCACCGTCTTGTACCGAATCGTCGAGCGTGCGAATCCCGTGAACCGCACGGCTCTGCGTTCCGAGATCCCGATCGCGGCTTGTACCTTCGCAACGACCCGGCGCCGCTCCCTGGCCGTCACAACTTTTTTCCCAGCAGGTCCTTCAGCACCTGCAGGTTCAGCGCCTGGTCCGCGACGATCCGCTTCAGCTGACGGTTCTCGTCCTCGAGTGCCTTGAGCCGCCGAGCCTCGCTGACATCGATCCCGCCGTACTTGTTCCGCCACCGGAAGAACGTATGCTCGGTGATCCCGTGCCGCCGGCTGAGCTCTCGAATCTGAGCTCCCGCCTCCGCTTCCTTCAGGATCCCGATGATCTGCTCTTCCGTGAACCTCCGTCTCTTCATGGAATTCCTCCGTTCGGAATCCCGTCATAACTGGATCAACTTCGGGGGTCACCTCAAGCTCACCCACAAATTCTGCTGAAGAGCCGCAAATCCAAGGTTGCCAGGATCATGAGTCGGGGCCTGGGACACCACCCGACCTGGCACGTTCCTCGGGTTCCATCCAGATTAGTTCAAGGTAGTTCTGCCCCACTTGGAGATCCCATGAAGAAAGCGATCTGCCTCGCCCTGCTGGCGGGAGCGTTCGCGATGGGCGCGCCGGCTCACGGCAGCGCTCAGGGTCTGCTCGCGGTGGGCGCGATGGCCCCGGATTTCGAGCTCCCCGGAGCGACCCGGTACGGCCAACTCGCCAGCCCCGTGCGCCTGAGCGACTATCGCGGTGAGACCGTCGTCCTCGCGTTCTTCTTCCGCGTAAGGACCCCTGGCTGAACAGTCCAGATGACGGCGTACCGTGATCAGTACGCGAGCCTATTCAAAGACGGACAGAACGTGGTGGTGCTCGGCATCTCGAACGACCCGGTGCCCGAGTTGGCGTCGTGGCTGAAGGACGCCGACTTCCCGTTCCTTTTTGCGAGCGACGCAGCGAACAACGGCGCGACCTACACGCGTTTCGGCGGGACGCTCCGCCCGAACAACATGGTCGACAGCCGGGCGGTGGTGGTGGTGGGACCTGATGGCCGCATCGCCTGGGTGATCCCGCAGTTCAACCAGAATGACCCGACGGCCTACGAGGAGCTCGGCCGCATGGTCGACGCGGTGACGCCCGAGTCGGCGCAGTAGACGGGTAGCCAGCAAGTCGAAGGGCCCGGCGCGAACGTCTGCGCCGGGCCCTCGTGCTTTTCGGGACTTCGTGGGCTCAGCTGCCGAGGAGCCTCGCCGCCGCTCCGACCAGGTCCTGGTCGCCCCCCACACCCGTATAGGCCACCCGGCCTTGTGCGTCGAGCATGACGACGATCGACGTGGTGGTGGCGTTGTAGGCTCGCACCGCGCCGCCGCGGGCGTCCCAGAGCACCGGGTACGGCGTCTTGTGCTCGTCGATGTGTCGCTGCACGCGGCGGACCGTCTGCGCGACGCCCACCGCGACCGCCACGACGTTCAGGCGGGTTCCGTACTGCGCATGGATGCGATCGATCTGCGGCTGGAGGCGCTCGCATAGCCCGCACCACGTCGCCCAGAACTCGATGATCGTCGGCTTGCCGCGCGTGTAGTTGAGGAGGTCGATCGGGTTCCCCTGCAGGTCCTCGAGCGCGGCGCTAGGCCCGACCGTGCCGATGGGCAGGGACACGGAGCCCTCGCCGGCGGCTTGTGCGGACACGCCGAACGGGAGCGCCAGCAGGAGCGCTACCGCAATGCGCACGGATGTCCTCTCGAACGTGGCAACCATCGTCACCTCACATGTTGTAGCCGGCAGTGACGAAGTAGTACTCCGCCACGCCGAGCATGATCAACGCAGCAATCCGCTTCACCCACACCATCCAGACACCCGACCGGGGCAAAAGCGCCAGGGTTCCGGAGAAGAAGCCCACCACCACCAACAGCGCCGTCATCCCGAGGGAGAACACGAACAAGTAGACGAAGCCCATGAGCCCCGCGCCAGTGGCCGCCACCCAGGTCAGCACCACCGCGAACGCGGGCGCCCCGCACGGTGCTGCCACCACGCCCGACATCGCGCCCATCAAGAAGACCGCCCCGTAGGAGCCGCCTTCGGTCTGGGCCGCCCGCTGCAGCAGCTTCTGTGGCACCGGCACCGGGATCACGTCGATCATCGCGAGCGCGAAGAGGACGAGCAGGTTCCCGATCGCCAGCCGCGCCCATGGGCTCGCGCTCACGGTGCCGAATAGCTGCCCGCTCAATCCTGCGATCGCGCCGAGGAGTGCATACAGCGTCGCGAGCCCGACCGCATACGTCAGCGTGAGACCGATCGTACGGGCCTTGGTCTGCTGCTCTTTGGCCGTCCCCGCGATCACCGCGCTCGTGATCGGGATCATCGGGTAGACGCAGGGCGTGAGGCTGGTTAGCACCCCGGCCCCGAACATGGCCCCGAGGGCCAGGAGCGGGCTCGAGGCGAGCGCCTCGGTCAGGCCGCCGGGCGGCTCGATCTGCAGGAGGGCGAGAAGGGTCACAGCTGCATGAGGTGGCGCGGGAACTGAGGAGGGTCGCAGGCCGCATAAGGTGGCGCCTGAACGGCCCACGGTCCAACGCCCGCGGTCACCGGTGCCGTCGCCTCGGGTATATTCGTGGCCCGCGCTCTCCCTACTCCCACCCGAGAAGCGACTTGCCGTCGATGGAATCCTCCGGTCCGCAGCACCGCCCCTGGCGCATCAAGGCCCGCATGGCTTCGGGCCTCGTCGTTCTGATCCCCCTCGTGGTCACGATCGCCGTGATCCGGTTCGTCTTTTCCTTCACGTCGGGGATCCTACTTCCCTTCTTGGACCCCGCGCTCGCTGCTTGGCCGGCGGTGGCCCGTGCAGCGCTCTCGCTCGCGATCCTGCTGGTGACGATCTACGCGCTCGGCGTCGTTGCAACCCAGGCGGTCGGACGTCGGGTGCTCGCGCTTGGCGAGGCCATCGTGCTCAAGGTCCCCTTCGTGAAGGTCGTGTACTCCGCCTCGAAGCAGGTGGTCGCGACCTTCCAGGGGCAGAAGTCGCAGGCCTTCAAGTCGGTCGTCTTCGTCGAGTTTCCGCATCCGGGCGCGCGCTCGCTCGGCTTCGTCACCTCCCGCCTACGCCGGCCGGACGGGTCCGAGTGGAACCTCGTCTTCGTCCCGACCACGCCGAACCCCACCACGGGATTCCTGCAGATGATACCCGTGGATCGCGTCGTGCCCGCGGACATGACTGTCGAGGACGGCGTAAAGCTCGTCATGTCGCTCGGCGTGCTGACGCCGGAACAGTGGAACACGACGCAGATCGCTCCCGTAGGGGAAGCCGAGACCTCGATCGTACGGGCTTGACGCGACCCCATGACCAATCGTTCGAAACGGAAGCTCCGCTTCGTCGCGGGCTTCGCGCTCTACTTCGCGGCGCTCTGGTTGCTCTGGGAGACGCCGGTGGTGTATCCGCTGAAGATCTTCGTGGTGCTCCTGCACGAAGTCAGCCACGCCATGGTCGCCGTGGCCACGGGCGGGTCGATCGAGCGCATTACGCTCGACCCCCTGCAGGGCGGCGCTTGCCACTGCCCGGGCGGGAACGCGTTCCTCACACTCAGCGCGGGTTACTTGGGCAGCCTGGTCTGGGGCGGGCTGATGCTGGCGGCGGCGCGCACCAACCGGATCAAGTCCGAGTGGGTAAACCTCCTCATCGGAGGCCTGGTGATCGGGCTGACGCTCCTGTACGTACGGAACGGCTTCGGGTTCGCGTTCGGAATTCTCTTCGGGCTCGCCCTGATCGGGGTGTCGCGGAAGCTCGGCGACGGGGTGAACCGCCCGCTCCTGCTCACGCTGGGATTGACGAGCGCGCTCTACGCGATCCTCGACATCAAGAGCGATGTGCTCGACCGGCCCGAGGTGCGGTCCGATGCCTACATGCTCGCCGAGATCACGGGCGTGCCGACATTGGTCTGGGGCGTCCTCTGGATCGGCGCGGCGCTCGCCTTCTCGTTCTGGCTCCTGCGGCGCGCCTACCGGGGCGCATGACGGGGCGCACCACAGCCGGCGGGATCTGGGATGTGGAAGCACACCGCTGATCGGGGACCCACTCCTGACGGTCTTGCAACTGTTCGGCGCTTCTTTGTATGATGGCCTCGTTCCGCCCTCAGTATCCTTGAAAACAGGAGGTGATCCCTTGTCTAGTCCGAGTACTCTGTCGAGCCTGGCACGGGCAAGCGATCGCCGGAGCGGCTTCTAAGCCGAGCCGAATGCAGTAGTCGCTGTTCGCGCCGTACCCGGCCATCGCGCTGGGCTGCGACAGTGCCGACGCCACCGGGAAGTCCGCCGGTGGCGTCGCTTTTTTGTGCCTAGCCGAACCAGGGGGGTGCGTTCCCGGCCTTCCACTTGATGTTGCAGCCGACGCTGGGCACCTGCTCCCCTGACGGCGCTTTCCCCGCGAGCACCGCGTCACAGGCCGCGCGGATGTCCGCACCGGTCACCGGAACGTCGAGCGACGGGCGGCTCGCGTCGAACTGGCCGCGATACACGAGCTTCCCACCCCCATCATAGAGGAAGAAGTCGGGCGTGCATGCCGCCCCGAACGCCTTCGCGACCTGCTGGGACTCGTCGAAGAGGTAGGGGAACGTGTAGCCTCGCTTCGCGACCTCTTGGGCCATGTTCGCCGGGCTGTCGTCCGGGTACTTGGCCACGTCGTTCGCGTTGATCGCGACGATCCGGAGCCCCTTCGCAATGTACTCGCGCCCAAAGCCTGCGAGCTCGTCCGCGACGTGCTTCACGAACGGGCAGTGGTTGGAGAGGAAGACCACCAGGACGGCGGGAGCGCCAGCGAGATCCGGGAGCGAGACGGTCCTGCCAGTGGCCGGCTCCGGGAGCGAGAAGCCGGGAGCTCGGGTGCCGAGCGGAACCATCGTCGAGGGGACGCGCGCCATCTGCGGAATCGGGGATGGGGTGAGTGGCTCGGGAGCGAACATCCCAACCCCCTCTCGGCCAGCGAGTGCCCTCCCCGGGTTGCCGAAGGGAGAAGGCCCCGTTATTCATACGAACGTATGAGTCAGAACCGCCGCCGGCGATCGCACGCTCCCCGTCCCCGCGCAGACGTCGGCGAGGAAACGCGGTCCGATCTCATTGCGGCGGGACGTCGCCTCTTCGGACAACGCGGCTACGACGGCGCGTCGGTCCGGGCGATCACCCACGAGGCCGGCACCAACCTGGGCGCCGTCACCTACCACTTCGGCTCGAAGCGCGAGCTGTATGGCGCCGTGCTCGAGCAGGGCCTGCGCCCGATCGCCGAGCGCGTCCAAGCGGCCGCCCGCTCCGAAGGCACTGCCTTGGAGCGCATGCTGCGGGTCGTCGAGGCGTACTTCACGCACTTCGAAGCGCACCCAGACCTGCCCCACCTGCTCATGCAGGAAGTCGCCGCCGGGAAGCGGCCGCCCCCCGTCGTTCTCGAGATTCTGAAGAGCGTGAAGGAGGCGATCGCGGGCCTCCAGGTCGAAGGCGTAGCCGATGGGTCCGTGCGGCCGGGGCACCCAGTGCTGACCGCCCTGAGCGTGGTGTCACAACCCGTCTATCTGGCCCTCGTTGCCCCGCTGCTCCGCACCCTGGGTCCCGTCGACCTCTCCCAGCCGGCCACGCGCGAGCTCTCGCTCCAGCATACCCTCGCCTTCGTACGGGCGGGCCTCGCGCCCGCCAGGAGTGATTCCCCCCGATGATCAAGAACAGGCGGAGCCGAGGTGTCATCGCATTCATCCTCGGCGCCTTCCCTGCTTTCAGGCCCGCCGTGAGCGCACAGGCGCTCTCTCTAGCCGAGTCGCTCGACGCTGCGCTCGCGACTCATCCGACGCTCGCTTCCGCCGCGTCGCGTATGCTGGCCGCCGAGGCGATGGGGGACGCCGCTCGCGCCTCCCGTCTCCCCGCCGCTGCGCTCACCGCAAACCTGGTGCGATTCCAGGAGCCGATGGTGGTTGCGCCGTTGCACAGTCTGAACCTCTCCAACCCGCCGCTCTTCGATCGCACGCTCGTGCAGGGCCAGATCGGCGCACAGTACACGCTCTTCGACGGGGGAGCTCGTGCCTGGAGGATCCGGGGCGCGGATGCCACCTGGGAGTCCACACGCGCAGGGCGCGGGTCGGCCGAGATGGCCGTGCTCGAACAAGTCGTCGTGGCCTACCTCGGATCGACCACCGCGCGCACACTGCTGGAGGCAGCGCGGGCCCAAGTGGCAGCACTCGACGCCGAGCACGCCCGCGCCCAGCGCCACTTCGGGGCTGGCTCAGCCGCCGAGCTGGAGGTGCTACGAGCCGACGCGGTCCGCCAGGAAGCACGGGCCGCGGAAGCGAGCTCTGTCGCCCGGGCCGAGCAGGCCGAACGCGGGCTGGCCCAAGTCATGGGCGTTGACCTCGCCAGCGTTTCAGGTCGGGAGCTGGAAGCGGTCGCGCTCCGCGCTGCCTCCTCCCCAACCGCCGGCGCAAGCAGCCCGGCGGTGCTCCAGGCGGATCGCGCGGTCGCCGCGGCCGAGGCACGCCTCGCCGAAGAGCGCGCCGCGCGCCTTCCCTCGGTCCAACTCGGGGCGGGACTTCAGGACTTCGGAACCATCGACGGCGGTCACGTGGTGGAGTGGCGCACCGGAGTGGAGCTGTCGTGGCCGATGTTCACAGGAGGCGCGCGCAGCGCTTCGGTTCGCCGGGCAGCCGCCGAGGTCGAGGCCGCGCGTGCAGAGCTGAACGCCATCCGCATGCAAGTGGATCAGGAGGTCGATGCGGCGGCCACCGCCGTCCTGGAGGCAGACGCTCGCACGCAGGCGCTCGGTGCCGCAGTCGCGCAGTGGGAAGAGGTCGCCCGTATCGAGGCCCTCGCGCTGGACGCCGGATCAGGCGAGCAGCGTGACCTGCTGCGCGCTCAGGCCGGGCTCTTCGAGGCTCGAGCAGGCCACGCCGTCGCGCGTCAAGACGCGATCCTGGCTCGAGTGCGTGTAGCCCGCGCCGAGGGCGTGCTCAGTCGTGACTGGATCCTCGCCACCATGGAGAGCCGCCCATGAACGCGCGCTTCCGCATTGTGCTGGTACTCGTGGTGGTGGCGGTCGGCACGTTCTTCGCGCTGCGATTGCGCGAGACGCAGCCAGTCGGCGTGAGCGCGTCGGGAACCGTAGAGGCGACCGATGCCGACCTCGGGTTCCAGGTGGCGGGGCGCGTGCTCCAGATCGCCGTCGCCGAAGGGGACGCGGTCCGTGCCGGCGAAGAGCTCGCTCGCCTGGATACGCGTGAGCTCGAGGCCGCACTGGAAGGCGCGTGGGCGCAGCTCGACGCCGCAGAAGCGCGCCTGGCGGAACTCGAGGGCGGCGCCCGCCCGCAGGAGGTGCTCACCGCCGAAGCGGCACTGCGCGCGGCAGCCACCCGAGCGGAGGAGGCGCGCCTGGAGCAGGAACGAGCCACCACGCTCTTCGCGGGTGGGGCGATCAGCCGCCAAGCGCTCGACCGCGCGGGGTCCGCGCTGGCGGTCGCGAACGCGGCGCGCGAGCAGGCGGAGGAGCAGCTGGCGCTGGTGCAGGAGGGGCCGCGCAGCGAGACCATTCGCGCGCAGCGTGCCACGGTCGCACAGGCCAGGTCCAGCGTGGCGCGCGCCGAGGCCACCCTCGGCTACGCCGTCATCACCGCGCCCTTCGACGGTATCGTCACCGTCCGGCACCGGGAGCAGGGTGAGGCAATCGGGCCGGGCGCGCCGGTGCTCACGCTGCTCGACCCTAACGACCGCTGGGTCCGCATCTACGTGCGCGAAGACCAGATGGGCCTCGTGCGCATCGGCCTCGCCGCCGAGATCAGGGCGGATACATACCCGGACCGAGCGTACACCGGTGAGGTCGTCTTCATCGGCAGCGAAGCGGAGTTCACGCCGCGCAACGTCCAGACCGCCGAAGAGCGCATCAAGCTGGTCTACCCGGTGAAAGTGCGTATCACAGGCGATACCGACTTCGAGCTCAAGCCCGGCGTTCCGGCCGACGTGACCCTGCTCGTGAGCCCCCCGTGAGTACTGTCGTCGTCGACGGCCTCACGCGCCGCTTCGGTGCTCTCACCGCGGTCGATGGGCTCTCGTTCGCCATCGATGCGGGCGAGCTCTTCGGCATCGTGGGACCCGACGGCGCGGGCAAGACCACCACGTTGCGCATGCTCGCGGGCGTCCTCAGACCCACGTCAGGATCTGCGCACGTCGCCGGAATCGAAGTGGGAGCGCGACCGGAAGAGGTGAAGCCGCTCATCGCCTACATGGCGCAGCGTTTCGGCCTCTACGAAGACCTGACCGTCGCGGAGAACCTCGACTTCTGCGCCGACCTCTACCGGGTGCCGCGCGAGGCCCGGCCGGCCAGGCTAGAGCGCCTGTACGCCTTCAGCCGGCTGGGCGAGTTCGCGGACAGGCTCGCGGGCAAACTGTCTGGAGGCATGAAGCAGAAGCTCTCGCTCTCGTGCTGCCTGGTGCACCACCCACAGGTGCTCCTCTTGGACGAGCCGACTTTCGGCGTCGACCCGATCTCACGGCGAGAGCTCTGGCTCATCCTGCACGAGATGGTCCGCGAGGGCGTGACCATCCTGGTGTCGACCTCCTATCTCGACGAGGCAGAGCGCTGCGATCGCGTGATGCTGTTGAGCGAGGGGAGATCCCTCGCCCTGGACACGCCGGCCGCCCTGCAGGTATCGATGGCCGGCACGATGGTCGCACTCAGGACGAGCGACCCCCGTAGGGCGCGCGACCTGCTGCGCGCATCTCCCCACGCCACGTCGGCCATGCTCTTCGGCGATACCGTGCACGCGATTCTCTCACCCGCGGCACAGCACGATGACTTGGTCGGCGCTCTGGAGCGCGCGGGCGTAGCCGTGGTCGGCGCCCAGACGGTGGAGCCGTCCCTCGAAGACGTCTTCATCCAGCGGACCGACGCCGCTTCGATGCGCCATGGCTGACCGCGGCCAACACCCGGTCGTGGTGCGAGCACTGACGCGACGCTTCGGCGACTTCACTGCCGTGGATGACGTGACGTTCGACGTGCGCTCGGGCGAGATCTTCGGCTTCTTGGGGCCGAACGGCGCCGGCAAGACCACCACCATCAAGATGCTGACGGGGCTCCTGGCCCCGACGTCCGGAGAGGGCTCCGTGGCGGGGCTCGACATCCGCACGGAGCGCTCCGGCATCAGCAGCCGCATCGGCTACATGTCGCAGAGGTTCTCCCTCTACACGGACCTGACAGTCCGCGAGAACATCGATCTCTTTGCCGGCCTCTACGGCGTGGAGGGCGACCGCCTGGAGGAACGGCGCCGGTGGATCCTCGACATGGCCGAGCTGCAAGGCGCGGAAGGCCGGCCCACCGCTGAGCTGCCTCTGGGCTGGAAGCAACGCCTCGCGCTCGGATGCGCGTTGGTGCACGAACCGCCCATCCTCTTCCTCGACGAGCCGACCTCGGGTGTCGACCCAATGGCCCGTCGCCGCTTCTGGGACCTCATCGACGGACTGGCAGATCACGGCACCACGGTCTTCGTCTCGACCCACTACATGGAGGAGGCGGAGTACTGCCATCGGCTGGCGCTCCTGAACCGCGGGCGACTGATCGCACTCGATACGCCGCGCGCGCTGCGCGCCCGCGTGGTCGAGCCGATCCTGGAGGTGAGGACCGATGACGCCCCCGGGGCCGTGGAGGCGCTGCGTGGCATGGACGGGATCCTGGAGGCGGCCATGTTCGGGCGCACGCTCCATGTGACCGTGACGGACTCGGCCCGCGGCGCGGACGCGGTGCACCGGGCCCTCGGAAGTGCAGGCCGGAACGTCGACCGCATCACCCAGATCGAGCCCTCCCTCGAGGACGTCTTCGTGTCCCTCGTGCGCGCCGAAGGCGGCGCGGTGATCGGCTGAGGCCATCGCGACCATGGACCCGATGCGGCTCGGCGCGATCGCGCGGAAGGAGTGGATCCAGCTCAAGCGCGACACGCGCAGTATGATCCTCGCGTTCGTGCTGCCGGTCCTGTTGCTGATCTTCTTCGGCTACGCGATCACCTGGGACGTGAACGACATCCCGGTCGCTGTGCTCGACCAGGACAGAACGCCCGAGAGCCGCCTGCTGGTGGAGGCCTTCGAGTCGAGCGGCTACTTCTCCGTCAGCGAATACCTGGACTCACCGGAGCTCGTCGACCAGCGACTCGTGGGCGATGACGTCATCGGCGTACTCTGGATCCCGCCGGGCTTCGAGCGAGATGTCGACGCACCGGGAAGGGCGGCGGAGGTGCAGCTGCTGCTCGATGGCAGCGATGCGAACACCGCCACCATCGCGCTCAACTACGCCGACGCGATCGTGACCCGCTTCGGCGCGCGCGCGATGCTCGGCGGCTCGCGCGCCACTCCGCCGATCGCGCTCCAAGCCCGCACTTGGTACAACCCGAACCTCGTGAGTCGGCACATGATCGTGCCGGGGTTGATCGCCGTCATCATGTCGATCATCGCGGCGATGCTGACGGCGCTGACGATAGCGCGCGAGTGGGAGCGCGGCACCATGGAGCAGCTCGCCGCGACGCCGGTGAGCCGAGTCGAAGTGGTCATCGGCAAGCTGCTCCCCTACGTGGCGATCGGCCTCTTCGACGTGGCGGTCACCGTCGCAGCCGGCATGTGGATCTTCGGCACGCCGCTGAACGGCAGCGTCACCCTCCTCGCCCTGCTCACGCTGCTCTTCCTCACCGGCGCCCTGGGGCTCGGCATCTTCATCTCCGCCGCCGTGAAGTCCCAGGTGCTCGCCATGCAGATCGCGATGGTCGCCACCTACCTGCCCGCGGTGCTCCTCTCCGGATTCATGTTCGACATCGCGAGCATGCCGGCGGTGCTCAGGGCCTTCACGTTCCTCGTGCCCGCGCGGTACTACGTCACGGTCACCCGAGGTGTCTTCCTCAAGGGCGTCGGCGCCGAAGTACTGTGGGCGCAAGCGCTTTTCATGCTCGCCTACGCGGCGCTCGGCCTCGCGCTGGCCACCCGGGCGTTCCGGAAAGAGCTGCAGGCATGAGCGCCCTCAGGATCCGGCGCATGATCGTGAAGGAGCTCCGGCAGCTCTTCCGCGACCCGCGCACGAAACGGGTGATTTTCGTGGCGCCGATCATCCAGCTCGTCCTCTTCGGATACGCTGTGAACACCGACGTGCGGAACGTCGCCACAGCCCTGGTCGACCACGACCGCACGCCCGAGTCGCGTGAGCTCGTCAGAGCGCTCACGGCCTCGGGGTACTTCAGGGTGGTGACGACCTCCGATCGCTCGACCGACCTCGGCGTGGCGCTCGATGCGGGAGACGCGGTCGTGGGCCTCGAGATCCCCACCGGGTATGCCCGCGACCTCGCGGCGGGCCGCTCGCCGTCGGTCCAGCTGCTGCTCGATGGCACCAACTCGAACACGGCCACGGTGGCCCAGGGGTACGCGACGCGCATCGTCACGAACCTGGGCGCCCGCGTCGCCGCCGGCCCGAGCGTAGCGCTCGACGGCATCGACCTGCGCGCGCGCGCCTGGTTCAACCCGTCGCTGGAATCGCGCGTGTACAACGTGCCCGCGGTCATCGGGGTGATCGTGCTGCTCATGTGTCTGCTGCTCACCGCACTCGCGGTGGTGCGCGAGCGAGAAGTCGGCACGCTCGAGCAGCTGCTGGTGTCCCCGCTCACGGCCACCGAGCTCATCCTCGGCAAGACGATCCCCGTTGCGGGCATCGCCTTGGTCCAGCTCACCCTGGTCACGTCGGTCGCGCTGCTCTGGTTCGGGATCCCGCTGCGGGGTCCGGTCCCGACCCTCGTGCTGGCCGCAGCGCTCTTCATCGTCGCGGGACTCTCGCTCGGGCTCATCATCTCGACGATCTCGAGCACCCAGCAGGAAGCGTTCCTCTCCATGTTCCTCTTCCTGCTGCCGGCGATCATCCTGTCGGGATTCCTCTATCCGATCGACGCGATGCCGGACTTCTTCCAGCACCTCACGCTGGTGAACCCCCTCCGTCACTTCCTCGAGATCGTGCGGGGAATCTTCCTGCGCGGGGCGGGAGTCTCGGACCTCTGGGTGCAGTTCCTCGTCCTCGCAGGCATGGCCGCGGCTGGACTGGCGGTAGCAACATGGAGGTTCCGCACGACATTATAGCGATAGCGCCGCTCCGTCCCTCAGATGCCCGCGCGCAGGTGGCGCAACCATGGCCGTGAACCACTTTCGATTCTTGCGCGGCCTGTGGGCCCACATCGGCGTCGTGAATCAAGGGCGCCAGCCCATCTACTTGGACTATCCCGTTCACCCGCGAACGCGCTGGGGATGGGGTGGTGCGCCGCACGAGGCCGTGAACGAGATCCTCGCGCCCGGGCGGAGCCGCTACGCGAGCGTCCTCGAGCAGCTCGGGCCATTCGCGGCCGGGCTCCAGCGCATCCCGATGACGCCCACCGACGACCGCGAACCCCACTGGGCCAACGCGTACCTGGCCGGGCTCGACGCGGCAACGCTGTACGCATTTCCGAAGCTGAATCGGTCGCGCCGGTATCTCGAAGTCGGGTCCGGCAATTCGACGCGATTCGTGCGTCGCTCCATCGAGGACCACGGCCTCGACCTCAGGATCACATCGATCGACCCGCACCCTCGGGGGTTCGTCGACGAGATCTGTGACCACGTGGTCAGATGCGGACTCGAGGAGGCACCGCTCGAGCTGTTCGACGCGCTCGAGCACGATGACATCCTCATGCTGGATGGCTCCCACCGCTGCTTCCAGAACAGCGACGTGACGGTGGCCTTCCTCGAGATCCTCCCGCAGCTGCGGCCTGGCGTGCTCGTCTTCATCCACGACGTCTTCCTTCCGCACGACTACCCGCCCGAGTGGGAGCGGATGTTCTACTCCGAGCAATACTTGCTTGCGGTCCTGCTGCTGGCCGATCGCGGTCGACGCTACGAGATCGTCTTCCCGGGCTACTTCTGCGCCACCGATCCCGAGCTGGCGCCGCGCTCGCTCGAGGTCTGGCGGCGAGTCGCCCCGGCCGGCCTGGAGGTCCGCACGAGTGGGTTCTGGCTCCGGGTTCGAGGCGACCGAGAAAGATCGACTTGACAACCGTTGAAGGTTGAAACAGTATCTCAGCCGCTAATCCACACGCTCGACCAGAACCGGGGCTCCATGAAGCCACTCGTGACCCAGGGCTTCCACCACATCACCATGGTGTCGACGAGCGCGCCCAGAACCCTGGTGTTCTAGTGCGAGCTGCTGGGCTTCGACCTGGTCAAGAAGACCGTCAACTTCGACGATCCGGGCGCCTACCACCTCTACTTGGGGCGGAACGGAGGCCGGCCGGGGACGATCCTCACGTTCTTCGAGTGGGCCCACGCGCGCCGCGGCCACTGGGGCGTCGGCGGAGTACACCACCTCGCGCTCCGCGTGGGCTCGCCCGAGGCCCAGCTCAATTGGAAGCGGCGCCTCATGGATGCCGGCGTACCGGTGAGTGGCCCCCTCGACCGCGGGTACTTCACGAGCCTCTACTTCGCGGACCCGGACGGCCAGGTCCTCGAGATCGCCACAGCCGGTCCCGGATACGCGATCGACGAGCCGCCCGACGCGCTCGGCCGACGACTCATCGCGCCCCCCGCGGAGAGACTACCCGGAGGCCGCAACGAAGAGGCCATCGCGCGTCGGACGCACCCCGAGCCCATCCCGGTAATCACGCCGGACATGACGCTCGACGGGATCCACCACATCACGGGCATCACGGACGACATCGAGCTCGCCAGCGACTTCTACGAGCGCGCGCTCGGCCTCCGCCTGGTCAAGAAGACGTTGAACCAGGATGACGAGCGCACCAAGCACTACTTCTGGGCGCGGTACGATGGAGGGTCGGTGGGGCAACACTCCGCCCTCACGCTCTTCGGCTGGGAGGGGAGCCGCCACATCGCGAGGCCGGGCGCCGGCCAGACGCACCACATCGCGTTCCGGACCGAGAGCCCCGAGGAGCAAGCGGAGTGGCGCGAGCACCTGCTCACCCTGGGCACCGACGTCACGACCGTGCGTGACCGCACCTACTTCGAGAGCATCTACTTCCACGCTCCTGACGGCCTTCTGCTCGAGATCGCCACGGACGGACCTGGCTTCGGGATCGACGAGCCTGTTAATGAGCTGGGGGCTGCGCTCAAGCTGCCGTCGTGGCTCGAGCCCCAGCGACCCATGATCGAACGCACCCTCGCCCCCCTCCGATAAGCGCGACCATGCCCGGGCCCACGCTCGAGCACGACATCGTGCGCGGGTCGAACGTCGGTGACACGTCCACGGTCGCCGTGCTCCTGCACGGCCGCGGCAGCGACAAGCACGACCTCCTCGGCCTGCGTCCGCTCCTTCCCGCGGATTGGTCGCTGGTGACGCCGCGCGCGCCCTTCCCGGGGGCCCCGTGGGGGTACGGCCCTGGGTATGCCTGGTATCGCTACCTCGAAGAGGACCGGGCCCAGGTGGACACGCTCGAGGAGAGCCTCGTGCTCCTCGATGACTTCCTGGCCGGCCTCCCGGGAGCCGTCGGGTTCGAGCCTAGACGCGTCCTCCTCGGCGGATTCTCACATGGCGGCACGGTCGGCCTCGCCTATGCGATCACTCGCCCGGGAGCGGTGGCCGCCGCCATCAACTTCTCCGGGTTCCTCGCGGCCTGGGTTGGCTCGACGAGTCCGGGGCTGCCCCGCCGACTACCCCGATCTTCTGGGGCCACGGGACTGGCGACCCCGCGATTCCGATCGCCCTCGCCGAGCCGGGCCGCGCCCGACTACGACGCGCGGGCGCGAACCTGGTGGCTCGCGACTACCGCGTCGGGCACTGGATCGCGGAAGAAGAAGTCGCCGCCGCCGTAGCGATGGCGAACTCGCTCGGCAGGTGAGAGGCTACGCCTTCGAGTCGAGTTGCTGTGGCAGCGTCGTGAGGCTCACGATCCTGTAGCGACGCGCACCGGCGGGGAGCTTGATCGTCACCTCCTCACCCGACTTCGCGCCCAGCAGGCCCCGGCCGATCGGTGAGGCCAGCGACACCTGGCCGCCATCGAGGTCGATGAAGTCACCCGCGGTGATCGTGAACGTGAAGTCCTCACGCATCTCGATGTCGGTGATGGTCACCTGCGATCCGAAGCCGACGCGGTCGTAGGCCATCTGCGTGATGTCGATGCGCGAGAGCTCCGTCATGCGCGTCGTGAGGTGGTTGAGGCGCGCCTCGACGAACGACTGCCGCTCTTTCGCCGCCTTGAAGTCTGCGTTCTCGCGCAGATCGCCGTGCTCCATGGCGATCTTGATGCGCACGGGCAGATCCTTCGTGAGCTCGTGCGTCAGGTTGAGAATCTCCGCTTCGATCTTGCCGCGGATCTCGTCGAGCATGGACTGCTTCGGCATGGGCTAACCCCGAGGGTCGGAGTTCGAGAGCACGGCCTGTTTCCGCGCTGCGCGATCGGCCTTCACGGCGGCGCGGATCTTCTCGTGCTTGAGCCCCAGGATCTCTCCGGCGAGCAGAGCGGCGTTCACCGCCCCGGCCTTCCCGATCGCCAACGTGCCCACGGGGACGCCCCCGGGCATCTGCACGGTGGAGAGGAGCGAGTCGAGCCCGTCGAGGGACCACCCCTTCATCGGCACGCCTAGCACGGGGAGCGTCGTCTTCGCGGCGATCACCCCAGCCAGATGCGCCGAGCCACCCGCGGCGGCGATGATCACCTCGAGGCCGCGCTCCTCTGCGGTCGCAGAGTACTCGATGGCCTCGTCGGGAGTGCGGTGCGCAGACAGCACGCTGGCCTCGTTCGGGATCCCCAGTGCATCCAGGGTCGAGACGCACTGGCTCATGGTCTCCCAATCCGACTTGGACCCCATCAACACACCCACCAGTGGCTTCGCCATCGTGCCGGACCTCGATCGAGGGTAATGTTCTTGCGCACCCGCGCCTGAAGCGCGGCACGTTGGCGGAAGGGGCGCGCAGGATCAAGGGTGCACCAACTGGGACCTGGAGCAGCCGGAGTGATGCCCACACCGCGGGACTTGGCCTGGCCCGAAGACGAGCCCGAGCTCGTCCCGTTCCTCCCCTTCGTCTTCTCCGTTTGGGTGGACGGCACGCTCACGTAGGCCGAGATCGCGGCGGTGCGCCACGCGGTCGACGAGCTCGCTTGGCTCAGCGGCGATACGCGCGCGCTTCTCGGCACGTGGCTCGACCCGGACGCGCCACCGACGCCCTCCGCGCTACACGCGCCCCGCGGACGCCTGCGCGGCCGCGTTCCCGTCCACGACGACGAGGCAACCCGCTCGCTCACCGGGCTCGGCCTCGCGCTCTGGCGGCAGACCGGAGGCCGCGGTCCTTGGGAGAGCCCCGAGGGTCAAGGCGCGCTTCGCGAGCTGGAGGCCTCGCTCGGGCTACTCGGCGCGGAGGCCGCGCGGGGAGCGCTCGGTCTCCTGCCACCGCTGGCGCCAAGAGCGCACAAGTCGACCGCGTCGTCCGGATCCGCGCTGCGCGAGTTCCTCGATCGAGATCGGCGTGAGGTGCGGGACCGCGCGCTCGAAGCGCTGCTCGCGCCAGCGCTGCGGATCCCGCTCGGACTTCCCACGCACGAGTATCGCGCGCGTGTGCTCGAAGCGCTTCGGTACCTGTCCGAACAGGGGCTCGGCTCCCTCGGATATCCCAGAGCCTTCGGGGGCGCGGACGACCCCGCCGCGGCGGTCGCGGTCTTCGAGACGCTGGCGTTCGGAGACCTCAGCGTGGTGGTGAAGTTCGGCGTCCAGTTCGGGCTCTTCGGAGGTAGCGTGCTACAGCTGGGGACGGCGCGCCACCACAAGGCGTATCTGGGGTCGATAGCAAGGCTCGAGCTCCCGGGCTGCTACGCCATGTCCGAGACCGGGCACGGCTCGAACGTGCGCGACGTGGAGACCACGGCAACCTACGACGCGATCACCGACCAACTCGTGGTGCACACGCCTCACGACGGTGCGGCCAAGAACTATATCGGCAATGCGGCCGAGCACGGCTTGCTCGCGGCTGTGTTCGCCCGCCTCATCGTCGCGGACGAAGACCACGGCGTACACGCCGTGCTCGTGCCGATCCGCGACGCACAGCGCCGCGTCCAGCCCGGCGTGCGCATCGAGGCCTGTGGGCTCAAGACGGGGCTCAACGGCGTCGACAACGGGCGCATCTGGTTCGACCGCGTGCGAGTGCCGCGCACGAACCTGCTCGACCGCTTCGCGGCCATCGGCGAGAACGGGCGGTACCATAGCGACATCCCGAATCCAGGGCGGCGCTTCTTCCGCATGCTGAGGACTCTCGTCATCGGGCGGGTCAGCGTGGCGTCGGCCTCCGTGAGTGCGGCCAAGGTTGGACTCACAATCGCCATCCGGTACGCTCACCGCCGCCGCCAGTTCGGACCGGAGGGAGCCATCGAGGTCCCCATCCTCGACTACCCGGTGCTGCAGCGAGAGCTCATGCCCCGACTCGCCACCACGGTCGGGCTCCAGCTCGCCGTGCGGACCCTTCAAGCTCGGCTTATGGATCCAGCGGAGTCGGACTCGGCCGAGCTCGAGGTGGCGGCCGCGGGACTCAAGGCATATGCCTCGGAAAGCTGCGTGACGACGCTGCAGGCCTCGCGCGAAGCCTGCGGTGGCCAAGGGTACCTGGCCGACAGTCGTTTCGCGTCCCTGAAGGCGGACACCGACGCGTTCACCACCTTCGAGGGTGCGAACCTCGTCCTCTACCAGCTGGTCGCGAAAGGACTCCTCACCCGCTTCCGCGAGGAGATGGGCGACCTCACTCTCCGCGGTGCGGTTCGCTACCTGGCGGAGCGGGCCGAAACCGCGCTCACCGAGCTGAACCCGGTGGTCACGCGGCGCACCGACGAGGAGCACCTGCTCGATGCGGACTTCCACCACGCGGCGCTCGCCTACCGGGAGGCGAGACTCCTGCGCTCCGCCGCCCTGCGGATACGCGCGCGGCTCGACGAGGGGATGGATTCCTTCCAGGCCGTGGTCGAATGCCAGGACCACTTGATCTACCTCGCCAAGGCGCACGTGGAGCACCGCATCCTGCGCGAGTTCGACGGGCCCATCGCCCGGGCACCGACTCCCGGCCTGTCCGAGCTCCTCCGCACGACCTCGGCGCTCCACGCACTCTCCTGCATCGAGCGGGACCGCGGCTGGTTCCTGGAGTCGGGGTACCTGGAGCCCGGCAAGGCCAGGGCCATCCGTGGCCAGGTGGGCCGTCTCTGTGCCGAGCTCCGCGACCAGGCGCACGTCCTCGTGGACGGGTTCGGCATCCCCGACGAGCTCCTGCCCGAGATCGCGCGGCGGGAGTCTTTCGACTCAGGCCTCTGAGCCTGCCGCCGCTTCCTCCCCATCGGTATCGACCCGTCCACATCGAAGAAAACATTTGTTTTTCGGGGTGCCCCAGGCATTTTCGTACGGTTCGCCTGGAGGGAGACTGGGGCAGTGGGCCCTGGGCGCTCCTATATTGGGCGAGCCCTGATATCCGAAAGGCGCGCGGTGCGGCGCCCATACCGTGTCGGAGGAGATCCATGGTTCGTAGGAGCCTGATCGTGGCGGCCATGGTGGCAGTCGCTTCCCCGCTGGCCGCTCAGGAAGAGGAGTTCGTCTGGACCGCGGGCCGGCCCGATTCTGACGCGCCCATCGGCGTCTTCGGGGCCCGAACGCTCGACGCGGGCGCACTAGAGTTCACCTACCGATACACGCAGCTGAATTCGCGAGGCGCCTGGTTCTCCAAGGACTCCCTCCCGCTCGCGACTACGCTCCAGCTCTACACGGTCGCACCGCTGGAGATGTCCAACATCCAGCACAGCGTCAGCGCCGCATGGGGCATGAGCGACCGGCTCACGCTGACGGGCACGGCCGGGTTCGCTTTGATGGAGCGCACGCAGATCACGAACGGCGGCGTGCTCTATATCACCGGTATCGAGGCCCTCACCGATGTGACTGCGTCCGCCATCTACGAGGTATACCGGCAGGGTCCTTACCGCGTGCACTTCTCCGGAGGAGCGGTCCTGCCGGTGGGCAAGGCTCGCACCTACGCCGACACACCCTTCGGCGCGGACCAGGCACTCCCGTACGACCAGCGCCCCGGCGGCGGCGCGTTCGCCGTCACGTTCGGCTCTACGGCGCTCGTCCAGAACGAGATGGCCTCGCTCGGCGCCCAGTTCAGGGGCCGGATCCACCTCGCCGAGGGCACGGCTGACTTCACCCCTGGAGACCAGTACCAAGCGGACGGTTGGGGTGCCTACCGTATCAACAGCGTCTTCAGCATCTCCGGCGGCGTCCGCTGGCAGACGTGGGGACGCCTCGAGGGTGCGGACCCGCAGCTCCTCGCGACCCAGGACCCCGGCAACGACCCCGTGACCGGCATGGCCGGCGGCGAGCGCCTCGACATGCCCGTCGGCGTCAACATGATCATGCCAGAGGGGTCGATCCTGGCAGGTCACCGCCTCGCGGTCGAAGGCGCGTACGCTATTCACCACGAGTACGAGGGCGTGCGACTCGGCATGGACTGGGGACTCAACTTCGGCTGGACGATGCCGTTCTAGTCGGCTCGACGGCTACCGCCGCATCGAGGGCGTCCGGGGTCTCCCCGGGCGCCCTCGGTCTTTTCAGCCCAGATGCGTCAGCCTCGGATCCCGATGAGGTGGTAGCGCTTCTTCCCCAGGCGGACGAGGATGAAGCGACCTTCGATGGCATCGCGCATCGTCACGGTGCGCGCGACATCGTCCACGCGCACGTTGTTAACGTAGACGCCACCCCCCTCGACCGCGCGGCGGGCTTCCCCTTTCGAGGCGCAAATCCCGGTCTCGGCGAGGAGCTCCACCAGCGCCTTCCCCTCCCCCGCGAGAGCGTCCTTCGCGATCTCGTGCGACGGCACGTCGGCGAAGATGTCCGCGATGTCATCGGCATGGAGACCAGCCACCTCCCCACCGAAGAGCGCACGCGTCGCCTGCTGTGCCCGCGCGAGCCCCGTCTCTCCGTGGAGGCGCCGCGTGACTTCGTCGGCCAGGGCCTTTTGCGCCGTGCGCTGCTCGGGCGCGGAGTCGACCACGTGCGACAGCTCGGCGATGCGGCCCACGTCCAGGAGCGTGAAGTACTTGAGGTACCTCACCACGTCGGCGTCCTCGACGTTGATCCAGTACTGGTAGAATCGGAAGGGTGAGGTCATCAGGGGGTCGAGCCAGATGGCTCCCTCCTCCGTCTTGCCGAACTTCACCCCGGAGGCCTGCGTGATGAGCGGGAAAACCACGCCGTATGCGCGCGCGCCCTCGACGCGTCGCACGAGATCGATACCCGACGTGATGTTGCCCCACTGGTCGCTCCCGCCCATCTGCACCGTGCACCCCTCGGTGCGGTACAGCTCGAGGAAGTCGTACGACTGCAGGAGGGCATACGAGAACTCGGTGAACGAGATCCCGGTCTCTTCGTTGGAGATACGCCGTTTGACGGATTCCTTGGCCAGCATCTGGTTCACCGAGAAGTGCTTGCCGATGTCGCGCAGGAAATCCACCAACGGGAGCCCGCCGAGCCAGTCGAGGTTGTTGCGCATACGCGCAGGGTTGGAGCGCACCTCGAAGTCGAGGAAATGCTCCAGCTGGCGGCGAATGGCCTCGGCGTTGGCCGCAACCTGGTCCTTGGTGAGGAGCTTCCGCTCGGCCGACTTGCCGGACGGATCGCCGATGAGCCCCGTGCCGCCGCCGACCAAAGCCACGGGCGTGTGCCCAGCTCTCTGCGCGTGCACGAGCCCCATGATCGGCAGCAGCGTACCGATGTGCAGGCTCGCACCCGTGGGATCGAAGCCGATGTAGGCCGTTCGAGGCGCCTCCGCGAAGTGCTCGGCGGCACCCTCGGTGGCGTCATGGAGGAGTCCCCTCCAACGCAGCTCGTCGAGCACCGAGGTGGCGACGGCGCGCGAGCTCATCCTACCAGCCCTTACGGGCGCGGAGCCCGGTGATGTGCGCGACGTGGTGGGCGCCGTGCCACGAGTAGAGCTCGAGCAGGGCGTCGACGGTGAGCTCACCCATCTCCGGATGCAGGAGCAGGCGTCGGAAGTGCTCGGGCTCGAGGGCCTGGAGGAAAGAAACCCAGCGGGCGTGCAGTCCGTCCAGAATCGCCAGCGACGTCTCGACGGGAAGCGTGCGCGCATCGGGCAGCTCCGCCCAGAGCTTCTCCTGGTAAGGACGAATCGTGGGCTGGTCTTCGGTGACGGCCAGCTTGAAGCGGATGTATGCGTTCGTGTGCGAGTCGACCACGTGGTGCACGACCTGCCGAACGGTCCAACCCCCGTCGCGGTAGGGCGTGTCCAGCTGCGCGTCGTTCAACCCGCTGACCGAGGCCCTCATCTTCGCAGGGTGTGCGCGGATGGCCTCGATGCGGTCTGCTCGTTCTTGGGCCGTCAGTGGACGCTTCGCGGACGCGTAGCGTCCGATCGGGTACTTCAGCGCATCGACCGTGGTCTCGGGCACCGGGCGTCTCCGTTTGCGGGTCCGCGCGAATCTTCCCACGCTTCCCGAGTCATGTCCAGCCGCGACCGCATCTACCACGCCGTGGAACGGATCCCGCCCGGGCGCGTCGCGACGTACGGCTCGGTCGCGAAGGCGGCGGGGCTCCCGGGACATGCCAGGCAGGTGGGATACGCCCTCGCAGCGCTGCCGGACGGTTCGCCGGTTCCCTGGCACCGGGTCGTGAATGCTCGCGGTGGAATCAGCCCGCGGGCGTCGGATCGCACGGTCGAGATCCTCCAACGTGCCCTCCTCGAGGCCGAGGGGGTCGAGTTCAACGCACGCGGCCGGATCGACTTGGCCAGGTTCTCTTACTAACCTCTTATATGTTGTTTATCAGGTTACTCTTGACGAATAACCTGGTAAAGTCTGTTATACGGTTACTATGTCGTCACTCCGAGCGCTCTCCAGTGCCTCGCCCGAGCAGGGCTTGGGGAATCTGGCCCTTGATTTCCTCCACACCCAGCGCCCGGTCCGGGTGGGGTGGGTCGATGATCTGCACGCGCCCGACGGCCTTCTGAGGTGGCTCGCCGGCCACCTGCCCGGCGAGGCCCGCCCCCAGGCTGAGTGGGTCGCGCCGTCCGAGCTCCGTGCTCTCTTGGACGAAGCCCGAAGACTCCGCGCGGACATCCGGGCTCTGGTCGAGGCCCACCACCGGAGGCGACGCGTCCCGGAATGGGCGCTCTTCGGGATCAACCGCGCGCTCGCCGCCACGCCCTGGTCCTGGCGGCTCACGGACGGCGGCGATGGCATGGCGCTCTCGGTCTCGCTCAGCCGCGCCGAGCCGCTCTGTTCACTCGGCCCGGTCGCCCTGGCTGCCGCTCGCTTGGTCGCCAGCGTTCCGTCCGATCGTCTCCGCCCCTGCGCGTCCGCTCGGTGCGGGGCGTGGTTCGTCGACACGAGCAAGGGAGGCCGCCGTCGCTGGTGCTCCATGGCGGGGTGCGGAAATCGGGAGAAGGCCGCCGTGCACCGCGCCAAGCGAGCTCGCCGATAGTCTTGCCCGCTCCCCTCCCCGAACCGTAATTCCACCCCCTGCACTCCACTCTACGTGAGGGGCCCATGCGCAGCACGACTCTGGTCGGCGTTGGGGCGCTCCTCGTGCTGCAAGCGGCCCCCGCGAGCGCCCAAGCCGACGACGTCCATGGCCGCATTGCGCAGGTGGCCGTCGCGTTCGAGGGCACTCCGACCGGCCAGGGCCTGCTCACGACCGCGGCCCACGAGGCTGCCATCGCGGCTCAGCATGTCGAGTTCGCGAACGCGGTGGGCGCGAGCTTCGCCGACGTCCAGCTGCACGTCAGCCATGCGCTCCACGCCCTGGACCCCTCGCTCGCGCCGAGCGGGCCGGGCTTGGGGTATGGGGTGCGACACGCCGTCGACGCGGCCGCAACCCATCTCGGGATGGCGGCGTCGGACTCGCTGGCCTCGGAGAACGTGAAGGTGCACGCGGAGCACGTCGCTGTCATCCTCGCGAACGTCACGGCCCGGGTGGACCAGGCGGTCGCGCTGGCCGCGGAGGTCATGGCAGCCTCGAGCGCCGCGCCGGTCGCATCTCTGCTCGCCCGCCTGTCCGAACACTGCGAGACCGTCGTCGCGGGTCGGGACATCGACGGAGACGGACGGATCGGCTGGCGGGCCAGCGAGGGTGGTCTCCGCCAGGCGGCACAGCACATGACACTCCTGCAACGGGGGGAGGGACTGATCCCATGATCCGGTCGCGCGTCGTTATCACACTCTCATCGCTCGCGCTTGCAGCCAGCGCCTGTACGCCAGAAAGCAGCGCAGTCGCCTACACGGGGGCCACGGTGTGGGACGGCACCGGAGCGGCATCCGTGGCGAACGCCACGATCGTCGTCGACAGCGGACGCATCGTGGCGCTGGGTGCGGAGGTTCAGCCACCTCGCGGCGCCACGGTCGTGGAACTCGACGGCAAGTACGTAATTCCAGGACTGATCAACTCGCACGGTCACGTGACGGGCGCCTGGGCCGAGGCCGAGGTGACGGACCCAGTCGAGCGCGTACGCGGCGACCTGCTCCTCTACGCCCGCTACGGCGTCACTACCGTCAACAGCCTCGGCGACGAGGCGCCCGCGCGCGCCGCACGGGACGCCGCCTCCCCGACTGACGCGCGAGCCCGCATCCTGGCCTCGGGTCCCGTCGTGGCAGCGAGCGACCCGGCAGGCGCCCGCGCTGCCGCCCTCGCGAACGCCGACGCAGGCGCGAATTGGCTCAAGCTCCGCGTCGACGACGACCTCGGCGCAGCGCAAAAGATGCCATGGGAGGCCGTCGCTGCCGTCCTCGAGGTCGGACGAGAGCGCGGACTCCGGGTCGCCACGCACCTCTTCTACCTCGACGATGCGAAGCGCCTGCTCGACATGGGGACCGGGATGCTCGCGCACTCCGTGCGCGACACCGACGTGGACGCCGACTTCATCGATCGCCTACGCGCCAGCGGAGTGTGCTACGTGCCCACGCTGGTCCGCGACGTGAGCACGTTTGTCTACGCCGAGCGCCCCGACTGGTTCGACGACCCATTCTTCGTCGCGCACGCCAACCCGGGGCAACTCGCTCGAGCCTCGGACCCCGTGTTCATGGCAGCGATGCGCGAGAGCGCCTCCGCCGCAGCCTATCGGGTCGCGCTCGGACAGGCTCAGCGCAACCTGAAGGTGCTCAGGGACGCCGGCATCCCGATCGCGTTCGGGACCGACTCCGGACCAGCCGTGCGCTTTCCCGGCTACTTCGAGCACATGGAGCTCCAGCTCATGGTCGACGCCGGCCTGACGCCGGCGCAGGCGCTCGAGAGCGCCACGCGGGTCGCGGCGGAGTGCATCGGCATGGAGGGCATCGGGACGCTGGCGCCCGGTAACTGGGCCGACTTCCTCGTCTTGGGAGCCGATCCGCTGCAGGATATCAGCGCAACACACCAGCTCGAGCGCGTTTACGTCGGCGGAATCCTGGTCCCATGAAGCGCTACGCCACGGAGTTCATCGGCACGTTCTTCCTGGTCTTCACGATCGGCATGGTGAGCGTCACCGGCAGCGCCGGCGCGCCACTCGCCATCGGTGCGACCCTGATGGTCATGGTCTACATGGGCGGACACGTCTCGGGAGCGCACTACAACCCGGCGGTGTCTCTGGCGATACTCCAGCGCGGCGCCATGGAGAAGTCCGACTTCGTGCCGTACTTGGCGGCACAGCTGCTCGGCGCCACAGTGGCATCCGCCGTCGTAGTCGTGCTCACCGGGTCGAGCTTCGCACCGGCCCCGTCGACCGGCGGGCTCCAAGCGGTTGTCGCCGAAGCGCTGGTTACCTTCGCGCTCGCTCTCGTGGTCCTGAACGTGGCCACCGCGGAGTCGACCAAGGGGAACTCGTACTACGGGCTCGCCATCGGCTTCACCGTGCTCGCGGGCGCCGCGTCGGTGGGCAACTTCTCCGGTGGTGCGTTCAACCCCGCCGTGGGCATCGGACCCATCCTGGTCGATACGATCTCAGGGGGTGACTCGATCGCGGACGTCTGGATCTACGTCCTCGGGCCGTTCGCAGGGGCCGCAGCCGCGGCGCCCGTCTTCAAGCTGCAGACGGCGGCGTAGTCGCAGCACGCCGGCACCGCCCGGTCACCAGGGTCGCCGGTCGAGGTTCGGCACCGTGCCCTGCGTGCGCGCCGGACGCGTTGCCCGGCGCGTGCCCAGGTCGAATCCATCCCCGGGTGCGAGAAAGTAGAACGTGCCCTCGCGGCCTGTGGTGGTGCGACGGTCGTAGATGAGCGCGTACGATGCGCCGATCACCTCGAAACGATCCCCACGCACGATGATGGCGGTGTCCTCGTCGAGCCCGATCCCCAGCAGCTCGGGGTGGACCTCGAGCAGCTCCAGCATGTCGAAATGCCGGTTGCGCCTCAGCACGTGCTGATCAATTGCCACGTCGCGGAGGTAGCCGAAGCCGACCTGGTGATCCCCGATGATGACCTCGTTCGTCTCGGTGTCCCCCCTGACCAGGAACGAGCCGAGCACGGAGGCGCCGGCAGACGTACCGCCGATGACGCCGCCGCGCTCGAGCACGTTGCGCAGCTCGACTTCGGTGCGGGTCCCCGCGTACGCCTCCACGATGCGCCACTGACGTCCACCGAAGAAGAAGACCGCCTTGGCTTTCGTGAGCGGCTCGACGAACTCCTCGCTGTTCGCGGTGGTGGGATCGGTGGTGTGCAGAACAGTGAGGTTGCGGGCCCCGTGCTCCCTCCAGGCGCCCAACCCCGCATAGGAGTCGTCGTACTCGTCGTCGCCCGCCGCGGTGGGGATGAGCACGATGGGCGCGTTGCGACCACCCGCCAGCTCTATGAAACGACGGTAGATCTCCTCCGACTGCATGGCCCCGCCAACGATGACGAGCGTGCCGTTCGGGGGCCCGACGCGCGGAGTCTGGGCGGCGAGGCGGGCCGCGGCGGACGCGGCCAGCGCGGCCACGAGGCATAGCGCAGAGCTGCAGCGCCACACTGCACGATTGGTCATCCCCGGGCTCCCCGGAGGGCCGTGCCACTCGGGCGGCCCTCACGAGTTCGAACATGGGCTCGCGACAACGACGCCAGCAAGGGTGCTGCCCCGCGCCCCGAGCGCGCACTTCATTCGCCTCGACCCCACGTACCCATGGCGAGGCCCGCATGCGTGTCGATTCGATGACCCGGCGCCAACTCCTGAAGAGCTTCGGAGCCTTGGGCGGCTCGTAGCTCATGCTCGGGGCCATGGATGCGTGGGGCCTGAAAGGGAGGCCCGCTGGACCGAAGCCAGTCCTGCGCGGGACACAGCCGGCCACTCGCGTCGTCGTGCTGGGGGGTGGGCTTGCCGGCCTCATCACCGCACATGAGCTGCGCAAGCTCGACTACGACGCCCGCGTGCTCGAGGCGCGCGACTGGGCGGGGGGCCTCACCTGGACTGTGCGGCGCGGCGCCGAGCACACCGAGATCGGAGGCGGGCGTCAGGTCTGCACCTTCGACGAGGGGCAGTACATCAATGTCGGCGCGTGGCGCATTCCGCACTCCGACGAGGGCATTCTCGGCTACTGCAAGGAGCTGGGCGTCCCCCTCGAGCTATTCGTGAACTCGGACGATGCGAACTACTTCTACGACGAGAACCCGGCGTTGGGCCCGCTCGCGGGAAAGCGCGTGCGGCTGCGGGAGGTGAAGGCGGACCTGTGGGGCGCGACCACCGAGCTGCTCGCCAAGGCGATGAACCAGGGCGACATCGACGCTCCGCTCAGCGACGCCGACAAAGAGCTCCTGGTCCAGTTCTTGGTCCGCTCCGGGTACCTCGACAGAGCGGATTACGTGTATCGGCCGCCCGCGTCGCGTGGCTCGGACGACGTCTACGACCTGTCCGCGCTCCTACGCAGCGGCTTCGGTGCGCGCGCGCGTTCGCTCAACCAAGAGACGGACGGCCCGGCGCCACTCTTCCAACCGATCGGCGACATGCAGCAGATCGCGTTCGGGTTCCAGCGCGTGCTCGGCGACCGGCTCACGCTGGGAGCAGAAGTGCGCTCCATCCGTCAGGCGAACGACGAAGTGCGCGTCGTGTACCGGGATACGCGCACCGGTGACCAGCACGAGCTCGTCGCCGACTACTGCGTCGCGTGCCTGCCCATGTCGGTGCTGAAGACGCTCCAGGTCGACTTCTCACCCGAGATGAGGCAGGCGGTGAGCGAGACCGGGCACTCCTCCGTTGCCAAGATGGGCCTGCAGATGCGCCGCCGCTTCTGGGAGGAGGACGACGGCATCTTCGGCTGGCACCTGTGGGCGCCGTCGCTCCAGATGGGCGAGTTCTCCTATCCGTGCAACGGGTACTTCGGCGACAAAGGAGTGCTGCTCGGGTTCTACGGGAGCAGCACCCAGGCGGGACTCGATCAGCGCACGGTCGCGGAGCGCGTCGAGCACGTCCTCACGCAGGCCAGTAAGGTGCACCCGCAGATGCGCGAGGAGCTCGAGTCCGCGTACAGCGTCTGGTGGGAGAAGGTGCCATACAGCGTGGGCGGGTATGGCCGCTCGCCCTCGCCCGAGCTACTCGAGAGGTTGAGCACTCCGGACCGCCGGCTCTACCTCGCTTCGGCGTGCGTCAGCAGGGACCCATCTTGGATGGAGGGGGCGGTCGAGGCGGCGTGGCGCGCCGTCGAGGACATCCACGCGCGGGTGTCCCGGAGCTGAGTCGTCTGTGGGGCCCCGGCGTCCCTACCGGGGGACATCGCCGCCTTCGGGTCGGCGCTGGTCTGGCCATCCATCTGATGGCAGCGTAACGACTTAGCGCCACGCCGTTCCCCAGTCCGCGGCGGCATGCCTCTTGCTTCTCGAGGGGCGTGCGCAGGCGGACACCTCACCGGAGCGGACGATGAGAAGCGGCGTGGTGCTGACGGCCCTGGCATTCGGGGGGATGGGGGCGGCGGGGGGTGCGGAGGCGCAGCAGCGAGGGGAGCCGCAGGGGGGATGGGGGTTGAGCTTCGTCGCTGCGGAACCAGTGGGCGAGATGGCCCTCTTCTTCGACCGCGGCTTCGGCGCGCAAATCGATGGCGCGTGGCCGATGAGCTCCGATGGGCGGGTCCGCCTCCGAGGCGACATCGGGTTCCTGATCTACGGCCACGAGCAGATGCAATACTGCTACTCCGTGCCCATCGGGTGCCGCATCGAAGCTGACCTCGTCACGACGAACGACATCTTCTACGCGGGCGTGGGGCCTGAGCTGGCGTTCCCTGCGGGGCCGCTCGAGCCCTACGCGTACGCGACCGCAGGGCTGTCGTACTTCGCCACGATTTCGTCGCTCGGTGATGAGTGGGGGTACGCCGACTGGGCAGAAACCACGAACTATTCCGACTTGGTGATAGCGTGGAAGCTCGGCGGCGGCATGCGTCTTCGCGTGAGCCGCGGGTCTCGCCCCGTCGCGCTGGACTTCGGCGTCGAGCGGCACCGGAACGGAATCGCGGATTTCCTCACCGAAGGGGACATTGTCGACAACCCGGACGGGAGCCTCACGCTCTATCCGAACCGGAGCGAAGCGAACTTGACCACGTTCCGCTTCGGGGTCTCGATCGGATTCGGGTGGAGTCGTGACTGAGTGTGGCCGTGCCGAGTGGATCGGCCGTCGCTCCGCGGCGGCGCCTCGGTGGCAGACGGCTCGGTGCGGCGCCACACGCCGCTCGGCATCCGCGTGACGTTTCCCGACTCCGTGGCCCGGGGCGCCGTCCCGGCTCCGGCTCGGCATCCTACGACGTTCCCGGCTCAGCGCCCCGGCGGCGCGAAGAGCGCCTTCGCTCCCTCTCCGGTGATCTGCGGGCTTTGCCCCAGCTCCTCGTACTCGAGCCGCTCCGCGACGTCGCGTAGCACGTCCTCGTAGGTCGCCGATGGCGCCGCGCGGCGGAGCGCGCCAACGAGATAGCGTGTGAACATGCCGCCGTGCTCCTCGCTCGCCGCACCGGGTGCGTCGTCGAGCGGTCCCTCGAGGGCTGCCTCGTGCGGCGCCGCACCCGCGAGCTCGAGCACCCGCACCGTCGAGTCCGCCATGGCCTGCCGATCGGAGCGCTGCGGTAGCGTCGTGGGCGCTCTGCCTCCCTCGGGCGGTGGCGCCCGGTCGAGCGTCCGCGTCCGCACGCCGCTCGCGCGCGTCGCGGTCCCCGAATGGCAGCTGTCGAGAATGACGACCACGTCCGTTCGGATCGCCGACAGCCAGGCGCGGAACTCGTCGTCGCGAATGTCGTTCACGCTCGACAGCGGCAGCACGTCCACGGGAGCGAGCGTCTCGTCGAGCCCGTCCGGCTCGTCCCCGTCCAGGTCGTACACCTGGGATCCGTGACCCGCGAAGTAGAAGATCGTCAGATCCCCGGGCTGCGCCCGCGGGGCCAGCCAGCCGACGATCGCCTCGTGGATCGCATTTTTGGTGGCTTCGCGCCCGAGCAGTGTAAGCGCGTTCGAAGGCTCGAGCCCCCAGCGGTCCAGGAGCACCTCCCTCATCGCGCGCGCATCGTGCTCGGCCCCGAGCAGATCCCCACCGGGCTCGTCCGTGAACTCGATGTAGTCGTTGATGCCCACGAAGACGGCGTAGGTCGTCCGGGCGCGAACTTGCGTCACGGACAGCCCGGCCAGGGCAAACCCGAGGATCGCTCTCGAGAGCATGGAGCCGGATACCCCGAGACCGTCGCAAGGGCTCACGCAGATGCCTACGGGGCCTCCGGGGACCGCGCCAGCGCGGCGCGCACCGCCCGCCGGTCCACTTTTCCGTTGGGGTTGCGGGGCAAGGCTCCACCGACGTGGTAGAGTCTCGGCACTTTGGATGCGCTCAGCCGCGATCTGACGTCTCGGTCGACGTCGTCGAGGTCGAGCTGCCCCTCCGCTGGCTCGACCCATGCGGCCACTCGCTCCCCCCACTCGGGATCCGGCACCCCGACCACACACGCGTCGCCGACCTGGGGGTGTGCCCGCAGGGCCTCCTCCACCTCCACCGCGTCGATGGTCACGCCGCCGCTCACGATGCGGTCGGCCCGTCGCCCGGTGACCCACAAGTCCCCGTCGTCGTCGAACCTGCCCAGGTCCCCGGTGTGGTGCCACCCTTCCCCGTCGCACAAGGGACTGACGTCACGGCCGACGTACCCGCTTGCGAGGGTGCTCCCGCGCACCAAGATCTCTCCCTCCGAGTCGATGCGCACATGCACGCCGTCGAGCGGACTCCCGACGGTGCCGGGCTTCTGGCGCGTCAGCTGCGGTGAAGCGGTGGCCACCTGCGATGTCGCCTCGGTCAAGCCGTAGGTGAGCGCGACCGGCCACCCGCCCTCGAGCGCCCGAGCCAGCAGGGCGCTAGGGATTTCCGCGCCGCCCACGAGTGCGCAGCGGAACGAGCCGGGGGGCGGCTGGCCGTGCGAGGCCTCGAGCAGCCTCAGGAGCTGCGTCGGCACCAGCGAAGCGTGCGTCACGCGAATCGGGGCGACGGCCCGGAGCCCACGCCCGTGCACGAGCGCCCACGTGCGTTCTGCGTCGGTCGCGCCGACCGCGACCAGCGTGCCACCCAGAAGCAGCGAGCGCGTGACCAGCGCGAGCCCGCCCACATGAGCCGGCGAGAGCGACGCCAGCCAGACGTCGTCCGCGCCGAGCTCCAGCCTGGCGGCGGCGGCGCGGGCACTCTCACGAAGCGCATCGGCGGAGATCGCAACGCCCCGCCGCCGCCCGGCGGTGCCCGAGGTCCACAGGATGGCCTGCGCTCCGGAGCCGTCCCCGGCGCTCTCCCCGCCGAGTGACGCCCGCGCCTCCTCACGCTCGGGCTCGGTGAGCCGCGGGTTGAGCGGCGCGGGCGTCGCCCCCAGGCGCCAGAGCGCCAGCAGCTCCACGACGCCTGCGGCGTCGGGGTGGAGCACGACGGGCACCACGCGCTCGGGGCGAACGCCGCCCACGCGCAGGGTGTCGGCCCTCGTGGTGACCGCATGGTCGAGCTCGGCGTACGTCCACGTACCCGACTCACCCACCAACGCGATGGCGTCCGCGGTCGCAGGCGTCGCGCGCAGGAAGTCGACGACGCTCACTTCATCCCCAGGCCAGGCCGAGCGCGAGCAGCGCGCCATACAAGGCGACCGCGCGGGCGGTCGCGCCCAACGCGGGGAGCAACTCCCGCGGGTCGGTGTGCGCGAAGACCGCCCGCAAAGGAGCCCAGCTCGCGGCGACGCCGACGAGCGACGCCAGGGCGGCCACCGGCCACTCGAGCGCCGCGACGCCGACCACGGGCACCAGCGCTGCGAGCGCGAGCAGGAGCGCGTACTCCGCCTGGGTGCCTCCTCGGCCTAGGCGCACGGCCAGCGTGCGCTTCCCCGCCAAAGCGTCCGTGCGGATGTCGCGCAAGTTGTTCACCACCAGCAGCGCCGTGCTGAGCGCCCCCAGACCCGCCCCCGCGAGCAGCGCGTCCGACGGCCATGCCAGGGCCTGCACGTAGTACGTCCCACCGACGGCTACCAGTCCGAAGAACACGAATACGAAGACATCCCCCAAACCGTGGTACGCGAGCGGGAACGGGCCGCCGGTATACAGCACCGCGCACGCCAGCGAGACCAGGCCGATCAGTATGATGGGCCACCCCGCCACCGCCACCAGGTAAGCGCCCGGCACGAACGCCAACGCGAGGACGAGCAGCATCGCGTTGCGCACCGTGTGCGGCGGTATGAGCCCTGCCTGCGTCACGCGCAGGGGGCCGACCCGCTCGGCGGTGTCACCGCCGCGCACGAAGTCGTAGTAGTCGTTCGCGAGGTTGGTGCCGATCTGGATCAGCGTCGCACCGAGCAACGCCGCGAGTGCTGGCAGCGCGGCAAACGCGCCGTCATGCGCCGCCAGTCCGGTACCCACGAGCACCGGCGCGAGTCCGGCGGTCAGCGTCTTCGGCCGAGCCGCGAGCGTCCAGACCCGGAGCGAGCCTAGCGCCACTCGCGGACGATGCGGGTGCCCACGATCGAATCGAGCTGCGCGTAGCGGCGCCGCAGGTACTCGTTCCCGAGCTGCGCGATCGAGTCCTGCTGCGGAGGATCGTCCGTGTAGCCGGGGTAGAAGCCGTCGACGACCTCGAGCCCGCGCACGATCCGCCCGATCGGCGGATACCCCACCACGCCCCCCGCGGGCGCCACGTCGAGGCGCTGGTTGTCGACGAGGTTCACGAAGAGCGTGTACGAGCGCGTCTCGGGCCCGGCGCGCGCGTAGCTCACCACGCCGCGCAGGTTGCTCTCCACCACGGGCTCGTCCGCAATCGGGAGCGCCTCCCAGATCGAGTCGAGCGCGGGGGTGCCCGAGAACCCCCACTGCGCCACGAAGCCGCTCGCGATGCGGTAGAACCTCGCGCCCGCGTAGAAATCGTTCGCGATCAGGTGGTACATGCGGTCCACGCCGAGCGGGGACCAGGCCCGGTGCATGGCGACTTCGAACCCGCCCTCGCTGGTCACCACCTCGACCACGAACGAGTCGGGCGCGGGGACGGCGAGCATGGCGGGCGTGGGCGACCACAGCGCGGCGTTCGGGCCACCGCACCCGGCTGCGACCCCGAGGAAGAGGGCCGCGCCGGCCGCCGCAACCACGCCGCGCGCAGTGACGGCGGCACCTACGGCCGCCGGAATCCGCGCGCGCGTCACGACGAGCGCCTCACCACGGGAGCCAAGGGTACTTCCGGAAGTCGGGCTTTCGCTTCTCGACATAGGCGTTCCTCCCCTCCTGTCCCTGCTCCGTCATGTAGAAGAGGAGCGTCGCGTTCCCGGCGAGCTCCTGCAGTCCAGCCTGACCGTCCAGATCCGCGTTGAATGCGCTCTTCAGCAGACGGATCGCGAGCGGACTCTTCGACAGGATCTCCTGGGCCCACTCCCAGCCTTCCGCCTCGAGTCGCTCGAGCGGCACGACCTTGTTCACCAGTCCCATCTCGTAGGCCTCGGCCGCCGAATACTGACGGCAGAGGTACCAGATCTCGCGCGCCCGCTTCTGGCCGACGCAGCGCGCGAGGTACGACGAGCCGAAGCCACCATCGAAGGAGCCGACGATCGGCCCGGTCTGGCCGAACACCGCGTTCTCGGCAGCGAGGGTGAGGTCACACACCACGTGCAGCACGTGACCTCCGCCGATCGCGTACCCAGCGACCAAGGCAATGACGGGCTTCGGCATCGAGCGCATGTAGCGCTGCAGCTCGAGCACGTTGAGGCGCGGCACGCCGCTGCTACCGACGTAGCCGGCATCGCCGCGTGCCTTCTGGTCGCCCCCGGAGCAGAAAGCCCACTTCCCGTCCTTGGACGGACCGTTGCCGGTGAGCAGCACCACACCGATCTGGGTGTCCTCGCCCGCGTCCCGGAATGCCTCGCTCATCTCGAGCAGCGTATCCGGACGGAACGCGTTTCGCACCTCCGGACGGTTGAAGGCGATGCGCGCCACGCCGTCGCACTTGTGGTAGGTGATGTCGCGGTACTCCTTCACCGCTTTCCAGTCCGGCTTGCTCATCGCGGGGATGTCTCCATGGGGAGGGCCTCGCTCTCCTTCGCCAGCGCCTCGCGGACGCTCTTCTGGACGGCCGCTATCAATTCGCGGCGCCGTCGGTGGCTCGCAGCTCGGTCGCTGCGCACTCGTAGGATCTTCGTGCCACGTGCCTGGATCGCCTGCTCGAGCGGATCGGCGAGGTCTTCCACCTCCACGCTCTCCATCGAGATGCCGTGCAAAGCCGCGGCGTGAACGAAGTCCAGCCCGTGCGGCGTCGCGAAGTAACGGCTGAAGTGCGGCTCGTGCTCTGCAATCGGGAGCCCGTGGAAGATGCCGCCGCCGTCGTTGTCGACCAGCACGAACACGACGGCGGCGTCCTCCTCGCGGCTCCAGAGCAGTCCGTTCTGGTCGTGGAAGAGAGCCAAGTCGCCCAGCACGCACACAGTCGGCCCTTTACGCTGAGATGCGACCCCGAACGCCGTCGACACGACGCCGTCGATCCCACTCGCGCCACGGTTCCCGAGCACGTCGAGTCCTTCTTCGCGCGGCAGCCCGAGCGCGTCGAGATCCCGGATGGGCATCGAGTTCGACACGAAGAGCGTGCTCCCCGACGACAGCGACGCCAGCACAGGTCCCCAGACTTCGCCTTCCATGAGCGTCCCGCGCAGGGACCCCAGGGCCTCGAGTGCGGCCGACTCGACGCGCCGCCACACGTCTTCCCACTGGGGCGATCCGGTGCGCGTCGCGCGCGCCGCGAGTGCGCGCATGGTATCCGCTGCATCGGCCCGCACATAGCGGGTGGCAGTCGCCAAATGGTCCTTCCACCGTCCCCCGCCGTCGATCACGATCTGGGGCACGCCGTTGTGGAGGAGGAGCCACTCGAGCAGCGCTGCCGACGTGGGCGACGACCCCACGCGCAGAACGACGCTCGGCCGGAGGCGCTCGGCGACAGCGGTGTCTCTCAAGAACAGGTCGTAGGCGGCCACGCAGTACGCGCCCGCGCCTGGGCCGAAGCGCGCGCCGGAGAGCGGGTCCGCCAGGACGGGAAAGCCCGTGGCGGCGGCGAGCTCCTTCACGGCTGGTCCGCTCCGGGCGGACTCCGGACTGGGGCCGGCGACGATGACCCCCTCGCTGCCCCGGAGCTCCTCCCGGAGCGCCTCGAGCTCCGGCGCCGATGGCTGGGCGTGCGCCGCGCTCACGCTCACGAAGGGCTCGCCACTGGGCCGCCCCTTCACGGCCAGGGGGTGGGCACCCACGAACGAATCCGCCACCTCGACGGGCTCGAGCGGCTTGTCGAAGGGCACGTTCAGGTGCACCGGTCCTGCGGGCGCGCCGACCGCCGACGCCACCGCGCGCCCGATCAGCGAACGCAGGTGACGGAGCGCCGGCCCCTCGAGCGCGGGCTCTGGCACCTCGAAGAACTCGCGGACGTAGCCGCCGAACATCCGCACCTGATCGATGGTCTGGTTGGCATCGGCGCCGCGGTGACGCGGCGGTCTATCCGCGGTGAGCACCAGGAGCGGGACCTCCGCCGCCGAAGCTTCCACGACGGCCGGGTAGACGTTCGCGGCCGCCGTCCCCGAGGTCGTGAGGACCACCGCAGGCACGCCGGTCGCCTTGCCGACGCCGAGCGCGAAGAACGCAGCAGACCGCTCGTCGAGGTGGACCCTGGGGCGGAAGCGGCCGTCGGCCGCGAAGGCCATGACCAGGGGCGTCGAGCGGGAGCCGGGCGCGAGCACGACCTCCCGCACGCCGGCACGCGCGAGCTCGTCGACGAGCGCCCGGGCCCACGCCGTGTTGGCCGCCCGCTCGCTCATGCGCCCGTGCCCGGGGTGATACGCCGGCTACCGGTAGAAATCACCGGCGCCATCTCCGCGCCGGAGGCCGCCAACGCTTCGAGCATGGGCTCGAACTTGATCGCGGTCTCCTCCCATTCCGACGACGGCACGGAGCCCTCGACGATCCCCGCCCCAGCGAACAGCCGCCAGCCGGATCCCGTGGATACACCCATGCGGAGCGCGGGCACGAAGATCCCGTTCCCTTCCGCGTCGAAGAGCCCGACCGGACCCGCGTACCAGCCTCGCTCGAACGGCTCCTCTTCAGCCAAGAACGCCATCGCCGAGTCGCGCGGCAGCCCGCAGACGGCCGGCGTCGGGTGCAGCAGCCGCAGCAGGTCGAGCACGCCGATCTCCGCGGGTACGCTGGCGCGGATCTCGGTCTCCAGGTGCTGGATGCGGTCCAGCGTGAGCACGTGCGGCTGCGGGTCCGTGCGGATCTGATGCGCGACCGTGCCGAGACGCGCCACCATGTCGTCGAGCGCGATGCGCTGCTCCGCCCGGTCCTTGTCGCTGGCGAGCAGCCGCGCAGCCAGCTCGGCCTGTTCCTTGGGCGTGTTCCCCCGGCGGATCGAGCCCGCCACTGCGGTCGCATGGAAGACGCCGTCCCGGAGCGTTGCCACCGTCTCGGGTGCAGCACCCACCAGCGTCGACCCGGGGGTGGGCTCGAACAGGAACACGTAGCTGGCGCGGTTGACGCTCCAGAGGTGAGCGACCACGTCGACCGGATCGAGCTGCTCGTCGAGCTCGACGTCGAGCGTGCGGGCCAACACCGCCTTGGAGATCAACCCCAGCCGAATCGCCCCCAGCGACTCCTGGACCGTCTCCTCCCAGCGCGCCCGATCGGTGGCTGCGCCTCGGCCACGGACGGGAGAGCGCTGCCGTACGGATCCGTCGCCGAGCGCCGTGAGCTCCGCCCTGAGCGCTTCGGCCCGGCGGCGGAGCCTCGCGAACACGTCGGGGCCCGAACCCGGATCGACGAGCGCGCGCACGCGCAGCCACGCATCCCCCGAGCCTTCGCCCTCCAGCTCGAAGACCGGCACGTGGAAGAGCCAGGCTGGGAAGTCAGCCCACACGCCCTCGGCCACGTGGTCGGGACGGAACGAGAAGCCCCCGTAGAAGCGCACCCGTTGCGCGCGCGTGGTCCCCTCCGGAACGAAGGGATCGCTCGCGAGCGCCCGGGCGGCGGCGGCAACCTCCTCGAATCGATCCGCGGTGGCGCCAGCGCCGCGCAGCTCCGCTACGACACCGCGGTGGGCGACCCAGCGGTCTCCACGGGCCCAGAACCCCCGCTCCTCTCCCTCGGCGTGGCGCAGGAAGGCCGCCGGGCGGAGGTCGGGGGCGGGGATCGTCACCGTCGCAAGACGGGCCTTCTGGGGGTGTAGGCTCAGGAGGGCTCCTCGGGCCGGGCGTGGCGCCGGGCCGGCAGATTCGGGCCCGCCAATATAGGCGCCTCCGGGCGATCCTGAAGAACAGGAAAGCCCGGGCCTATCTCGGGATCACGGCCCCGTCGCGACCACGTCTTCCGTAACCCGCATCCCCAGCTCTTCGTCGGCCGCCATCTCCATATAGTCGATGAAGAAGTCCACCGGGACGCCTGTCACGGGGTCGTACGTGACCCGCACGTCGTCGGCGTCGTCACTGTACGCGTCCGCCAGGATGGCGAAGAGCCCGTCCACGGTCGGAAAGAAGTCGGCGACTCCCGATGGGACCGGGCTCCCGGAGTCCACGTACACACGCTCGAGCACCGTGTCACCCTGGACCCGCACGCGCACCGGCCCGATGTACTCGACCGGGCAGAAACAGAGGCGCTCGATCGCGTAGACGTAGGCATTCGGGCGAGTACGCTCCCACCTCGATCGCGCCCTCTCGAGGTCGGTCAGCGAGCGGACGTCAAAGCCCAGATCCGAGCACCCCGCGAGCAGGGCGCAGCCGACGAGTAGCGACACGATTCTCATCTCGACTCCTGGTACCCCGGTGCCATCCGCCTGAAGGACGAGCAGCCCGTTCCTGGTGTGACGGATCCCAAGAAGAACGGGGCATTCGGGGGGGCATTTCGCTATCTTGGCCACCGCCATCGTCCAGCCCGTATCCAGGGAACACGTGATGAGCGACCGAGATGCCCCACGGCCCGCACCGCTGACGTCTCCGACGACGCTCTCCTGGCCCCCTCCGGGACTCGAGCGCCTACAGGGAAGCCTCTGGCGCGCCATCCTGATCACATGGGTGGGGAGCCTCGTGCTCGTGCTGCCCCTCCTGTGGGCACTGGCGGTCGAGCAGCCGTTCTACAGCCTCGGACCGTTCGAAGAGAACTGGGAGCTGGGGCTCGGTATCGCGGTCCTCGGCGCGGTGATCATCGTGGTGGGCTTCGGGCTCTGCTTCGGACTCATGCGCACCGCGGCCAAGGCCGCCGACCTCGGCTATGGCACCTTGACCATCGTCACATCGCGTTCGTCGGCGACGATGCCACGCCGGAGGCGTGGGAGCGCGGACCGACGGAGCGATACGCCGAGGGCTGGTTCCCGGACCCGGACTTCTTCCCGGACCCGTTCTCCGAGACGGTCGCGCGCGACTTGCTGACGACCCCGCTCTCCGAGTTCGCACCGGAGGAGCAGGCCGCGCTCCGGCAGGCCGCCTTGCACCCTGCGCAGCAGGAGTTCGAGCGCCTCGCCCACGCCCAAATGGTGGATGTGGTCAGCGGCCGATAGACGGTTCCGTTCCCGGATTCCCTCACCTTCCAGGCCCTTCCCTGGCCCCGCTTCCCCGAGTTCCGGACCGCCGGGCTCGCGCGCGTCGCCAAGGCGTCCGTGGAAGTGTCGACGGGTCGCCCCGCGGATGCGGAGCGTACGCTGGTGGAGCTCATCTCGACGGGGTTCCTACTCGTCGATCAGGGGCCCACGCTGCTCGACAACCTCATGGGCGTCGTACTCGCCAACATGGGTGGCGATGCGCTCGAGGGGTACTACCGGCGGGTCGGCCGAGGGGCAGAAGCGGACGCGCTGGCATTCGCCCGCAGCGCAGCGACCGACGCGGCCCACCGCTCGCGGGCCGGACTTGTCCCCGAAGACGTCCATGCGCTGCTGCGCGGCGTGCCGGACCTCGTCGAGACCGAGGAAGCCCTGCGCGGACTGCGGTGTGAGTACTTCGCCACGTTCAACATGCTCGCCCCCTGCATCAACCTCCACAAAATGGTGTTCGGGCCGGACGAGACGTACGACGAGTGGCGCGAGCGGGCTCGCGACCAGCTCGTGCGCGTGGACGGCGAGCGGGAGCTCTTCGACCTGGCCGAGAGCGGCGTATTGGGCTCAGGCGGACAGGCGCTGCAGGGCTTCTTCGCGCGCTTCCTGTCGCTCACGCTCGGGAGCGGTGGTGCACCCGGCAGCTGTGCCTCGCTGATCGCGTCGCTGCAATAGGGGCACAGGCGTGGCCGCTCAGCCCGCGGCCCACTCCTTCCACGCGGACTCGTCGAGCCCGACCGTCAGGCGGTTCCCCGCCCTGACGAGCGGCATCTTCAGGACGAGCGGCTCCTCCGACGCGATCTCGATCCAGCTCTCGTTGCCGTAATACGAGCTCTGCAGCCCGAGCGCGGCGAAGCGCTTCGCCGACCGGTCGATCAGCTTCTGCTCGCCGAAGCGGTCGAAGAAGCGCTTCAGCTCCCCGGCCGACGGGCAGCGCTGCTTGAAGTCCACGAAGTGGACTCTGATCCGGCGCTCCTTGAAGAAGCGGAGCGCCTTGCGGGTATCTGCGTCGTTCTGGACGCCGAAGACTTGGACCTCCATGGTGGGAAACTAAACGGGCGGGGAACAAGGGGCCCCCCGCCCGTCGCGTGAGTCGTCGGTGCCTGCGCGCGGCCGCTACGGCGCCGCGATCACGTAGATGTCGACCGGCGACGGCGAGGTGCAGACCAAGCCGTCGCAGGTTAACGCGAGCCGCGTGTGCCCTGGCGCGGTGGCCACCAGAGGCACGAACGGCGCCCCGTACCATGGAAGCTCCAACAGGGTTACGACCCCCTCGTCGCAGGGTGAGCCTCCGCATTCGGTCTGCAGTGACCACCCACCTTGCCAGGAGAAGGACCGGATCCAATGGGCTTCGCCGGTGAAGTTGCCGAAGGCATCGCATCCCTCGACCATCAGGGTGAGCGTGTCTCCGACCTGCAGTTGTGGCGCGTTGGACGCGTTCGCGCACTTGGGGTAGAGCGAGGGATCAAGCGAGGCCCCGTTCGGGTTGGGCAACGCGACAGCCGGGGAGGGCACGATGTTCCAACTGACCGTCGGGGCCGGCGGGACCGGCGGATAGCCGACCTCGATCTCGATCGTCTCCGTCACCAACCCGCTGACAAAGACTATGGATGCGTGGCCCAAGCCCACGAACGTGACCCCAACCTCCAAGGCCCACGGCTCCCCGAACTCGGGGCCCGGGCGTAGGGCATAATCGATGCGGACGACGCCGGGGTCAGTGGAGACGGCGGTCACGATCCGGTCGGGAAGGATGTTCTCGGGCGCAGCACCGTATGCCCACGCCACGAAGTCCGTCTGACCACCCGGTTCGCGGCGGAGGGGGCTGATCGGAGGCCACCCAGGTAGGCACTGTTGGATAAGTCCGGAATACCCGGAAGAGCCGTCCTCTCCGATACAGATGCCCACACCCCCTACGGGGACGACCTCGATCTCGATCGTCTCCGTCACCGACTCGCTGGTGAAGACTATGGATGCCTGGCCGAGGCCCACGAACGTGACCCCCACCTCCAAGGCCCAAGGCTCCCCGAACTGGGGGCCCGGGCTTAGGGCGTAGTCGATGCGGACGATGCCGGGGTTGCTCGAGACGACGTCGACTGTCCTGTCAAAAAGGATGTCCTCGCCTATTGCGAGGGGCGCACCACCGTATGCCCACGCCACGAAGTCCGTCTGACCACCAACCTCGCCGACGAGACTCCTCTGTGGTGGGTCGGTTTGGCACTGTTGAATCGTCCCCGAATACCCCTCACCGATGCCAAATCCGATGCAGATGCCGACCACCGGCGGCGCAGTACCCCCGGCGATCTCGGTGAAGTGAGTCACCTCACCCACGATCACCTTCGCATCCAGGTCGACGTGGCTGGCTGGAAGCAACCGCCACGCTCCGTCCTGCTCGGTGAACAGCCGCAGGTGCTCCTCGACCATCCCAACGGGCAGCGCCGCCGGGTCGTACGCGAGGCGCACCTCGATCGGCGTCTCGAACACGGTTCCGTCAGGGCCGAAGTCGAAGGTGAGCCCGGGCACGATGTTCGGGTCCTCGGGCAGGCTCGACACCTCGACCGGCTCGACCGTGATCACCGTCGGCTCCCCTGACACCGGCAGAGCGCCCGGTGGAATCTCCACCACTACGCTGCCGTCGGCGGTCGCGACCGTGCCGCCTTCCGCGGGCAGGACCGGTGCGCCGCCGCCCGACTCCGGAATCACGAGCACGGCACCTTCCTCGATACGGAACTTCACGGGCAGCGTGCGTCCATTCACCAGGCCGATGTACTCGTGGGTCTGGACGTTTCGCAGCTCGCGACCGGAGCTCACTACGTCGATGTCCGCGTACCCGAGCTGGACCGACGCCACGCTGACACGGAGGCGATACGTCTTCGATGGCTCGAGCGAGCACGGTCCAGTGACACAGCGATCGGTGTGCCAGTTCACGACGTAGTGCTGGCCTGACGCGTCATAGCGGACGACCTCGGATCCGGTGCCTCTCTCCATATCGAACGAGGCGACGACGGCGCCGCATGCGCTCACGTTCCACTCGCACACGACCACGGTAGGACGGAGACTCGGGTTCGAGACTCCCCCGAAGGCGGTCGCCGGGACGAGCGGCGGCAAGAAGTAGAAGTGCTCGTTTCCCCCGCCATGCACCGCGTCGGAGATAGCGAACTCGGGTGCCCCGACCCCTCCGGGACCGACCGGGCCAGGCTCGTCAACCTGGCAGCTGAGGACAGCGAACGAGGCGGCGAGAAGAGCGACGCGAAGCCGGCGCATAGCAACCTCCGGGCAGGGGGGCAGCCGTGCCGCCTATGCGCCAGGCGGCAATCTGTGAAACGGATCGCGGCCGGCGATTTGCGCCGACGGTCGCGATCACCTTGCCTGGCGTGGGTCCTGATCCTGCGGATAGAATGAGCGCGCTGGCCACGCGCACCATAGGTCGGGTAGCCTATGCAGAACTCGGGCGTCTACCTTTCTGAGTCCGACCTGCGGAACCTCACCAGGGCAGCCGAGATCCTGCACGATCCGTTAGGCTTCAGCTCGCTCGACGGCTGGCGAGCGGCTGTGAACAGCTCCATGAGGGAGATCGTGCGCGCGGACGTGGCGATCTTCTACGTGCGTTCACCGGACGAGCCCGACAGCCAATGCGGGGCCGTGTGTAGCGACGACCTCTCCGCGGACCAGGTCTCGGACTTCATCCGCCACGGTCTCTTCGATGCCGGGTCGGACCGCGCCCTTGCCTACGGTCTCTCCGTCGCGACGCAACGGGGTCTCGTGGGCGAGGACTGGGACACCTGCTTCGCGGATTCTGCGGTAAACGCCTTCTACCTTCCCAATCACCTCCGCGACGCAGTCGGCATTCTGGTGTGGGATCGCGAGGGTCGGAAGGAGGCCTCGATCGAGATGCACCGAACGGACTTCGGCACTCCCCTCTTCGGCGAGGAGGGCGTCGCTCGCCTGACCCTCCTTCTACCAGGCCTACGAGCGGGGGTCGCAGCCGTTCGGGCAGCGTCGGCTTCGTCGCGGGGAGTCGAGGCGCTGCTAGACTCCCTCGACCAGCCCGTCGCGCTGGCCGACTCGCGCGGGCGACTCACGTTTCGATCTTCCTCCCTCGCCGCTCTTCTCGATTCAGATCCCGAGGGGACCCGAGTATGGGCCGAGCTCGGCCAACTCGCATCGTCCCAAGCCGCAATGTTCGAGGCGCGTGGCTGGGGTCGTCGGCATCGCACGACGCTCCCATCTCTCGAGGGCGCTCTGTCCGCCACTTCCGAGTGCGCCACCGCCCTCGGCCGCTATCTCCTTTCGGTCGTGGAGGCACCCGGCACTCTCACCGGAGGCCGGCACGGGTTCCTCCTACGGGCCGAGTTGATGTTCCCCCCAGTGACTTCGGCTGCGGCGGTGGCCGCTCGGTTCGGTCTCACGGCCCGAGAAGTGCAGGTGGCCCGTTTGCTCGCATCGGGGGCGGCGAACGAGAGGATCGCCTTCGTGTTGACCATCAGCCCCCACACTGCACGCCGTCACACAGAGAAGGTACTCGCCAAGTTGGGCGTTACTTCTCGCGCGGCCGTAGGCCCCGCTCTCCGCGGCGAGGTGCCGTCGAGCTGAACGCCCCGGCGGAGCCCCCACCGCGCCACATGACGCTTGCGCCCAGCCGCCGCCCGGCACAACAGTCCCGCATCCTCAGGAGGCGCGCGTCATGAAGCGAATCACGGTGGTCGCCCTCGCGGTGCTGGGCGTGTGGGCGTGCGGACAGAGCGCAGGGGACGGCGCCAGCGCGGCCAACGACCGCGACACCCTCACGCGGCGCCAGAAGGACAGCATCATCGCCACCATGCCGATCCCTGGATCGCGCGGAGTCGGGCGCGCTCTCGATGCGCAAGACGCCTCGCGCGAGCGGGCCGCGGCGCTGGATTCGATCTTGCAGGGCCGCTGACGGCGTCACCACTCGTCGGCGGCGCCCGGCACCTCGAAGGCGGCGCCCGGCTCGCAGCCTCTCGGCGGCCCGACCGGCTAGCCCAACCGCGGTAGCTCCGGCCGCTTCTCCTTCGTCTTGCCCTCGGGCGCGAGCAGACGATCCGTGAAGTCTTGCCGCTCCTCGAGCAGCTGGAGCCTCGCGTTCATCGTCTCGAGCACGTCCCGCAGCTGCTGCACCTCCGCCTGCATCCCGACCTGACGGTCGTGCGAGTACAGCTCGATGAGATCGGTGAGTCGCTTGGCGATAGGCCGCAGAATGATGACGGCCCCGATGGTGAGGATGGACACGGTCGGCACCACCAAGGTCGCGAGGCCTTCGGAGTCCATAGTTCTCCCGGTCGTTTGGTTGCTGTCGCCTACCGCCCTACGCCCCGGCGTCCGACGCCGTTTCAGTTTATCTTTCCGGGCAAGGTACCACGACGGACAAGGAAGCCCCATGAGACGGCTCGACTTCCTGGCCCTCGCCCTGCTCGCCGCGTGCGGGACGGCCGACGCAACACCCGACGCCTCTGCGACCGCCGACGCCGGCGGATCCCTCGTCGCCGCAACTGCCGAGCAACAGCAGCTCCCGTCGGTCCTCGTCTACAAGACCGCGACCTGCGGCTGCTGTCACGGGTGGGTGGAGCACATGCAGGCGGCTGGCTTCACCGTCGATGCGCGTGACGTGCCGGGCAACGTCGAGCTGATGGGCATCAAGGCCGACGCCGGCGTTCCCGCCGAGATGTCGAGCTGCCACACCTCACTCATCGACGGGTACGTCGTCGAAGGTCACGTTCCCGCGGACCAGGTCAAGCGACTGCTCGCCGAGCGCCCGAGCATCGTGGGCATAGCCGCACCCGGAATGCCCGCCGGCTCACCCGGCATGGACATCCCGAACTCACCGCCCTACGACATCATTGCGTGGCGTGCGGACGGCACCCGCTCGGTGTTCGCGGAGGTTACGCCCCGCTGAGCGACATGTCCGCTCCGGTCGTGCTGGTCGTCGAAGACAACGCCGAGCTGCGGGCCGTTCTCAAAATGGAGGACGAGGAGATCGTGGAGGCAACGCAGCGGGGCGTGCGCTCGCGGCTCTACGACCGCGGCCAGTACAGCCCCCGCCGCGAGCAGGTTACACACCACTTTCATTCCCTCCTCCAACGCTTCCTGCCGTGACCAAATTGCCTCCACGCATCATCGCGGTGGGCCTGCTCCTCGCGCTCGGGCTCACGCCCCAGCTGCTGCGCGCCCAGTTTCGAGACCCCACCGGACCGGACCGACAGGGCGGACCCGCAGGTTGGGCGCCCGTCGCGGTCGGCGCCCGCGTCGGATTCGACAACGCTCAATCGGAGCCTATGGTCGGGGCGCTCGTGCGCATCCCCGTGCTCCCGAGCGGGGCCGTGGAGCTGCTCCCGAACGTCGACGTCACCTTCCGCCCCGGCTTCAAGGAGTACCAGTTCAACTTCGAGGCGGTGTATGTGTTGGGCGGCCGGCGCGGCGGCCTCTACTTCGGTGGCGGTGCGGGCTTCCGCAACTCCGTGTTCTCGCCCGACCCCACTGTGCCTCGACGAAACGAGGGCACGTACAGCATCGTTGCAGGAGTCCGCATTGGTAACCTCGGACGTATTCGTCCCGAGATCGAGTCGCGCTGGATCTTCCAGGATGCGTTGATCCGCGACCCACGTCTGGTCGCCTTCGGAGTCAGCCTAGCCCTCTGGTGAAATCCGGGCCTCTGTGCGGGGCGGGCGCCCGCGCGGTAGGTTGGCCGCCGACGATTCGTCTCGACCGATGACGCGGAGGTCGCTCGGGTGATCTGGCTCTGGGGATTCCTCGCATTCCTGCTCGGCAGCGTCGTCGTCTACGACCTGGTGCAGAAGAAGCACGCGATCCTCCGCAACTTCCCCATCATCGGGCACTTCCGGTACCTCCTCGAGTCCGTGGGGCCGGAGCTCCGCCAGTACATCGTCACATCCAACGACGAGGAGCGTCCCTTCTCGCGCGACCAGCGTGGGTGGATCTACGCGTCCGCCAAACGCGCGAACAACTACGTGGGCTTCGGTACGGACAACGACCTCGAGAGGTCGTCGAACTACCTGATCATCAAGCACCACACCCTCGGTCGCATGGACACGCACCACGACGAGGAGAAGGACCCCAACTACCGTCTGCCCTGCGCCAAGGTGCTCGGCGCCCACCGAGAACGCCGTCGAGCGTTTCGGCCGGATTCGGTCGTGAACGTGAGCGCCATGAGCTACGGGGCGCTGTCACACGCCGCGGTCGAGGCCCTCAACCGAGGGGCCGCCATCTGTGGGTGCCTGCAGAACACTGGCGAAGGAGGCATCTCGCCCTACCACCTGAAGGGCGGCGACCTCATCTGGCAGATCGGGACGGGGTACTTCGGCTGCCGCAGCACCGACGGCGGCTTCGACCGGGCCGAGTTCTTGCGCAAGGTCGAGGCACATCCGATCCGAGCCATCGAGATCAAGCTCAGCCAAGGCGCCAAGCCGGGCCTCGGCGGCGTGCTCCCGGGCGCGAAGGTAACCGCAGAGATCGCGGCCATCCGCGGCGTGCCCCGGGGCCAGAGCGTGATCAGCCCCGCGAGCCACCGGGCCTTCCGCAACGTCGACCAGCTGCTCGACTTCGTGGAGGACCTGGCGGATGCGAGCGGCCTACCGGTGGGCATCAAATCCGCGGTAGGTCAGATGGGGATGTGGCGAGAGCTCGCAGACCGGATGGCCTCCGAGCAGCGCGGCGTCGACTTCATCAACATCGATGGCGGCGAAGGCGGAACCGGTGCGGCCCCGTTCGCCTTCAGCGATCACGTGTCGCTGCCGTTCAAGATCGGCTTCAGCCGCGTGTACAAGACCTTCGCCGAGCGCGGCGTGCATCAGGACGTCGTCTGGATCGGAGCCGGCAAGCTCGGCTTCCCGGACACTGCTCTGCTCGCCTTCTGCCTCGGCGCCGACATGGTGAACGTGGCCCGCGAGGCGATGATGGCGATCGGCTGCATCCAGGCGCAGCGATGCCACACGGGCCACTGCCCGACCGGCGTCGCCACGCAGAACAAATGGCTGGTGCGCGGCCTCGATCCCACCCACAAGGCTGCGCGTCTCGCCAACTACGTGATCTCGCTGCGCAAAGAGCTCATCCGCCTCAGCCATGCATGCGGCGTCGATCACCCGGCACTCCTGAACGCCGACCACATGGAGATCATCGACGGCGAGTTCGGCAGCCGCCCTCTCCGCGAGGTCTTCGGCTACGAGAAGGGTTGGGAGATGCCGACTCCCGAGAACGCCGCCGCCCTGCGCGCCCTCATGGGCGGTGGCGGCGACACCGGCGAGCCCGGAGTCTACGTAGAGCCGTAGGGGCTCGTCCGCGCCCCCGCCTGCCATCGGTGGTCGCCGGCGGCGGGGGCCGTCGGGCTATGCGACCGCCACGGGCTCCCCGATCAGAGCGCCTCCAGCTCCTTACGCGCGCGATCGAGGATCTCGCGCACGCGCTCCGTCTTCTCGAAGCCCGAACGCGCGGCAGCCTTGAAGGCGGCCTTGGAGAGGCGACCCCAGCTCCCCCAGATCTCCGCGGTCTCGGGCCCCATGCTACCGCCCCAGTCCTTCCACCCGTGTGCCCGCTCCCAGATGTGCTCGGTGTCGTCGTGGTGGTGAACCAGCTCCTCCCTACCGGCATCCGTCAGGTGGTAGGTCTTCTTCCCTTCGACTTCCTCGCTGCGCACGAGACCTTCGTCCTCGAGCTGCTGGAGTACCGGATAGACGGTGCCCGCGCTCGCCCGATACATGCCACCCGAACGCTCCTCGAGTCGCTTCATCAGCTCGTAGCCATGGGCGGGCGAGTCTTTCAGGAGGGACAGCAACGCGAGACGGACCTCACCCTGCCCGAAGAACCGCCGACCGGGGCCCCGGCGCGGACGATGCCCACGCCGGCGCGGGCCCGAGCCCGAGTCCCAATCGAAGAGCGAGTCAGCGAACTGGTCGAACCAGTCGAATGGCCCACCGCGACGTCCACGGCACTGCCTCATATCCCAACCTCCCATGCGGCATCCGGTATGTCGATCCGGACACGCCAATATGTTTTACAGTGTATCGCACGATATATCTGACGGAGGGTGCCGGCAAGGGGTTGTAGACGGAGTCGACGTGGCCGAGCAAATGGGCGCAGAGTCCAACGCCGCCGGCTCGAGCCTACTTCGCGCGCAGCTCCTCGAGCTCCTCGAGCGTGCGGGGCCAGTCGTCGCCGAGCAAACGCGACATGCCGCGGTCCGCCAACACCTTCCCCCCGGTCTGGCAGGTGGCGCAGTAGTTCGTCTCGTGCCCGGCGTACTTGATGCGCTGAATGGGCGATCCGCAGCGGGGACAGGGCTGGCCGTACTTCCCGTGCGCGGCCATGGCCGGGTGGAAGGCGGTGATCTTCTCGGGGAATCGATCCCCGAACTCGGACCGGAGTCGCTCGGTCCACTCGGTGAGTGAAGCACGCGTGACTTCGTGAAGGCGTGCGAGCTCGTCGCGCGACAGGCGACTCGTCAGCTGCAGCGGCGAGAGGCCGGCGAACAGCAGGATCTCGTCCGAATGCGCGTTGCCGATGCCAGAGAGCACACGCGGGTCGGTGAGGGCCCGCTTGAGCGTGCGGTTCTCTCGCGTGAGCGCCCGGGCGAACTCGTCGAGCGTCGCGCGCATCACGTCGATGCCGCCTGGGTCGAGGTCGGCGAGTCCGGCTCGTCCCCGCACCACGTGGAGCGAGGCGCGCTTCTGCGTCGACTGCTCGGTGAGCAGCACCGACCCGTGCGCGAAGTCGATCGCTCCATGCGCGCGCTTCTTCGGCACGGCCGCGCCAGCCTTCGCCCACTTGAAGCGCCCCGTGAGCATCAGATGGAAGACGAGGAAGAGGTCGTCCTCCAGTGCCCAGACCACGCGCTTGCCGAGACGCTCGAGCCCGATCACCAGGAGGCCTTCGACGGCCGACACCGGTGGGTCCCATGTGCGCAGCAAGGAGGGCGAGCGCAGACGAACGCGCTCGACCCGGTGTCCCAGGATCAGGCGCTCGAAGCCCTCGATGTAGGCGGTGATCTCAGGGAGCTCGGGCACGCGTCGCTCCGCCGCCGCCCAATGAGAGTCGCCGCGTGGGACCGCGGATATCTCGCTTGACTACGGCCGGCTCGTCAGCGGGGGGCTTGCTGGAGGCTCCGGCGCTCGGTGATGTCGTCGCCGGTGCCCGCCTGGCCGTCCGGACCCATCGACCCGACGGTGTAGTCGCGCCGGCCGACCTGTAGGTACCAGGCGTTACCCAACGGATCGACCTCGGGACCCGCGTAGTCCCGACGGACCCAAGCTCCGAAGGTGTCCGCCGGCAGTCGCTCGGCGCGGCTGAGGCGCACATCGAGCTGGTCGGCCATGGCATCCAGACGACGAGGGACCAAACGCACCCCGATCGAGTCCATGATGGGCGTGATCGCCCTCGCCTGGAACTGCGCGCGGGTGCTCGGAACGGCCATGACCACGCCGAATGCGACGATGCAAAGCAGGATCAGCTTCTTGATCATGGGCTACAACCTGACCGAAAGCGGGCTTGAGTGCCAGAAGAATCGTCAGGACCGCCATGCCTGCGCCCTCACGACGACAGGAAGGGCACCACCGCATCGCGCCACGCAGCCGGCGCCTCGAGGTGAACCGTGTGGCCGACCCCGGGAACCACGACCAAGCGAGCATCCGGCATGGCGCGGCACATCCGCTCGGCGATGTCCACATATCTCACGTCGAGCTCGCCGACCAGGAGCAGCGTGGGCGTGTCGACGCGCGGAAGCTCGTCCCAGAGGGACGGAAGTCGCCCGGGGCTGAGCCCGGTGAGCGCAGCCGCGAGTGAGCGGGGGTCGTTCAGTCGCCTCGACGTGCGGTGGCTCGCCAAGAGTGCCGGATCGAGCCGCGCGCGCGAGGCGAAGAGCGGGAGCGACTCCCAATAGTCGACGAACCAGTCGACACCTTCGGCGACGATGCGCCCCGCGAGCTCCTCGTCGGCGGCCCGCCGGGCCGCGCGCTCGCCCTCGGATGCGAGACCGGGTGACGCCGACTCGAGCACCAGGCGGCGAACCCGCCCTGGGTATCGTACGGCGAAGTGGAGGGCGATCCTGCCGCCCATCGAGTAGCCCACCACGTCCTCGGGCCAGCGCCCCGCGCCCGCGACGCTGTCCACCGCAGCTTCGAGGGTGAAACGGCTCGGGTCGACCTCACCCGCTTCCGCTCCATGACCAGGCAGATCCACGAGCACGGGGGTGAGTCCGGCCCCTGTGAGGTCGTCGACCAGGCGCGCCCCCCACGAGGCGGAGGACCCGGCGAACCCATGCAGGAGAACGGGAAAGCGAACTCCGCCACTCACGGGTTGCTCCCGAGCGTCGAGCGGTCGAGGTTGCAGCGATGCGAATTCTCGTCGTGGGTGCCACCGGCACGATCGGCAGCGCCGTCGCAGCGGCACTGGTCGCGCGCGGCCACGAAGTCGTCGGCGCTGGGGCTTCGCGAGGGGAGCTGACGGTGGACATCGCGGACCCGGCGTCCATCGAGCGACTCTACGCCGCTGCGCTCCCGCTGGACGGCGTCGTGTGCGCCGCCGGCAAGGCCGAATTCGGCAAGCTCGACGGTCTCTCCGACGAGGCTTTCGCCGCGAGCCTGGCGAGCAAGCTCATGGGCCAGGTGAACCTGGTGAGACGGGGTATCGGGCGAGTCCGAGAGGGCGGCTCCTTCACGCTCACGAGCGGTGGCCTGTCGCAGAAGCCTGCACCCGGCTCCGTGGCGGTCTCGCTGACGGGGGCCGGCGTCGAGGCCTTCGTGCGCGCGGCGGCGATCGATCTCGCGGGGCGCTACCGCATCAACGGCGTCAGCCCGGGATGGGTCGCGGAGTCTCGCGTGCGGGCCGGGCTCCCGCCGACGCCAGGGATCTGGGCGCGGGACCTCGCGGAGCGCTACGTCGCCCTGGTGGAAGGCGACGTCACGGGCCAGGTCGTGAGCGCGGAGCGCTCGCCGTAAACGGACGGGTGGTGCCTGCCGGAGCATCCCCACCCGCACGCCCCCAGACTAGATCCGCTGGTGATCCGCGCGCCAGCTGCGAACGGCGCGTTTGATCTGCTTCCGGTCCGTCATCCCTTGGTCGAGCACGCGGCGTACCAGCTCGGCCAGCTCCTCGTCGGAGGCGAACCGCAACCCCACGAGCTGGCTGGTGGTGAGCTCCGGGATGCGAGCGCGCAGGTCGGGAGGGAGGATGCGCTCCATGCGCAGACGCTCTTCCAGGCGGATCAACCGATCCTGGACCCCTAGGGGGAAGAAGCGAAGGAGGAAGCCTGCGAGTACCACGCCCACGGCGAACAGCGCGAACACGAGTCGGTCGACGCTGAAGTCCGACGCAGCTCGAAAGCCGAACCAGAGGGTCGGGAGGACGAGCAGCGCCGTCATCCAATAGTGGTACGCTGGAACGAATTTCGCGTGGTGTTCGAAGGACTGCGTAGGATCGCTCATGCGTGGCTCCGGCAACGGGCGGGATGGTTCGGAGCAACGTAGTAGGTGGGGGTGCAGCGACCAAGCCGGTGGCCGTAGGGGCGGCCGGCGGGAGGTTGCGTCACGATCTCCTTGCTGGTCCGACCCTTTTTCGGGAGATTGGCGTTTCGGTCAAAGAAGCCTAGGAGACGGGTATCTTGATGTCCGACATGAACAAATACAGTTCCATCCCGCGTGCGACGACGGAGGCTTCGGCCCCGGTCCGGCGGTTGGAGGTGGACGAGCTGGATGCGTCCCGCCCAACCGTGCCGGCTGCGATGGAATACGACTATACGAATTTCTATTTCGGGGCCGGCGACGATGCCTTCGCGCTGCTCGCGCCGTTCGACGACTGGTGGAGCCAAGTCCAGCCAGCAGGCTACTACCTCTACGAGCTGCCTCTCCACAGCGCTCCGGGAACCCGTGTCGACGTCAAGGACACGAAGACGGGCGAGATCCGGCGTAACCTGGTCAACTTCGCCTCCTACAACTACCTCGGCCTCTCGTATCGCCCGGAGGTCAAGGCCGCGATCAAGGAAGCTGCGGATATCTACGGCGGCGGCTCGTCGGGCTCGCCGATTCTGAGCGGCACCACCGAGCTGCACCGCGCCTTCACCGAGGAAGTGGCGGCCTTCAAGGGCAAAGAGGCATCGCTCGTCTTCCCCACGGGATACAGCGCCAACGTCGGCACCATCGCCGGCCTCATGCGCTCCGGCGACCTGATCGTCGCCGACCAGTTCGCGCATGCGAGCATCGTCGACGGGATGATCCTCTCGAAGGCGAAGTCGCGTTTCTTCCGCCACAACCGGGCGGACGACCTCGATCGCAAGCTCGCCGGCTTCGCCGGTAAGAAGCTCGTCATCGTCGAAGGCGTCTATTCGATGGATGGCGACGTGCCACCGCTGGCCGAGCTCATCGAGGTCTGCAAGAAGCACGGCGCGCGCCTGATGATCGACGAGGCGCACTCGGCCTTCGTGTTCGGGCCCAGCGGGAAGGGCGTGGCCGAGGCGCAGGGGGTCGACGAAGAGATCGACATCCACCTCGGCACGTTCTCCAAAAGCCTGGGCGGCCAGGGCGGGTACGTCACTGGTTCCCGGAAGCTGATCAACTACCTGCGCGGCTTCTCGCGCTCGCGCTTCTTCTCCTGCGCGCTCTCTCCCGTCGTGGTCGCCGGGCTCCGCAAGTCGCTCGAGCTCGTGCAGAGCGAGCCGCACCTCCGCGACAAGTTGTGGCGGAACGTCGCGCGCATGCAGCAGCTGCTCGCTGAGCGCGGCGTTCCCTTCGGCGAGTCGACCTCACAGGTGATCCCGATCATGATCCGCGACGACGCGCGCATCTTCATGATCGGCGAGGAGATCTTCCGCGATGGAGTTTTCATCAACCCGGTGCGGTATCCGGCGGTTGGCAAGCACAAGTCGCGATTCCGCATGTCGATCTCGGCTGCGCACACGGACCAGGACCTCGAGGAGGGCGCGGAGACCATCGCCCGCGTGCTCCGGAAGTACGGGATATGCCAGTCGTAGGGAGCTACCGCTTCCAGACCGGGGTCAGCGCCTTCTTCGAGATGGCCACCGCGGATGCGCGGGCCGTGTTGCCGTCGCATCTAGAGCCTATCGAGGTGCGTCACGAGCGCAGCGTGCTGTCGGTGAGCGCGTTCCTGTTCGACGACAGCGTCGTGGGTCCGTACACCGAGGTGATGTTCGCCGTCATCGTGCCACCATCGGTGGCGGCTTGGGGCGAGCACGCCAAGGCCGGACTCTACCCCTTCCTGTGCGCCACCAGCTCGGCGGAAGCGCGGCGCATCAAGGCCGAGCGCTTCCATTTCCCGTATCACGAGCAGAGCATCGACGCGCAGTTCATCGAGACGGCCGACCGGGTTCGCATCCGCGTGTTCGGGGCGGGAGCTCCCATCCTCGATCTGAGCGTGACGCCGGAGTCGTGGGAGACGACGACGCACCTGCTGCAGGGCTTCATGATGAACGGCGATGAGCGCCTGCGGACGATGTTGCACATCAGTGGCGACTACACGGTGCACGAGAACGAGCGCGGTGACATGAAGCTCTTCCCGCATCCGTTCACGAACGCGCTCCTGCGCCAGGACGTGTCCCCCTATCCGTTCCGCGAGCACTGGTTCAAGAACGGAACCGAGGTCTTCCACAAGCTCGAGGCGTTCTAGCCGAGCCCAGCGGAGGCCGACGGGTGACGCAATTGGGCGTGCTGCTGCGCACCCGACTCGTGCTCGCGCTCGCTGTCGGGGCCACCGCGTGCCTGCCCTACGGCGGGCGCCCGGACTTGGAGGCGTCGAGCCTCGCTCGGGTGCTCGAGGCCGAGGATGCGCGCCCTACCGGGGGACCCGAGCTCGACGCCCTGGTCGCCGCGGCAGGTGCCGACGACGCGCGGCTCCGCCACACGGCCGTGCGCGCACTCGGTCGGCTCGAGAACCCGGCATGGGTGGACGCGATCTCGGCGCACCTCGACGACGTCGACGCGAGGGTGCGCGCCGCTGCCGCGGAGGCCCTGGCGCAAGTGGTCAACGGCGAAGACGGTGGGACCGCGCTCACGAGCCTGTTGGCGCGCGTGGACGTCGAGCGAGACAGCAGCGTGCGGGGCGCGCTCGCCCGCTCGATCGGGCGGCTGACCTTGGGGGCTCCCGACCGCAGGCGAGCCGCGGAAGCGCTGGCGGACCTCGCCGCGGCGGACGGCGCCCTCGCACCCCCGGATGCCCTCGTCGGTGCCGCGCTCGGACTCGAGGCGCTCATGCGTGGCGCAGGGGATGACGGGCTCGACCGGGCCCCCGCGGAACGCCTGGAGGCGTTGGCGACCTTCACGGGCACGGGCGCCGACGACGTCGTGGCGGCGCGCGTGAGAGCGCTTGCGGTCGCGACCCTCGGCATGGCTCGACGGCTCCGCCGGGAGGGCATCGAGCGCGCGCAGGCCGACCCCCATCCGGACGTGCGGCGCGCGCCGCTCCGCTTCCTCGGCGCGGTGGCGCCTTCCGAGCGCCCGCCTGTCCTGCGCCGGGCCCTCGACGATGCGTCACCGAGCGTAACGATCGATGCGCTCCGCTTGGTAGCGGCGGGCCCGCGGACTGCGGCGACGTGCTCGTGGCTCCTCGGCGCCGCGACCTCGGACACACCTGCCTCCGCCCGCATCGTCGCCCTCGATGCACTGGCCCGGCAGTGCCCCGGCCTGAGCGCTCAAACTGACCTCCTGCGCTCCGCGGCGTCCGCCCTCCCGGCCGAAGAGTCGGGCCTGTGGCAACCGGCGGCCCACGCGCTCGCGTCCCTGGCGCGCATCAATGCACCTCGGGCAACCGAGCTGCTGCCGCGCTACGTCGACCACGCGAGCCCGTTCGTTCGCGCATATGCAGCCACCGTGGCGGGCATCGCCGAGCAGGAGGCGACGCTCGAGGAGCTCGCCCGCGACCCGAGTCCGAACGTCCGCGTTGCGGCGCTCGAGGGGCTGTTTGCGATGCGGGGGCACCGCATCGACGATCTGCTCCTCGATCAGCTCGGCCAGGACGATCCGCAGCTCCTCATGACGGTGGTGCGGCTGCTGGAGCAGTCTCCGGGGCGCGCGGTGGTCGCGTCAGCGCTGCTGGCCAAGTTCGAGCGCGTGTCGGCGGCAGACAGGGAGACGTGGCGCGACCCCCGCCGCGCGCTCCTCGAGCGCATTCGCGAGCTGGGCGACGCGCTCCTTGCCGAACGCCTGCGACCCTACCTCGCCGACTACGACGCGGTCGTAGCAGCCGATGTCGCCGACATCCTGCGGACGTGGACCGGAGAGACGGCCACTGCCACTCCGCGGCCCCTGCCCCGCGCCGCGCTGCCGACCCCCGCCGAGCTGGCCGAGCTCGAGCGGGTGAGTGTGGCGCTCCACATGCGCGGGGGTGGCACGATCGTCATCGACGTGCTCCCGGACCTCGCTCCGCGGAACGTATGGCGCTTCGTCAGCCTCGCGCGCTCGGGATTCTTCGACGGACTCACTTTCCATCGGTGGGCGCCCAACTTCGTGATCCAGGGCGGGAGCCCGGGCGCGAACGAGTATGCGGGCGACGGACCCTACACGCGCGACGAGGTCGGGGCCTCCCATTGGCGCGGCACGGTCGGAGTGTCCACGCGCGGGCGCGACACCGGGGACGGACAGATCTTCATCAACCTCGTGGACAACGTCCGCCTCGACCCCGACTACACCGTGATCGGCTTCGTATCCGAAGGTATGGACGTGGTGGACGCGGTGCTCGAAGGAGCGGTCATCGACCGCGCCGAGGTTCGCTCAGGACGCTGAGACGGCAAGCCGTCCGGGCCGCGGCGCGCTCGCCATGGCGTCGCCGTGCCCTCACGCTTCCGCCCGTGCAGCGGGTCGCTACGCCGCCGGCCTTGAGCGCATCAGAGCCTCGATCTCGTCGATCTGGCGCGGAGCCCCCAGCGAGAGCAGCACGGGATCTCCATCCGTGATGAGCACATCGTCCTCGATGCGAACACCGATGTTCCACCATTTCGGATCGACGTCGTCCGAGGCGGCGATGTAGATCCCCGGCTCCACGGTGATGACCGTCCCGGGCACGAGCGGTCCTCCGTTGCCTACGTCATGCACGTCGAGACCCAGGTAGTGACTGGTACCGTGCATGAAGAAGCGCCGCAGTCCGGCCTGGTCGGTTGCGCTGGAGATGAGTCCCAGGCGAGCGAGCCCCTCCGCGAGCACGCGAGCGGCGGCCTCATGGGGCGCGCGGAACGGACTTCCGCCGCGCGCGGCGCGGATGCCAGCCTCCTGGGCATCGTAGACGAGCTGATAGATCGTGCGCTGCTCGTGGGAGTACGTCCCGCTCAACGGGATCGTGCGCGTCACGTCCGCTGTGTAGCCGTGGTACTCCGCGCCGATGTCGATCACCACGACGTCACCGGCCTGAGTGGTGCGCCGGTTCGTCTCGTAGTGGAGGATGGTCGAGTTCTCCCCGCTGCCGACGATGCTGGGAAAGCCCGGATACTCCGAGCCGTTGCGCTTGAACGTGTACTCGATCAGCGCCTCGATCTCGTACTCGGTCCATCCCGGCCGGACCTGGGTCATGACCGCGCGATGCGCCTCACCGGTGATGTCGATCGCGCGCTGGAGTAGGACCATCTCGGCGTCGGTCTTCTGCGTGCGCAGGTCTCCGAGCAGAGCCGCAATCATGGTCCCCTCGGAGCGCCCAGCGAGCAGCTCCGTGCGTCGGCGCGCCCACTCGTCGTAGGTGGACGCCGCGGTGAATGCCTCCGCGAGCTGCCGCAGAGTAGGGTCCGTGAACGCAGCAGGACGGACCGGGGCACCGGCTTTCACCCTTTGGAAGAGGTCCGCCCCCGACGCCAACGTCACGGCAAACAGGCTCGCGCTAGGGTTCCCCTGAGGCATCGCCAATGGCGTCACGTGCGCGAAGAACGTGCCCAGCTGTGCTTCCAAGTCCGAACCCGTCTCGGGCGCGTCGGGGATCTCGACGTGATGAATCTGTTTGGCGCGGTCACTGAGGAGCGGCACGACGATTTCGTCGAAACGCGTTGTCTCCACTGCCATCTCGATGCCGAGCTGGGACATCGCCCGCTCCGTCCCGAACCGCCGTCCGGTCCATACCTCCTCCGAGGCGTCCCGCGGCGGCACGAAGAGCAGCTCGGTCACCGTCCGGCCGCCGACCTGGACCCCTCCAGGTGCGAGCAGCAGCACGGACCCCGGCTCCTCGCTGCCCGTCAGGTAGAGGAAGTTGCTCGACTGCCGGTACTCGTAGCTCACGTCGTTCGAGCGATTCCGTGTGGCCGCGCTGAACGCTACGGCCACGGCGTTCTGGGGGAGGAAGCGCTTCACCAGCTCGCGACGGCTCCGGTGGAACTCGGCGCTGAGGAAGTCGTCTTCGTAGCGGACGGGCGCGTCGTGTTGCTGTGCAGAGGCAGCCGCGAGCGGGAAGAGCGGTGCAGCGAGCAGGCACCAGATGACGGCACGGCGTCTCATCGAGGTCACGTCCGAGAGCGAGTGGAAGGGCTCCAATCCTACAACACGCCGCGGCCTTTCGGTCCACCTGCGGCCCGAGCAGATTCCGGCGCCCAACCGCGGTCGGGCCAGCGATCGCAACCACGAGGAGCGACCTTGGACAAGAAGTCTCTGAACGGCCTGTGGGACCAGGTCCGCCAGAAGTACGGCGTGTACCTCCGAGTGCTCGAGTCCATTCCCAGCGACAAGTACCAGACACACGCGGTGAAAGGGATGCGCTCGGCGGCCGAGCTCGTCACCCACGTCTCCGGCGGGATCGTGCGGGACATCGCTCAAGGGGTGGCGAGAGGCGAGATCAAGTCGAACACGGCGGCGGAGGCGAACACCTCGCACTCCTTGACGTCGAGTGCCGAGGCGATCGCCTTCGCCCGACGTTGCTGGAAGGAAGCGGACATGGCGGTCGCCGGCATCGGCGATGCGCAGCTCGCCGGTGTGGTGAAGGCCTGGGGAATGAGCCTCCCCGGGTCGGCCTGCATGCAGATCCTCGACGACGAGCTGGTGCACCACCGCGGACAGCTCTACGTGTTCGCACGTGCCTTGGGCGGAAACCCGCCCTTCATGTGGAGCTACGCGGAGAACGCGCCAGACTTCAAACCCAAAGCCTGAACCGGAGCCTCACATGACTCACGAAGTCGAGATGTTGGTTCGCCAATACGAAGAGCGCCGGATGAACCGGCGTCAGCTCGTCGCGGCCGTGATCGCGCTCGTGGCCGCAGGCGGAGCCAAAGGCGCCAGCGCTCAGACCGCACAGGTGCCCCAGGTCGCCCAGGGCCGCTCGATCAACCACGTGTCGATCGGCGTCTCCGACGTCGGGCGCTCCGCCCGGTTCTACCAGGACCTCCTCGGCCTCGAGGTAGTGAGCCGACCCGGCAACGGCGGTATCAACCTGGGTCTGTCCGACGGCTTCCTGGGCTGCTACGCGCTCCCGGAAGTGGGCCGCGCCAACCACTTCTGCATCGGCGTCGACGACTACGACCCCAACCGCATCGCGGAGTCACTCGGACGTGCCGGTATCCAGGCGCGCGTGGACACGAACCCCAGGAACCGCACCAGCGGAGGGGATCAGCTCTACTTCAACGATCCGGACGGCACGGTCGTGCAGCTCAGCGCCCACGGCTACCAGGGCTGACCGGACGACACCGCCGCTCGCTTCGCAGGACGGACCGGCGTCTAGGTCGTCGACGTCGCGCGCTCGATGAGCTGCCGCTCGCGGTCGGGCATCCCGGCCGCGAGCGCGCGTGCGGCGGAGTGCCCCGCCGGAGACATCTTCCCCCACGTGCGCCGCAGGATGTCGACGAGCTTGTCGTCGTCGTGCTTCTGCGCGAGATCAGCGTACTCGTTCTCGAAGAACACCATGCAGATGGCGTCCTCGAAGAGCCGCACCTCCGAGTCGTGCGCGAGACCCACCTTCTCGAGCAGCGCCTCAACGCGAGCGATGGTCGCTTGGTCGTAGCCGACCTCAGTGAGGATCTCGCGCGCTACGCGTGCGTGCATCTTCGCTAGGTCGGAGCGCCACTGCCGGTAGCCACGACGGCCTGCCTCATACTCCGCGCGGGGCACCTCCCAGCGGCGGATGTGCTGGCAGGCCGCTGCAAGTCGAAGTGGCACCGAGGCTGCCGGGTCGAACGTGCGCACCCAGTGCCCCAACCGCTCGTGGTAGTGCACCGACCGCGGCTTGCTCACCCCGCCGATGACGACGGAGCGCGGGTCTTCTCGGTGAACGGCCGCGAAGCGATCGAGCGCCGCGCGCTCACGGGGGTCGCTCGTGGCCGCGGCGCTCACGGGAGGTTCAGCGCGCGACGGCCGCCAGCCGGTCGAGAAGCGCATCCACCGAGGGAGACGCTCCTGCCTCGACCGCAGCCAGGAGGGGCTCTCGCGGCCCCGACGCAAGCGCAATCGACTTCGCCGGCGCTTCGTAGACCTCCTTCAGCGCCGCTTCCAGCGTCGGTCGAAGCGCCGCGAGCGTCTCTGCCCCACTGGGCGCGAGCAGCCGGTCGCTGATCCCGAACTCGATGCGGCCCGTCGCGAAGCGGTACTTGCCGGCAAGCGCGGGCTCTTTCTCCAGCAGTGCCGCGCCACGCAACACGCGCCGGAACGCACCCACGATCGCGTCCTTGCCCGAGCCGCGCGCCACCCGCCTGCCGCGGTAGCGCAGGCCGAAGCGACCCGCGCGCTCGTCGAAGGCGTAATGCGCATGGTCGCAGATGAGCGTGACGCCGGGCCCCTTCGGCACGTGCGCGTACCCCGCTACGTCGATAGCAACTTCGTCCTCGAGCAGATCCTCGCGGATCCAGCGGTGAAAGACGGGAATGAGCTCTTCGAGATCCACCTTCGTAGCGTCGGTCACGAAGAGCTTGACGCTCAGCTCCGGCGACGACAGCGCGTCGACCTTCGATGCGGACGTCACGCGGGAGCTCCCGTGGTGCTCATCTTCTCGTAGCAGGCGTAGGCCGCCTCGATAAACAGCTGGGCCTCCTGTACACGCTGGCGCGCCAGGTCCTGACGGCCGCCGTTCCCGCTCACCTCGTGCGCGGCAAACAAGTAGTTGGCGAACTTTGCGCCGGCGAACTTGTCGTGGAAACGCTTCGTGTCGTGGAAGCGCGCCCGGAATTCCTTCACGATGTGATTCACGTCATCGGTGATGTCCAGGAACTCCGTCTTCACGAGCGATTTGGCCGCGGTGAGCATGGCCCGATAGGCCATCGACTTCGCCTGATCGAAGTCGCCCGCATCGAAGAAGAGCTGCGCCTCGAACACCTCGCGCTCGCTCGCCTGGAGCCCGAACTCGATCAGGGGCACGATCTCCCCGGCGCATTCACCCTCGCCGTAGTCGTCCATCGTGTAGACGCGTGGGTCACCCCAATCCGAGTAGTAGGACGGGTCTTCCTCGTAGGACGGAATCTCCGTGAGATCCTGGAGGAAGCTCTTCACCTCGACCTTGCCGAGCCGCTCGATGAAGGCCGTGAACGACTCGTCACCGGCGCGCTCCTTGGCGAAACGCGACGTGACGCGACGCACCACCTCGGGGATGTTCTTCGACGGGATCGCGAGCGTCGCCAAACCGAACGAGCCCGCGTTCTCGGTCCATTTGCCGCCCAGCACGACCTGGAAGTGCGGCACCAGCCGGTTCCCCTTCTTGCGGCTGATGCCGTAGAAGCCGAGGTCGGCGATGTGGTGCTGGCCGCACGAGTTGAAGCAGCCGCTCGACTTGATGCGAAGCCCCTTCAGCGCGTCGTCGGAGGCGAGATCGAGCTTGGCGACTTCCTTACGCAGCTCGGCGGTGAGGCCGCGCGACGAGGCGATGCCCAGCTTGCACGTGTCCGTGCCCGGGCAGGACGTGAGGTCGCCGATCCCCTCGGCGCCCGCCTCGGAGAGGTCGATCGCCTCGAGCGCCGCATGGAGCTTCGGCAGGTCCGCTTCGCGGATCCAGCGGAGCACGATGTTCTGCTCCACCGTGAGCCGCACGTTGTCGCCCGTGAACTCGCCGGCAACGTCAGCGAGCGCCCGCATCTGGTCCGACGTGATGTCGCCGAGCGGGAGCTTCACGGTGACGACCGCGTAGCCCTCCTGCCGCTGCGGGCGGACGTTCGACCTGTACCACGCGCGGAAGGCGGACGAGTGCTCGCCGTTCTTGGCGGGAGGTAGCGGAGCGCCGGACTTGAGCGCGGTCTCCTTGTACTTGGGAAGATCAGCGATGTACGCCGTCCAGCGCGGATCGTGGGGAAGCTTGGCGCGCTCCTCGAATACGAGCTCGCGGAACTCCTCGATGCCGAGCTTGGCGACCAGGAACTTGATGCGCGCGCGCCCCCGGTTCTCCTTCTCCCCCAGACGCGCGAAGACGCGGCACACCGCTTGGGTGAGCGGCAGCAACTCCTCCTGAGTCACGAACTCGCTCACGAGCTGGGCCTCGTGCGGGATGGCCCCGAGCCCGCCGCCCACGTAGAACGCGAAGCCCTTCCGCGTCTTGCCGTTTTCGCTGCGCGTCTTCGCGATGTAGCCGAAGTCGTGCATGTTGACGAGCCCGCACGCCTCGTGCGCACACCCCGAGAAGGCCGGCTTGACCTTGCGGCCGAAGTCCTGCACGTCGGGGTGGCCGAGCAGGAAGCGCATCGTCGCTTCCGCGTACGGCGAGATGTCGAACGCTTCCGTCTTGCAGACGCCCGCGAGCGGACACCCCGTGATGTTGCGGATCGAGTTGCCGCACGCCTCTCGCGTCGTGATGCCCACTGCGGCCAGACGGCGCATGAGGTCCGGCGTGTCCTCGATGTGCACGAAGTGCAGCTGAATGTCCTGTCGCGTCGTGACGTGCGAGATGCCGTCTGAGTAGTCTTCGGCGAGGGCAGCGAGCACGTCCATCTGCTCGCGGGTCATGGCGCCGTACGGAATCTTGATGCGAACCATGCCCGGGGCGTCCCACACGGTATCCACGCCCTTGGTGGGGTGCTCGCGATAGCCGAGATGGCGAGTGCGCTCGCCGTCGTAGCGATGTCCGTTGTCGTAGCGTTGCCCGTAGACGCCGCGCCGCAGGCGCGTCTCGGCGAAGAGCTTCTCGTCCACCTCACTGCGGCGGCGAAGCTCCATCTGCGTCTCGAAGATGTCGATCTCGCGCCGCAGCTCTTCCGGCATGCGATCCGCGAGCTTTTCGGCCCACGAGGGTCCCTTCATCGCTCCTCCGCTCATGCAACCTCCTCGGCGGCTGGCCGGTCGCCAGTCGCATCGATGTTCTTCCGCAGCGTTCTCCGTCCTACCTCGCCCACGATCAACGTCACGGGCGACTCCAGCTCCGCGGCGCGTACCGCATCGGCGAGCGTCGCGAGCGTACCCGCCACGACACGTTCGGTCTCGCGCGACGCCCCACCGACCGCGATGGCCGGCGTATCGGGCGCGCGGCCTTCTTCGATCAAGCCGCCCAGCGTTTCGTCGATGGCCGCGAGCGCCATCAGGACGATGACGGTCTCGTCACGCGGGTCGAGACGGCCCTGGGTGGCACCCTCGACATCACGCCCTGTGCGCACCGAGAAGCCCTTGGCGAGTCCGCGCTGCGTGAGCGGGACGCCAGCCGCCGCCGGGGCTGCGAGCACGGCACTCACACCCGGCACGACCTCCCACGGAATCCCTTCCGCCTCGAGTGCATCCACCTCCTCCCCGCCCCGCCCGAACACGAAGGCGTCGCCCGCGTGCAGGCGCACCACGCGCTTGCCCTCGCGAGCCTTCTCGAGCATCAACGCGACACGACGCGCGTCCCCCTGCGCTTCCCTCACGACGGCACGGGCGCGCCGGCCCACGTCGATCAGCTCGGTGCCGGGCAGCGCGAGCGCGAGCACGTCGTTCTCCACCAGGGCGTCGTGCAGGATCACGTCGGCGCGCTGGATGCGGTCGAGCGCGCGCAGCGTGAGCAGCTGTCGGCTCCCCGGGCCTGCACCCACGATCGCTACCGTACCCGGCTCGAAGGGCTCTTCAGTCTCGTGGAACAGGGCCTCCAGACGGGCGCTGGCCGCCTCGGTGTCGCCGCGATCGACCAACTTGGTGATCGTCGGGTCGGCGAGCGCCCTCAGGAGCCGCCCCCGCTTGGCAAGACCCTTCAAGCCGCGGTCCCGCACGCGCACCAGCAGCTCGGCCACATCCGTGAGGCTCCGTGGGATGATCGCTTCCAGCAGACGCCGCAGCTGACCCGCGAGGAGCGGAGAGCCGCCGTCCGTGCTGATCGTCATCACCACCGGCCCCCGCCGAACGACAGCCGGCGAGTAGAAGTCGCAGTACGGCTTGTCGTCGGCGGCCTGCGCGAGGATCCCCTGTGCGCGCGCCGCATCGACCAGGAGTCGGTTCACGTCGTGGTCACTCGTCGCGGCAACCACGACCTTGGCGCCGGCGACGTCCGCCTCGGTGACCGGCCGGAGCTCCACCTTCCAAATGCGGTCGAGCCAGCGCTCCAACTCCTCCGACACGTCCGTGGTCACGACGTGCACCCGCGCGCCGGCGTGGATGAGGGGCACGACCTTCTCGGCCGCGACCGGCCCCCCTCCCGCGAGGAGGACGCGTTCGCCCTCGAGCGTCACCAGGTGAATGGGATATCCCATGATCTCACTTCGCCGTTTCGCTTCGTTCTCTCGCTGCGGACCGCACTTCGGGTGTCAGAAACACGAAAGCCCCGGCTCCCTCAGGGAAGCCGGGGCTCGGGAGACTCGCCGCGTCCGTCAGTCGCGGTCGGTCCCGAGCCGGCCCTCCCTGGGCCCGGCCGGGCGACAACAGCAACAGGCGTTTTGGCCTATCTTACGCATGGCTTCAGTCCACTACTGTCCTGACGGCGTGACACTTAGTCCCGAGCAACGCGAGGACAGTATAGGAAGGCTCGGGGGGGGTCAACCACGGGGATGGGGCGGCGCACCGGACCAGGTAACGACTGGCGTGGCCGCTGCAGAGGGCGGAAACTTCGGGTGTCCTCCGGAACCCGGCGTCCCCGGAAAGATCTCCCTCACCTGGTCCGCTCGCGGACCGCGTCCCTGTGCGCGTCCTCGTCGTCGAAGATGAGAAGAAGGTGGCGAGCTTCCTCGAACGGGGGCTTCGCGAAGAGGGGTACGCCGTCGACGTAGCGCATGACGGTGACGACGGCCTGCTGAAAGCGCTCGTGTACGAGTACGATCTCCTCATCCTCGACGTGATGATGCCTGGCCGCTCGGGGCTGGAGGTCGTCCGTGAGCTGCGGGCCAAGGAAAGAACGACGCCCGTCCTGATGCTGACCGCGCGGGATTCCGAACGCGACATCGTGCTCGGCCTCGACGCTGGCGCCGACGACTACCTCACCAAACCGTTCGGCTTCGACGAGCTGCTCGCCCGCACAAGCGCGCTCCTGCGGCGCGGTGGCGCCGCCCGACCGGACCAATTGCTGTTCGACGATCTCGTCCTGGATCGGCTGAAACACGTCGCCCGACGTGGCGGCGCACCCCTCGACCTCACGCCCAAGGAGTTCCAGCTCCTCGAGTACTTCATGCTCAACCCCGAGCGTGTGGTGCGTCGCACCGAGCTGCTCGAGAAGGTTTGGGATCTCCATTTCGATCCGATGAGCAACGTGGTTGACGTGCACGTCGGCAATCTGCGGAAGAAGGTCGCGGGCGCTGGGAACCATCCGCTGCTCCACACCGTGCGCGGCGTCGGGTATGTCCTTCGCAGGCATGAGCCCAGCTGATGCGCTCGTTCCGAATCAGCCTCACACTGCGGGCCACCGCGACCATGTTCGCCGCGCTGCTGGCGGTCTCGGTGGTCGGCGCGCTCGCGCTCCGATCCGTGCTCGACCGGGAGGTGGATGCCACCATCCTGGCCATGGCCGCGGTGCAGGCTGCCTCCCTGACCGACGAGCAGTCGCACGAGATGCGCTTCCACGGCTGGAGTCTGACGCCGGCGGAGGCGGTCGAATTGAGGGACCTGGTGCGCTACGCGCAGGTGTGGCAAACGGACGGTGTGAGCCTGCTCCGCAGTCAGTACATGACCACGGACCTGCCGCTCGAGCCCAGCCTCCTCATGACGGTCACGGCCGTAGTCGGCGGGCTGCTCCCCATCTTCTGGGGACACGGCGCAGGTGGGTCGGTGATGCAGAGAGTCGCGGCGCCCATGGTGGGAGGCATGATTTCGGCTACTCTGCTGGCGCTGCTCGTCATTCCCGCGGTGTATTACCTCTGGCAGGAGACTCTGCTGGCGCGAGAGGCCAGGGCCGCAGCACGGAGCGCAGCGCGCACACTCGTCGGAGCGCCGGCGCTCGGCCCGGCGGCCCCGATGGATACCTGAACGGGAGAGGCACATGGGCGGCCCGCCCACATCGCGCCCCGCGGCGGGAGCAACCGGCAGCTCGCGGGCTTTCGCACTCGTGCTCTGCGGTGGAGGTGCGCGAGGGTGCGTTCACGTGGGCGTCCTGCGCGCGCTCGAGCACCTCGACCTGAGGCCGGCCGCCGTGGTCGGAGTCTCGACCGGCGCGGTAGTCGCCGCTGCCTACGCGCTTAGGCACGACTGGTACCGTGCTTTGCTCGAGATGCAGCTCGCGATGTCCCCGCGGGTCGTATCCCGCGCTGGTCGCCCGCGCACCGCAGGACTTCGCCGGGCCTGGTCCTAAGCGTTCTCGACCTGGAATTTGATGACAGGATGGGGCGCATCCGAAGAAGTGATCGAGGCCACGCGCGCCTCCCTGGACGCGCTCTTCGTCTCGATGCGACTCGAGGACGCCCGGATTCCGATCGCCGTCTGCGCTACGGACCTGCGCTCGGGCTCGCGGGTCGAAGTCACGCACGGGCTAGCTGCGCCGGCGGTCTACGCCAGCTCCGCGCTGGCCGGCGTATTGCGCCCTTTACCGCTCGAGAACCGCCTCCTCGTAGATGGCGTGTACGCGGACAACGCGCCGGTCGATGTAGCGCGAAGGATGGGCGCGCCGGTCGTCATCGCGGTCGACCCCAGTCAGCCCGCCGGCGAGACGCCGGTCACGAACGGGCTCCAGGCCGTAATGCGTGCCATGGAAATCTGCCACTTGACCCATGCGCACCTGCGCGTCGACAGCGCCGACGTCGTCATCCGCCCCAAGTTCGCTGGAGCGGTGGACCTCCTCGACTTCAGCCGCCGGCGCGAGTGCATCGCGGCGGGCGTGAGGGCGGCGAGGGCAGCGCACACCGAGCTCGAGCGCGTCCTGGGCGGGAGACCCATCGGGCCATACGTCGGGCGGTGAGCGATCGGGCAGCGGCGAGCGCGGTGATCGTGTCCGTGAACGCCCTGCCGAGGCGGACCAACCCTCATACCGCCAAAACCCGCCATCGACGCCAGGGCCGGACTCCCGAGTGGGGCCCGGCCTCCGTCCGTGCGCGACCCCAGTCGCCTAGTTCGATTCGTTCTCCGGCGCCCGCCGCAAGTTACTCGGAATCGGCTCGCCTACCACGTGGTGCACTTCGTCGAGGTACTGGAAGCTCATGTACCCCTGGGACATCTCGGCATACGTGGGCAGGCCCCACTCGACATCAACGCTCGGATCGGGGTTGTTCGGGTTGTTCTCCGAATTGTCCCACCAGAGCGTGAAGCGCAGCACAGAGCCCTTCGGTGCGAACACCGGCTTCGCGAACCGATAGGTGTGTTGCCAGTTGAAGTCGTACTTGGGCACGTGCAGCAATGTCTCGTGCCGGCCGTCCGGGTAGGTGATCTCGTACTGCGCAGCCTTCCCGCGCAGGTGCATGTGCGGCAGGAACGAGAGGATCTCGACGTCGTCCTCGAATGCGTATTCGCGTGAGGCGGAGTAGCTCGAGGCGCCGGCGGGGATCTGGATCGGGCGAATGTAGAGATCCTCGCCGTCCGTCACGTGGGTGATGACTTCACCTTCGGGCTTGAAGCGGATGCCGGCCTGGATGTTCGTGCAGAGCGCGGTCCCCGGACCGGGCTCTTTGTTGAAATGCATGTTGAAGATCAGGTTGCGCGTACCCGCACGCAGCACACGGCCATACCCCTGGTCGTAGGCGCGTGGCTCCGCGCCCGGCACCAGGCCGCCGACGCCACCCAAGATGTGGTGGATGGCGGGTCCGTTGCGGTACTCCACCGAGCTCAACCAGCGGTCCGCGGGGAGCTGTTCCGCGGTGAGCTGCACGGGAAGGTTCACGTAGATGTCCTGATCGTCGTCGCTCATGCAGTACGGCTCGGCGAACGACAGGATCAGGTCCGGCTCACCGAGGCTCCAACCGTCGGAGTTGGCGACGGCGACCACGAAGTCCGGCGTGGGCGGCGCAGCCGCCGGGTCGCCGGCCGGTGCACCTCCCGTGGCCCACGCGACGATCGTCGCCTTCTCATCCTCTTCCAGGATGCGCTCGTTCTCGAACGTGCCCTTGTGCCACGCGGCCGCAGACCACGGCGGCATGCGCCCCGTGCCGACGGCTCTCGCCATGCTCCCGGCGTAGCGGCGCGCATCCTCGTAGGTGAGTAGCGGGAAAGGCGCGACCATCCCGCCCATGTTCTTCCCCTCGGGCTGATGACACGCCTGACAGTTCTGCTGGAGGATGGGGAGAACGTCGGCGTAGAACGTCGGAGTCCCCGTCGCCGGAGCCGCGGCCGAAGCGAGCGTGGAGCTGTTCGCGCGTTGAGCGGTGGCGGGTGCGGTGAGCGCCAGAGCGAACAGGACCGAAACGGCTGGCAGAACGGCTCTCATGCGTGCCTCCGACAGGCGAGGAGTGGCCATCCCATCATTTTACGGGGGTGCTACGTTAGGGCAAGGGAAACCATCACTTAGCTCGACTCGAGCCCGGCCGTCGCCGCCACTCCTGGTCAGCATGCACCCCAACAACCACGTCCAACTTCTCGATACGACGCTCCGCGACGGCGAGCAGACCCGCAACGTCTCCTTCGCCACCTCGGAGAAGGTGAGCATCGCCGAGGCGCTGCTGGGTGCCCTCCGCGTCGACCGCATCGAAGTGGCCTCCGCGTCCGTTTCGGAAGGAGAGCGCGAGGCGGTGACCCGCATCGCCGATTGGGCTGCGACCGAGGGTCACCTCGACCGGGTCGAGGTCCTGGGCTTCGTCGACGAGCGAAAGAGCGCCGACTGGATCGAGAGCGCCGGTGCACGGGTGCTCAACCTGCTGACCAAGGGGAGCGAGCGTCACTGTCGCACCCAGCTGCGGAAGACGCTAGATCAACATCTCGCCGATATCCGGCGCACGGTGTCGTACGCGCTCGATCGGAACCTACGCGTGAACGCCTACCTCGAGGACTGGTCTAACGGCTATCGCGACTCGCCCGACTACGTCTTCCGGCTCGTGGAGGGGCTTCAGGGCACCGGCCTCGCGCGCGTGATGCTCCCGGACACGCTCGGCGTCATGACGCCCGAGGACGTTCAGCGCGCCCTCGCGGACATGATCGCACGCTTCCCCGAGCAGCCTTTCGACTTCCATCCGCACAACGACTACGGGTTGGCGACGGCGAACTCGATGGCGGCGGTCCGGGCGGGCGTGCGCGCCATACACTGCACCGTGAATTGCCTCGGCGAACGCGCCGGGAACGTCTCGCTCGCCGAAGTCGCGGTGGTGCTGCGTGACAAGATGGGCATGACGCTCTCCATCGACGAGAGCAAGATCGTCACGCTCAGTCGCATGGTGGAGAGCTTCTCCGGCAAGCGCGTCGCCGAGAACGCGCCTGTGATCGGTGCGGACGTGTTCACGCAGACCAGCGGCGTTCACGCGGACGGCGACCGCAAAGGAGCCCTCTACCAGACGCTGCTCAGCCCCGAACGCTTCGACCGCAAACGCACGTACGCGCTCGGCAAGATGAGCGGCAAGGCATCGCTCAAGAAGAACCTCGAGGAGCTCGGTATTCGTCTGGCCCCGGAGGACGAAGCCGAAGTCCTGAAGCGAATCGTGAAGCTCGGCGACACGAAGGCAACGATCACCGCCGACGACCTGCCCTTCATCATCGCCGACGTGCTGGAGAGCAAAGACTACAAGCACATATCCTTGCTCTCCTGCTCGGTGACGAGCGGGCTCGACCTCGAGTCGACCGTGAGCATCCGCGTCGACGTCGACGGCGAGATCCACAAAGCGTCGGGCTCGGGGAACGGCGGATTCGATGCGTTCATCGACGCGGTGAAGAAGGTGCTTCCGGCCCACGTCGGACTCCCCGACCTTATCGACTACGAGCTGCACATCCCCACGGGCGGCAGTACCGCCGCGCTCACCGAAGTGCTCATCACCTGGCGCGACGATGGGCGCACGTTCCGCACGCGTGGGGTGAATGCCAACCAGGTATTCGCCGGCATCGAAGCGACCCTGCGAATGCTGAACATGCGGCTGCACCAGATCGCAGAGGCGCGCACAGCGTCACCAGCGCGCGCTGCCAACCGTCAGGGCGCGCGAACGTCCACGTAGAAGTTTCGGTCCACCTCCGGGACGCCCCCTCCATCGGGGACCTGGAGCGACTGCCAAGCCGTGGTCGGCGTGATCCACCTGGGCGCCCTCCCCTGCGCGCGGATGCGCACGGGCATCGCGAATCCATCGACCACGTTTGCCCATCGGTTCTCGAGACCGCCCCCGGCCCGACGCCACTCGAGCACGGGAATGCGGGACGTCCGCAGGTATTGGTCGAACACGCGGGAAAGATCGAGTCCGGCCGCGCGCGCCACGTACGCCTCCACTTGGGCGCTGGTCACGATCTGGCGCCCGAAATCGCGGTTCAGGCCGCGGAGGATCTCCCGCCAACGCGCGTCGTCGTCCACGAGCTGGCGGATCGTATGCAGGAGGTTCGCGCCCTTGTAGTACATGTCGTCCGACCCCGAGTCCTGGACGCCATAGGCCCCGATGATCGGCCGGTCGTTCAGGATGCGACTCCGCGTGCCGATCACGTAGTCAGCCCCGGCCTCCTTCGAGCCGGTGAGGCACTCGACGTAGAGGTTCTCGGCGTACGCACCGAACCCCTCGTGCACCCACATGTCCGCGACGTCCGCGGTGGTCAGGTTGTTGCCCCACCACTCGTGGGCGGTCTCGTGCACGATGATGAAGTCCCAGTCGAGCCCGCGGCCGCTCCCCGAGAGGTCCGTGCCCCGATACCCGTTGCGATACCCGTTGCCGTAGGCGACGGCGCTCTGGTGCTCCATGCCGAGGTGCGGCGCCTCGACGAGCTTGTATCCATCCTCGTACCACGGATAGGGGCCGAACCAGCGCTCGAAGCAGCGTAACACGGGCGCCGTCTGCGCCCACTGGCGCCTCGCCTGCGCCTCGTTCTCGGCGAGCGGCCAGAAGTCGAGCGTCAGCGCCCCCGCTTCGCCCTGGAGCGTCTCCTGCCAGTGCGCGTATGTGCCCGCGTTTACCGCGATCGCGTAGTTGTTGATGGGGGACGCCACGAACCATTCGTACGTGGTGGTGCCGTCTGGGTGGGGCGTAGTCCGCCGCAGCCGCCCGTTGGAGACATTCATCATCGGGTCGGGGACCGTGAGCGAGATGCGCTGGCTATCGGGCTCCTCGGTCTGATGGTCCTTGTTGGGCCACCACACGCTCGCGCCGAGCCCCTGGTTCGCGGTCGCGACCCAGGCGCGGCCGGCCCGGTCCTGCGTCCAGACGAAGCCGCCGTCCCAGGGCGGGTTCGCGGCCACGACAGGACGGCCGTGATAGTAGACCGTCAGCGTGCGCAGCTCGCCAGCACGCGCAGGCGCCATGCCCGTTACGAAGTAAGCGTTCCCTTCCCGGCGAAAGCCGAGCCGGCGGCCACCTTGCACCGCGCTGTCCACCACGAGCGGAGCCTGCAGATCCACTTGCAGCTCTGATCCCTCGGCGAGCACGCGGTACGTGATCGCGTTCCATCCGGAGATCGCGCTGTCCGCAGGGTCGATGCGTACGTGCAGGTCGTAGTACGTGACGTCCCACCAACTCCGCGCCGGACCGAGCGACCCCCGTAGGGTGTCGGCGTGGCTGAAAGGACCCTGCGCGCCGGCTGCACCTGCGGCGGCGAGGGTGGCGAAAAGCGTGAAGGCAAGGGCGCGACGCACGCCCGAAGGTACCGCCGCCCTACGCTCCCGTCAGGTCAGCGTGTGCAGGCCGCACTCGAGGCGGTCCTTGCCGCGCCACCGTCCCGCTCGTTCGTCCTCACCGGGAAGCGTGGGCGTGGTGAGTGGCTCGTCCCCGATGCTGGTGTATCCGCGGTCGTGCAGCGCGTTGTATGGGACGCTGTGGTCGTGGATGAACCGCCACACGTCCTTGCGCGTCCAGGCTGCGAGCGGGTTCACCTTGATGCGATCCCCGATCTCGACCGCCGGCATGTCCGCGCGCGACGACGCCTGGTCGCGACGGCGCCCCGTGATCCAACCAAATACGCCCTGAAGCGCCCGCTCCATCGGCTCGACCTTGGTCAAGCGATGGAACTCGTCGAGGTCCCGCTCCCAGAGCCGCTCGCCGTGCAGACGCTCGAACTCATCGCGCGTCTCGGCGGGACGGTAGATGCGCACGTCGAGCCCGTACCGTTCCGAGACCTTGTCCGCGAGCTCGAGCGTCTCGGGAAAGTGATGCAGCGTATCGATGAAGACCACCGGCACCTCAGGAGCGATCTCGGCCACCAAGTGCAGATTCACCATCCCGGAAGGGCCGAAGGCCGTCGCGACCACGAGGTGCTGCGGGCCTACGTTGTTGACGGCCCACTCGATGATGCTCGACGGATCGGCGTCGTCGAAGTCGAAATCGAGCTCACGCGCGGCAGGCGCCTGCTTCTTGATGGCGATCACGTGCTCTCCGATGTGTACCTGAACGAAAAAACGGCCCCGGGGATCTCCCCGGGGCCGTTTGGGCGTCTGTCTCAGGATCGACTGGCGTCAACCGCTGGGCAGGGCGCTCCTGTCCCCGGGGGCTTGGCGACAACAACAACACCCGCGGGAGTTGGAGAGGAGCATCGAGCCGAGCGTGTTCATGGTCGTGTGTAACCTCAAGGGCAAACCTGTGTTCCGGCTCCAGGCATTGTCAATGACGGGGCCGGAGGGGGCCCACCGCTGGCCCCCGGAGTGGGCGCCGTCACATATTCTAGCCGGTCAACGCAACGGCGGGCGGCAGGGCCCCGAGGAGAAATCGACATGAAGGGATCGCGTTGGATGTGCGGAGCGGCAGCAGCCGGAGTCCTGGGACTTATCTCGGCCGGGCCCGCCGGAGCCCACCACGCCTTCGGCGCCGAATTCGACGCCGATTCGCCGATGCAGATCGAAGGCGACGTGGTCCGACTCGAGTGGGTGAACCCGCACTCGTGGATCCACCTCGCGGTGCGTCGCATGGTCATCGGTGGCCAAACCGTCACCCCAGCCGACCCGACCGCCGAGGTCTGGATGGTGGAGGGCGGTACACCCAACGTGCTCGTGCGCCGCGGGCTCCGTCGCGAGTGCCTCCCCATCGGCTCGCGCCTCGTCGTCGACGGCTACCGCGCCAAGGATCAAACGCTCAAGCGTGCGAACGGTCGCGACGTGACGTTCCCGGACGGGCGTAAGTTCTTCATGGGCTCCTCCGGTACCGGGGCACCGCAAGATGGGCGCGACAATGCGGCGGCAAACAGCGGCGAAGTGAGGTGCTGACCGAAGGCCGGTTTCGGAAGTCCGCGGGCTGAGCATGCGCGCTCGGGCACTCTTGGCCCTGTCCATGGCCGTGCTGGGATGCGCGTCTGCATCGGCTCCGACGCCGACCACGACGCCCACCGCCAAGACACCGGCGCGGCACGTCGGCACCATGAGCGAGCTCATGGCAGACTTCATCTATCCTGCCTCCGACGCGGTCTTCTACATCAGCTCGCGCACGCCGGCCACCAGCGAGGAGTGGATGGCCCTGCAGGCCCAAACGCTCATGCTGGCGGAATCGGCGAATCTCCTGATGATGCCTGGCCGTGCCCTCGACCAGGACCGCTGGATGAGCGACGCGAAGTTGCTGCTCGAAGCCGGCGAGGCGGCCTATCGCGCCGCCAAGGACCGTGACGTCGCTGCGCTCGAGGCGTTGAGCGACCAGATGTACGAATCGTGCGTCACCTGCCACCGCAACTACCGGCCGGACTACGGCCGCCCTCGCTGACCAAGGAGCACCCATGTCGAACGTACCCAAGAAGCTCTGGCTACTCGGCGGCCTTTCGGGCGCACTGATCGCCTCGCAGGTCGTCCTCGTCGCCGCGACCAGCGCACCCGCCGAGCAGGCGCAGGAGCCGACTTGCCCCGGTGAGACCATGGGCGTGCAGGCCACCGGCGTCTACGTGAACCGCCCTGTGCCGGAATTCGTCGTCAACGGCGAGCCGTGGGGTGGGGCGTACTGGGAGGGCGGCATGCGCTCGTACTGGCACTGCCACACAGCAGGTCAGCTGCTGCACGTGTGGGAGGGCGAGGGCCGCACGCAGAAGCGCGGCGAGCGCATGCGCACGCTCCACAAGGGCGACAGCGATTGGGCCGGGCCCGGCGAGGAGCACTGGCACGGCGCCGCCGCGCACACACACGCGCAATTCCTGCAAGGCTCACCGACGCCCTCTCAGACGCTCTGGATGGAGGAGGTCAGCGAGACCGACTACATGGGGAACGGCATCGGCATGGAGACGCGCGCCGAGTTCCTCAGGACGGGGGTGAGGGAGCAGCCGCGCGGCCGCTGAGTCCGGCGGCTCCGGGGGCGGGGTTGTTCGGCGGGACGGATAGAGAGCGCCGCCCGGCGAGCCTCACGCCTCGTGGGCCAGCTTGCTCCACGCCTCCGACAGGTGCGCGGATACCTCACGCATCGCGTCGAGCGCGATCTTGTCGAGACGCTGCGCGATCTGAGCGCCGATCAAGCGCCTGAGGAAGTGCACCGGATGGTCGAGATCCCAGTCGAGGAACGGCTGCGGACCCTTGTCCAGATTCTGGAGCGTGCGGATGACCAAGTAGGAGTCGTCCAACAGACCCGCGAGGCCCTGCGTCATCTCGGGGATGAGATCGACGGGCCGCAGGAAGTAGCGCTCGGCCTGATCGAGCAGCGGTCCGGCCACACCCTCGAGCCCGCGACTCAAGGCCTCCTGCCGGGCGCGCGCCAGGAAGATCGGGATCGAGTCGATGATTTCGGTCGCCACCTCCGCCGCCTCGACCACCTCCGCCGCGGTCGCTTAAGGCAGGGCCTTGGCGATGTGCTTTTCGAGCCCGAGCCGCCCATCGCGCGCCTTGGCGCTCTCGATGATCGCGACGATGTCCGCGAGCGTGCCGGCGAACACGATCTCCTGAACGGGTTCCTGCTCGGGCTCCATGGCGGATCACGGACGGGGGGGACGCCGACCCACGGTTGGCGGCATCAACGTCGCCCACGGCGGAGCGGTTGGCCACCCCCGCCGGTCTGGCGCTACCCGAGCCGCATGCGCTCGAGCCGGAGGCTGTTCCCCACCACCGTCACGGAGCTCAGCGCCATGGCGAGCGCGGCGAGCACGGGGTGGAGCGCACGTAGCATCATGGGCAGCGCGGTGAAGGAATAGAGCGCGCCCGCCGCGATGGGGATGAGCGCGACGTTGTAGAAGAACGCCCAGAAGAGATTCTGCTCGATAGTGCGCATGGTGGCGCGGCTGAGCGCGAGCGCTTCGGGCACGCCCCGCAGATCGCCGCTCATCAACGTGACGTCGGCGGTCTCCATGGCCACGTCGGTGCCGGTGCCGAGCGCGATGCCCACGTCGGCCTGCGCGAGCGCCGGCGCATCGTTGATGCCGTCGCCGACCATGGCGACACGCACGGTGCCGCCTCGCTGCAGCTCGCGCACGACGTCGGCCTTCTCGCCCGGCAGCACCTGCGCGCGCACGGACCCGATGCCGACTTCGGCCGCAATCCTGCGGGCGACGCGTTCGCTGTCGCCGGTGAGCATGACCACCTCGAGCCCGGCCTCCTCGAGCGCGCGGACGGCCGTGGCCGAGCCCTCCTTCACCGAGTCTGCCACGCCGATGAAGCCGAGGACGCGCCCGCCGGCCGCAACCCAGAGCGGGGTCTCGCCCGCCTCCTCCAGGCGGACTGCCTCGTTCGCCATCGCGTCCGTGCCGACGCCCCAGTCGGCGAGCAAGCGCTGCGTCCCCACCAAGAGCGGCGTCCCATCTGCGACCGCAGCGATCCCCTTCCCCGGCACAGCCTCGAAGTGGGACGTGGCCGCGAGCGCGAGCCCACGCTCCTCGGCGGCGCGCACGACCGCCTGGCCGAGTGGATGCTCGCTGTTTCTTTCGGCCGACGCTGCCAGCCGGAGAAGTTCGGCCTCGTCACCTCCCGCCGTCACGACGAGACGCACGGCCGGCTCACCGCGCGTGATGGTGCCGGTCTTGTCGAGGACCACGACCTGAACGCTCCGGGCATGCTCGAGCGCCTCGGACGAGCGGAACAGGACGCCCAGGCGGGCACCACGACCCGTGCCGACCATGACCGCGGTGGGGGTGGCCAAGCCGAGCGCGCACGGGCAGGCGATCACCAGGACCGCCACCAATCGGATGAGCGCTTGCGTAAAGCCTGCGTCCACCCAGAGCCACCACACAGACATCGTGGCCAGCGCCACGACGATCACCACCGGCACGAACACGGACGAGACTCGATCGGCGAGCCGCTGGATGGGCGCCTTGCTCCCCTGCGCCTCCCGCACGAGCTGCACGACTCGTGCGAGGGCTGTATCCGCACCCACGCGCGTGGCCTGGAAGCGGAGCGCGCCGGTGCGGTTCAACGTCGCCCCCACCACCTCGCCGCCCACGTCCTTCTCCACGGGCATGCTCTCCCCGGTCAGCATGCTCTCGTCGACGGCCGACCTGCCCTCGAGCACGACGCCATCCACCGGGATGCGCTCGCCCGGACGGACGACGACCTCGTCGCCGACCCGTACGTCCGCAACGGGGATCTCGGCCTCGACACCAGCGCGCAGCACACGAGCGGTCTCCGGTCGGAGCGCCATGAGCTCGCGGATCGCCTGGCCGGCCTCGCCCTTGGCCTTCACCTCGAGCAGCTTGCCGAGCTTGATGAGCGTGATGATGAGCGCCGCTGTCTCGAAGTACACGTGCTCGCCCCACGCGTTGGAGCCGAGCGCGACCGCCGTCGTGACTGCGATCGAATACACGTAAGCGACCGACGATCCCAGCGCGACCAGCACGTCCATGTTGGCCGAGCGGTTGCGGAGCGATTTCGACCCTCCCACGTAGAAGTCGGCGCCGACGTACAGCTGAACGGGCGTCGCGAGCGCGAGCATGAGCCAGTTCATCCACGCTCCGTGCGCCCACATGCCGAGCAGCATGAAGTCGCGCGCCATGCTCAGCACGAAGAGCGGCGCCGTGAACGCGACGCCGATCCAGAACTTCCGCGACTGGCTCCGAATTCCCTGGGCGCTTGCTCGCGCCTCCGCGTCCTCGAGCTCACCCTCCGGGGCGAGCACGACGCCGTAGCCCGCGCGCTCCACAGCAGCGGCGAGCTGAGCCATCGACACCCGCGCCGGATCGAAGCGCACGGTCGCGCGCTCGGATGCGAAATTCACCGCCGCTTCGACGACGCCCTCGGTCTTCTTCAGCGACCGCTCGACCGTGAGCGCGCAGTTCGCGCACGTCATCCCCGTGATGGGGAGCGTCGCCTCGCCGCCCGACACGGCGGCGCCAGCGTCAGTCGAGGGGCGCGTAGTTGATCTCCTTCAGGAGGCCCTCGATCGCGTTCCAGCTCGTGGAGGCCGGGTCCCAGGCAACGGTCACGTGTTTGGTCTTTGGGTCCGCGTTCACCGAAGCGACTCCCTCGAGCGCGCTCACCTCGCGCTGGATGGTCGCCACGCAGTGGCCGCAGCTGATGTTCTGCACCTTCACCGTCTTGGTCGTCATGCAGTCGATCTCCGTCTCGTCGTCGGGTCTTCGTCAGTCGTCGTCGCAGGTCAGGACCTACCCGTGGCCTCGAAGACATCCAGCAGCTCTCCGAGCACGCGCTCGCGCGCACTCGTGTCCGGCCCGCGCATCGCGTCGGTCACGCAGGCATGCAGGTGGTGGTCGAGCAGCATGCCGCTCACCTTCTTGAGCGCCCGCTGGATGCCCGTGATCTGGTTCACGATGTCGATGCAGTACTCGCCGTCCTCCACCATGCGCTGCACGCCGCGGACGTGGCCCTCCACGCTCTTGAGTCGGCGCTGCACGTCGGCGCTCTTCTTGGCATCCACTCGGCGGGCTCCTTCCGGAATCTCGGTCCGGGTCTTGCCTTATCCACCCCCCCTGGGGTGGGGCCACCAGAAGGATCGCCGCGAGCGGCCCGCTCGTCAACGGGGCGCCCTTGTGACCCACCCGCGCACTGTCGACCTTGCGTCCGACGCCCGTCTCCCCAGCCCTCCCGCGCCCGGCCACCATGTCGCTGAAATCGTCGCTCAAGGCCGTGGTCACGCTCGGCCAGGGGGTGGCAGTCGGCATCCCCCCCGCGGCGGAGAGCGAGGACCCCATCGAGCTCTTCGGCACCTGGTTCCAGGCGGCTCAGGACGCCGGCATCCTGCTCCCGGAGGCCGTCACCCTCGCCACCGCCTCGCCGGACGGCTTCCCCTCGGCGCGCATGGTCCTCCTCAAGCACGCCGACGCGAAGGGATTCGTCTTCTTCACCAACTACGGGAGCCAGAAGGCGCGCGAGCTGGAGGCGAATCCGCGGGCGGCGCTCTGCTTCCACTGGGCGATACTGCAGCGCCAGGTGCGCGTCTCGGGAAGCGTCGAGCGCGTCGACCGGGATGAGAGCTCCGCCTACTTCGCCACGCGCGGACGCGGAAGCCAGGTCGGAGCTTGGGCCTCGAAGCAGAGCCAGGACCTTCCTGCCCGCGCCGAGCTCGAGGAGCGCGTTCGAGAGACGGAGGCCGAGTTCGCGGGCCGAGAGGTGTCCCTCCCCCCGTTCTGGGGCGGGTACCGACTCGCCCCGACGCGCATCGAGTTCTGGCAGGGACGCGCCGACCGACTCCATGACCGCCTCGTCTTCACGCGCGTTGGAGGCGGCTGGACCGTCAAGCGCCTCTACCCCTGAGCCACCATGGCCGCCTACTACTCCCGCGAGACGTTCGGCTTCCTGAAGGACCTGAAACGGAACAACACGCGCGCCTGGTTCGCCGAGAACAAGTCACGCTACGAGGATCACCTGAAGGATCCCTCGCTCAGGCTGATCCAAGATCTCGCCCCTGCACTCGCGCGTATCAGTCCGCACTTACTCGCCACGCCGCGAGCGCTCTTCCGCATACATCGCGATACACGCTTCTCGAAGGACAAGAGCCCGTACAAGACGTACCTCGGCCTGCAGTTCCGCCACCGGAGCGGCCGCGATGCGCACGCACCCGGCTACTACTTCCACATCGAGCCCGGAAGCGTCTTCGTCGGCGCCGGCATCTGGCACCCGGATGCTCCGGCCCTGCGCGAGATCCGCGAGCACATCGTCGAGGATCCTGCCGCGTGGAAACGCGCTTCACGCGCGAAGTCGTTCGCGGCAGCGTACTCGCAGCAGGGTGATCGGCTGAGCCGCCCGCCCAAGGGTTTCGATGCCGACCACCCGCTGGTCGAGGACCTGAAGTGGAAGGACTACATCGGTGTCGCCGAGGTCGAGGACGCGTTCGCGCTGAGTCCCGACCTCGCGCCCCAGCTCGCGCGCACGTTCAGCGCCGCGACGCCCTTCATGCGCTTCCTGTGCGACGCCTTGGGGGTGCCTTTCTGACGACAACGCCCCTTGGTAAGCCCGTAGCACCGACACCGGCCGGCCCGGGCACCTTGAGGATGCACGACACTTTCCCCACCGTATCACCGTATCGGCTCACCCCGACCCCGAGATCGCCCGCTTGAGTCAGGATTGCCCTGTCGACCACGACGCCGCGGAGCGCGCGGTCGAGAAGCTGCCCCACCCACTGCGGCGCGGCGTCTATTTTTCGGTGGGGGCCGTGTCCGTGGGTTTCGGCGTGATCGGCATCTTCGTGCCCCTCTGGCCGACGACCTGCTTCCTGTTGCTCGCTGGCTGGTGCTTCGCGCGCAGCTCGCGCCGCGCCGAGCGCTGGCTGCACGAGAACCGTGTCTTCGGGAAGTACCTGAAGGACTACCGAGAGCACGGCGTCATCTCGCATCGCGTGCGCCGCACCTCGCTCGCAGTGCTGTGGTTGTTCATCGGCGCCTCTGCGTTCTTGTTCATGGGACGCCTCTGGGTGGTCGCACTGCTGCTGCTCGTGGCATCGGCTGTGACGGCACACCTGTACTCGCTGCCGACCGAGGCGCGGACCTCCGCGGGCGAGTGAAGCCCTGGCCCGCACCGCGCAGCCTACGTCATCTGACCTAGAGCGGCCGGCGCCTCGGCCGCGTAGGTTGAGGGCATGGAAGCCACGCAGTTCCATCGCTTGGTCGTGCGCGGTGCGGGCGTGCTCGTCGTGGTCGCCACCACAGGGTGCGCCACCCTGGTCCAGAGTGTCGCGGACGAGCTCGACGACGGGACTCGACCTGGAACTCGCTCGCCGTCGCGCCCTGATGAGCTCGGCCTGACGACGTCGCGTGCGGCGGCGCGGCGTGAGGAAACGGGGGCGGTGACCGGCGACTACCAAGCGGCGCCGACCATCGACTGGACCTTGTATCGCTACGGGCCGCCGTTCTCACTTTCGCGTGGCCTCTTCGAGCCCGCGGCAAGATCGAACGGCCGACTCTGCCGCGGAGCCCCCATCGGTCTCGCACGAGACTGGTCGTCGTGGACCACCACGAACCACATCGAGAGGGACGGGAGCAACGTGTCAGCGTCGGCGGCGAAGCCGGTCTCGGAGGACTGGCGTGGCGAGCGCGAATTGCTGGACAACTCGGTGAGGCTCGGCACGCTCTTCGAGGCCGACCACAACACGCTCACCGCGCGGTACATCGCCTCGGCAGGACGACTCAGCCAGCAGGGCCACGTCTGCAGTCCGTCCCTCTTCCTTTCGGTGTGGGTCTGGGGCGACGAAGCCGCCGTCACCAGCCACAGGTAGCCCGAGGGCAGCTCGGGCGGGATCAGGCGGCGACGATGCTGTCGCGAAGCGTCGAAGTAACGCTCCCCACGGCCGCGTCGAGATCCGTAACGAGCGCGGTGGCCTGCACGAGCTCGCCCCGCCTCCCCAGCTCTGCAATGCGATGAGCGATGTCCCGGATCCGGGGCAAGGCCAGCGTCACTGCCTCGTCCTCCAGGAGGTGCGCCCAGCGCTCCAGACTGCCGGCATCGTGCGCATTCAATGCGCGGTGAATCGCCTCCAGCTGTTCGGGTGCCCGCTCGAGGAACGAGTTCACGATCGCCGCCAGCAAATCCTCGTTCCCGTCCGCCAGGTCGAGCGCGCGCGCCGGCTCGAAGTCGGCGAGCCGCCCCGTCCAACGTTGAATGGCTGCCTCGAGCTGGTCGGGATCGATAGGCTTGCTGACGTAGTCGTCCATCCCGGCGTCGAGGCACCGCTTCCGATCACCCTCCATCGCATGAGCGGTGACCGCGATGACAGGAAGCCGCCTCGATGTCTCGGACTCCATCGCCCGGATCATCGCGGTGGCCTCGAAGCCGTCGACTTCGGGCATTTGCACGTCCATGAGCACGACGTCGAACTCGGCACGGCGCACCAGGTCCACGGCCTCGCGCCCGTTGTCGGCGACCGAGACGTCGTAGCCGCGCTTCCGCAGCAGCGCGACCGCGAGCATCTGATTGACCTTGTTGTCTTCGGCGAGCAGCACCCGGAGGTTCCGCCGCATAGGGTGATCCGTCACGTGCAAGGTGGTCACCGGCGCTGGCTCGAAAGAAAGCACCCGCACGTGCTGCTGAAGTGCTTCGCGGAGCTCCGTGGGAAGCACGGGCCGGGCGAGGTACCCCGCACGCACCTGCTCAGGGCGCCTCAAGCCCCAGGTGCCGCCTCGTTCCTTCGGTCGCTTCGAGGTGATGAGAACGAGGTCCTGCCGGCCGTACTCTGGTGATGCCAGGCGCTCGCCCATGGACGCGCCGTCCCGGGCACGGAGGTCTCCGTCGGCGATGACGACGTCGAAGGCGAGTCCCGTGGCTCGAGCGGTCAGGATCTCCCCCAGGGCAGCCTCTACGGAGTCTACCGCAATGGGCCGAGCACCCCAGCGCCGGAGGTACTCGGAAAGCACGCGCCGACTCGTCGCACAGTCGTCGGCGATCAGGGCGGTGCGCCCCTGCAGCGTCGCTCCGCGCGTAGTTGCTTCCTCGGGGTCCACCGCCGTCCCAAGCCTTGCAGTGAACGCGAACGTGCTCCCTTCACCGTCTGCGCTCTCGACCCCCAGATGCCCGCCCATCATTCTGGCCAGTTCCGAGGATATCGCGAGCCCGAGTCCCGTCCCACCGAACTGACGTGTAGCAGACGTATTGGCCTGCGCGAACGCCGCGAAGATCCGTGCTTTCGCGTGATCCGGAATCCCAACCCCCGTGTCACGCACCGAGAATTCCAGCGTGACCCCATCCGGGTGGCGCTCCCGTAGGGACACGCCCACGACGATCTCGCCACTCGGGGTGAACTTCACCGCGTTTCCCACGAGGTTGACGAGGACCTGACGGAGCCGGCCCTCGTCCCCGACCAGGCGAGTGGGAACGTCCGGTGCTTGCTCGTACACGACGTCTACACCCCCGCTCACCCGACCGCGCGGCGAGCGCTTTCAGCGAGTCGGCAAGGCACTGCTCCAGGTGGAACGTGGACGGCACCAGCGCGAGGCGCCCGGATTGAATCTGGGAGAAGTCCAAGATGTCGGTGAGAATGTCGAGCAACGAGCGCGCGGATTCGTCGACGGCCCCGATGAACGCGCGCTGCTCCGGAGTGAGATCGGTGTCGAGGGCGAGGCCCGTCATGCCGAGTATGCCATTCAACGGCGTGCGGATCTCGTGGCTCATGTTCGCAAGGAAGTCGCTCTTGGCTCTGCTGGCCTCCTCCGCCGCCTCCTTGGCCGCCAGCAGCAACTCGCGCGATTCCCGGGACTGCGTGACGTCGCGACCGATCGCGTATACCTCGTTCTCGTCCGGCACCGTCATGGCGTTCCACTGGATCCAGCGATATCCGCCGGACTTGTGACGCAACCGCACTTCGTAGCGGTCCACCGTCTCACCCTCACGCAAGCGTGCGGCCCGACGCGCAGCGTCTTCGCGGTCGGCCTCGACGACGAGATCGAGCGCCGTCAGCCCCCGCAGTTCGTCATACCCGTAACCGAGAACACGCTCGAAGCCGGGGTTGATACGGCGAAACGCGAGCGTGTCCAAGTCGAAGATCGCCAGTGCATCGGGCGACAGCGCGAAGAAGCGTTCGATTTGTGCGTCGAGGCGGCGGTCGAGATCGGCCCGTTGCAGTTCCTGGAGCTCGTGCTGCGTCTGACCGAGACGGAGCGCAAAGAGACCGAGCACCAGAGGCGCTGCATCGATGACCCAGAGCAGCGGCTGCGCCCTTTGAGCCTCGAGGAACGCGCCCACGGAGAGACCTCCGAGACCGAGCCCGACGGTGAGCAGCGTCCCTATGAACGGAAACACCGCACCGAAGGCCGCGCCGTAGAGTGCGTAGCGCAGCGGGGGCGAACGACCCCCTCCCAACCCCTTCGACATCGTAGGTTCTTCTCTTCGCCTTGGGGAGGCTGGCTAAGAGCGCCACCTGCGAGCGTATTGTGCGGGACTCCCACGCGGGCGTCAAACCCCGTCCGCCTTCGTCGCGCCTGGCGCCGAAACGGGGGCTCCGCGAAGCTGGGGCATGTTTCCTAGCATTCGAGGCCTGACGATCGCCCTGACGGGTGCGTGGCTTGGCACATCCGCAGCCGCCCTCGCCGCCCAGACACCGACGCCCGTCGACTCGGTACGGCTGCTCCGCAACCTCTCCATACTTGCGCACGACTCCATGGAGGGGCGCGCGCCCGGAACCGCGGGAAGCCAGCGTGCGAGATCGTTCCTCGAGCGGGAGGTCGCCGCGACGGGGGCCAGTGCAGGGCCCGGTGGGTTCGCGAGGGCCTTCACCTGGGCGGACGGGGACGGCGTCAACCTGGTGGGAATCGTGCCGGGCCGGGGAGCGTCGAGCGACGTGGTCGTCCTCACCGCGCATTACGACCACCTCGGCGTGCGGGACGGCCAGATCTTCAACGGAACGGACGACAACGCCTCGGGTGCCGCCGCGCTGATCGAGATCACGCGGCAGGTGGTCGCGCGTCCGCTGCAGCACACGCTGGTGGTCGCGCTCTTGGATGCCGAAGAGCGGGGATCGAGGGGCGCGCGCGCCCTCGTCGCCTCACCGCCCGTGCCCCTCGAGCGCATGGCGGTGAACGTCAACTTGGATATGGTCGCCCGCACGGATGGGGTGCTCTGGGCAGGAGGTGCGTATCACACGCCAGGCCTCCGTCCCATTCTGGAGAGGGTCGCCGCCGAGGCACCGCTCACGCTCCGGCTCGGTCACGATCGCCCCGGTGCGCCCGAGGGAGACGACTGGACCAACCAGTCCGATCACGGCGTCTTCCATGCGCTGGGGATTCCGTTCGTCTATTTCGGCGTCGAAGATCACCCCGACTACCACCGCCCGACCGATGACTTCGAGCGCGTGGACCCGGGCGAGTACGTGGCCTCCGTTCGCACGATCCTGCTCGGACTCCGGGCCCTCGATGCGGCGCTCCCGCTCGGCTCGCCCTGACCCTCGTCGCTCCCCACTCTGCCCTGCTTGAGCGAGCATCGAGCTTCGCAAGCGATTCCGGTCGTGGCGGCCGTGATCCGCAGGAATGGCCGTTACCTGCTCGGCCTACGACCACGCTCGAAGCGGCACGGAGGCCTCTGGGAGTTCCCGGGCGGAAAGGTCCACGCGGGCGAGTCGCAGCTGGATGCTGCCCGGCGCGAGCTCGCCGAAGAGCTCGGGGTCGAGGTCACGTCGCTGGGCGCGCCGCTCCTCTCCGTTCACGACGAAGGCTCCCCCTTCGTGATCGAGTTCATCGAGGTCGTGATGGTGGGCACGCCGGCCGCCCACGAGCACGAAGCGATCGGGTGGTTCTCGATTGACGAGCTCCGCGGCATGGCGCTGGCTCCTGCCGACGCGCGCTTCGTGGCGCAGCTCGCCGGCGGGCGCGGTTAGGCCGCCCCGACTCGGTCGATCGACTTCGCCAACTCGAGCGCGCGCGCCTTCGGCACGTGGCTCACGAGACCCGCCCGCGTACAGAGCCCCCGCCCCACGACCTCTCCCTCGTACCGTAGGGCCACGGCACCGGGCTTGCCGCCCTCGGGCACGGACCCCGGCTCCCCCCGCAGCACGCCAAGGAGCGCCGTGCGGTCGAGGTCGGCCGCGGAGCGTATGCTCTTGGTGGCGTACCGGAGGAACTCGTTGGTGGCGCGTGGACGTCCGTGGGTGTCGAGCTCGATCGCACGCAGCCCTATGGAAACCGTCCGCCACCCATTGGGCGCCCAGGCTTCCATGGGCCACTCGCCGCACGTGTGCACCCAGATCGTGTCGCCTCGTAACGTCCACTGGCAATCCGCCAGCGCATCGTCTGTGATGCCGTGCCTGCTCCGCACCTCCGCGAGGCTGTCGTCTACGATGCGCCGAGCCTCGTCGGCGTCCCGCGCGTCGCCGGGGTACCGCACTGGAACAGGCGACCACCCGCGCCTCGACGATTCCGACGGCACGTCTCCCTCGAGCCGCCGCAGCTTGGCCAGGAAGAGGCCGCCGGAGTCGAGGTGATGGGGGTAGATGCGCGCGGCCAGCTCGAGTCGCTCGTCATAGACTTGGCCCTCGAAGGCGGTGAGCCCGGGCGCGTGGGGGACGTCGAGGTCGAGCGGCACGATTTCCACGGGCGCGTCCCTCATCACTGCACTCACGGTCGCCTCGTTCTCCTCCGGAGCGAACGTGCACGTGACGTACAGGATCTCCCCGCCCGGTCGCGTGAGCCGCACGGCCCTGTCGAGCAGCGACCGCTGCGACCTGGTGATGTAAGCGCGGAACGCCTTCGACTGGTTGGGCACTTCGCCCGACCTGCGCCGGAGCGTGCCCTCGCCCGAGCAGGGCGCATCGACCAGCGCGCGATCGAAGAGCGCTCCTTCTGGAAACGAACGCCCGTCGCCCGCGACCACCATCACGTTCGTCACGCACAGTCGGTAGAGATTCCCGAGGAGGCCGCGTATACGCCGCTCGTCGATCTCGCACCCGACCAAGCAGCCTTCGGACCGCATGAGCTCGGACATGTGCGTTGCCTTGCCGCCGGGAGATGCGCACAGGTCGAGGACGCGCTCTCCCGGCCTGGGAGCGAGCGCTGGGGCCGCGACGCCCGTCGACGCCTGCTGCACGTAGAGCAGGCCAGACCAGTGCTCGAACGTGTGCGAGAGCGGGCGCGGGCCGTCTTCCACCAGGAAGTACGTCGGGAGGGCGTCGAGCGCCCGCACGCGAAATCCCTGTCGGGCCAACCGGGCGAGCAGGTCGGCTTCGTCGACGCGCCCGCTTCGCAGGCGGAAGACCGTCGGCTCCGGCCGGGATGCCGCGTCCAGGAAGCGGCGCCACTCCGGGATGATGCCGCTGTAGCGCTCCAGCTCCAGTCGCGCCGGGGCCCGTGCAGCTCGCTCGGGCGCCGAGCCCTTCCGGTCAGTAGGGAAGGCCCGCGTCCTCGTCTTCCTCGCGTACGAGCGTCAGGATCGCCGCCTGGGGCACGACCAGGTACTTCTGCCCCTCGAACGTGATCTCCACGGACGCCTTACGGAAGAAGATGGCATAGTCGCCAACCCGCGCCTGCAGCGGCACGTACCTCGGCTCCGCTCCGCCGATCTTCCATGGCTCCTGGTCCAGCTCGGTGGGCGCTGACACCGCGTGTCCCGGCCCGGTCGCCATGACCTTGCCACCCTGCACCGCCTGGCTGTCCACGGCGGTGGCGGGCAAGTAGAGACCGACCTTGGTGCGATCCTCGCCCTCCTCAGGCTGGATCAGCACGCGGTCACCCACGACGATGAGGCGCTTCCTCGGATTGGCCATTGCCGGAAGTTCGACGGTCGGCGGGGATTCCCCAAGGGGTGCCGCCGCCGGCCCGCTCTTACTATCGTCTGCGCCATGCTCGACGCCCTGCGCAGCCCGTGGCCTTGGTGGGTCGCCGGCCCCCTCATCGGACTCGTCGTCCTCTTCGTGTTCTGGTACGGCGGGAGGAAATGGGGGGTCTCGCAGAGCCTGCAGCACATCTGCGCAGCTACGCTCCCCCGCGGGATCGAGTACTTCCGCTACGATTGGCGGAAGGACGGATCCTGGAACCTGGCGATGGTGGCGGGCGTCGTGCTCGGGGGGTTCATCGGCGGCCGCGTTCTGTCGGGACCCGACGACGTCGTGGCCATCTCGGAGGCCACCCGCGCCGATCTCATCGGTTTCGGCATCACGGACTTCACGGGGCTCGTGCCGTCGGACCTCTTCTCGTTCCAGGCGCTGCTCACCCCCACGGGTGTCGCCCTCGTCATCGGCGGCGGATTCCTCGTCGGCTTCGGTGCGCGCTGGGCGAATGGCTGCACCTCTGGCCATGCGATCTCGGGCCTGGCGACGCTCCAGCCATCGTCCCTGCTCGCCGTGATTGGGTTCTTCTTGGGTGGGCTGATTTCAGCGCATTTCCTCCTGCCGCTTCTCTTCTGATGCCTGCCGCAACGTCCGCGCCGGCGGAAAAGCACGAGCAGGCCCGTAGCGCCGAGTCGCTCGTAGTCTACCTGCTCCTCGGGCTCTTCCTCGGCATCGTCTTCTTGAAGTCGGAAGTCGCGTCCTGGTTCAGGATCCAGGAGATGTTCCGCTTCCAGGCTTTTCGCATGTACGGCGTCATCGGCGGCGCGGTCGCGGTCGGTGCACTCGGAGTGGCGCTACTGAAGCGTACGGGCGCGCTGACGATCCGCGGCGAGCCGATCCAGTTTCCGGATGCGGAGGAGCGGCGCCCCGGCATCCGCCATTTCGCCGGCGGCACCTGCTTCGGACTCGGCTGGGGACTGCTGGGCGCTTGCCCGGGGCCGATCTACGCCCTGTTGGGGAGCGGGCTCGGCGTCATGCTGGTGGCGCTGGTGTCGGCCCTCGCAGGCGCGTGGGTGTACGGCCTCCTGCGCCCCGAGCTCCCGCATTGACCCCGCCTCACCCGGGCGCCAAAAAAAGCCCCGGGCGGCACCGACCACCCGGGGCTGAGCCGTCGAAGGCGGTCCCCCACTTCCCGTCCCGACCCCACCTGCCTCAGCACGCGGCTCATCCCATGGGACAGGAATACCGCCCCAATGGTTGCCTCTCATGGCCGACCGGACTTGCCGCACAGCGCCGCCGCTCGCCATTCATTGACGTCCCCCTGGAAGGAGTTCATCCCATGATTCGACGCGCGTTTCTCGGCTTTTCCGTGGCCTTGGCCCTGACAGCCTGGTCCGCCCCCGCAGCAGCCCAGGCGGTCGCCGGCACCTGGCTACTCGACGTCACCCTGGACGCAGGCAGCGGTCGGGCATCCTTCGTCCTGCAGACCCAGGGGAACGCGATCACGGGGACCTACTCGGGCGTGCTGGGCGACCAAGACGTCACCGGTACGATCGAGGGCTCCAACGTCACCTTTGGGTTCGAGTCTCCGGACGCCGGCAAGGTCACGTTCGAGGGAGTGATCGACGGCGACAAGATGGAGGGCACGTGCGAGTACGGTGCGCTGGGCACGGGTTCTTTCAGCGGCAGTCGGTCTCGCTGAGACTCGGCGTGCGAGCGTACGGATGGTCCCTCCTGCTGGCGGCGTGCGTCTGCCCCGTGGCTGCGCAGGCGCCCGCTAACTTCGCCGCCGTGGAGCTCGGGCGCTCACGCGACTGCGTGGGTATCCTGGCGCGGGTCGAACGGCTGAACGCCCAGCTCGCCCCGTTCGCCGAGCGCTCCCAACGCTTGCTCGCGATCGGGCAGGCCGTCACGCTCGAGGAGCGCGAGGTCATGGACTCCCTCCGCTCGTCCGACCCGGTCGAGGCGAGGGTGCACGCCTGGTTCGTCGCAGACGGCCAGCTGGCGCAACAGTACGTCGCCTCCCGCACCCCCGCGTTGATCGAGCAGCGGAGCGTTGCCAAGGACAGCGTCGAGGCGATGCTACGCGCGGAGCTCGAGGGCCTTCAGGCCGGCGCCGACTCCGTGCTCGCGTCGACCGGGACCCTGGGACAGGAGGCCGGCAACTGCTCGGGCGCGGTCTTCATTCGGCCCGCCGTGCTCGAGTCGTGCCAATCGGTCGAGAGCCCCGTCTGCGAGGCGGCGCGGGACAGTGCGAGGGTTGCGGATTTCCGTTTCGTCGACTCGGCCGACGTTCTCTGGGGACTCCAGGAGCTGAGAGCTTGGAGCGCACCCGGCGCGCTGCAGGTGTCGTCCACCGGGCAGCTCGGCGGCGCGCGCACCGTCGGTCTCACGCGCGCTGCGAACGTCGTCGTGACGCTCGCCTTCGGCCCACGGCTCCGTCGCCGCGCGAATCTCACCTCCAGCGAGACCACCCACACGACTGCGCTCATCGACTCGCTCGGCTTCGGAGGCTCCCACCCCGAGGTTCTGTTCACGCCCTCTCTCGCCGTGCAGGCGACCTTGCCCACGGCGCTCGGGGGGGAGACCCGCTACGTGTTGCACTTCGGCACGCCTGAAGAAGCGGACATCCTGTGGGCGGCTGATGCCGGGACCGGCGCTCCGATCGAAGGCATGATCGACCTGGGTCCGGCCCAGCTCTCCAAGCTCCAGGCGGGTGAGCCACTCGCGCTCACTGCGCTTCGCCCAACCAGTACCGGCGCGAACGAGCCCGTGTACTCGATCGAGCTCACCTCGCTCAACCAAGAGCCTGCCGTCGGCACCCTCATCGCGTACATGGCGGCGCAGCTCGGAAGCGATCTGGCGCAGCTGATTCCTCCGGCACCCGCCCAGCCCCCGTCCCCCTCGCCCCGGTAGGCCCCTCCTACCGACCGCCTTACCGGATCTGCGAACCGCCCTGTCGGTCGTCCACGACGAAGCGGTCACGCGCAGGCATGATCACGGCCGGCAAGGTCTGCGCGTCCATCTCGGCGTCCGCCGCAACGACGCCGTTACGGTGGAGGATGTAGGCGATGACCGCGTACGTCTGATTCGGCGTGAGCACACCCGGGGTGAGCTGGGGCATCGCACGCGAGATGTAGTCGTACAGGGTCGTCGCGTACGGCCAGTACCCACCCACGGTCACGCTCCCCGGCCACGCTTCCCACGGGTCGCTCCCCACCAAGACGTCGTTCGGACCCTCCGTACCGGTCGGGCCGTGGCATGCCACGCAGTAGGTCATGAACACCACTTCGCCCTCTGCCACCGTGCCCTTCCCCGCGGGCAGGCCCTCCCCGTCGGGCTTCACGTCCGTGTCCCAGCGCGCGACCCGGGCAGCGGACGCCTCGGCGCCGAACCCGAACCGGCGCGGCGCCTGCTCCGGGAGCGCATAGGCGATGTCCGCAAACGACTCGTCGGCCGGCGTGCCCGGTGCGTCTGCAGGTCCAGCGCAACCTACGAGCATCCACGATGCTGCGAGTGTGACCGCTGCAGCCGTTGGCCTCATACGAGGTCCCCCAGTCCGAACGTGACTGCGCCGTCGCTCGCGACCTTCCAGGCGCGCTGATGGTTGAAGTGGTAGCGCGTGCGCTCGCCGCGCGCCTCCCACAGTTGCTGCACGGTCGGCTGCACGTAGCCGGTATCGTCCGTGGCACGACTGAGTATGACGGTTTCACGTCCGTTCCATTCCCACAGATGGCGGAAGCGCGCCGTGCACTTGGGCAGCACCGGCTGTTGCAGCACCGCGTCTGCCCAACGCGCACCGCCGTCCGTGCTGACCTCCACGCGCGTGATACGGCCCCGTCCCGACCAGGCGAGGCCAGTGATCTCCCACCACCCCCGCTCAGGGAGGACGAAGGGGTAGGTGGGAAACGTGATGGTCGACTTGGCGTCCATGAGGAAGCTGAACTGGCGCGCGGTCCCGCCCTCGAGCGGATCCGTGTACTTCGACGTCTCCTCACGGGTCATGGTCGGCCGGTCGGTCACCTCGATGCGCCGCAACCACTTCACCTGAGCGTTCCCCTCCCAGCCCGGAAGCATCAGGCGAAGCGGATATCCCTGTTCAGGCCGGATCGCCTCTCCGTTCTGACCGAACGCGAGCAGCGCATCGTCCATCGCCTTTTCGAGCGGGACGCTCCGGGACATCATCGCTGCGTCGCTCCCCTCGGCGAGCAACCAGCTCGCGCCCGAGCGCACCCCCACTTCTCGCAGGATCGTCGAGAGTGGCACTCCGGTCCACTCGCTCGTGCTGAGCAGGCCATCGAGTGCTTGCACGGTGATTTCCGTGGGCATGTTCTCGCGCGAGTAGGCTGAGCCGCCGTTCCCCGAGCACTCGATGAAGTAGAGGCGCGATACCCGCGGATAGCGCTCGATGTCGGACATGCGGAAGACCATCGGTCGGTCGACCATGCCGTGGACCAGCAGCTCGTGGCTCCCCTTGGCGATCTCGGGAATGCCGGCGTGGTGGCGCTCGAAGTGGAGGTCAGCCGGGGTGATGATCCCCATCAGGTCCTGGAGCGGCGACTGTGCCGAGCTCGACAACGCCTGCGCGCGGGCGAGCCGGCGCGGTTGCTCACCCACGGCGCGGCGCCCGACCTCGGACGTGAAGCGCCCGGGTACTTTGGTCGGATCGGGGGTCTGGAGCGGCGCCGTTTGGGCGTCCAGCCTCAGAGCATCGGCTTGCGTCTTGATCAGGCCGGCTGCCACGACGCCCGACGTGGTCGTGATCCAGGCGCGCCGCGATAGGCGGGGTCCGTGCTTCTCGGACATCGATCCTCCAGGCAGGGGTGCGCGCCGGAAGGTGCGGCGCGCGACCGGCGACGGCCAGGGGCCGGGTCGACCTACCCGGCGGAGCCGCCTCAGCCCCGCGAAACGATCCCGGGAGCCTCGCGGCGGTTCGCGCGCGCCAGCTCCGAGGCCGTGCGCATGGATCCGAATCCCAGGAAGCTCAGCACCAGGAAGGCGGCCAGATACTTGAGCTCCTGGAGCGCACCACCGATGGCCACCGCCGCCTGCGCGTCGGGCTCACGCAATGCGCGCACCTGCATCACGTCCATGGGCCAGAGCACGATGATCATCAGGAGGACCACTGCCATGACCGCTCCGAGGATCCCCAGCGTGCGCAGCACGCCTGCATGGGCCTGCCAGTACGCCACCGCCGACGCGATCACGAGACCGAGGAGCGGCGTCTGCAGATAACCCGCGGCCAGGCCCAGGAATCCATAGCGCCACGAGAGGTCGCCCAGTCGCGGAGGAAACGCCGTCGAGAAGAGGTCGGAAAGGGGCGCGACCACGAGCATCGCGGCGAAGACGTAGAGGCCCGCGATGGCCCCCGAAGATGGAGTCGGTCGGTTCATGGGAAGAGACACTAGGGCAAGAAGAAGCGGAGCGCGAGAGACTCGCGCTCCGCTCAGGCACGGCTTGGGGGGTTCGTGCCTGGACGCGCTAGGCGTCCCTCTCTCTCATTTCGGTGATTCGCTTGCGGCTCACCGCGGCGAGCATCAGGAGCCCCGTGGCCATGAGGAGGAAGCCGGCCGGCTCGGGGACGGAGACCCGCGTGCGCATCAGGAACTCCTGGCCGGAGCTGCTCTCGGCCGCGTTCGTCGGCGTCAGGATGTACCAGCCGTCGGTGCTGAAGCTGGTGGGGACCGCGGCGGCGAGCAGTTGGTCGCGATAAGTCGCCGTTGCGCCGGTGCCGAGCGTGACGCCAGATGCGATCTTCCAAATGGCAGCTTGGATGCCGCCCCAAGACGTTTGGGTCTTGGGGGCGGTGTCGAACAGCGATGCCAGATACGCGAGCTTGCGATACCGGGTGTAGTCGTCGAGCCTCGTGGGACCGTTGGCGCCGACCGAGTTCAACAATGTGACGTTGACGTTGCCGTCCTTGGCATAGTGCAGGTAGTCGACGCAGTAGAGGCTGAAGGGCGACGAACCCGCGCCATCATTTCCCCCGACGAACTGGCCGGTGTACGGCCCCACCTGGACCCCGTATCCGCCGCTGAAGCCGGACCCGGACATGAAGTTCAGGTACTCGGTCGCATCGGGAATGCCGTTGTAGTAAAGCTGGGCAGATGCCTGTCCAGGCTGGGCCAGCAACGCGGCACTCAGCGCGATCAGCAGGAACCTCTTCATCCAGCCTCCCTCGAGTAGGGCGCAACGGGCTTACACGACCACACGCCACCCTCGAGCAACCGGCATGCCCAAACCGTGGCAGGCGTGCCAGTGGGTGGACATATGCCTCAACTTGCTATGCATCAACGACTTATGGGCACATGCTCGACCTCACTTCGTCGACGGACAGGGCCCCAGCCCCCCCGGCTGTTGCGGCCGAGCCACATCGTCTTGGGGACAAATCGCCACATACTCCGGTACCCGCGGGAACACAAGCACTTCGTGTGGTATCAATTCGGCGGACTCCTCTGCGTGCTCCCTAGGAGCGACCGATGCCATACTACGAATACCGCTGTGCCTCCAACGGCCGGACCCTCGAGGTCCGCCATGGGATGGACGAGCACCTAGAGACGTGGGGTCAGCTCGCCGGCCTGGCCGGAGTCGAGCCCGGTGGCACCCCGGCGGAAGCACCCGTCGAGCGACTCCTCAGCGCCCCGGTCCCGCTGAAGGGCGGCGGCGGCCAAGCGGCTTTCCAGGGGTGCAGCGCCGGGTGCGCCTGCGCCCGCGACGCCTAGAGCTCGCCCGGCTCGATTCAGGATCCGACGCTACTACCGCGCTTCCGCGATCCGCTCCAGCATCCCTCGCGCGCTGGACCGCCAGCCGTCCTCGACGGCGTACTCCACCATGAAGCGCTCCAGGTATTTCTGAGCCAGCGGGTAGTCGCCCCGATCGAATCTGGCGGCGCCGGCGTGGTAGAGCGCCATGTAGTGGTTCGGCCAGTAGTCCACCACGAGCTCCATCAACGGCCCTGCCGCGACGTCGTCTCCGGCGTCGGCGGCAGGGTGTCCGGCCTCGAACACCACGCCAGCAGCCTGCGCGCGGAGCCCCGCGGGCAGAGCGTCGATGGTCTCGCGAGCGCGATCGATTCGCCCCGCGAGCGCGTAGCACGCCGCCACGTACATCGCGCCCTCGGGCGTCGCCGGGGCGGGCTCGAGGCGCATGCGCGTATCGACGTCGACGGAGTTGCAGAACTGACGGACATACCCGAACCACCCGGACGCGTCCATCGGGGCCGGCTCGGGAATCAGGAAGGGTTGCACATCGACGATCGGTGGTTCCACGAACACGTCGCGCTCTCGGTTCCACCGGATCGCCACCGTGCCGGCGAGGGCGAAGGCGACAAGGGCACCGATCAGCAGCACTTCAGGTCTGTGTCGCACCTTTCTACCTCCCCCTGGACTTCCTTGCCCACGTCCGTCTTCCCGTCCAGCTCATAGGACGTCGGAAGGGCCTGAAGTCGCACAGGGCCTGCACCATCAGTGTGCAAGGCGCGTACCAGTGACGCGAGAGGCGTGACTCGAGTCACGAGGCCCGGAGAAAAGGCCGGTAGACGAGGCCCGGGAGACGGGTAGAGAGGGCTAGGCCGAGGTCGCGGAAGCAGCGGCCTCGCGGCGGGCCAGCCCGGGCAGCACGACGAGCGCGAGCGTCGCGGCGGCAGCCGTGCCGAGGATCACCCCGAGCCCGAAACGCTGCGTGGGCGGGAACGTCGACAGCACGAAGATGCCGAACCCGGCCGAGATGATGCCGGTCGCGCCGAGCACGGGCCGCCCTATCTGCGCGACCCCACGCGTCCAGGGCGTCAGGTCGCCGGCGGCGGTCAGCCTACGCACGCGCACGACCAGGTGGATCATGGAGTCCGCCCCCATGCCCAGCGCCACGTTGGCCGCAGGCGAGGTGATGATGTCCACGGCGATGCCGAGGTGGCCGAACGTGCCGAGCACCACGGCCGGGATGCCGGCGAGACACACCCACATCTTCAGGGCGGTCGGCACAGCGCGGGAGACGACTACGGCTACGCCCAAGAAGAGGACGAGTAGGCCGCCGATTCCCGAGACGAGGCTGGAGGATATGAGGCGTGCGAGCTGTGCCTGCAGGTCGTAGAGCCCGGCCACCGCAACCGGCTCGAGGCCTTCGTCGGTGGCATAGCCGCGAAGGCGATCCATGACCACCTGGCGCTGCTCCTCGTGTCCCGACTCGCGCATCCGCAGGAAGTAGTGCGCCTCGTCGCGCTCCTCGGTGATGTAGCCCAGACCCACGCCCCCCAGGCGGGGGCTCGAGGCCATGTCGAGCAGCAGCGGCGTCGGCAGGAGCCCAGCGAGCGGCAACGTGCGCGCATGCGCGACGAGCACGGTCGGCGAGAGTGCTACCCCCACGGCGGAGTCCGCTTCGATGGCAGTTTGCAGCGCCTCGAGCCGGGCGAACGAGGGCGGCGCGTCCAGCCGCCCGCCTTCCCTGTTCCGCACCACGATGTCCAGGGTGCTGCTCCCCCCATCCTGGTCCATCTGCTCGAGTCCCTCGCGCAGCTCGGTCCCCTCGCCGAAGTAGGTGAGCAGCCCGGGGTCGGTGTTCACCCGCACTACCCCGATCGCGGAAACGAGCACGATCGCCACCACCGCCGCGACGAGCGGACGGCGGCCGCCCGCAGATCCCTGCGCGAGCACGCTCTCTACCACCGGCCGGACCTTGGCCCAGCGAGCGATGAACGCCGGGTAGAGCGCGTAGGCGGTGAAGAATCCGACGAGGGTCCCGATCGATCCCGCCAGGCCCAAGTCCCGCAACGGCTTCGCGCTGGCCAACAACAAGCTCAGGAAGCCCAGCAGTGTGGTCGCCATGCTCCAGAAGGAGCCCTCCATCGTGTCGCCGATGCCGAGCCGGAGCGCCGCGCCGCGGTCCGTCTCGGCCGCTGCCCGACGCTTCCAGTTGGCGGTGAGGAAGACGACGTGGGAGAGCGTGAGCACGAATACGATCGTGACCAGGTTCGCCGTGAGCAGCCCGATGCGGACGCCGATCGCCTGCACGAGGATGAGCGTGAGGCTCACGGAGGCGAACGTGGTCGAGAGCGTGCCGACGAGGATCGCGAGGTCGCGATACACGAGCCCGATGATGAGCCCGAACACGAGCACCGCGGCAATACTGAAGACCACCAGGTCGCGGTAGAGACTCCGGCGGATCAGCTCCACGATCACGGGCACGCCCGACGTGATCACGCCGAGCTGGGGGCTCGCGTGCTCCGCGACGACGGCCTCGATGCGGGGGACGAGCACTTCCGGATCCGTCGCGTCGGCGGAGAGAATCACGTTCGTCGCCGCCGCATCCGGGGTGAGCAGGATCCGGCGGAAGAGCGGACTCGCTGGATTGTCCGTGGCGATGCTGTAGCCGCCCGTGACCCCCTCCACTGCCAGCAGGTCGGAGGTCAGGCCCGCTACGCGCTCGCGATACGCCGCGCTGTCCCCCGCGAGGTCCTCGACCCGAAGGATGATCTGCGGGCTCGAGGGGAAGCGCTCCGCGACCGCTCGGGACGCCTGCATCTGCGGGTCGTCGTCCGCGAAGAAGAAGTCCCCCTCGACGCGCGGCGCGAGGTCCACGAAGCGCGCCACCACGAGCATGCCCACCACAGCGAGGGTCGCCGCGGCCCACGGCGCGCCTGTGCTGGCCCAGAGCCTGTGGAGCCCGGCAATCACGGAAGGCTAGCTCCGCGGACCACCGCGGTCAGCGGATGCCGGAGAGCGAAGATCTGCCCGGCCGCGTGCGAATGCCGCTTCGCCTCCTTGGCGGCATCGACGTAGTCACGCAGGTGGAGGAGGGCCGTCGCGGTGTGTCGCGCGGCGAGGTCGAGCCACGTGAGCGTGCACAGCGTGCGCACCGCATGCGGCCGCACCCGGATGATCTTGTTGGCGACGCCCCGCGCGGCCTCCGGCTGTTCGTCCGCCAAGAAAGCGTCGATGGCCCGGCCGTAGAAGCCCATGGCGCGCTCGGCGTCGCCCTCCCTGAGCGCCACGTCTCCGGCCCGATTGTACGACGTGCCGACGTAACCCGGAGCCGCGTTCTGCGCCTCTTCCTCGAGCCGCTCCAGCCGCTGCGTCAGGCGACCGCCAGGTTGGGCTGGCTCGCCCTTGGACCCGAACAGGCGTGACAGGAACGACATACGAGGACCGAGTCGGCGACGAGGGAACGAGCCCGACGCTACTGTACGCCGCTATTCGGCGTCAACGATCTCCAGGAGCTCGATCTCGAAGATGAGCGTGGAGTTCGGGCCGATCCGTCCCGTTCCCTGCGGACCATAGGCGATGAGCGAAGGGATGACGATGCGGTAGTGGCTTCCCACCTGCATGAGAAGGAGTGCCTCGGTGAAGCCGGGGATGACTCCGCTCACCATGAAGACCGCGGGCTCCCCACCGTACGAGGTGTCGAACTCCGTGCCATCGACCAGGGTGCCGCGATAGTGCAGACGCACCGTGCTCTCGCGGGTAGGCCGCTCACCATCGCCCACGCGCAGCACCTCGTACTGGAGGCCGCTCTCGGTCGTGGTGACGCCCGTCTTGGCTCCGTTCTGAGCGAGGTACGCCTCACCCGCGACGCGGTTGGCCTCGCCCTGGGCAGCACGCTCGGCATTGGCAGATGACTCCACCTCGTTGCCGAACTGCATGAGGATCTGCTGCATCTCGCCGTCGGAGATCTGCGGGTCACGACCCTGCAGCCCGTCCTCGATTCCGCGCAGGAGCGCCATCCGGTCGAGGCGGTCCTTCGCCGCGGCGAGCTGACCGCCCATGTTGAGGCCGATGCCGTAGCTCGCCTTCTGGTCGTTCGTCTCCATGGCCGCCGACTCGTAGTCGGAAGTCGCGTCGCCGGAGCAGGCCAGGAACGTGAACGAGGCGAGAAGGACTCCGAGCCGGGGGGTCGAAGGCGTCATGGTCGTGCGGTGCTCCTGTCCACGCGTTGGAATGCGGGCCCGAAGGTAACGAGAGGACACTGGCCCGCCCACTGGAAGCCGGGTTAGGTGCACTCTCGATCACCAAACGCAGGTAGCACCGCCGACTTCGCGAAGCGTCCGGTCCTTCGTCAGGATCGGGACTTCGGCGAGCAGCGCGCTCGCCACGATCACGCGATCCGCGGGGTCCCGAAGGGCCCGCTCCAGGCTCAGGGAGCGGAGCCAGGTGGTCGTGTCGACCGGGAGCAGGTCCACGACACCGCCCCGTTCGATGCGCCGCGCCAGTTCGTCCACCGTAATGGGCAGTTCGAGCGTGCCGTTCCTCACCTTCACGCCCAGCTCCCAGAGCGAAATCGAGCTGGCAAAGCCCCCATCCTGCTCCATCCGGGAGGTCACCGTCGCGGCCGTGGTCGAGAGCTTTCCGGGATCGAGCGCCCACCAGAGCAACGCGTGCGTGTCCAGGAGGATCACGTCTCGGGCCACTCTTCGGTGGTCGGCTCGAGGATGTCAGCGTGGTAGACCACCTTGTTGCGGAGGTCGGCGAAGAGCTCGGCGGCCGGTACCCGATCGCGAATCGGCACCACGCGCAGGACCGGCCGGTTGTGGTCCGTGACGATCAGCTCCTCGCCGGTTTCCTCGACGCGGCGGAAGTACTCGAGCATGCGGGCCTTGAGTGCGCTCTTGGACACGGTTTCCATCCCGCAATATGACCAGAGTCATGACTATGGTCCAGTCTCCGCGGGCTGATGGCTCCGGCAGAATCGCCGAGCTCACGGAGCGCCGGGGACATCGCGTTGGGTGCACGATGTCCCGGCCCCTACCACGTGACCCGCGGCTCCGAATGGCAGGACATGGGTATTGAATGGCTCCCAACGTACGTTTGCCCCCATGAGGAACCTGAAGTGACGCCAGCCCTGACCGCGGCCAGTCCCGTCGAACGCCTGAAGGGCGTCCTGCCGGACGTCGAGATCGCAGCGCTCGCGCCCCTCTTCGAGGAGATCGAGGAGCTGAAGCAGCGCCGCAACGCCGTCGTGCTGGCGCACAACTACATGACGCCGGACATCTACCACGGCGCGGCGGACCTCAAGGGTGACTCGCTCGCCCTCGCGCGCATGGCCGAGAAGACCGACGCCGACGTGATCGTCATGGCCGGCGTCCACTTCATGGCCGAGACCGCCAAGATCGTGAACGAGGCCAAGACGGTCCTCATTCCCGACACGACCGCAGGCTGCTCGCTCGCCGAGTCGATCACGGGCGCGGATATCCAACTCCTCCGCCAGCGCTACCCCGGCGTGCCCGTCGTCACCTACGTGAACACGTCAGCCGACGTGAAGGCCGAGTCCGACATCTGCTGCACGTCGAGCAACGCCGTGAAGGTGGTCGAGTCGCTCGGTGTGGATCGCGTGATCTTCCTCCCCGATCAGTACCTCGGCCGCTGGGTCGCGTCGCAGACCGACGTCGACGTGATCCTCTGGCAGGGCTCGTGCATCGTGCACGAGCGCTTCACGGGCGCCGAGCTGCGCGGCTACCGGCAGTCGTTCCCGGGCATCCAGATCATCGCGCACCCGGAGTGCCCGCCCGACGTGCTCGCCGAAGCCGACTTCGTGGGCTCGACGTCGGGGATGATCGACTGGGTGAAGCGCGTCCGCCCCGAGCGCGTGGTCATGGTGACCGAGTGCTCCATGAGCGACAACGTGGCGGCCGAGGTGCCGGAGACCGACTTCGTGCGGCCGTGCAACCTCTGTCCATATATGAAGAAGATCACGCTCGAGGGGATCCGCGACTCCCTGCGCGACATGAAGTACGAGGTGCTGGTGGATCCGGCGGTCGCCGAGCGCGCCCGCCGCGCGGTCTCGCGCATGCTCGAGGTGAAGGTCTGACGCCTCGGAAGGCGTCGGCCCGGTCCCGCGCCAAGCCGTTCTCGGAGGTCGATCTCGACGGCCTGCTCGCCGCGGCCTTGAGCGAGGATCTGGGGCGCGCGGGCGACATCACGTCCCAGGCGACGATTCCGGTCGACGCGGAAGCGGCCGCGAACGTCGTCGCTCGCGCTTCGGGGTGCGTTGCCGGACTCGCGCCGGCGCTGCGCGTGTTCCAACTGCTCGACGCTGCGGTCGCTGCGGGCGCGCTCGTCACCGACGGTACCGTGGTGAGGCCGGGCACCGTGCTGGCCTCGGTACGCGGACCCGCGCGCGCAGTCCTCGCGGGGGAGCGCGTGGCGCTCAACCTGCTTGGACACCTGTCGGGCGTGGCGACCGCGACACGCGCGCTCGTCGACCGTATCGAGGGGACGCGCGCCACGATTCTGGACACCCGCAAGACCACGCCGCTCTGGCGCGCGCTCGAGAAGGCCGCCGTGCGCGCCGGCGGAGGCGCGAACCACCGCATGGGGCTCTACGACGCGGTGCTCATCAAGGACAACCACGTCGAGTCCGTCGGCTCCGTGGCGGAGGCCGTGCGGCGCGCGCGGAAAGCCGTCGGCCCGAAGGTGCACGTCGAGGTCGAGATCGATCGGCTCGCGGATCTCGAGTCGGCCATCGAGGCGGGCGCGGACATCGTCATGCTCGACAACATGCGGCCCGCCACCATGCGAAAGGCGGTGGCACTCGCACGCGGGCGCTGCCAACTCGAGGCGTCGGGTGGCATCACGCTGGCCAACGTGCGGCGGGTCGCCGAGACCGGCGTGGACTTCATCTCGGTGGGGTGGATCACCCACTCGGCCCCCGCGCTGGACGTGGCGCTGGACTTCGAGCGGGATCGCTAGCCGGCCGGGATCGACAGTGCGAGTGCCACGCCGTTCGGCGTCGGCACGACCCGGAGAGCCGCCCCCGCGGCTCGTAGCCGTGCGTTGCGGTTTCGCGCCACGTTCGCCGCGTCGACGACCCCGAAGACGTATCCGCCTGCGGTCAGAGCGAGCCCGAGGTAGAGCAACCCCTCCGACTCGTCGTTCGTCGTCCAGTCGATGATCTCGACCGTCTCGATGAGAAAGAGCGTGCTTCCGACGGCCATCACCCCCATCGGGATGAGGCCCCGCGGCACGTTCCCGGCATACAGATAGCCGAGCGGAAGTAGGGGGAAGGCCGCCTGCAGGAGCCCCGCGAGAAGGGGACTTCGCTCCGAGTGTGCGGGTCGAGTCTGCAGCTCCACCGGCCACAGCTCGACAGCTGACGGCTCGATGGACGAAGACTCGACGGACGCAGAAAGAGTCTGTGCCGCGGTCGGTGCGGCGGCGGTCACCACCAAGGCGGCCGCCCATGGCAGGGATCGGCGCGTGGTCATGCTGAAAGTTAACGGAACGGCTGTTACCCGCCGACGACCCCCGGTCGCCGCCCGCCTCATTGTTACATTCTCCCCCCATGATTGCGGCTTCCAACGTCACCATGGACTTCGGCGGGCGCGTCCTCTTCCAGCACGCGTCGTTCCAGCTCAACCCCGGCCAGCGGTACGGCCTCGTGGGCGCGAACGGCTCGGGCAAGACGACGCTGCTCAATATCCTGACGGGCTCCGTCGAGCCGACGGATGGCTCGGTCTCGCTCCCGAAGCGCCTGCGCCTGGGCGTGCTCCGTCAGGACCAGTTCCTCTTCGAGGACCGTGAGATCCTGTCGGTGGCGCTCATGGGGAACGCCGAGCTCTACGAGGCGATGGCCGAGAAGGAAGCGATGCTCGCGAAAGGCGAGGCGGGTTTCGACGCCGATCGCTTCGGCGAGCTCGAGGAAATCGTACAGCTGCACGACGGCTATTCGGCCGAATCGCGCGCGGGCACCATCCTGGAAGGCCTCGGGCTCCCGACCGCGATCCACCGCCAGCCGCTCTCGACGCTTTCGGGCGGCTTCAAGCTGCGCGTGCTGCTCGCGCAGGTGCTCGCGAGCAACCCGGGCGCGCTCCTGCTCGACGAGCCGACGAACCACCTCGACATCCTGTCGATCCGATGGCTCGAGAAGTTCATGCGCGCCTTTGCGGGCCCCGTGGTCGTGATCTCGCACGACCATCGCTTTCTCGACAACGTCACCACCGACATCCTCGACGTCGACTACCGCACGGTCACGCACTATCCGGGCAACTACACGCGCTTCCTCACCGCGAAGGTCGAGGACCGCGACCGGCGCGAGAAGGACATCGAGAAGCGCGAGAAGGAGATCGCGCACCATCAGCTGTTCGTCGATCGCTTCAAGGCGAAGGCGAGCAAGGCGCGGCAGGCTCAGAGCAAGGTCAAGATCATCGAAAAGAAGATGGAGTCTCTCGAGACCTTGCCGGGCTCGAGCCGGCGTTATCCGACGTTCAGGTTCACGGCTAGGCGCCCGTCGGGACGCGACGTGCTCACCGTGAAGGGCGTGAAGAAGGCGTTCGGCCAGAAAGAAGTGCTGCACGGCGTGAACCTCGAGGTCCGGCGCGGCGATCGCCTCGCCATCATGGGCCCGAACGGGATCGGCAAGTCGACGCTCCTCAAGATCCTCATGGGCCAGCTGAAGCCGGATGCCGGCGAAGTGACGTGGGGGTACGAGGCGCACCGCGGATATTTCGCGCAGGACCACCGCGAGGACCTCGCCGGCTCCGAGCGCACCTGCGAGGCGTGGCTCTGGGACTTCTGCCCCGGCAAGGACCGCGGCTACGTGCGCGGCCAGATGGGGCTCATGCTCTTCTCGGGCGACGACGGCGCCAAGAAGCTCGACGCGCTCTCCGGCGGCGAGGCCGCGCGGCTCGTGTTCAGCCGCCTCATGCTCGAGCACGCCAACGTGCTCCTGCTCGACGAGCCCACCAACCATCTCGACCTCGAGTCGATCGAAGCGCTCGTCGAGGGGCTCGAAGGGTTCGAGGGCACGCTCATCCTCGTGTCGCACGACCGCTGGCTGGTCAGCCAGGTGGCCACGCGCGTCGTCGAGATCACGCCCGGGCGCATCCGCGACTACCTCGGCACCTACGAGGAGTACGTGGCCGCGTGCGGCGACGACCACCTCGACGTCGAGAGCGTCGTCCTCAAGGCGCAGAAGGAGAAGAAGGAGGCGAAGCGCGAGGCGGCGCCTTCCCAGAAACCCAAAGTGGCCCGCCCGGCTGATCCGGCCGCGCGCTTGCGCACACTCGAGAAGCAGCGCGAGGAACTGACGGCGCGCATCGAGGCTGCCGAGGCGCGCGTGATCGAGATCGACGACCTGTTCTGCCGCGAAGGCTACTTCGAGAAGACGCCCAAGGCGGAGATCGCGTCCGCGGAGCGCGAGCGCGCTGACCTCAGTGACGAGGTGGCACGGCTGCTGGCGGAGTGGGAAGGGCTGGAGGACGAGATCGGGGAGTTGAGCGCGTAAGACGCCGGCTGGGCGTGCCACAACCGGCAGGTTCGAGCAGGGCGACGCCCGGTCGGCTCCAGCGTCCGCCATGGCCACGTGCACCGCGCTGCCGAGACGGCGCACGTTCCTATCCGTGACGCGGTGGTGCTGGCGGGCGTGCCCGCGATCGGGACGCTCACCGGCCTCTTGGCCTGCGCGGTTCCCGCGGGTGGGATCCGGAGGTGGCGATGCACTCGCCGTAGCGCGTCGCCGCCCCTTTGGCCAAACTCGTTCGGTCCCGCCGAGCACCAGGAGCGGGCGGCGTGCGCAAGGGCCATGGCATCGCCCTTCCTGTTACGACTGTAGGTGCCGGCGACCTCGACACCGGCGTTCCGACTGCCGAGGCCCGTCTACGTCAGTCGTCCCCTGCCCCCACCGACCTTGCGGGGACCGGCGCACGGCGAACAGAATCCCCCTTGGCAGCTGTCTTCGGCCCCGGGAGGCACACGATGAGCGACGCCCTGCCCCGTCGCCGGTTCCTACAGAGCGCGGGCGCCGCCGCCGTATGGGTGCCCACGACCGTGAAGGGATACTCGGCGGAGGAGATGCGTTCGAGGGCCCTCGACGACGAGCTGCAGGTCGAGGTGTCGAAGTGGGAGCTCGACACGCCGGCCCTCTGCGTCGATTTGGACGCGCTCGAGGCGAACCTCCGCAGGATGCAGGAGGCGGTGGCTCGCAACGGCATCGCCACCCGGCCGCACGCGAAGACGCACAAGTGCCCTCAGATCGCGCGGCTCCAGATGGAGAGCGGCTCGGTCGGGATCTGTGCCGCCAAGGTCAGCGAGGCGGAGGTGCTGCTCGAGCACGGGCTCCAGAGCGTGCTGATGACCACGCCGAACGTGACGCCCTCGAAGATCCAGCGCGCGATGCGTCTCAGGGCGCGGCACGGCGGCTTCATCCAGGCCACTGACTCACCCGAAAACGCTCGCGACCTGTCCGCAGCCGCCGTGGCCGCCGGCATCACCGCCGAGGTGGTCATCGACGTCGACCCGGGAGCCCATCGCACGGGAATCGCGCCTGGGCGGCCGGCCCTCGAGCTGGCCCAGCTCGTGGACCGCCTGCCCGGGCTCCGGCTCGCGGGTATGCTCTGCTACGACGGAGGCTCCCAGCACGTGCGGGGATTCCAGGAGCGCAGAGCTCAGACGCTCGCGCGGCTCGAGCCGGCCGTCGAGACGCGCGCGATGATGCTGCGCACTGGGCTGAGCACGGAGATCTTCAGCGGCGGCGGCACCGGGACCTACAACATCGACCACGCGAATGCGGGCTTCACCGACGTGCAGGCCGGCAGCTACGTCTTCATGGACGCGCAGTACCTGGCGATCGGCGGCGCGACCGACCCCGAGGTGTACTCGGACTTCGAGCCCTCCCTCACGATCCTCACCACCGTCCTCAACAGCCAGCACGAGGGGCAGGTCACCACGGACGCCGGGACCAAGGCGTGCACGCTCAACCAACCGTGGCCGATCGTGAAAGGTGAGGCCGGCATGACGTATCGCGCGGGATCGGACGAATTCGGTACGCTCCGCTACGACGATCCGTCGCGCACGTATCGCGCCGGGGACAAGCTCGAGCTCATCGTCTCGCATTGCGACCCGGTCGTGAACCTCTACGACCAGATGTACGCGGTGCGGAACGATCGAGTCCGGGCGATCTGGCAGATCGCCGCGCGGGGCAAGTCCGTCTAGAACCAAGGAGGAGGGCGCGCTTAGCCCGCGCGCTCAACGGCCACACGGGCCGAGCATGCGCTTGGGGACGCTGCGCTTGGGTCTCATGATGGCACGCGGTGCGGCGCGCCAGGCGCCGTGCAAGCCGTTGCTTCGGGCCACGGGCCACTGCAGTGTGAAAGGATCCAAGCGTCGGGCTTCAGAAGGAGGCTTCCCCATGGAATGTCGACCGAAGCGATCCTCCCACGGCCAGGCTCGTGCGACGCGGTCGTGGCCTCGGCGGGGTCTGCTCCTCCTGCTCGCCGTGGGCACCGCTGTCTCGTGGGCGGCAGCGGCCGAGGCGCAGCAGGCCACGCCACGTTGGGTGGTCCCCCGGACGACGGACGGCCACCCCGACCTCCAGGGCAACTGGACGAACGCCACGCTGACGCCGGTCGTGCGTCCGCCCGGGCTCGGTCGGGTGCTCACCGGGGAGCAGGTGCGCGAGCTCGAGGGTGAGCGGGCGGCATTCATCGAGGCGGACCTCGCTCCGAGCGCTCCGGACCGGGCGCCGCCGCCGGTCGGTGGCCAGCTCACGGGCGACGCTCGTTGGGACGCAGGCGCGGGTGCGGTCGGAGGTTACAACCAGTTCTTCATCGACGCGGGCGACTTCGTCGCGATCTACAACGGCGAGCCACGCAGCTCACTCATCGTCGACCCGCCCGACGGAGGCAGGCCGTCTTTCACGCCCGAGGCCCAGAGCCGCATGCGCCAGCGAGCGGAGCTCAACGCGCAGTTCGGCCAGTACGACAATCCGGAGAACCGCCCGCTCGCCGAGCGTTGCCTGATGTCCTTCGGCTCGAACGCGGGTCCGCCGATGATGCCGAACTACTTCTACAACAACAACTATACGATCGTGCAGACGGCCGACCACGTCGTGATCATGACGGAGATGGTTCACGACGCGCGCATCATCCGGCTCGGCACTCCCCGACCCCTTCCCCCTCATGTCCGCCCCTGGATGGGTGACTCGTGGGGAAGATGGGAAGGCGATACCCTCGTCATCGAGACGACGAACATCCACTCTGGGCAGACCCTGGTGGGCGGCGGTGCGGGCTTCAGTCCGTCCGAACGCGCCAGGATCACCGAGCGTCTCACCCGCGCGGGTCCCAACACGATCAACTACGAGTTCACGGTGGATGATCCGGGAACCTTCACGCGGCCCTTCAGTGGCGAGGTGCCGTTCAACAGGCTGGACGCGCTCGTGTACGAGTACGCCTGCCACGAGGGTAACTACGCGATGGCCAACGTGCTGAGCGGCGCCCGCGCTCAGGAGCGAGCGGGCCGCACCGAGGTGGGACGTTGAGCGGGCCCCGTCGATTCCGCAGCGGAGCGTCGGTCGCTCTCGCCGTGGTCTGCGTCGCGGTTCCTCGCACGGCGACGGCCCAGACGCCCGCGACCCCGCTGTAGTCGGAGCTCGTTTTCGAGCTGCTGCTCGGCGAGGGCCCGCAGCTCAACGCCGGTCACGTCCGCATCGCGCCGATCGCGGGCGGGGAGTTGAGCGCGCAGACTGCCCGCCTGGCATCCGGATACCCCGCGCACCGGGCGTCGAGGACCGATCTGATCGAGGCTCTGAGAGCCGAGTAGTGGTCCTCGGACGAGCGTCGTCGGCTTGCACTTGCTGCGAACTCCCCTACTGGAGCATGATCCCCACCAGCCCATCGCCGAGCGCTGCCCGCGCCTCGCGCACCTGCCGGGGCGACAGCTCCGCGGCCCCGTCGAGGGCTTGGCGCAGCAGTTTTCGCGCGCTCCTCCTGTCTCCTGCCGCCCCCGCGATGATCCCAGCCCGGAACGCGACGGGCGGGGACGGCGCCCGTGAGCGTATCGCGCGCTGCGCGTGCTGCCAGGCACCGCTGGTGTCCCCCATCCTGTACAGCACCCAGGCCAAGGCTTCCCAGGCGCCCGGGTCGTGCCGCTCCGCCAGGTCTGCGCGGACGAGTCGCAGCGCCTCCCCCAGGTGCTCGCGACTTTCCGCCAGCACGAACGCGAGCGGCCGTCGGTAGAGCCGTTCCGAGGCTGCGCTCGCCCTCGCTCGCGCGATGAACTCACCACGGATCGCCGCGGCGTCCGCACGGTCTCCCATCTCCTCGACGATGTCCGCGAGCACGGGCATCACGTCGAGATGCGCCCCGTTCCGGAGCGCCCGCCGGTAGAGATCGCGCGCGGACGGGAGGCTTCGGTCCGCGCCGTATGCCACGGAGGCGAGCCCCTCGATCGCCGCCGGATTCGCTGCAACCACATCCAGCGCGGAGCGGTAGCTGCGCACCGCGGCGGCGGGATCACCCGAGTGCAGCTCGAAGTTGCCGTGCTCGACCCTCGCCCACGCTCGCACGGGCGCCGGCTCGGCATACGCGTCGACGTTCCGGACGACCAGGCGGAAGTCGTCGCGCGCGGCGGCGACGAGGCCCTCTGCGTCCAGCAGGCGCGCGCGCCGCGAGAGGTACGCGGTCGAGAGCGTGTCCGACGTCCCGCGCAGCGCGCGGCGAGCCTGATCGTCGTCACCCAGCGCCCAGTGCACGTCGAAGAGTCGATACCCGTCGACGTCGGGCGAGCCGTGCGCCGCGGCGCGGGCGAGCCCGAACTCGTGGCGGGCGAGGTGCAGCGCCGCGCGCACTCCTCCACCGGCCGAGGCCTTCCGGATCAACGTGTCGACGGCGTCGAGATGCGCCGGATCCCCGTAGGCCCGAAACGCCAGCATCCGCGCTTGCGCGACTCGAAGAGCGGCAAAGGCCTCCTCGGGGCGCTCCGCTGCGCGCGTTTCGAAGTATCGGATCTCATAGGTCATCGTCGGATGCGCCGGGACCTCGATCGCCAGGACCTCGGCGAGCACTGCATCGGTCACGTACTGCTGCCCTTCCTCGCCGCGGCCGTCGAGGCGCGGGAGCGTGAACGCTCCTCCGGCGGCCACGGCGAGGAAAAGCAGGGCGCGCGAGCCGTTGCGGGCAGCTAGCGGACGGCCCTTCCAGACGCGGGCGTCCATCAGTGCGGCGCCGCCACGTAGGGGAACGTCGCGAGAAACGCCTTGTCGTTGGCGTCTACGTTGTCCGACTGGAGGCCAGGCACGCCGACCGTGACGGACAGCGCCACGTCGACGGCGTCGTCCGCTAGAGCCCGTCCCGTCAGGGTCGCGAGCGACGTGGCGGCACCTAGGCTGACGGGCAGCTCGTCGGGCAGCAGCAGCGCGGCGGTCGCCGCCGGGTTCGGGTTGGCGACCGCGCCGAGCACCAGCTCTAACTGGGCTCGGTACGTCGCGAGATCGCTCGACGGCGCCGCGATGTTGTAGGGTTTCTTGCCGAAGCTGCCGATGCCTGAGACGTGGTTGAAGACCGTGTTCAGCGTGGGGATGCCCTTGCGGTCTACCTGCGTGTACTGGAAGCTCGCGCCCCGACCCATCACGGAGACCTCGATCCGCGGCTCGCTCGGATCGTTGGTCGATATGACGATCCGAGCGGCTTTTTGGCCCAAGCCCTTGGGCGCGAATCCGACCTCGATCTGTCTGGCACTCCCCGCGGCCACCACGAAAGGTCCGCTCGAGGCGATGGCGAAGTCCGCAGGGTCGGCGCCTTAGAGAACGACGTCGGAGACGAAGAGCGGGGCCCCGCCGCGATTCACGACTTCGACGCCGATCACCTCGTCCGACCCGAGCAGAGGATCCGCGTCGAAGAAAGAGCCACTGGAGGCCTGCACGACGGCGTCGGGGAGGGTGGCAGGGTCGAGCGCGCCGTCGCACGCGAGCAGCGCCGACGACAAGAGAGTAAGCGTGGCGCCCAGCGCACGGCGGGTCGCCCGAGCATGGTTCGTGCTCATTTCGATATGGCTCCTGAATGGCGGCATGAGACTGGTTGGCTTGGAGTGATTCAGCGGACGCTCGTGGTCGCCCACGCGTAGAAGACGCCGTTGGCCGGGATGCCCAGCGCATCGGCCACGGTCTGCTTGGGCAGGCGCACGACGATGGAGAGGGTGTTCAAACCCGCCAGGTCGTCCGCGGCGGGATCGGCGAACGCCAGCGTCTGCTCGCTGGGATCCCCGACCTGCCTTCCAAGCGCAGCGCCGTAGGCCGCGTTGAGGACGCTCCTCACGCTCCGGTCGCCGAAGAGGTTGATGAAGAACGGGTCATCGCTCGGGCCCACCCACGCCGTGATCCCCGAGCCGCTGAGCGTCGAGCCGAAGCGTCCCTTCAAAGAGGGCCCGGGCTCGATCCGGGAAGTCGTCCCAGTGACGGCGGGCCGGACCGGACCGCGCACCATGATGGTCTGCGACGCGCCCGAGCCGGCTGTGGCGACCTGGATGACGGACTCCTCGACACCATCACGCTGCGCGTCCAGGTTGAACTCGTAGAGCCCGCGCGGGTTGAGCGCCGCGGTGCGGGTCGCCTCCCCGGGGGTCAGGAACGGGGCGACGGTCATGATGAACACGACGTCGTTCCCGTCGTTGAAGACGTACAGATCGTTGATGTCGAGGTTGCCTTCCATGGTATCGGGGGCGTCGGCATGGTCGGCGGCACGCACGAGGGCGGTGCCGATCGCAAGCGCGCAGGCGATGAGGCCCGCGACGGTGACGGACCATGCCCAGCGCGCATGTGTGGTCATCGATTTCACCGGCTCGAGGGTGAACTCTGGTCACCCTCAGTACGTCAGCCGGCGGCGATCGGATGGTTCAGGCCCCCGCGGCCGTCCAGGCGCCTACGAGGAAGGGTTGCGTGGTCGGCTGAGGCGAGCCTCCCGCGGGCTCTTCCGTGAGCGCGCTCGCGTCGTATTCGGCGGCGCTCGCAGCCAGCGTGAGCAAAGCAGCTCCGCTCGCTTCGGTGTCGAACGTCCCGAGGCTCACAGGCGCCTCCGCTCCGCGGATCCCCCAGAGCTGGTAGGTCCTGCCCGCGGGTGCCGGGGGCAGGTTCTCCGCGGCTACCAACAGCAGCGCCCGGTCGGGGCTCCAGAAGAGCCGCAGGCTGGGCGCCAACTCTCCGGTCGACCTGGCGAAGCGGAGGTCCGGCCCCGTCAGCGCGACCGCCAGCGAGTCGAAGCGGGCCAAGGAGATCTGCGCCGCTTCCAGCGCCGCCCCCGCGGACTCGAGCGACGCGCGCGCCGCCGCGAGCTCGTCCCCGAGCGAGGCCGACTCACGCCCCAGTCGGGCGTTGTCGACGCCCAGCCAGATGAGGCCGGCGACCGATGCCGCCAGGAGGAGCCACGGCGCTGCGGTCACGTATGGGCGCCGCCGCACCGTCGGGCCCGCGCGTGGCGTGGTGCGCCCACCCACCGGGCCCATGCTCGCCACTCTGCCGGACCGATCGCCTCGAGCCCGTTCGAGCAGGCGGTCGCGAAGCCGTGCCGGGGGCCGCGCATCAGGAAGCTCCTCGGCGACCGCCAGCAGGGCGGCACGGGCCTCGTCCACCGAGCGCCGAAGCTCCGCGTCCTCGGCAAGGCGCGCCTGGAAAGCGGCCAGCTCGTCGGGCTCGAGTGCATCGAGCACGTATCCTGCGACCAGGTCCGGCCAGTTCTCGCGGCTCACGAGCGGCCTCCCGTCGTTGCGAATCGGTCTCTCAGGTTGCGCATGCCGTCGCGGATGCGGGTCTTCACGGTGCCGAGGGGCTCGTCCAGTCGCCGGGCGATTTCCGATTGGGACAGGCCGGCGAAGTAGGCGAGCTCGATCGCGCGCCGCTGGTCCGGGCTGAGGTCCGAGAGGGCACGCTCCAACGCAGTGCGGATCTCGGAAGCGAGCGTCCGCTGGTCCGCGGCCACGGCCGGTGAAACCTCCACGGCCATCCCTTCACCGACCCGCTCCGCGGCGCGGGCGTGCGCCGCCTGTCGTCGGTCCCGGGATCGGACGTGATCGAGCGCGCGTGAGCGCGCGACCATGGCAAGCCACGTCCGCGCCGAGCCACGGGTGTGATCGAAGCCGGCCGCCCCTCGCCACACCTGGAGGAAGACGTCCATCGTGACCTCCTCGGCGTCCGCATCCCCCCCGACGATGGCTCGGGCGAGCTTGAACACGAGCGGCTAGTGTCGGTCGTAGGGCTGGGCGAGCGCGCGGTCGTCCCCGTCGCGGATGCGCTCCAGCAGCGAGAGGTCGGCTTCGAGGTCCGCCACAGATCCAGACAGGAAGGGGCTTTGGCTGCTCAGGCAAGGCACACCTAGTTCGGGGGACATGATAGGCTGCCGGGCCATTCTTCCAAAGCTCGCTCCGTGGTTTGGCGTGATCCCGATGGCGACCGGCACCCTCCCCCTTCGTCAGGTACGCCGGAGGCGAGGGCCCCGGATGGCCGCTCGCCGCCCGGGCTACTGGAGTGTAAGCGCTACCAACCCGCGTCCGCGCCGCTCCCGTACACCACCACGGTGTGCTGCCGCCCGTCGGCCATGTACGTCATCGGCGTGGCGGTCGGCGTCGCCGGCAGCTCGATGGCGTGCAGCGTCGCTCCCGTGGCCTTGTGGATTGCGAGCAGCGCGGGGCTAGCAACGGGTCGCGTTCGAACACGCGCAGTGCTGCGCGTGTGTTGGCGAAGGATCTCTAGTTGCCGTGTTTGCCCGGGCTCCAACCCATGTGTCCCAGATGTTGCTGACCGGCTGACTGGGCGCCTGGTTCAAGGCTAGTTCCCATCGAGTCGTGCCAGCGGTTGAGATAGCCGAACAAGGCGACCACACCCAGGATTTCAACGATCTCGCCATCGTCCCAATGGCGGCGCAGCTGATCGGCGATGGCGTCATCGACCGCGTTCGGCACGGCAGAGGCCGCAATCGCAAATTCGAACGCCGCCTTTTCAGCGGCGCTGAATAAGTCAGTGTCACGGAAGTTCCAGATCGCATGCAGGCGGGCGTCACTGCCGCCGTAGCACTGCGCCGCAAGGATGGTGTGTGCCTGGCAGTACTTGCAGCCGGTGTTGGCCGAAGTCAGGTAGCCGATCAGGCGCTTCTGCTCGCTGGTGACGCGGCCGTGGTTTCCCATCACGGCCTTGTTGAGCTCGATAAAGGCTTTGGCGATGGCCGGGCGGCGTTGCATGGTCAACACGCTATTGGGCGGGAAGCCGAGCGTTTCGTTGAAGAACGTGGCCAGCTCGGCAACTTCGGCGTCATGGCCAGTAGGCAGTGGCCTGATCAGGGGCATGGCGAATATCAGTGGCGATGGTCAAGAGGGAAGCCGACAAGACGGGAAATGGTAGTCGGCCCGAATGCCCGCGCGTAAGACGATCTCGGTTCGCCAGGCGTCCTGTTTAACGCCCCGGCAAAGAGCCGACGTTTTGGACCCCACCTCGTGATAAGTCGCCGAGCGATCCGCCTTAGGATGAAGACCAGTGCGAGTCACGTTCTCCTCGTCTTCCTCCGGACAGCAGGATCCCCGCTCATCGGCTGCCTCAACCGATGGGATCGCCAGGGGGCATCCCCAACTTCGGTGCTGGCTCCGTGTTCTGCGAGCGGGCCTGCCAGCGCCGGATGTCCTCGGCGACCAGCCTGGTGTGCGGCGTCGGGTCGCCTCCTTGCTCGATGCGCGCGGCCAGCTGGTCGAGCCGATCCGACAGCACCGCCCGCACCTGCGCAGGATTCCCGCTGGAGCCCCCCTCGGACATCATGCGATCCACGACCACGCGCTGGACGATCTGTTGGACCTTCTGCCGGTACTCGTCCCCGGGCGCCGGCGTTTCCCACGTGGCGCGGAGCACGCGATCGACGACCTCGGCGAGGTCCGGGTAGTCGCCCATGCTCCCAAAGACTTCGAGCCGCGCCATGCGCGCGGGGTGGAAGATCTCCCCGATGCTGAAATCAGCCGCCGCCTCCGCGGCACCCAGCGGATCGAAGAGGCGCTCGGTGTACCCGGGGAACGGCTCGCCCCTCGTGTAGCGATCGGCGGTGGGCGGAATCATGGCGACGATGCGCTCGGGGAGTGCCAAGAAGTACGGCGTCACCGTGGAGAGGATCAGGTCGAGCGCGCGGCGCTGCTCGTTCCCCGGAACGACCTCGACGGGCGCCTGTCCGTCGCCACGCACCGCTGGCCGGTAGTCGGCACCCCCGAGACTCTGCGCGGCCGAACGGAGCTGGAAGCGGTGGTGCATGTAGAGCGGCAGGAGGACGTACTCGAGGTTCGAGAGCGGCTCGCCCACGCGGATCTGGTCCATGCCGAAGCGCCGCAAACCGATCTCGCGCACGCGCAGCTCCACCTCGAGGTGGTCCACTAGGTTCGAGCCGTTGTCCCAAACGCTCGCGTAGCGATGGCCTGCGCCGACGAACGTGTTGTTGGTGTGACCTCCGTAGCGGAGATCGCGCCCGAGTCCGTCGCGCACGATCGCTTCGAGGGCCGCCTCTTCGTCCGTCGAAGCGTCGAACTCGCGGTACAACCAGTTCACCGAGAGCTTGTCGTACTCGCCGATCCGCCTGGTGTAGGCGTTCGACAGGTCGAGCGTGCCGTCGCCCCTGATCTCCACGAGGGGCGCGGGATAGTCCATCACGGTCTCCCTCCCCTGCGCGCTGCCGATGTAGTTGTGCGGGAAGCCGAGCGTGTGCCCCACCTCGTGCGCGGAGAGTTGGCGCACGCGCGCCAGCGCCAGCTCGTAGGCGTCCGAGCCCTCCGCGACTTGCGCCAGGTACTCGAAGTCCGGAGCCCCGGACAGGTCGCATCCATCGAGGCCCCATGCGCCCTCGAATACGCTGCCGCCGTCTGCCGACAGCGTGCTGCCCGAGAACGGTGACACCATCCCCTGCCCGAGCAGGAAGTCGTGTCGCAGGCGCAGGCTTCCGAGGTTCACGACGCCGCGGATGATCTCGCCCGTGCGCGGGTCGATGATCGAGTTGCCGTAGGAGTATCCGCGAGTCAGCCTGTGCGTCCAGTGGATGATGTTGTAGCGGATGTCTTGCGGATCGGCGCCGTCGGGAAGCACTCGGACCTGGAATGCATCGATGAAGCCGGCGGCCTCGAACGCTTCGTTCCACCAGCTCGCTCCTTCGATCAGCGCGCTCCGCACCGGCTCGGGCGTCCCCGGGTCGACGTAGTAGACGATCGGCTCGACCGCCTCCGAGGGCGCCACGCCGGGCGTTCGCTTCTCGAGCCTGTGGCGCGCGCTCAGCCGTACCATCATGTCCGCGTCGATGGCCGTCGCGTAGTCGAGCACGTTGGGGCCGCTCACGCCGATGCGCGGATCGGCAATGCGCGTACGGAACCCTGGTTCCGGTAGTCTGATGAGCGAGTGATGCACTCGCAGCGTCACCGCTTCACCGGAGGACGCCACGCCCTGTACCAGCGGGCCCGGGTCCGAGCTCGTGAAGGTGAGGAGCGCCTCCACCTCCGTGTTCTCGGGATACGACTTCGTGTTGGGCAGGTAAACCGCGCTCCTGCTCCGGTCGAGCTGGTAGCGACCCTGACCGCTCTCGGCCAGCGTCTCGACGACGCCGCTGGCGTCACGCAGGAAGAAGTCGGTCGCGTCCACCAGGATGCTGCCGTCCGAGGTCGCTTCGATGTCGAAGCCCCAGTGCACCGAGGGAGCGAACGCGTCGCGCACGGCCGACGCCTCCGTGGGGTTGTCCGTGTTCGCCACGAAGCGATAGTTCGGCTCGAGCAGGAGCACCCGTGGTCCCGCGCGCAGCACGCTCAACACGCTGGTGCCGTTCAGCTGGCCACGGTCGATTCCGACCGGGTTGCTGCCGAGCCCTGATGCCATGGAGATCTGATAGAGGAACTCCCGGTCCGGCTCGGAGATCTCCCAGAAGAGCGACCCCGTTCTCTCTTCCCAGTAGAGATCGAAGAGGCCGGCTAGGCGGGTCATGCCTTCGGTCCGCTCTGCGACGGAGGGGAGCGCCTCCTGCGCGGCGGCCGCCCACGGGAGCGCGGCGGTGATGGCGGCGAGGGCGAGTGCGCGGAGAAGACGGGGTGCGGCGGTAGTCATGGGGTCATCTCGCTGAGGACGGAGCACCAGGGCCTGAAAGTACGGGGCTGCGGCGACGGGTGCCTACCGCCCGCCGGGGGTTTCACGACCCGGCGACGCTGTTCGGGCCGCCGTCTTTGCGACGGCTGAGTCGGTGGGCTACCCTGTCGTCATGCGAGCGCGCCGGGCGTGGGACAGGCGCATGTTCTTGGCGGGGAGCGCCGGAGCCGTGGGAGCCGCGTGCTTCGCAGGGGTTCCGCTCGACCTGCTACGAGGACTCGGACCACCGCCGCAGTCGCGCTGGAATCCGGGGCGCGTGCGGCACCTCCTCCCCACGGTGAGCGACACCCGGATCCTGCTGAAGGTCTCCTTCGTTGAGCCTCTCGCCGGCGCGCCCAGGCTGCGGGTCGGGGCACGTGACTTCCTCGGCCGCATGAACGACACGAGCGGATCGTTCTGTCAGTTCTACGCGACGCAGCTGCGGGCGTCCACCACGCACACGCTCTCGCTCGTGGCCTCGAACGGATCGTCGCTCTGCGAGCCCTGGGAGATCTCCACTTTTCCGCCCCCCGACGCGCGTCCGGAGCGCTTCCGTCTACTCTGCTTCACCTGCGCAGGGGGGCCCGAGGGCGCTTACGCGGGAATCGGCAGCCTGCGCGGCAACCTTCCCACCGCAATTCGCAGCAGGCTGCTCCGTCGGGCCCTCTCGTTCGCACCCGATGCGGCCGTCGCGAACGGCGACCACGTGTACTGGGATCTCCACGCCTGGAGCGGGTCGCTCACGGGGTCGCTCAGCCCTCGAGCGCGCGAATCGAACTTCGACTTCGCGGCGCCGGTCTATGGCACCCGCAATGAAGACGCGCTCCACCTCGCGGCGGGGCCGCAGATCGTTCCCGTGTACGGAACGGACTTCCGCTCCACTCCGGTCTTCTTTCTCCAGGACGATCACGACCACTGGGAGAACGATGCCGCGGGCGCCTTCCCCGTCGCATGGTTCCAGCTCCAGCTGGCCCGCGCCACCCAGCAGCTCTACTACCCGGAGTTCCTACCCGACGCGACGCGCCCCGGAGGCCTGCCGTGGTCGTCGATAAGCGACCGCGGCGACCTGTCGGAGAGCTTCGGCACCATCCGCTACGGCGCGCTCGCCGAGGTGCTGCTCTACGACGTTCGACGCACCATGTCCCTCGGACCGACCGCCGTGTTCGTCGACCCTGTGGTGGAGGAGTGGCTCGTGCGGCGCACGAGCGCACCAGGCGTGCGCCACCTCGTGCACGCGCCCTCCAACCCCATGGGGTGGAGCGCGGGCAAGTGGGGTGAGTGGTACCCGGACCTCCTGGACGAGGCGGCAGGTCGGTTGACGACATCGGTACCCAAGCCGTTCTGGCCCGAGGGCTGGCTAGGGCAGCACGATCGCCTCGTGCAGGCCATGACTTCGATGCGCGAGCGCGCCCCTCTGGTCGTGAGCGGTGATCTGCACGCGATCGGCCTCGGAGCGATGACGCGCGCAGGCTCACTCGATCTCCGCGCGAACCCGGTGACCGCGGTTCTCAGCGGACCCGTGGGGACGGCGCCGGCCGGGTTCCCGTCCGCCGTGCGCGGCATAGGCGCCACGCCACCGAGCCACTTGGACCTGGTGGAGCACGCGCCGCCGAGAGAGGAGCACGGCTTCACGCTCGTCGACTTCCTACCCGACCGCGCCGTCGTGAGGCTCTTCGCCTGGGACGTGAATAGCCAGCCCCTCGAGGCCATCGACACCCTGGCGCCGTTCCATACCTCGGAGGTGGCGGTGCCGGCGTAGTCGGCAGTTCGAGCACCGACGATGTCGCCGTCTCGCCCGAGTCAGGCGTTCGACTTGCAGCGGAGCGACACCCCAGACCACGGAGTCCCTCCGGCCGCTCACCTTCGTCCGGTGAGCCGCGCGACGACCTCCTCGACCACGGCGTCCGCGCGCGCCCGGATCTCGGCAGGCGTCTGGTCCTGGATGGGATGGGGCACGAGCACGACCTCGAGTCCCGTGCGGCCGAGCCGGCTCGCCTGCACTCTAGCCGCCGTCCGAAACTCCTCGGTCGCCACAGGCACCGCGGGTATCCCTTGCCTCTCGAATGCTGCGCTGTCGTGCAAACTGCACGTTGTGCACGACCCTCAATCGGCGAGCGCTTCGATCACTCCGTCGACGAAGCCCAACTTGCCCACGAGCGCCGGAGGCGCCGGCTTGGTGTAGGTCGGCTTCGTCTCGCGGACGATGCGCGCGACGCCGTAACGCGAGACGAGCAGCTCGGCCATACGGTCCAGGAAGTGACTTCCGCCCGGCTTGCTGATGTCGAGGAGCGCAAGCGTGCTGCCTTCCAGACGTTCGAGGCGCGGGGCCGGAACACCGGAAGCCTCGGCGCGCTCGTCGAGCGGGTTCACCAGCGTGGTCATCGCATCTCCTTGCGGATCGGGTACGTGACGCTCTCGGAGCCCTTCGGTCCCGCGAGCCAGCCGCCGATGACGGCCGAGAACTTCCCTGCCGTGCCGCCGGCGACGACGAGCTGAATCTGATATGGGTCGGCGAACTTCCGGTAGTGGCGCTCACCATCGATGAGCACCTCGGTGAGTCCGTCGCGGCTCTGCGTCCCCTCGGTCCCCTCGTGCTCGAACGCGCGCAAGGGGACGCCCGTGTTCTCGAAGAGGAAGTCGCGCGCGTCCCGCTTCGAGAAACCGTCTGCGGCGATCGTGGCGGCGTGCTCCGGGCAGACGACCACGACGGCATCCACGCGCCCGCACCGGCGCCAGCTGAACACGACGGAGAGCGTCGCCGCGATCGTTCTGAGCACCCCCTCCGCCTTGCGGGCGGTGTGCTCACTCACCTCCATGGGGGCCGCAGCAGCGAAGAGCGTGACGGTGCTCTCGTCGGGGGCGAATCCCAGATCCACGTGCAGCGGTTCCCATGGGCTGGCCGCGTGGTTCTCCGCAATGCAGTACGAGAAGCGGCCCGGGTGGGCGAGCGTGGCCATGTCGATCTCGCCCGGGCGCGCGCCGCCGAGGTTCGCCATGATCAGCTGGAGCGCGCGGCCGACGGTGCTGTTGGCGCGGGCCACGTTGCCGAAGACGCCGGCGCCGCTCACGAAGCCGAGCCGCGCGGCGGCGGGCCCGCTCAAGATGACGAGCGGCGTGGCCGAGTTCGTGGTCGCCTGCACGCCGTGCAGGTTGAAGCGCTCGTCACACGCAGCGCGGACGATGGGGATGAGCACTTCCATGTGCTCCGGCCCACACCCCGCCATCACCGCGTTGGCGGCGATCTTCTCGACCGTGGCGGCCCCGTAGCAGGGCGGCACGAGGCCGATCACGCGCTCGGGCGCGAGGCCCGCCGCAGCCACGAACGCTTCGACCCGGTCGACCGTGGGCGGCACGACCGGCAGAAAGCCGGAGAAGCCGGCGCGTATGCAGTACTCGTAGGCATCCTCGGAGTCGGACACCTCGATGCGCGAGGCGCGCGCGCCCCGCTCGGGGCGCAGGTCGAGCGGCTCGGGCGACGCCGCGCCGCCGGTCGCGGTCGCGATCGACAGATGTCTCGATGCGCACCCCGGCTTGCTCTCCGGGGCACCGTCGTGTGCATCGGCCACCGGCGTGGCGCTCAGCCCCAGGCTCGCGAGCAATGCCCCCGCGGTTGCGTTCAGGTCGGCCTTGTGGAAGCCCACGTGCGCACTCCCGATGCGCCCGTCGGCCCCGACGAGAAAAAGAGCGGGCACGCTCGGGGGATCGAAGGCACGCGAAGCCTCGAGCGCCTCGTCGAGGAGCACCGGGACCGCCAGCTCGTAGCGGGCGACGAGTGCGCGCGTCTCTTCGGGGCCGTCCTGCGAGACGAGAACGAGTCGCTCGCACCGCTCGCCCAGCAGCCCCGCGAGGCGGTTCAGGTAGGGGAGCGTGAGCCGGCACGTCGGGCAATCGACCTCCACGAACGCGATCAGGCGCGGGCCGTCGTCCACTCCGAGCGCGTGGCGCTCGCCGGCGAGTGAGCGTAGCGTCGGTGAGGGGGCGAGGTCTCCAGGGCTCAGCATGGTGGTGCAAACTAGCAGGTCGCTGAAGAACGGGAGTGCCCGAGCGCAGGGGGCGCGCTCCTCATCGCCTTGGCGATCGAACTCGTATGGACTTCGTATGGACGCGGCTCGCGGTTCGCCGACAGGTCGCCGCCGACTAGGATGTCACGTTCGGGGGGGGCGCGATCGTCTGATAGTCATGGGCCACACGCCGAGACACGCTGCGCCGGTCCTCGCACTCGTTCCGATTCTGCTCATCGGGGGCTGCAGCACGAGCCCCACGGGACCGCACGATCTCGAAGGCTTGTCGATTCGGTTGGACGTGTCGGGCGGGATCGCGGGCGCGGACATCTCCTACGTCGTCGAGTCCGACGGCTCCGTGGTCGGCTTACGCTGCGCGTCGCTCTGCGCGTTCGCTCCAGGGGACACGTTGCACCGGCTCAGTCCCGCGCAGGCGGAGGTGCTCGTCGCGGCCATCGTGTCGTCTGGCCTCATCGAGGTCGAGGGCCTCGTCGACTACGGCACCCAGTGCTGCGACCAGTTCGAGTACACGATGGCCCTCACCGACGACGACGGCGAGCACACGATCCGCGGTTCGAGCGAAGTGCTTCCCGAGGGAATGGCTCGCCTCGTGGGCTTGCTCGAACGCTATCGCCAGGGCATCGATCCGATCGTCATTCAGATGGAGGGCGATCTCGACGGGTGGTCGGCGGACGCGGTCCAGATCGTCGAGGCGACGCTCGACGCACCGCTGCTCCGTCTGACCGTCCGCTTCGGTGGCGGCTGCGAGCGTCACGATCTGGACTTGGTCGCCTGGGCGGCGATCCGCTCCTAGGACATGCGAAAAAGCGCGGCGAGGAGTGCACGGCGGGCGCGATCACCCCGGGGGGCCTGCAGTCGTGCGGGCGGGCGGCCTCAGCTCGTCGGCGGGTATCGAGGACCGGCCCTGCGGGACACGCTGTGGGCGACATGACCGCGCCCGGGACATGGGGCTCGCCGGCGTTCCGGGGCCACCCGGCCGGGCGCCCACCTCGAGCACGACGCGCAGCTTCGACGATGGGAGCGAATGACGCCCGCGCGCTCAGCGACCGCACCGCATTCGTTGAGCCGAGGACGCGAACGTGACGGAGGCCGCCCCGATGATCGCGCCCCTTGACGGTCGCGCGGCGTCCGTACCGCTTTCCGCCTGATCAGGGCCTCCGTCCGCCCTCTGCGCCACCAGGCTCTGGCGCCCCACCCTGTATGCCAAGCATGAGAGATCCTCTTTGAAACTCGTCATCACGGGGGCCAACAGCTCCGTGGGCCTCAGTCTGCTCGGCCGTCTGCGGGGTCCGGGCGACGTGGAGGTCTTCGCGATCGTGCGATCGGAGCGCGCGGCCCGCGAGATCGCGGGGGCCGGCCGCATGCACGTGCGCGTGGTCTCGTACGACGACGCCGATGGCCTCGCAGAGACGCTGACCGGCGCTGACTGTGTCGTGCACCTGGCGGGGATCCTCCTCGAGGGCCGGGGGACGAGCTACGCAAGCGCGAACGTGGCGCCGGCCGCGGCCGTTGCCGATGCGGCGGCGCGTGCAGGGGTCGGGCACCTCGTGCTCGTGAGCGTCGTGGGTGCGGACTCGGGGTCGACGAACCGTTACTTCCGCACCAAGGGCCAAGCCGAGCGCGCATTCGCCGAGTCGGGCGTTCCGGCGACGATCGTGCGCACGCCGATCCTGCTCGGCGTGGGCACGGCGGGCGCTCACGCGATCTCGCGAACGATCGAGGCCGGGCGTGCGCGGTTGCTCGGCGGCGGGCGCCACACGATGCGGCCGCTCGACGTCGACGACCTCTGCGAAGCGATCGTGCGCATCTGCCGAGCCCGCCCCGAGGGAGTCCGGCTGCTCGAGCTCGTCGGTCCCGAGCCGGTGACGTACCGCGCCTTGCTGGAGCGGGCCGCGACGGTGGCGGGCACCGACGTGGCGCTGGGCTCCATTCCAGTCGGGCTCGCGAAGGCCGGCGCGGCGGTGCGCGCGGCGCTGACGGGCAGCGGTTTCACGCCGACCGTCGTCGAGGTGATCACGCAGGACGAAGTCGTGGAGAGGAACGCGGACGTGGATCTCGGCATGACCCTCACGCCGCTCACGGAGACGTTGCGACGAATCCTAGCGAGGGGTGAACGAGCGACATGACCGACACGACAGACGCACCCATCGGAGCTCAGCAGCCCGCCCCTCCGCAGCAGCGACGCAAGAGCCTGCTGCAGCGGATAGTGATGACGGCCGTCGCGGCGGCCTGTTTCGTCTATCTCTACTTGCGGGTGGACAGCGCCGCGGGCCGCGCGGGCATGTCGCTCGTCGATTACATGGCGGACGTATTCGCCAACGTGGCCTGGCTCCCGTGGCTCTTCCTGATGATGGCGTACTCGTTCCTCTACTTCGCCATCGACACGATGGTGATCACGAGTGCGGTCGGCTGGTTCATCAAGAGGATCCCCTTCCGCGACATCATGCCGATCCGCGCGAGCGCCTACATCATCTCGATCTTCAACGAGCAAATCGGCAAAGGCGCGATGGCTTGGTACCTCTACCGGCGCGACCGCGTGCCGGGGTGGGAGGTCGGCTCGGTGATGCTCTTCATCATGTTCTGCGAGATGTTCTATCTGGGAGCTTGGGCGACGGTCGGGTACTTCATCACCCGGGACGAGCTTCCCGACGCGTTCGACCTGATTCCGTCGATCGCGGTGGGCGCAGTCGTCTTCTTCATCCTCTGGCTCCTCTATTTCGAGGGTAAGCTCCTCCCGGGCAGCAAGCTGAGGGAGCGCAGCATTCTGCACGCCTTTCGTCAGGCGAGGCTGCGGCACTATGTCGGGTTCTTCCTGCTGCGGTCGCCCGCGCTGCTCTCCGCGGTCTTCGTCTACAGCACGGCGCTCGGGTTCTTCGGAGTGGAGACTTCCGTCCTCTCGCTCATCGGCTACCTGCCGGTGATCTTCTTCGCCGCGACGATCCCGACCCCGATGCGCGCGGCAGCGATCACGTCGTGGGTCGTCCTCTTTCCGGCAAACGAGGGGCAGATGGCCGCGTTCGGTCTGCTGCAGCACAACTTCTTCATCTTCTTCAACGCGCTGATCGGGCTCGTCTTCCTGCCCCGCGCGCAACGGGAGCTCGCGGACAAGTAGCGCCGTGGCCCATCTGCTCACCACCGTCCGGCTGTTCGTCGTGGTGCCGTCGGCGCTCGTCATTGCGGGTGGTGCGCCAGGAGGCTCGATCCTGCCGGCGCTGTTCGTGGCAGTCGCGATCGCGACCGACTACTTCGACGGCATGGTCGCCCGCGCGCGCGGCACCGCGTCGCCCGCCGGCATGCTCTTCGATCACACGAGCGACTTTCTCTTCGTCACGGCGAGCCTCGCCGCTGCGGCCGCGGCGGGCGCGGTCCCGTTCGTTCTGCCGGTGCTCATCGCCGTGGCGTTCACGCAGTACGTGGTCGACTCGTACTTCCTCCACCGGCACAGGGCGCTCCGCATGAGCCGCCTCGGACGCCTGAACGGCATCTTCTACTTCGTGCCGCTCGTCGTGCTCGGGCTCGCGTGGCTGCCGCCCGTGCCGGAGGGCGCGCGCGCTCTGCTCATGAGCCTCGCGCAGGTGGTGGGCTGGGCGCTCGTGCTCTCGACGCTGGCATCGATCGTGGACCGCGCGTTGGCGGCTCGAGATCCAATGCCGCCGTGAGCGGGCTCGCCGGAGACCGCTTCCTCGTGGAGCTCCCCCGTGCAGCGGGAACGATCCGCGGTGCCCGCGCCTAGGGTGGGCGGCGGCATTGGCGAGGCGCTACTTTCGGCGCCGCTGTGGTCCGAACGCGGTCGCTCATGCGCACAGGGGGAGCTCGATGGCTGGAAAGGCGAAGGTCGCAGGCCTCACGATCGGAGCAGCGCTGGCGCTCCTGATCTTGGTTTGGATGTTCACGGCACCCTATCTCGGCAACCGGGGATGGCGGCGTACGCCTGGCGTGATCCTCGGCGGCACGCCCACGCCCCCGCCCGCCGACTTCACGCCGCTCAACGACCTGGGCGGGCCCCTGATCATGAAGCTCGGGGGCTTTCCGCCGTTCGTGGCCTACCTCGCCTACGTAGGCACGCCCGAGGGCGTGATCACCGCGACGCGGCCCGACGGGGGCTATTGGGCGCGTCGGGTGCGGGAGGGGGACGGCGACGGCTGGCTGCGCGTCGGTGACGCCACCTACGCGATGCGGGCAACCGAGGTCCTGGGCGACGCCCGCATCCCCATGCTCGAGCAGTACTCGGCGAGGACCGGCCTTCCCATGGACGTTCCCATGGGCGGGCCCGATCCGGTGCGCGACTGGGAGGTCTTCTTCTGGACCCCTCGCTAACCTCTCGTCATCGCTGGCCATTCGGGGCCAGCCGCGGCCGCCGAAGGACCTGGCCCCGCGCGGTCGAGCCGCCCACTTTGGGCGTCCGATGCCGCCGTGCCGCAGCGGCACTCACCCGTTCATCGAAGACACGAGGGAATTCATGATCACGAGCCCTGCCCGTCTGAGCCTTCTCGCCCTCGCCGCGAGCGCCACGGTGCTAGGCGCGGAGCCGGCCACCGCGCAGCGCGGTGCCTCCGGTCCGCCAGAGCACGCGCGGGTTGCACCGCTCAACCATCACCCCAATCCGTACGAGACGCAGCGCAACTGGGGTCGACTTCCGGGCGGCCGGACGTGGGGTTCCGTGAGCGCGATCCACGTCGATGTCGACGGCAGGCACATATGGGCGGGCGACCGGTGCGGCGCGAACTCGTGCGCCGGCTCGCCGGTGGCTCCCATCGTGAAGCTCGATCCACATGGCAATGTCGTGGCCAGCCTAGGCGCGGGGCAGATCCTCTGGCCGCACGGGATGGACGTGGACCGCGAGGGCAACGTGTGGATCGCCGACGCACGCTCCGCGACGCCCCAGGAGATTCAGCAGTTCCCGACCGCGGCTGGCAAGGGTCATACGGTCATGAAGTTCAGCCCCGACGGCCGATTGCTCATGACCCTCGGAACGCCTGGCGTCGCCGGAGATCCGCCGACGCACTTCACGGAGCCCAACGACGTCCTGGTGGCCCCCGACGGGAGCATCTTCGTGGCGGAAGCACACAATGCGCAGTTCCTCGACCAGGCGGGGCCGGGTGCGATCGGACGCATCTCCAAGTTCTCGCCCGACGGGCGGCTCATTCGGACATTCGGTTCTTTCGGATACGGACCTGGCCAGTTCCGGGGGCCGCACTCCCTCGCGATGGACACACAGGGACGGCTCTTCGTGGCAGACCGGGGCAATCGCCGCATCCAGATCTTCGACCAGGACGGCAACCACCTGCACACCTGGTACCAGTTCAGCCGCATCAGCGGGCTCTACATCGACCACAACGACGTTCTCTACGCGATCGACTCCGAGTCGGACGAGAACTACAACCCGGGCTGGCGCAAGGGGCTGCGTGTAGGTAGCGCTCGGACCGGAGAGGTGTGGTACTTCGTGCCGGAGCACATGTCTGGTCGCGCCTCCGGAATGGGCGGTTACGGTTCGATGGGCGAGGGTGTTGCCGTGGACGGAGAGGGCAACGTGTTCGCGGGTGAGGTGGGCCCGGTCCAGGGGATCACGAAGTACGTACCGCGCCTGACGCGCTGAGAGGGCCCGGCAGTCGACCGGACCCAGCTCGTTGCCGGAGGTTCGCGCGCCCGAGCGCGGCCAGACCGCTCACCCCAGCTGTCTGGCGCGCTCGCGCAGCAGGAACTTCTGGATCTTCCCGGTCGACGTCTTGGGGAGCTCGCCGAAGACGACCGTTCTAGGCGCTTTGAAGTGGGCCAGGTTCTGCCGGCAGAACGCGAGGAGGTCCGCCTCCGAGACCGACGCACCGTCGCGTAGCTCGACGAACGCGCACGGCGTCTCGCCCCAGCGGTCGTCCGGACGCGCGACCACCGCCGCGGCCGATACCGCTGGATGGCGATAGAGCGCGCCTTCGACCTCGATCGAAGAGATGTTCTCGCCGCCGGAGATGATGATGTCCTTGGAGCGGTCGCGGATCTCGATGTAGCCGTCCGGGTGCATCACCGCGAGGTCGCCCGTGTGAAAGAGCCCACCGGCGAAGGCGGCTTCCGTGGCGCTGGCGTTCTTGAGGTAGCCCTTCATGACGATGTTGCCACGCATCATGACCTCGCCGAGCGTCGCGCCGTCCGCGGGCACGGGCTCGAGCGTCTCGGGGTGGCGCACCGAGAGCTCCTCCTGGACCACGTACGCGACACCCTGGCGCGCCTTGCGCGCAGCCTGCTCGGCTGCCGGGAGCAGGTCCCAGTCAGCGTGCCACGCGCACACCGTATTGGGGCCGTACACTTCGGTGAGCCCGTACGTGTGCGTCACCCGGAAGCCGACGCGCCCCGACCGCTCGAGCACCGCCGCCGGCGGAGCCGCACCCGCCGTCATGAGCTCCACCGTGCTCGGCAGGCGCTCGCCCCTCCGCTCGGCCTCGGTCGTCACCGTGTTCAGCACGATCGGTGCGCCGCACATGTGCGTCACGCCTGCGTCGCGGATGAGCCTCAGGATCTCCGCGGCATCGACCTGGCGCAGGCACACGTTCGTTCCGGCCACCGCCGCGATGGTCCAAGGGAAGCACCACCCGTTGCAGTGGAAGAGCGGCAAGGTCCAGAGATAGACCGGGTGTCGCGGGAGCGCCCACTCGAGCGCGTTCCCGACCGCGTTGAGGTACGCGCCGCGATGGTGATAGACCACGCCCTTCGGGTCGCCGGTCGTGCCGGACGTGTAGTTGAGCGCGATGGCGTTCCACTCGTCCGCCGGAAGCGACCAAGCCCCGTTCGGATCTCCCTCTGCGAGGAGGGCCTCGTAGGCGAGCGCGCCCGAAGGCGGCGTGGGCTCGATGGTCGAATCGTCCAGCTCGACGAGTAACGGCGTCACGTTCGCGAGCGCGAGCGCCTCGCGCCCGAGCCGCATGAGGCCGCGGTCGACCAGAAAGGTCCTGGCCTCTCCGTGATCGAGCATGAACGCGATGGCCGGCGCATTCAGCCGCGTATTGATCATGTTGAGCACGGCGCCGGCCATGGGCACCCCGAAGGCGACCTCGACCGCAGGCGGCGTGTTCGGGCAGAGCACGGCGACCGTGTCGCCCTCGCGTATCCCGCGCCTGCGCAGGGCGTCGGCAAGGCGCACGCACCGCTCGTAGGTCGCGGCCCAGCTCTGCGTGCGACCCGCGTAGCGGATGGCGGGACGCTCCGGGTAGACCTCTGCTGTCCGCCTCAGGAAGGTCAGCGGCGACAGCGGCACGTGGTTCGCTGGGCGCTTGCCGAGATCAGCGTCGTACTTGTTCATGCCCGTTGCGCCGGGAGCTCCGTGCCGGGGTGGTGATCGCCCATCCGCGTCACGACGCTAGCGCGGATTGGCCTCCGTGCGCTCCTGGTACCGTGCGCCGCGCAGCACACCTTCGACGGCGCGATTCCCCTCGTGGCAGGCGTACTCGTAGATCAAGTACTCATCGTCGCGCATGAGCGGGAAAGCGAGCGTCCAAGGCTGCGTGAAGACCTCGGGGTCTTCGATCCTGGCCTCGTAGTCGATCCGATCGGCCGCCACGCGAGTGAAGCGCTCGACGATGCGCAGCGAGGTGCTCTGCGGGATCCCCTTGATGCGACCCGAGGCGGCGCTGGTCGCGATCCAGTTGCGGTCGCCGAAGTTCGTCGTCTCGACCACCAGCGTGTCGCCCTCCCAGTGCCCGCGCGAGTCGCCCTCCCAGAGGCGGAGCGACGGCGGCAGCGGCGGGCGACCGTCGAGCGGAATGATCCGCGCGTCGTGAATCATCTCCGAGTGAATCACGACGAAGTCGGAGGTCTGCACGATCTGGTAGCCGTTGTTGTAGCCCGCCGGGATGACCCAACCGGGGGCGCCACGCGAGATGCACCGATCCCAGACGCTCATGTACTCGGGCTCGTCCGCGCTCCGGGCCAGCGCGAAGTCGCGGCGCTGCTCGGCCTGCGGACGGAGCGGAACGCGGCCGTCCGGCGGATCCACCACGAGCGACGTTTGCCCGGTGGGGAGGTTGGTGGTGCCGGAGTCGAACCAAACCTGGTTGTAGCTGCCGACATCGCCCCGCGCCGCCGCCTGCGCGCGGGTCGCGGCGGCGTCGGCGTTCGCGCGCTGTCCGGCCGCCCGGGCTGCGATGGCGGAGGCTTCCTCGTCCGTGAGGAACGCGCGGTCACCGAGCGCCAGGGGACGCTCGAGCGGCGTGAGCGTGGCGTTGGTCCAAATACCCTGCAGGTCGGGACGTCCATCGGGTGTCCGAGGCGGCGTCCAAGTCGGTCCGGCGCGTGACTGCGCCGCGACTGGTGCGCCGCCGCCCAACACCACGGCGGCAGCGAGCGACATCAATAGGAGGCTCGAGCTTCTCAGCTGGCGACGCATGTCTGGTCTCTCCTCCGGCAGCCAAGCGGGAATGTGGCGAATACGACGCCGCGCGGCCACACGGTCGCGGCAGGGTGGGCCCGGACGGGCCCGTCCGTGCGCGCTCCCGTGCGGGCGGCGGGACTCGAACGTATCATGCGGCGAGAGGGATGTCGGTGGTCGTTTCGGTTGATCCGGAGGGCCGGCGCTTGGACGACTCGACACGGTTGGCGACGAGCGGTGGCGGGCTCGATCGGCTCCGCAGAATGCTGCAGATCCCGGGAGGGCTCATCGTGGCGTTTGCCTTGGGGCCGGCCGGGGGTGTCGCACAAGCACGGACCTCGTGGGGCGATCCCGATCTCCAGGGCGTCTGGAACTACGGCACGATGACGCCGCTCGAGCGGCCGGCGCAGTGGGCCGGGCGTGAGGTGCTCACCGAGGCGGAGGCGAGGGACTACGAGCAGCGCACCGTAGCGCGCCGCGCCGAGGGGCTCCAGACCGCCGGCCCGGACTGGTGGGAGCCCGAGAACAACGTGCTGAGGAACCTGCGCACGTCGCTCATCATCGATCCACCGGACGGGCGCATGCCGCCCCTCGTCGACGCAGGCGGGCGGGGTGGAGGCGGGCGGGGCGGTCCGCGTTACGACAACGCGGAGGACCTGAGTCTACAGGACCGCTGTATTGCCTGGCCCTCCACCGGTCCCCCGATGGTGCCGACGGTATACAACAACAACGTGCTCGTCGTTCAGGCGCCGGGCTGGGTGGTGCTCGTGACCGAGATGATCCACAATGCGCGGGTCGTCCCACTCGACGGCCGGCCGCACGCGAGCACTCCGTCCATGCATGGAGATCCGACCGGACGTTGGGAGGGCGATACGCTCGTCATCGAGTCGACGGGATTCGACGGGCGACTCCCGTTCCGTGGATCGGGACGCGGCCTCCAGCTCGTCGAGCGCTTCACGCGCACGTCCGAGGGCACGCTCGAATACCGGTTCACGGTCGAGGATCGCACGGTGTGGACTCGGCCCTGGACAGCGCGTGTCGACATGGCGCGTAGCCAAGGGCTCATGTACGAATTCGCCTGCCACGAGGGAAACGAGCGCAGCATGACCGGTATTCTCGGGGGAGCGCGCTACGAAGAGGGCAGAAGGTAGGAAGGCTTCGGCCTTCGGGACGAGGCGGTCCGCGTCGTCCCGCGGCAGGTAGCCCTCCTGAACGAGCCGCTCGGCGGCGGCGCGCACGATCCCGAGGTAGCGCAGCCGAGCGCGCTCGCAAAGTCCCTGCCCCGGTGACTACCGTGACTCGGAGTGGCGAGAGCCGAGCGCTGGACGTTCGGCGACACTGCGCCAATGTCGCTGCGACGGGTCGGGAACGGACACGGCGGCCCCAGCCACGACACGGTCGCGCTGCGGGTGCGCGTCCGACACCCGGTCGCCAGTTTGTGGCCATCCAGCACAGGAGGGTGACGTGACCGAGCCCCAGCGCAGCCCGACGTGGTCCAGGCGCGACTTTCTTGCGACCGGTGCCGCCGTGATCGGCGGCGCAGGAACTGCCTCGCAGCGGCGCCAGACGGCGACGCCTCTGCTGAAGGCCGCGATCAACGGGAGCCGGCAGGCCGGCAGCCACCCCGCCCTGCCGGTCACGCCCGAGGATTGCGCGCGCGACGCGGCCGCCGTGGTGCGCGCCGGAGCGGGCGCGATCCACGTACACGTGCGCGGCGCGGACGGCGGGCAGAGCATCGCACCCACGGACGTTGCGCGCACCCTGCAGGCGATGCGCGCCGCGGCACCGGGAACCCTTGTCGGCATCAGCACCACGTTCCAGATCGTCGGCGACGCGGCGCGGCGCCACGCGATCGTCGGCGAGTGGACCGTGCTCCCCGACTTCACCTCGGTCAACTTCAACGAGGAGGGTGCCGTCGCGCTCGCCGAACTGCTCATCTCGCGCGGCGTGGGCATCGAGGCGGGACTCTTCGACGCCGCCGCGGCACGTGCGTGCGTGGATGGTGGCCTGGCGACGCGATGCCTGCGCCTCATGCTGGAGCCGCGGGGGGCCACGGTTCAGGACAGGCTGCGCAACGTCGCGGAGATGGAGGCTGTGCTCGACGCGTCGGGCACCCGGATACCTAGGCTCCTCCACGGATCCGCGGACGCGGCCTGGCCGCTCATCGACGAGGCCGCGCGGCGGGGCTATCAGACGCGCGCGGGACTCGAGGACACGCTCGTCTTACCGGATGGAACGACCGCGCGGGACAACGCGCAGATCGTGGCCGAGGCCGCGCGCCGCATCGCCGCTGCACGAGGCGCCTGAGTTCTCAGCGGCCGGCGACAGCAAGACCATCGCCGCGCGCAGTGGCAGAACCCGGAGCCGCCCGATAGTCTTCGGCCTCTGGTTCCGGCCAATGAGGTAAACATGTCCGCGACGGCGTACATGAGGGGGCGTCGGCGGTGTGGAGCGTTCGCGGTCGCGATGGCAATCGCCGCGACGTGCTCGCCGTTGAGCGCCCAGCAGAAAGGCGGACAGGACCTGACGGGTCCCTACGACGTCGTCGAGGGCTGGCTCCGGCCGCTTCCCTGGCACCAGGGGTGGACTTTCGGGCTGATCGCCGCGGTCTTCCCCGAGACGCCCGATCGGATCTTCGTCCTGCAGGGCGGCGAGCTTCCCGACCCACGGCCGAGGGATCGCTCTCCCGGCCCCAGATCGAATGCGGACCACCGACCCACGAACTTCGTCCTCGTCTTGAACCGCGACGGCGAGCTGGTCGAGTCATGGAGCAGGTGGGACTCGCTCTTCCTCAGGCCGCACAAGGTCCTGATGGATCCGTACGATCAGGAGCGGCACATCTGGATCGTGGACGACTGGGCCAGCCAGATCTTCAAGTTCACGCACGACGGTTCGCGCTTGGTGCTGACGCTCGGGGAGAGAGGCGTGACGGGCGCCGATGCCGCTCATTTCGGCCGTCCGACGGACATGGCGTTCCTCCCCGACGGCACGTTCTTCGTGAGCGACGGCTACGTGAACACGCGGATCGTAAAATTCGACCGGCACGGCCGATTCCTCGCGGAGTGGGGCTCCGCAGGATCTGGCCCTGGCCAGTTCAACCTGCCGCACTCCGTGAAGGTCGACGCGCGGCGTCGCGTGTACGTCGCGGACCGGCGTAACGGCCGCATCCAGATCTTCGACGAGAACGGGCGCCTGCTCGACATCTGGGGCGACATGGTCGAGCCGTCCCACCTCGTGGTCGCGCAGGACCAGACCGTCTGGATGAGCGACCCGACCCTCAATCGACTATCTCAGTACAGTCCGGACGGCTTCCTGATGACCTACTGGGGCGCGGCCGGCGCTTTCCCGGGCGCGTTCTCCAATCCTCACCATTTCGCGTCGGACTCCGAGGGCAACCTCTACGTCGCGGACTACGCTAACTTCCGGGTCCAGAAGTTCGTGCCGAGGGCAGATGCGGATTCACGGCGCTTGATCGGTCCCGCCTTCAGATGAAGGAGCTGCGGATGGTGCTCGGGGTTTTCCTCGCGGTCGTAATCGCCACGTCACCTGCCAGGGCGCAACCGGTGCAGCTCTCGCCGGTAACTGACGCGATGCTCCGTCGCCCGCCCGACCAAGACTGGCTCCATTGGAGGAGAACGTACGACGGCTGGGCGTACAGCCCGCTCGACCAGATCACGCGGGAAAACGTCGCGACCCTGCAGCTGGCGTGGTCGAGGACGCTCGGGGAGGGGCCGATCGAGCTCGTCCCGCTGGTCCATGACGGCGTGATGTTCCTCCCCGAGCCGGACGGTCGCGTGACCGCGCTCGACGCAACCTCGGGCGACCTCATCTGGCAGTATCAGCGCGACTCCCCGGGGATCATGCGGAGCCTCGCGATCTACGAGGACAAGGTCTACTACGCGTCGCCCCGCGACGGGTATCTCGTCGCGTTGGATGCGCGGACGGGGGTCGTGGTGTGGGAGACGTCGGCTCACGACCCGGACTGCTGTCGACATTCCTCGGGACCCATCGTCGTCGCGGGCAAAGTGCTGAGCGGCCGGGCGTGCAACAACAACCTGGCCGGCGGCTGCTTCATCGCCGCGCACGATGCGCGCACCGGACGCGAGCTTTGGCGCCGCTACACCGTTGCCCGACCCGGCGAGCCGGGCGGCGACAGCTGGGACATTCCGCTGGAGCTGCGCCGCCACGTGTCGCCCTGGATGCCGGGGACCTATGACCCCGACTTGAACCTGGTCTATTGGGGAACCGGGGTTCCAGGTCCATATCCGCACATTTCGCTGGGCTCCCGCGAAGGTGACCTCCTCTACTCCAACTCGACGTTGGCGCTGAATCCGGATACCGGAGAGGTCGTCTGGCACTTCCAGCATCTTCCAGGCGACGAGCTCGACATGGATCACGCCCACGAACGGATCCTCGTGGATGCTCCGTTCCGGCCGTCGGACGAGCTCGAGTGGTTCAACCCCTCCATGGCAACGGGCCAGCCGCGAAGGCTGCTGTGGGCAGCGGGCAAGGCGGGAACGCAGTTCGTGCTCGACCGCGCCACGGGTCAGTTCGTCTGGGCGAGGCCACTCGTCCATCAGAACATCATAGCGAGCGTGGACGAGCAAGGTCGGGTGACGAAGAACGCCGCTCTCGGGCACCGGCGAATCGGCGACGTTGTCGTTGCCGGTGCTCGAGGTGGAAAGGATTGGTGGTACGGCGCGTACAGCCCGCTCACCAACGCGATATATCAGCCGTTGCTGAACGCTTGGCTCGAGCAAACGAGCTCGGAGTGGGATGGGGGCGCGAGTCAAGGCGCCGCCCGGCGCACGATCCCGTCGCCGTCCGAGCCCGAGTACCCTGGCATGGTGAAGGCCTTCGACGTCTCCACGGGGGATCTGCTCTGGGAGCAGAAGCGACACGCCCCGTGGCTCGGCGGTCTCGTGACCACGGGCGGAGGGCTGGTCTTCGGCGGCGACATCAATCGTCGCTTCCAAGCGTTGGACCAGGAGACGGGCGCGGTGCTGTGGGAGACGATCCTCAACAGCCGCGTCACGGGCGGTGCGATCAGCTACGGCGTGAACGGTCGGCAATACATCGCCGTCGCGACCGGTGGCGGCTCGTCGAGCTCGTATGAAACCTTCGGCCTCGCGCCAGGAATCCGACTCGAAGCACCCGAAGGTGGCAACGCGATCTTCGTCTTCGCCCTACCACGGAGGACCCCATGACGAGAGCGAGAATTCTGCTGGTGGCTGCGGCGCTGTCCCTCGTGCATGCGCGGGGTCCCGCTCCCGTCATGGCACAGCAGGCTCGGAACCCGTACGTCGCAGCCACCGATCGAGTCGTCGCCATCCGGGCGGGCCGCCTCTTCGACGGCACGCGCGCAACCTACGCGAACAACCAAATGATCCTCGTTCGCGGTGACCGCATCACCGAAGTGGGACCGAACGTGGCCATTCCGGCGGGAGCGACCGTGATCGATCTCGGGAGCGCGACCGTGCTCCCGGGGTTGATCGATACGCATCTCCACATGATGGGCACCGGCTCGCCGGCCACCCAATGGATCGTGGCCGTGCAGTCGTCGCAGATGGCGCTCTACAACGGGTGGACCACCGTGGTCGACCAGGGATCGCGCGAGAACCTGCCGTGGGCCACCATCGAGCTGCGGAACGCGATCGAGGCCGGTCTTCTCATGGGGCCGCGCATGCAAGTCGCGGGGCCCGTGGTCAACTCGCGTGGCAACTTCGCGACCGAGTTTCCCCCGGACGCGAACGATCTGACGCTCCCCGGAGATCGACTCGGGATCCGGGGCCCGGAGTCGGCGCGGCATGCCGTACGCCTGCTCAAGCTCATGGGTGCGGACTGGGTCAAGACCTACGCGACTTGGGACAACGAAGCACCTCATCAGAGCTTCGTGGAGAGCACGGTCAGGCAGTTCAAGCCCGATGGGACCATGGTCGGGATTCCGGCGCTGACGTTCGAGGAGGTCCAGGCAATCGCCGACGAGGCGCGCAGGCTCGGGTTGCGTACGACTTGTCACACCTATGGCATCGGAGAGGCGGCGAACAGCTGCGTGCGCGCGCCCTTCGATGTGCCCATGCACATGATGGACATCGACCGGGATCCCGCGCTCCTGCGTGAGATCGTCGAGCGCGGCACGACGGTGCAGCTCACGTTCAACGACGCCTGGGAAGGACCGCGCCGTGCCACCACGGATCGCGCGTTCAGGGCGCTCCACGCCGCGGGCGTGCCGCTGCCCTTCGGCAGCGGCACTCAGGGCGCGGCTTGGTCGCAGCTCGAGAGCACGCGCCGGCGCGATGGCACCAGCGGCGCCGTGGGGGAGGCCGCCAACCAGTTTCCGGTCTTCGTGCAGCTCGGCATGACCCCCGCCGAGGCGCTGAACTCGGCGCTCATGGTGGCCGCGCGCGACCTCAACTACCACTGGGAAGGCCGCGTCGGGAGCATCGAAGCGGGCAAGCTCGCCGACATCGTGGCCGTGGCGGGGGACCCCCTCGCCGACATCACGGAATTGCAACGCGTGAGGTTCGTCATGAAGGGCGGGGTCGTGTACCGCGACGACCTCACGAATCACCCGTCGGTCATGAGCTCGCTACTCGCTCAGGCACCGTCCCGATGAGGCGGGGGGTTCCCGGCGAGGCGACCGCGCGGCTCTTGCCATGGCGAATAGCGAACCGGTAGCATGGTCTCGTTGCGCGAGACGGATGGCGTCAAGTGAAGGAGGAATGCGCTATGGCCGACGAATCGGGTTTGCTTCGTAGCACCCTGGGCTTCTGGGGTGGGCTCCTCCTGCTCGCTTGCTCCGCGCCCCTCGCAGCCCAGGCGCCCGCCACGGTCGAGGTCACGTACGCGCGGGACGTGGCGCCTATCATGCAGGCGAGCTGCCAGTCGTGTCACCGCCCAGGCAGCGTCGCGCCGATGTCTCTCCTCACGTACCAGGATGCGCGACGCTGGGCGCGATCGATCAAGGAGCAGGTGCAGAGTCGCGTCATGCCCCCGTGGCCGCTCGACACCGGCGTGGGCATCCAACGGTTCAAGAACGACCAGTCGCTCTCGGATGAGGAGGTCGAGACGATCGTAGCCTGGGTGGACGCGGGTGCACCCCTGGGGAACCCGGCCGACATGCCTCCCGACATCGCCTGGCCGGCCTGGGGAGAGAGATGGGCGTACGAGGAGCGGTTCGGTCGGCCGCCGGACGTGGTCGTGTCGTCGCCCGCGTACACGGTCACCGCCGACGGAATGGATCAGTGGCCGATTCTTCCCGCGGTCGACGTCACCGCGGAGATGGGCGTAAAGGGCGAACGCTGGATTCGGGCGGTGGAGCTGCGTCCCGCGACGCCAGGGTCCGCGTCGGTCTTCCATCATGGCTCCGCGCGAGTGGCGAATAGACTTCCGGAGGACGTGTACATCGGCCCAGGCAGCTCCAACTCGCCGGCGGAGGTGCGCGACCTGCAGCGCGATCAGCTCGCCGAGGCTGCGGTCGGCGTCGAGGGCTCGATATTCCCCGAGGGCACCGGCAGGCTGCTCAAGGAAGGGGACCAGATCGTCTTCAACCCGCACTTCTATCCGGCCAAGCTCACCGAGGACCTCCCGGACGTCGCCCTACAGGTCGGCGTGTGGCTGTATCCGGAAGGCGTGGTGCCGCGTCCGACCGACGGCGACATCGTCTACGACCAGACGTCGATGCCGGGAATGGAGGACGCGCCGCTGATCATTCCGCCCAACAGCCAGGCGACCTACCGCACCTCGTTTCGACTGGAAGGGAACGCGCGCATCCACTCGATCCGCGGCCACATGCACCTGTTGGGCGCGTACAACGTCGTCGAGGCCGTCTACCCGGATGGTCGGTACGAGCTGATCAACAAGCTCAACTGGGACCAGCGGTGGCACACCGCGTTCCTCTATGAGGACGACGTCCAGCCGCTCCTGCCGAAGGGCACGGTGGTGATCATCACGACCGTGTTCGACAACACGAGAAACAATCTCGCCGCTCCGGATCCGGACCAGTGGGTCTTCGCCGGGAATCGCACCGTCGACGAGATGTTCCGGCTCAGGCTCGGAACGACGTTCTACTCGGACGAGGACTTCGCGGAGCTCGTCGCCGAGCGGCAAGGCCGTCCGGTAGCGTCGCGGTAGCGCCCGGACGGGGCGCTTGAGCAACACGAGACGCTTGGGTTCGAAGGTCATCGGGACCGCGGCGTGCACGCTGCTCGCCGCGACGCCGGCGGCGCTGTCGGGGCAGATCGTGCCTCGGCCCGCGCTCGAGCAGATGGACTGGAAGATCCGGACGATCAGGGATTCGGGGCAGCCGGTCGTCCCGGCCTTCGAAGGCTGGTACCAGAATCCGGACGGCACTTACGACCTGTGCTTCGGGTTCTTCAACCTGAACCGCGCCGAGTCGCTCGACGTGCCGCGCGGTCCCGACAACTTCATCGAGCCGGCGCGTTTCGACGGAGCCCAGCCGACACACTTCACGGCCTTGGGCGAAGGTCGGCCGCAGCGCGAGTTCTGCGCTTTCGTCGTGAACGTCCCGGCGGATATCGGGGACCAGCGCGTCTGGTGGAACCTCCGCTTCGCGGGGCGGACCTACCGGGTGCCCGGTCACGTCACGCTGCGCCCCTACATGATCGACAACCTCGTCAACTCCGTCGGCGCGGCCATGGAGGAGTTCGAGGTGAACCGGCAGTTCGCGGGCGCCGAAGCGGCTCCCTTGGTTCGCGTCGTCGACGCTCAGGGACCCGAGGCGCGCGGGAAGGGCGGCAACGTCCCGGCCCAGGCGCGCGCGCGCGTGGGGGCTCCGCTCAGGATTCGACTCCAGATCTCGCGGCCACCCGCACCGGACGCGGCTGCCGCCGATGACGCGCGGCGCGACGAAGACGCGCCGTCCCAGCAGTCCGTGAAGTGGACCAAGTTCAGCGGGCCCGTGGACGCACCGGTCGCGTTCAGCCCGGCCCGAGCGCAGGTCTCGGTTCCCGGAGAGCACAGCGTGCAAGCCACGTTCGTCCGCCCCGGCGAGTACGTATTGCTGGCTCAGGTGCTCCACGGGAGCTTCGCGAACCAATGTTGCTGGACGAACGCCTACGTCCGGGTCGTGGTCGATCCTTAGCCCTGCGGGGTCGAGGGCGCCGGGCTCTGAGCTGGGGTGAGGACCTGACATAGGGCGCGAGGGGGCTCGTCGCCCTATATTGGTGGCAGACGTGGTCCCCAGCGGAGGGCTCCCATGAGCAGTGTACGAATCGTCGTCCGGGCTTCCTTGGTCACCGCCTCCATCGCGCTGGTCGCGCTGCCTCATGCGGCGACCGGGCAGGAGGCCAGCGAGCGTGGAGAAGTGACGTTCTCCGAGCAGGTCGCGACGCTGATTCAGGAGAACTGCCAGGTCTGCCATCGTGAGGGGGGCATGGGTCCGATGCCGCTCACGACGTATGACCAGGCGCGGCGTTACGCCACCCGGATCCGCGCGCAAGTTGCTTCGCGCGCGATGCCCCCCTACCACTACGATCGCGAGGTGGGCATCCAGGAGCTCGAGTACGACATGCGCCTGAGCGACGCGGAAATCGCGACGATCGTGGCCTGGGTCGATGCCGGTGCTCCGCAGGGCGACCCGGCGCTCATGCCGCCGCCGAAGGCCTTCCCCGACCCTGCGGAGTGGCGCATGGCCGAGATGTTCGGTCCGCCCGACATCGTGGTGCCGACCACGCCCTACGACGTACCTGCCTCCGGGAACGACAAATGGTGGGAGCCCACCATCAAGATTTCGGGGCTCGAATCCGACCGCTACATCCGCGCCATCGAGGTGAAGCCCTCCGTAGCTGGGCGGCGAGTGGTGCACCACGCCAACACCAACCTGATGCGGCCCGGCGACGATGGTGAGCTGTACAATGCGTCTGGCGGACGCTTCACCGAATACGCGGGCAACAAGCTGGGCGAGATCGTTCCGGAGGGCGCAGGCCGGCTGATTCCTGCCGATGGATGGGTGGAGTGGAGCGTGCACTACCACCCCGACGGCACGGCGATCGAGGATGACGTGACCGAGCTGGGCTTCTGGCTCTATCCAGAAGGCTACGTCCCCGAGTTCGAGTCGAAGCTCCACAGCTGGCCGCTCCAGGGCGACCTGTTGATCCCGCCGAACGGGACCGCGATGACGCAGGGTTTCCTCTCGTTCGATCATCCGATTCGCATCGACAGCTACCAACCGCACGGGCATTTGCGGCTGAGAGGCGCTTCGATGGAAATATTCCATCCCAAGACCGGCGAACGGGAAGTCGTCTCGATGGTCAGCAACTGGTCTACTTGGTGGGCGCACAGCCACATCTACAAAGAGAACGTGGCGCCACTCGTGCCGACGGGCTCCGTCGTGATCCTGACGCACTGGTACGACAACACGGAGAACAACCCCTACAACCCGGCTCCGAATCAGTGGGTCTATCCCGGCAGCCGTACGAACGACGAGATGTCGCATGACTGGGTCGGCGTGACGCACCTCACGGAGGAGCAATACGAGGAGCTGGTGTCGTTGCGGCAGGCGAGGCCCGTGGCGAGCGCCCCGGATAGCCCCGGTCGCTGAGCCACCGATGGGCATGCCGATGTCAGGGATGAGCGCGCGGATCAGGCTGCCCGGGGCCGCGCTGGCCGTGGTCCTCGCTTGGTCCCCGCTCTCGGGTCAGGAGCCGCCGAGGCCCGTCTGGACGTTGTCGCCCAATGCCCGGCTCATGGCCGGCGAAGGGCTCCCGGTGATTCCCCTCTTCGAGGGCTGGTACGCGAATCCGGACGGGACCTACACGTTCGAGTTCGGATACTGGAACCGGAACGGGGAGGAGCACTTCGTCATTCCAATCGGGGCGGACAACTCCATCGAGCCGGCCGAGTATGGCGGTGGTCAGCCGACCGTGTTCAACCCGAGCAACGCGCGGGGATACAATCACGGCGAGAGCACGGGGAACTTCACCATCACCGTGCCGAAAGAGTTCGCCGAGGGCGGCGGGCAGGTCGTGTGGACGATCCGGTCACACGGCTCAGTGAATGCCGTGCCCGCGGAGGTAGTGTCGAACTACGGCCTGTCCTTGGGTCCTCAGGCGCGCGGCTCCCTCCCGCCGGCGCTCGCGCTCGAGGAAGGAGGCCCCGAGCTCTGGGGGTCGTTCAGCGCGGACGGCGATCCAAGGCAGTCGTACACGAGGCGCGAGTTGGGCGGTGGAACCGCGCGCGGAAGCTACGCGAGACCGGTCGTGAGGACCGCTTCTGTGGGCGCGCCGCTCACGCTGAGCGTTCGGGTGGCCGACCGCTTCGAGGCGATCAACGGCCGCGAGCGGGTGACGCCAGGCGTCATGTGGTTCACCCATCAGGGGCCGGCGCCCGCCGAGCTATCCAGTGCGGAGGTGGGAGAGGACGGCCGGGCGGCCGCGACCGCGACGTTCCCTGTGCCGGGCCGTTACCTGCTCTTGGTGCGCGCTGACAACTTCAGAGGGACCGGGGACAGCAGCACTGGCGACCACTGCTGCTGGACCAACGGCTACGTCGAGGTCAACGTCGCGCGCTGAGGGCGTCCGGGCCGTTGGAGGTCCGCCTCAGCGGGCCGCCGCTTTGATCTCGCGCAGCACCTGCCGCCAGAACCTCGCGATCGCTCGGTTGCCTGCTGACGGGCCTTCCCCGTCCGCCCGCCCCCATCATCGCCTCAGCGGGCTGTCATGAGGAAGTCCCAATGCGCGCCCGCGTACGCGACTGCTCGCTCGACGTCCTCCGCCAACATCAGTCTCTCGCCAACCATGCGACGCGCGGCGTCCTCGACGCGCCGTAGGTAGTCGGACTTGTCGGTGTAGCGCTCCTCGATGGAGAGCCTCGGGTCGCCCGTGCGCTGGCGCTCTGCGCGCGTGCGTGGGAACGGGATGTACGAGCCCGCCATCATCTGGATCTCGCCCGGGAGCCCAGCCCGTTCGCTGCGGAACGCCCAACCGGTGAAGGTCGCGAGCGGAACGGTGACGTCGGGCACCACGATCCCGCTGGTCTCGTTGCCGTCGGCGTCGACGTTCGGAACGAGGAACGGTAGGGGGTGGTCGGTCAGCTTGCCAGGCAGGTCGCTCCGGTACCCGCCGGGGACGTGGCGCGGCCAGTGCACGCCGGGAATCGCGGGGAACTGGATGTCGCGTTGAGCCACGAGCGTGCCTGCCGCCAGCGTCGGGTGGCGGTTCGCTGGCGGCGCCACGCCCTCGCGCACCCAGCGGTCCAGGCCGGCCAGGATGGCCCGCAGGGCGAAGCGCCCCTCGAGGGGATTTCCCGGGAGCTGCTGCTCGAAGAGCGGCCGAGGCGGGAAAGCGACCGTGCCGTGCGGAAAGGACCCCATCAGATAGAAACGCACGTTCTCAGCCGGCTCGAGGTCGCGCAGGCCGTCCAACGTGGTGTGGTTGAGCGCGCTCACCCGTCCTCGGTCCCAGTACTCCGACGAGCTCTCGAGTAGGACGATCTTGGGCTCGAGCCCCGCGGGGATGCGCGCGCCGAGCCCGTCGACGCGGCCGGTTGCCGGGTCTCGCGTGCTCTCGTAGCGGATCGGGAAGCGCGTCGTGTTGTGCCCGCCGCCCTCGTTGGGCTGACCGAAGCGCTGATTGAACGTGCCGAGCGAAGCGCCCGCGATCCGAACGAAGACGGCGTCGAGCGCCTTTCGCTCCTGCTCGTCGACGGTGAAGCCATCGTAGATGAGCTGGCGCAGGGAGCGGCCCGTCTGAGACGAGCCGAGGGCGTACGCGAACTCGCCGCGGACGGGTGAGCTCGGCTCGTACTTGAAGTACGAGGCCGCGTCGCGGATGGCCGCGGCGCCCACGCCGATGACGCGGGGGTCCTTCGTCTCGTAGGCGAGCTCGTACGTGTACCCCGGCTCGAAGCCCGTCCAGAGCAGGAGGGTGCGCGGGTCGTACACGACCTGGCCGCCCTCCATCCGTCCGAACTCCCAGCTCTCGCGCGGGAGCCGCCGGGGCGCGCCGTGGAAGCCCTCGCGAACCGTGAGGCTGTAGTCGGGGTCCCTCGGATCGAGCGGCGGGTAGTCCTCCATTCCGGTCCAAATCCCGGCGGCGAGGTCGAACGTCCGACCGGCCTCGAGCGGGATGAACCACTGGCTGATCTCGCCGGTGATCGGCCTACCGTTGTCGGTGGCGACCGGCGGATGGAGCGCGACCGCCGGCGTGTTCGGGCTTGGCTCCCAACCGACGGCCACGAGCGTGTAACCCTCGCGCATGAGGTAGCCGTCGCCGAAATGCGCCTCGGTGGTCGGGTCGACCGCGCCCGCGGCCAGGTTGAAGCTGGACAGGAGCGCTTTGTTGCCGCGATTGACCACGTCGAAGAAGAGGACGCCGTTTCCGCGCGAGGGATCCTTCGGGCGCAGCACGAAGATGTCGGAGGAGAAGCCCACCGCGCCGCCCGGGTCGCGCGGCGCTTTGTCGAGGTCCGCGATGATCGCGTTGCGTGGAAGACGCGGATCCAGGGAGAAGAAGATCGTGCCGGTGCACTTCTCGTAGGCCCCCGTCGTGCCGAACGGCCTGCCGCCCAGCACGTCCTCGCAGTGCGTGAGCACGACGCCCGTGACTTTGGCGGCCGCGGCCGACGGGAACGCGAGGGGGAGAAGCAAGAGCGCCGGCAGCAGCCAGCGTCGGGTCATGGGTGCGCGCATGGTGCGTCCTCCGGGAAACCGGTCCTGGGTCGATGCTGGAAAGCCCCGACGTCGGGCGTCCTGGATGCTCGTGAGAGCAGCACGGACAGGCTACGGCCTGCGCCGCAGAAGGCAAGGTCCCCCGTCCAAACGACTGGACCCTGGGTGGACGCAGCGCGCCCGACAGCGTATGTCAAAGGCGCGAGTGCGAAGTCGATGCCTGTCCTCTGAGCAGGAGGTACCATGGCGCTGGGCCGTAGGAACGCGCACCAGGAGTATCGGCACAGCCGACGAGCGACGGTCGTTGCGTTTGGGCTCCCGGTCCTGCTTCCGCTCTTCGCTGACGTAGCGAGCGCCCAACAGGCGCTCCCATTGGTCCCCCAGGCGCAGTACGAGCGCTGGCAGACCGAGCTCTCCAACTGGGGGCGGTGGGGCCCGAACGACGAGCTGGGCGCGCTCAACCTGATCACGCCGGCGAAGCGGTTGGCCGCGGCAGCACTCGTGCGCCGGGGTAGAACGGTGTCGCTCGCGCGGACTGCCGACCCGGTCCAGAGCGTCGACAACCCGTGCCCCATCCAGTGGGAGATGGTGACCGCGAGTCAGAGCGGCGCCACCGATCGCGTGGCGTACCCATGCATCCACGGGCCGGGGACCACGCACCTCGATGGTTTCGCGCACCGCTTCTTCGGCGGGCGCATGTGGAACGGCTACCCCGTGGCCGACCTGGTCACCAGGGAGGAGGGCGCCAAGCGGAACGCCGTGCTGACCATGAAGGACGGCATCGTGACGCGCGGCGTGCTCTACGACATCCCCAGGCTGAAGGGCGTGCCGTACCTCGACGCCGGGACGAGCATCACCGTCGCGGACCTCGAGGCTTGGGAAGCGCGGACCGGCGTGCGCGCCGGTCCCGGAGACGCCATGCTGCTCCGCTGGGGCCGGTGGGCGCGCCGCGAGGCCGTGGGCATGTTCGACACCGGTCTAGAAGCGGCAGGGTTCGACAACTCCGTCATCCCATGGCTGAAGGCGCGCGACGTCGCGATCATTGGCTGGGAGACGCCAGGTTACACGCCGCGGCCCGAGGGCGACCTGCCCACGCTCGCGCTGCACGACTTCGCGCTCACGATCCTGGGCATCCACCTACTCGACCGCGCCGACCTCGACGCGCTCGCCCAGGTGGCGGCGGAGGAGGGGCGGTGGGAGTTCATGCTGATGATCGCGCCGCTGCCGATCCCCAACGGCACGGGCTCACCCGTGAACCCGCTCGCGGTGTTCTGACGCCGGGGTCCCCAATGGCAGCGCCTTCTGAAATCGATGCGATCCGCGAACGAGCAATCCTCACCTCTCTGGCAGGCTTCCCCTTTCTGCCGGTGTTCGGCGTGGTGTGGATCACCGCCGGGGCCCTGAGTTACTGGGTTCCGCTCACAGTCGCGCCTTGGCTGTACCCGGGCCTGGGAGGCTTGGCGATGCCGATCGCCATCATGCTGGAACGGCGGCTGGGGTACGTGCGCGCGGTCGACCCGGATCCGCTGCTCCCGCTCACGCTGCATCTTCTCTTTGTGCAGATCGTGGCGTTTCCGGCTATCCTGCTCGTCTGGGACACCACCCCGGCCCTCATGCCGGTCGCGTTCGCGGCGGTGGTGGGTGCCCATTTTCTGCCGTTCCAGTGGGTCTATCGCACCAGCGTGTACGGTGTGCTGGCGGTCGTCGTGGCCGTTGGGCCCTTCATCCTCGCGCTTCTCGTCGGGCAGCGCGCACTGCACCTCACCGGCCTCTTCGTCGGCTGCGCCCTCCTGGCAGGGGCGTTCCTGGTGCGTTCCCACGCGAACGCGACGTGGATCGCATCCGGACAGGCCGCCCACCCTCACCAGGCAGGGGACGGCGCTGCGCGTGGACACTGAGGCGATGGGCCTGGCGACGTTGCCGCGACCGGTCGGTTGGCCTACACTGCGCGTCGTCCGACCCATCGAGGAATCCGCCCTTCCGTGAGACAGCTCATGCCCGAGGCTCGGCTCGTAGTCGCTCTGGCGGTGCTCGCGTGTGCCCTCGCGACGGAGGCCTGCTCGGGCACGGGCGAGGGCCGCGGCGCGGGTGGGGATGCGGCTGGCGCGGCGGCGCTCGACCAGGCCGGTGCCGTCGATCGCCTCGGCGAGACGCGATGGTCGCCAAGGACGGACGGCGCCTCGGCCCCCAGCTTCGTCGTCGATCCGAGCTGGCCGAAACCGCTCCCGAATGACTGGCGGATCAGCCAAGTGGGCGGCATCGCCGTCGACACGCACGACAACATCTGGGTCTACCACCGGCCGCGCGCCCTGGAGTCCAGCTCGGCCGGAGCCCTGCCCCGAGCGGGCATGAACGGTCGGGGGGTGCCCATCAGCGGGCTCGGACACCCTCGCCCGTACGCCGACCGGAACACAGGGTGCTGCGTCCCGGCGCCCTCCGTGCTCAGGTTCGACCCTGAAGGCAATCTGCTGGACGCGTGGGGCGGACCGGCGGACCCCGGGTTCCTCGAAGCCAACTGCCGCGAAGAGGATGGATGCTTCTGGCCCGCCCGGGAGCACGGGATCTTCGTTGACCACAACGACTACGTGTACATCTCCGGAAACGGAGAGGACGGCGGGGCCGGCCAGCAGCAGGGCCTGGATACCTATCCGTGGGCACCCACCTTCGGCGACGACTCGCACATTCTCAAGTTCACGGCGGACGGCGAGTTCGTTTTGCAGATCGGCCGCGCGGGGATGGAAGGACCGGACAGCGAGAAGATCGACGGCGGCCCCAACGGGACGCCTCAGCCCTACCTCGTGGCGGACATGTCGGTGGACCCCCGCACGAACCGCCTCTACATCGCGGACGGCTACGGGAATCGCCGCATTCTCATCGTCGATGCCGAGACGGGGCAGTACGTCGGGCACTTCGGCGCGTACGGGCAGAACCCGGTCGAGGACGACCCGAGCGCGGGCGTCGCGGACACGGACGTGGGACCGTGGATGACCGATTACCTCGCGGGCAACATGACCCCGCTGTTCTTCAGAAGCCCGCTGCACTGCGCGAGCGTCAGCCGCGACGGATTCCTGTATGCCTGCGACCGCGGCAACAACCGCGTCCAGATCTTCGACCTGGGAGCGGAGGGCCTAGGGAGGCCGTGCGCAAACCCGCAGGCGCAGGCCAACACGTGCGGCTTCGTGGCCGATCTCCATGTGGCCCCGCAGACCGCCAGCGGCACGGCCGGCACCGCGGCGCTCTCGACCGATCCCGGGCAGACCTGCATGTACGTCGGCGACCTCGCCAACGGCACGCTGTACATCATCAACCGCGATAACCGCACGGAGCTCGACCGGATCGGGCGGCCCGGGCGCCAGGCGGGCGAGTTCCATTGGCTGCACGCACTGGCCGTGGACTCGCGCGGGAACGTCTACACGGGTGAAGTCGACAGCGGGCAGCGGATCCAGAAGTTCCTCCGGTACGGATCGGAGAGCTGCAGCGGCACCGGCAGCAGCGAAGTGGGAAGCTACGACGCCAACAGGTGAAGGACCGCAGTGCCACGAGAGACTTCGATTTTCGCCGAGAGCGGAGGATTCTGATGACGCACGCAACGACGAGATGGTCCGTGCTCCCGGTGCTGACCGCGACGCTCGTCGCATGGTCCGCGCCCGCGGCCGCACAGAGCGCCTTCAGCAACCCGAACATGCGGCCGACGAACGACCTCCCGAATCCGTACTCGGCGAGGCAGGTCATGCCGCTGCCGGACGGTCGCTCGTGGGGTTCCACGGCCGGCGTCGACGGAGCCAAGGGCCGGGACGACATCTGGGCGATCGACCGGTGCGGGACCAACAGCTGCGTCGGATCCGGCGTCGATCCCCTCATGCACTACGACGCGAGCGGGAATCTGATCGGCCGCATGGGAGCCAACCTGTTCGCGTTCCCGCACGGCATCCACGTGGACCAGGAGGGCAACGTCTGGGTGACGGACCCGCTTCCGCCCGATGGTCGCGGTGCCGGCGGCACGGTCGGACAGCAGGTCACCAAGCTTAGCCCCGACGGTCGGATCCTCCTGCAGCTGGGTACGCGCATGGTGACCGGGACGGGTCCCAATCAGTTCAGCTCACCCTCCGACGTGGTCGTGGCGAGGAACGGCGACATCTTCGTGGCCGACGGCCATGGAGAGGGCACGGCCGAGCGGATCATGAAGTTCGACAGGAATGGCACGTTCATCATGCAGTGGGGGCGGGCGGGCAACGGCCCGTGCGGAGCGGGTGAGTTCTCCAGCGTCCATGCGATCGACATCGACTCGCAGGGCCGGCTCTTCATCGGCGATCGCGACAACAATCGTATCCAGATCTACGACCAGCAGGGCAACTACCTGGACTGCTGGTACCAGTTCAGTCGCCCGAGCGGGATCTACATCGATGCCCAGGACAACATGTTCGTCACCGACTCGGAGTCGAGGGACGGCGCCGACAACGGGATGGACCTGGCCCACCCCGGTTGGCAGCGCGGCATCCGGATCGGCAGCGCCAGGGACGGCACGGTGCGGGCCTTCATCCCCGATCCCAATCCCCAGGGCGGCAGCAGCACGTCGGAGGGCGTAGCCGCGATCAGGGGCGGCGCGGTCGTATACGGCGCCGAGGTGGGGCCGAGGTCCTTCGTTCGTTATACGAGGAGGTAGCAGGACGCCGGCGCCGCCCGCGGGGTCGACCCGCTCCAACGTCTTTCGCCTGACCAGCTGGACCAAGTAGCTCCTTTTCGGACGACCTCGGGGCGCGTCGCGTCAGCTCCCTTCGGACGACCTCGGGGCGCGTCGCGTCAGCTCCCTTCGGGCGTCGGGGGGGTGGTCATCCGACGGATCACCACCGGAGCCGCCAGGCTCGCGAGCGCCAGCACCCACAGGGCGATCGCGATCGGCGAGTCGAACAGCACGCCCCAGTCTCCGCCCGATAGCGCGAGCGAGCGACGCAGGTTTTTCTCCATCAGCGGACCGAGCACCAGCCCGAGCACGACGGGCGCGAGCGGGAACTCCAGCTTGCGCATCCCCCACCCCACGACACCGAAGACGGTCATGAGGACGAGGTCGAGCGCGGTGCCGTTCACGGCGTAGACGGAGACGAACGCCAGCGCGGTCACCGCGGGCATGAGGAACCAGCGTGGCAACGCGAGCGCGCGGACGAACACGCCGACGAGCGGCAGGTTGAGCACGAGCAGGAAGACGTTGCCCACGTACATCGACGCCGCGAGTCCCCAGAAGAGATCGGGCTCCTCTTGGATGAGGAGCGGGCCCGGGGTGATGCCGAGCCCGAGCAGCGCCCCGAGCATGACGGCGGTGGTGCCGCCGCCGGGGACGCCGAGGGTGAGCATCGGAATCATCGCGCCCGTCGCGGCCGCGTTGTTGGCGGCCTCGGGCGCGGCGACGCCGCGGATGTCGCCGTAGCCGAATCGACCGGTGCGTCCCGCGATGCGCTGCTCGGCGGTGTACGCGAGGAACGACGCGATCGTGCTCCCGGCGCCCGGCAGTGTACCGATCACGAAGCCGAGGCCGGACGCGCGCAACATGGTCGCCGTGGTCTCGCGCAGCTCGCGCATCGACATGAGCACTCGCCCGTAGGCGAGCCTGCCGGTCTTTCCGACCGGGCCCTCCTCGAGCAGCTGGAGCACCTCGCTGACCGCGAACAGCCCAATGGTGACGACCACGAAATCCATGCCGTCGAGAAGCTGGATCTGCCCGAACGTGTAGCGCGGGACCGCGCTCTGCGGATCCAGCCCGACCGTGGCGAGCCAGAGCCCGAAGGCCGTCGACGCGAGCCCTTTCACGGCGCTCGTCCCGGACAGGGTGGAGAGTGCCGTGAACGCGAACACGACCAGTGCGAAGTACTCGGCCGGGCCGAAATCGATCGCCCACTGTGATAGCAATGGCGCGAGGAGCACCAGCGCGAAGATCGACAGCGTGCCACCGACGAACGACGCGATCGCGGCCGTCGCCAGCGCCGGGCCGCTCCGGCCCTCGCGCGTCATCGCGTAACCGTCCAGCGCCGTCATGAGCGAGGAAGACTCGCCCGGCACGTTCAGCAGAATCGAGCTGATGGAGCAGCCGTACTGCGACCCGTAGTAGATGCCCGCGAGAAGGATGAGCGCCGACTCGGGCGGCAAGCCGGTGACGAAGATCACGGGGAGGAGGATCGCGATCGCGTTGATCGGCCCCACGCCCGGGAGCATCCCCACGAGCGTCCCGACCAGCACGCCTCCGAACGCGAGCGACAGGTTGAGTGGCTGTAGCGCGATCGCGAAGCCGCCCGCGAGTGAGCTCAGCGCATCCAAAGGTCACCGACGGGCAGCGGGAGCGCGAGCACGCGGACGAAGACGATCCACAGCGCCACCGTGAGCGCCAGCGCAGCAGGTACGCTGCGCTTGGGCGCCGCTCCGAATAGATGTGACAGCGCAGCAACGACGGCCGTCGTGGAGAGCAGGAAGCCGAGCCAAGGGAGCGCGAGTCCGTACACGATCAGTGCCGCGCTCCCGAGACCCATGCGCACGAGCGTCGCTCGTTCGGGCCAGCGCATCCCGACGAAGGGACGGCGCGCCTGCTGAGCGCCGGCCAGCACGAGCCCGACCGCGGCGACGAGGGGCAGTGCCTTGGGTCCAACGGGATCCGTCAGGAACGCCACGTCGAACCCGGTGGCCTCGAGGCCGATGAGGGCCCCGACCGCGATGAGCACCGCCCCGGGGATGCGATCCGTCCAGCTCATTCGATGAGCCCGAGCTCGCGCGACATGCGCCGAAAGTCCTCGACTTGTGCCTGCACGAACGCGTCGAACTCGGATCCCACCATGAAGAACGGCTGCAGCCTGTTGCTGGCGCGGGCCCTTTCCCACTCGCTCGAGCGGCCTACCTGCTCGAGAACGTCCACCCATGCTCGATAGCGGGTGTCGTCGATTCCGCGTGGCACGTAGAACCCGCGCCACGTGACCCACGTCAGATCGACGCCCGACTCGCGTGCGGTCGGCACGCCGGCGAGCACGCCCTCCGTGCGCTCGGGGGCGAACGTCACGAGCACGCGGATGCGACCGGCGGTGATCTGCCCTTCGACCTCGGACGCCTCGCCCGAGAAGAGGTCGACGAAGCCGCCGAGCAGCGCCGTCATCGCCTCACCGCCGCCGTCGAACGGGACGTAGCGGATACGCAGCGGATCGATGCCGGCGCGGTCCGCGAGCAAGAGCATCTTCATGTGGTCCTGACCCGCCACCGCGGAGCCGCCGCTGACCACGAGCGAACTCGGATCACGGAGCCAGGCCGCGAGCACGTCGTCGAGGGAGCGCAGCGGCGAATCAGCCGCGACCGCGAGGATGCCGTACTCGGCGCCGATCGCTCCGACCCAGCGCACGTCGTCCACGGTCAGATCGCCGTATTGACCCTGCGCTAGGCGGAGCGTGGTCGACGGGCTCGCCGCGATCAGCACGTTGGGGTCCTCGTTGCGCTGCGCCACCGCACGCGCGAACGCGACGCCGCCTCCCGCGCCCGGCAGGTTGGTCGTACGCACGAGGCCGCGAGCGAGCCCGAGCTCGGAGAGCACCTGTCCCACGGAGCGGCACGTCAGGTCCCATCCGCCGCCGGCCGCCGCGGGCGCGAGGCACTCCCACCCGCGCGTTTCGGGCGAGGGCGCGCAGGCGAGCCACGCGACCGAAGCCACGGCGAGGGCGGTCGCGTGGACCGCCCTACGGCCGGTTGGCGCTTTGCCGTCCATACCGTCAGAGGCAGGCCGGAGAAACAGGTGAGGCTCCTGAAGGGCGTGAAGGTCGGGAAGATACTCGCGGCCGCCGTGAGGCCGGGTACGAAGCCAGCGCGTCCAGAAGGGCACTCGCGGACTCGAGCTGGGTCTGCGAGTCGGAATATGCCCACAACAAGATTTCGAGCGCGGCCCGCGCCTGCATGTAGTCCGCGCGGGTGGCGACGAAGGCGAACTCCCGCGGCGTGTTGGCGAGCGCCTGCTCGGCCGTGATGCCGTACCTCGTGTCCACGTAGCGCGGGTTCGCGAACCGGTAGGGCGGCGTCGCGACCATGGAGAAGTCGTCCCCGGGCGCGTTGGGCGCCGTGACGCGTACCGTCCAGCCCGGGGGGTTCGCGGTTACGGTATCCGCGTCGAGCCGGAAGACGAGCGACGGGGTCAAGGCAATCTCGAGCGACTCCCCCGCCACCACGCGGCCGCTGAACGAGTCCGCACGGAAGGGCGGCATGGTGCGTGCCTGCTGCGCCGTCGCGCCTTGAGCGAGCGTCAGCGCGAGCAGACCGACCGCGACCGCCTGAAGGGGTCGGGAACGCGCGTCAGTCGCCGCCACCGCCGTCGCCCCCTCCGCCACCACCGTCGCCAGCGGATGCGCCGTCACCGCCGTCCATGGCGCCGTCGCTCGCGTGCGTCCGGTCCGACTTCCTGCCCGGGGCCCAACCCGACGAATCGGTCATGCCCAGGTGCGTAGCCAGGTCCCGGTCGTCCCTGGGCTTCGGCCGGAAATGGCGTCGCGCGTACGCCAGCAGGAGCACCATCGCGGCGACCAGAACGACCGGCGCGAGCAGGGCGAACGCGTTCATGTTCCGTTCATCATGTCGGCACCGCACGCACGGGAGCAAGAAAGCCCGGCGCCGCGCGGGGCGCGCGGCGCCGGTCGACCGACGGAGACGCGTGCGTTCCACAACATGTCGAAGCCGGCCTCCTCGAGAGCGGGCTTCTGGGCCTGGTTCTCACTGACGACTCGACCATCGAATGAGGTGGATGGCACGCTCGGAGATGTGCGCGTAACGCGGATCGTGCGTGACTAAGCAGAATGGTCGCGCCCTCGTGCAATTCCTTCACCAGGTCCATCACCTCCCCGCCGTTCTTCGAGTCCATGTTACCCGTCGGCTCGTCCGCCAACAGGATCAGCGGCTTGCCCACGATCGCCCGCGCCACCGCCACCCACTGCTGCTGCCCGCCCGACAGCCGGCTCGGATAGTGGCTCATCCGGCGCGCCATCCGCCGCCGCTGTTGCCCGGCAAGCGCCGGAGCCTCGATCTTGCAGTATGTCCGTGCCGCTGCTCGCTGTCGTGACGCTCACGGCGGCGCTCCAGGTTCCTCAGGCGTCTGTCGCGGGCGTGATCCGTGACGCCGAGAGCGGCCGGGCGCTCGCCGGCGCGACCATCCTGCTCGGCGACCTGGGTCGCGCCACCTCCTCCGGCTCCGATGGTGCCTACGCACTGTACGCCGTCCCGGCCGGACCCCAGCACGTCAACATATCCGCGCTCGGCTACAGGTCGCGCACGGTCCACGCCCTCGTTCCGGGCTCAGGCTCCTTGGGCATCGACGTGTCGCTCGAGCCGGACCCTATCTTGCGCGAGGGCCTCGAGGTCGAGCCGGCTCGACCCGTGTGGGGGGCGGAGCCGGTGGGGGTGGGCGCGTTCCCCGACCGGGAGGTCTCGCTCGCCGCGGTTCGCAACCACCCCCTGCTCGCAGAGGCGGACTCGCTCGCGGCGCTCGCCGGCGGCGCGGTGGTGCTCGACCCCGAGGCGCCGAGTGGGGTTCATATCCGCGGGGGCGCGGCCGACCACACTGCCTACGCGCTCGACGGCATCCCGATCCTCGATCCGGTGCACAATGCAGGGCTCTTCTCGGCCTGGAGCCCGGATGCGCTGGCAGGCGTGGCGGTGAGCTCCTCGGCCCTTTCGCCCGCGCTCACCGAGGCGCTCGCCGGGGTCGTGTACGCCACCACGCGCGAGCCCGGCGCGCGCTTCGGCGCGATCGTCGAGGCAACCGGGACGGCGGTCTTCGTCTTGGTCGCCCTGGCGCCACTCCGCCGGCTCGAGGATCGCCTGACCGAGCGCCGCGAGGGAGATCGTCGCGCGGGCGATCGACGTGCCGGACCGGACGTCCCTCCACCGGGAGCGGCCTGAGCAGGCCTAACCCCGCCGCCTCCGCACCATCGTGCATAGGTGAAGCAATCTCCCTATCATGCCGTCCACTCGAGCACTCTCCCCCGGGCACATGCCGCAAACCCAAGCCTACGAAGCCCCGCGCACGCTCGCCGACGCAGTGCGGCTTCTCTCGACCGACGGCCACGCCCGCCCTCTGGCTGGCGGCACCGACCTCCTCGTGCAGAGCCGGGCCACCCAGAAACTACCGTCGACGTTCGTCGACCTGAAGCGCATTCCGGAGTTGGTCGGCATCGAGGTAGGCCCGGACGGCCTGCGCCTCGGTGCAGCGACCAGTGCGGCCGTGATCTGCGAGCATGCCGAAGCACGCCGCCTCTGGCCGGGACTGGTCGAGGCGATCGGCTTGCTCGGCTCCACGCAGATCCAGGGACGCGCAAGCGTGGGCGGCAACCTCTGCAACGGCTCACCCGCCGCGGATACGACGTGTTCGTTGATCGTGAACCGCGCGCGCGGCGTCATCGCGGGGGCGAAGGGCGAACGAACCGTCGAGGTCGAGCGCTTCACGACTGGCCCGGGCCGCACGGTCCTCGAGCCGGGAGATCTGCTCGTCGCCCTCGTGGTTCCCCGCCCCGCGGCGCGCACGGCCGACGCATACCTGCGCCTCATTCCGCGAAGCGAGATGGACATCGCGGCGGCGGGCGCGGCGGCGAGTGTCACCCTCGACGAGCGCGGAGTTTGTACCGCGGCGCGCGTGGCCATCGGAGCGGTGGCACCTACGGCGCTCCTCGTGCCCGCCGCCGCCGACGCGCTGATCGGAAGCCGGCTCGACGACGCGGCGCTCCGACGCGCGGCTGACGCGGCGAGCGCGGCTGCGCGGCCGATCGACGACAAGCGCGGTACGGCAGTCTACCGCAAGACCGTGGTTGGCGTGCTCACGCGCCGTGCCGCAGGCATCGCGGCCGAGCGCGCCCGCGCCCGACCCTGAACATCCCCAGGAGACGTTTGTGACGGTCCATGTTCGCACGACCATCAACGCAGAGCCCCAGGAGTTCCTCTGTGAGCCCGGGGAGACGCTGCTCGAGGCGCTCAGAAGCCGACTGGGGCTGACGGGCACGAAGGAAGGGTGCGCGACCGGTGACTGCGGAGCGTGCTCGGTGCTCCTCGACGGACGCCTGGTGCCCGCGTGCCTGGTGCTCGCCGCCGAAGTCTCCGGCCGGGAGGTCCTGACGGTCGAGGGCGTCGCGACAGGCGACACCCTCCACCCCGTGCAGCAGAAGTTCCTCGAGCACGCGGCGCTGCAGTGCGGCGTGTGCACACCCGGGTTCGTGGTCGCGGCCAAAGCGCTGCTCGACCACAACGACGACCCGACCGAAGAGCAGGTGCGCTACTGGCTGGCGGGCAACCTCTGCCGATGCACGGGCTACGACAAGATCGTGCGGGCGGTCCTCGATGCGGCGGCCGACATGAGGGGGGTCACGGTATGAGCACGGCGACGAAGACGTTCGAGCACGTCGGCACCCGGCCGATCCGGCACGACGGCCTCGACAAGGTCACCGGGCGGGCCAACTACGGCGCGGACTACGCGCTCCCCGGCATGTTGCACGGCTACGTCGTCCGCAGTCCGCACGCGCACGCCCGCATCGTGTCGATCGACACCTCGGCTGCCGAGGCCATGGCCGGCGTGAAGGCCGTCGTCACCGGGAGCGACATCCCCAAGACGAACGCCAAGCTCGTCATGGGCGAGGCCGCGCTCGACTTGGGCGCCATGGGCGACAACGCGCTGGCGCACGACAAGGCGCTCTACGAGGGGCACGCGGTGGCGGCAGTGGCGGCTACCTCCCCAGAGATCGCGAGCGCGGCGGCCGAAGCGATCCGCGTGGTTTACGAGCCGCTTCAGCCCGTCATGAACGTCGACCAGGCGCTCGCACCCGACGCGCTGATCCTGCACGACGGGATGGTCACCAAGGGACGACCCAAGCCCGATGCGCCCACGCGCACCAACGTAGCGCTCCGCATGGAGCTCACGCGCGGCGACCTCGACAAGGGGTTCGCCGGAGCCGACGTGGTGATCGAACGGACCTTCACTACGCCGATGGTGCATCAGGGCTACATCGAGCCGCACGCGTGCGTGGCCCGGTGGGGCGAGGACGGCCAGGTCGTGGTGTGGACGTCCACGCAGGGGCACTTCGTCGTGCGCGATTGCTGCGCGGGGATCCTCGGCATCGATGCGGCGCGCATCAAGGTGATTCCGAGCGAGATCGGTGGAGGTTTCGGGGGCAAGATCCCCGTCTACCTGGAGCCCGTCGCCATTGCGCTCGCGCGCAAGGCACACCGGCCAGTGAAGCTCGTGATGTCGCGCGAGGACGTGTTCCGCGCTTCGGGGCCGACGTCGGGGACGAAGATCCGCGTGAAGCTCGGCGCCAAGAAGGACGGCTCCTTCGTCGCCGCGAGCGCGTCGCTCTACTACGAAGCGGGCGCGTATGCCGGGTCGCCCGCGGGCGCGGGCGCGATGTGCGCGATCGCCGCGTACGACATCCCGAACTTCCTCGTCGAGGCGTACGACATCGTCGTCAACCGGCCGAAGGTAGCCGCCTACCGCGCGCCCGGGGCTCCCGCGGCCGCGTTCGCGGTGGAATCGGTGGTGGACGAGGTCGCCCGCCGCCTGGGCAAGGACCCGATCGAGCTGCGCCTGCAGAACGCCGTGCGCGAAGGCGATCAGGCTGCGTACGGGCCCGAGTTCGGGCCGATCGGGCTGCGCGAAGTGCTGGAGGCGGCGCGTTGCCATCCGCACTGGAAGGCGCCACTCGTTCCCCAGCCTGGCCGAAAGGTGGGCCGCGGCGTGGCGTGCGGGTTCTGGTTCAACGCCGGCTTGAACTCCAGTGCCACGGTATCGCTCTCCGCGGATGGCAGCGCGAACGTGGTCACGGGCAACCCCGACATCGGCGGCACGCGGGTGGCGCAGGCGCTCATGGTGTCCGAAGAGCTCGGCATCCCGGTGGAGCGCGTGCGGCCCATTGTCGCGGACACGGACAGCATCGGCTACAACGACGTCACCGGCGGCAGCCGCGTCTGCTACGCGACCGGCATGGCGGTCATCGAGGCCGCGCGCGACGCGCAAGCGCAGCTGCGCGCGCGTGCCGCCAAGATCTGGGACGTGCCGGTGGAGCAGGTCGGCTGGGAGCGCGGCCGGGCCATTGCCCTGAACGGTGCGTCCGGGCGTGAGCCACTCACCGTGAGCGAGCTTGCGGCCAAGCTCATGCACACCGGCGGGCCCATCATCGGCAGTGCCACCGTCAACGCACCCATGGCGGGGCCCGCGTTCGGCGCGCACATCTGCGACCTCGAGGTCGACGAGGATACCGGCGTGAGTCGCGTGGTGCGCTACACCGTCGTGCAGGACGTCGGCAAGGCGGTTCATCCGAGCTACGTCGAGGGACAGATGCAGGGAGGCGCATCCCAGGGGATCGGGTGGGCGCTCAACGAAGAGTACGTGTACGATGCGGAGGGGCATCTCCAGAACCCCGGATTCCTCGATTACCGCATGCCCGTGGCATCCGACCTTCCCATGATCGACACCGTGATCATCGAGGTGGCGAACCCTCTGCACCCCTATGGGGTGCGCGGCGTGGGCGAAGTGCCCATCGTGCCGCCCCTGGCCGCCGTCGCGAATGCGATGCACGACGCGACTAGAGTTCGCTTCACGGCCCTCCCGCTCTCGCCGCCCCGCGTCCTGGCAGCGCTCAAGCAGCGCGGCTGAACATGGCGACGGTCCACTTCTCCCGTGGGCTCGCGCGCTACACCGGAGGTGTGGAGTCGCTCACGGTCGATGCGCCGCGGGTGCAGGAGCTGCTCGTGGTCGTGACAGAGCGCTTTCCCGGGCTCACGCAGCCGCTCGAGGTGATGGCGATCGCGGTGGATGGTGAGGTGCACCAGCACCATGACTACTTGAAGCTCCGGCCCGATAGCGAGATCCACTTCGTGCCGCAGATCGCGGGGGGATGAGGCGGGTGAGGTCGGTTTCGCGAAGTGAACCGTCAAGGAGGCGCCTGTGCGTCTGACGAGTGCGTTGGTTCTAGGCGCGGTGATCGCGTGCGCTTCACCGCATCCGGCTGTGGCCCGTGTGCAAGCGGCGGGTGGCCCCCCCGAACCGTTCCGCATCATCGGAAACGTCTACTTCGTCGGAGGCGAATACGGCTCCTACCTCATCACCACGCCCGAGGGCCACATTCTCCACGACACGGGCACCACGGACATGCACGAGCAGATCGTCGCGAACATCGAGAAGCTCGGGTTTCGTGTGCGGGATGTCCGGATCATGATCTCCAGTCATGCGCACTGGGACCACGTGGAGGGACACGCGGCCATGAAGCGCGCCACGGGCGCTCAGGTCGTAGCGCTCGGCGGTGACGCGGTCGCGCTCGCGTCGGGCCGGGACAACTCGGCTCTGGGGGCCCGAGGCTGGGAACCCGTCATGGTGGATAGCGTGATCGCGGACGGCGACACGGTCACCCTGGGCGGCGTAACGCTGCGTGCGCTCCTCGTGGCAGGGCACACCCAGGGGGCGACGATGTGGATGACGAACGTCCAGGAAGGCGGACGCGCGTATTCGGTCGCCTTCCGCGGCGGCGAGATTCCGAACGCAGGGGTGCAGCTGTTCGACAACCCCAGGCACCCGTCGGTGGTCGCCGACACGGAGAGGACGCTCCGAAGACTGAAAGAGCTCGAGCCTCCGGATCTCTTTCTGCACAACCACCCCCAGAACACGTCGCGTCCGCTGAGTCCGGCTCTCCCGGTCGACCCGAGATGCGTGACCTGCCTGGATGCAGCTGCCTGGAGCAGCTACGTCGCGCGCTCCGAATCTTCGTTCGAGGGCATGCTCCGCGAGGCCCAGGAGCGACGGGGCCGCTAGTCAGTGGGGCTGTAGCCGCACCTCTCGCAGAACGCGCGGGCGTGGGCTCGGAGACCGGCGGCAGGCGGGGCGACCGCCGCCGAGCCCAGAGCCGGCCGGCCGCCCGACAGGCGGCAGCCCAGCGCGCAGACATGGCCTCGCGGTCGACCCGTCTGCCCCGCAGCCAGACCTCGGAGATGCGGCGCGTATTCCGGATGTCGTCGAGGGGGTTGGCGTCGAGGACGATGAAGTCGGCGCTCTTGCCGACCTCGAGCGTCCCCAGCTCGTCGGCCACGCCGACGAACTCGGCGGTGGCGCTGGTCGCCGCCCGGATGGCCTCGTGGGGCGTGAAGCCGAGCCAGTTCACGAACGCCTCCATCTCCATGTGGCTGCCCCATCCGAGCGCGCGCCGCCCACCCGCGTCGTGACTCCCCACCAGGACGGTAGCGCCCGCCTCGCGCACGCGGCGCGTATTCTGCGCCCACAGGCCGCCGTCTCCAGGCGCGGGGGCCATGCGCTCGAACGCCAGACCCCACTCGTCCAGGAAGGCCGGGCACTTGAGGGCCCCCAAGAGCGGATCCGACAGCCATTCGGGCCGCTCGCCCGGGGCGCGCGTCGCGCTGCCGCCGTCCATCTGTGAGGTCAGCACGGAGATGTTGACGAACCCCGGGCGCGCGCGGATGAGCCCGAGCAGCTCCTCGTCCACCGGCGCGTCCTCGACCGTGTGCGTGATCGCGTCGACGCCCGCCTCCAACACCCCCTTCCAGTCGTGCACGGTCTTCACATGGGCGATGGTGCGGAGCCCGAGCCTGTGCGCCTCACGGATCGCCGCGCCGTAGATCGGGGCCGGCATGTACGCGGGCTCCTCACTGCGCGGATCGATGAAGCCCCACCGGTCCTCGATCCATAGCTTCACGAGCTCGACGCGCTGGGCGGCGAGCTCCCGCACCGCCGCTTCTGCGAGCCAAGGGCTGACGGTCGGGTAGAAGCTGGTGCTGCGCGGATTCCCCGTACCGGGCCAGGCGAGCCCTCGCCCGACCGTCAGGTAACGCGCACCGGTGAAGTCGTCTCCCTTCGACCGCTCGCGCAGATCGACGAAGCTCGTAGGGTCGTCGCTGTAACGTGCGTCGATGAACGTCGGCAAGTCGCTGCCCAGGCTGTAGGTCAGGGCGTGCCCCGTGTAGGCGAACCGGTCGAGGTGATCGAGGATGCGCTCCTCGCGGAAGTCGTCCTGGATCTCGGTGTCGAGGATCTCGTCGTAGTAGCCGACGTGACTGTGCGGGTCGACGATGGCAGGCATCAGGGTCTTGCCCGTGAGGTCCACACGACGAGCCCCGGCCGGAGCGACCAGCTCTCCCGCGCGACCCACACCCAGAATCGTGCGTCCTCGGACGAGGAGTGCTGCGTTCTCGATCGCGGGCGTGTCGTCCCCGATGATCAGCCGGGCGCCCTCGAAGAGCGTCGCATCATCGCCCTCCGCCAGCGCGTCGCCGCCCGGAGATCCGGGAGCGCACCCGGCGACGAGGAGCGTCAGACAAAGAGTCGGACACCTGGGCCGCTTGGGCCTCATCAGGGACGGATCGCTCATCGCCCGCATCGTCCTCGACCCTCCGTATTGCGTCTCACCCCGACGCGTCGATCGTCAATCTGCGGCCCGTCCGGCGCCCGGGAAACCGGTCGCACGTAGGAGCGGCATCGAGTGCGGAGTCACGCCGGATCGATACGTCCGAAGCCGACGCCGACGACGAGCCCAACCGCCGTGAACAGGATGAAGAAGAGCAGCGCCTCTGGCGTGAGCAGCCCGCGGAAGGACCCGCTCCAATAGCGCGCGATGGCGGCGGTCGGCAGCGCACCGAGGAGCACGCCGAGCACCGGGTACATCCAGCTAGCCCAAGCGCGAGGCGCCGCGCGGCGAGCCAGTCGGAGAACGGGCAGATAGACGAGCCAGTAACAAATCCAGAATACGATCAACGAGGAGAACACCACCGCCCCGAGATCACCCGGCGAGATCATCCACTCGCCGTACAGGATTCCGAGCGCGGCGATGTACGCCAGTAGACCTATCAGCCAGGCGCGCATACCGAGGCGAAGAACCGTCACGTGTGACGCGCGTGCGTATCGCCGGCCCGGAGCTCCCAGCGCCATACCCGCCCATCCTGCGGATCCATCACTTCGCCCAAGAAATCGAAGGCGCATTTGCTGAGCACGCGCGTGGAGGCGTTCTCGTGCGGCAACGTATGCGCCCGCACGACTTTTGCGCGGCCCGTGCGGAATGCGTACACCGCCATCGCCTGCGCGACCTCTGTGGCATACCCTCGACCCTGGTAGGCGGGAGAAATGCTGTACGCGATCTCGACCACCCCGTCGGCATCCGGAGGACCCGTGAATCCACAGCTCCCGACCACCGTGCGACTTTCCCGGTGGATCACGTTGAAGCCGTGAAGCCAAGGGTCCGCGGCCGTGGCAGCCTTCGCGCGCGCGAGCCACTCGGGCGACACCTGGGCGCGATCGACCTCGTTCATCGCCTCGATCGAGGCCAGAAGCTCCTCGATTGTGGGAAGACTCAGCTCGAGGTTCTGCGTGAGGATTTCGGCCTCTCGCATGGCTGACCTATGGCAGCATAGACGTGGCGAGCGCCTGTTAAGTTTAATCGCAAGCTCTGGATCCGCACTGAGCGCCCTGGAGGTCCGCCGAAGACACCAGCGCGATCCCAACCAGGGCGGTGGACTTGCGACGCTCGCGCCGTGTCATGCGCCGAACTGCCGGAGGTGGTGGTCCAAATGCTTCGAGAACATCACGTTCCATTCATCGGCGCTCAGCGCTCCGAACGACGCCGACTCCCGCCCTTCGAAACGCGGGCGGCCCTCGTCATGCATGCGTCGCATGTAGGCCACGAGCCGCCCACGCTCCGCCGCGAAATCGCGGCGGTCGGCGATCTTGAACTGAGGAGCCGTGGGTGAGCTCCGCGGATAGGGCGTCGGGCCGACGACCTTGTTCTTGAGGAACATGCGCAGGAGCGCACGCATTACGGGGTTCGGGCGCGCATGCTTGTCCTCGTACAGCATCTCATACGCCACGTTCAGGTGGGCGAGCATCTGCGCGACATCCATCTTGCCCCATTGCGCGCGGGTGTCGGGGGCGAGCGCCTCGAGGCGGCGGAGGGAAGCGTCCAGGCCGGAGGCGGAAAAGAGATCGGCGTAGGTCGGCGTTGTCATCGGTAGGGCACCCTCCCAGGTTCGTCTGGCAGCAAGCTCGTCTCTCGACGTTCCAGCGCGCCAGTCCACACGCCGGAGTCCCATGGCCATGCCGCATGCGATCCGAAGGGCCGCCACGGTCCTGGGTGCCGTCGCCCTGATCGCCGCGGCCGCGGGCGCTCTGGTCGTTGGCCTCCGGCGGCCTTCGCTCGAGCGCGAGTGGGACGAAGACGTGCGCGTACTGGCGGGCGTCGAGCAGCTCGCCGATGGCAGCGTGATGCTTACCGACGTCCGCAACTGGCGATACACGCGTGAAGCCATCGTGTCGAAGGAGTACTTCACTGGGCGGTACGATCCCGCTGACATCGTCAGCCTCTGGATGTACGAGCAGGAGCTCGGGTTCGGCGGCCGGATCGCGCACACGTTCCTCGTGTTCGAATTTCCCGAGAGCTATGGAGATGGGCGTTGGGTGGGGCTCTCCGTGGAGACCCGCCGCGAGGTCGGGGAGACGTATTCTCTCGTGGCGGGCGTCCTCCGAGGCTTCGAAGTGACCCACACCTGGGCGACCGAGGAGGATCTGGTGACGCGCCGCGTCGAGCTGCTCGACTACCCGCTCACGCCCTATCGCGTATCCGTCCCGTCCACCTACCTCGGGCCGATGTTCGAGCAGTTCGTACGGGAAACGGCGGCGCTCGCGACGACTCCGCGCTGGTACAACACGCTCACGACGAACTGCACCAACTCGCTCGTCAACTACGTGAACGAGGTGAAGGCCGATGCGATTCCGTGGAACATCAGCCTCGTGCTGACGGGGCGTGCCGACACGTATATCGCAGAGCTGGGATACGTCGACCTGGAATCCGCATTGCCGATCACGAGGGACTGGCTGGCAGAGCATCCACTGCGGTGACGCATCCGGACACGCTTGCGCAGACCCCCGCCTCGGGGCACCGTCACCGCGCCATGACCCCCCGCTCTTCGCCCTGTGCCGCGCTGGCGCTCGCTGTGATGGCCGCCACGCTCGCCCTCGCCCCCCGCTCCGCCACGGCCCAGCAGACCCCCGACGTCGCGACCCTGTTCGACCTCGGTCAACTCGTGCGCGACACGAACGGCGACAGCGTGCCCGACCTACTCGACGCGTCGTTCGTGCTCGGCCCCGCGCCGACCGTCGTCGAGACATCGGCCGCGGCCGAGATCGCAGCGCGCCTCGGGTTCGAGACGATGGCGCTCGACCTACCGCTCACGCGGGGCATCGGCGCCGACCCCACGACGATCGCGATCGCGATCGGGCGCAGCGGGCTCGACTCGGCGACGCTCGCGGCCACGGGCGTCGACACGATGTCGCTCGCGGCCGGCGAGGGCGTCGTCGCGGTGACGGCGGTGGCCAACCGCACGTGGGTGCTAGTGCAGGGCGGTGACGATGCGGGACTGCTCGCCGCCGCGCGCTTGCTCGCGGGCGTCCTGCCCCACACGCGCACTCTATCGGCGCCGCGGGTTGACAGCGTGCGCATCGACCTCTCGACGGCGCTCGACTCGGCGGGCATCGTCGGGGCGACGGTCCGCCTGACGCAGGCGCGCACCCGCGCGGGCCAACCCGGCATCCCGCGGCTGGTCGCGGAGATCGCCGGCGTCGACGACGTCGCCGCAACGGCGGCGCTCTCCCCGCTGGCTGCGACCGAAGCGCCAGCACCACCGACCCCGGCCGATTCGACGGCAGCCGCCACTCCCCCACGTCGCCCCTTGGCCTACGCCGGCCTCGGTGAAGTCGAGGTGCGCCTCCCCGGAGGGACGGGCCTCATGCTTCCCGGCCGCGCCGAACCGGACCCTCCCGGCCCGATCGCAGCGCGCCCTGGCAACGGCGCCAAGAGCGACCTCGATCTTTCCAATCTGTACACGGGAGACGGCCTCCTCGGCGGCGACCCGTTCCCGAACCGCGTGGACGTGATGCTGGTCCCGGGGAATGCGGGCGTGGGGCTCCTTCCCGAGCTGGCGGCGCGTCTGGGCCTGGAGTCTCTCGGGCTCGCCGTGCCCCTCGTGGAGCCGGCCGCAACGCTCACGCGCCCCGCGTCACAGCCGACGCTCCTGCTGGCGGGCCTCGACAACCGGCTCACCCGTCAGCTGGCGGACAGCGGCAAGGTTGCGGCCGACTCGCTGGGCGCCGGTCAGGGCTTGATCGAGCTGGTGCCCAAGGCGTTCGGCGACAAGTCCGCGCTGGTCGTGACCGGTGCCGACTCGGCCGGTGCGGCGCGCGCGCTGGAGCAGGTCGCGGTGACGCTTCCGAACCTGGGCGCGCGCGGCAAGGACCGCCCGACGGTCGACGACGTGGAGCAGGAGCTCTGGGACGCGCTCGCGGGCTATTCGCCGGTCGGTCAGGCCGCGGTCGGGCTCTACAAGATCGACCGCATCGGCACCGAGCTCGCCTCGCGCGGGCCCACCTCGGCGAACGTCCTCATGTCCGTCGAGAAGGCGGACTCATCGCTCGCCCCCTACGTGCGCGCTCGCGCTGCCTCCGCGCTCGGAATCCCTCGTGACTCGGTCGCGGTCACGATCGACGACCGCGACGTCACCAAGGCCGCCACGATCTTCGAGGATCAGCGGGAGTTCACCTCCGAAGTCGAGCGCTATTGGCTCCTCATACGCGAGCGCGTGCTCCCCGCGCTCGCGGAGGGCGACCCGATTCGCCTGGAGGCGCGGCTGTCGGAGCCGCCGGAGCTCCGCGCCAGGATCGCAGCGGAGACACGCCGTCTGCTCATCGAGAGCGGCTCGGACCCGTCGGGTACGGACGTGGTGGTGCTATCGGCGTTCAAGCAGGGCTACTCCTGGCTCTACGAGAGTGTGCGCCCGCGCATCGCCGGCAGGCCCATAGGCGACATCGTCATTCGCTTCCGTCGCAACGACCCGCCCGAAGACTGGCCGCAGCAAGCGATGCAGACGCCGGTGCGCTGGCTGCACGAGATCTTCCCGATCGACGAGATGTTCGCGAACGAGCTCAGCGTGCCGCTCGAGCGCATCCGCTTCGAGATGACGACGGAAGGACCGACCTACGACGTGCTCGTCACCGACTCGGCGGGCATCGAGCTCCTTTCGGACACCTTCGACCCGAAGTGGGTGCTGCGGCCGTTCTTCGATCGGTTCCAGGACTACGAGCAAGTGCGCGTGACCACGGGCTGGATGAACGCCGTGAGCGCCGACCGCACGCTCGTCGACGAGAGCATCCTCACGGACGCCGAAGCGTTCTGGGACTATTTCCAGGCGGACGTCCTCCCGCGCATCTACGACTACGTCATGGAGCGGCACGAGGGGCTCCCGCGCGGCGGATCCATCGACGCGCCCTTCTTCGGCGAGCTCACGGTCGAGCTGGAGATGAGCGAGCCGGACTACCGGCTCGGACTCGACAACGAGCTCGTTGCGCCCATGGATGCGCTGCACGAGGAGATCTACTTCGGCACCGTCCAGTTCTTCGACATCCTGGGGCGCAATTCGCGCGGTCAGGGGCTGACGTTCCCGGGGCGTGTCATCCCCATCATGACCCCCAAGGCGGACGGAGGGCCGTCCCGAGCTCACGTGACGTTCACGGGCTTCGCGACCTCACGCCCCGCGGTGGTGGTCGAGTACCGCGACAGCACCGGTACGTCCGGCGAAGCCCGCCTCGACATCCCGAAGACCACGCTCGCGCGTCCCTCGGCCCGCCTCGCCACCGTAACCGCCGGCCAGCCGGGGTTCTCGGCGCTCGCGCTGCGCGTGCGCGTCGACACGGAGCTCGACGTGCGCGACTCGCTGCTCGACTACGCCACCCCCGAGACCGTCGACCGCACGATGGTGTCCGCCGAGCAAGTAGTGGTGACGCTGCGCGAAATCGAGGCACTCCGCGCCGCGGGCATGTACGCGTCTGCGCTCGCCTTCCCCGGGCTCGGCGCGCTCGAGGTGTGGGCCGAGTGGACCCACGAGCAGGACCCGAAGGCACGGGCGGTGGGGACGCTGGCCGCGAACGGAAGGCCGGCCTCGCTCCCCGACTCGCGCGCGCTCCTGCCGCGCGGCTGGACGTACGGGGGAGAGCGGCTGGTGCAGTGGAGCACACCGATCCCGCCGACCGAAGGAAACGGGATTCTGGCGCGCATGGCCGCCACGTTCGACGAGGTGAGCGTCTACCGTGCGGGCCGCTCCTTTCTCGGCCAGGACGTCTGGGCGATGGACTTGATGAGCCCCGTCACAGGCACGCATTGGTCGCACCTGAAGGCCACGACGTTCAAGCCGACGGTCGTGTACTCGGCGCGCGAGCACGCCAACGAAGTGTCATCGACGAGCCACGTGCTCCGGCTCGCTGAGCTCCTGCTCACCGACTCGACTCAGCGCGCCAAGCTCGACCGGGTCAACGTGGTCGTGCATCCGTTCACCAACCCGGACGGCGCGGAGCTCGCATACCGCCTCTTCCGGAGCACGCCCGACTACGTGTTGCACGCGGGATATCTGGCGGCGCTCGGCACCAACGTCACGATCGGGCAGACCGATGACCATCCGATCTACCCGGAGGCGCGGGTGCGCCAGCGGCTCTGGGAGGAGTGGCTCCCCGACGTCTTCCTGAACCCGCACGGATATCCCTCTCGGCAGCTCGTTCAGCTCTTCTCCGAGTTCAGCGGGCTGGTGCGCGGCGGGCGCGTGACGGAGCGCAACTGGGGCTTCAACAAGGGGTGGTTCATGCCGGGCTTCGACTACGTCGACAGCCCAGACTTTCCACGGCATCGCGACGCGGCGATGGAGCTGCGCGATTACATGACGCGCGGGATCAACTCGAACCCCGACGTGGTGGCACTCAACCAGCGAGCGTACGCGCGTTACGAGCGATACGGCGCCACGTTCGATCCCAGGGTGTTTCGCCTCCCCATGTCCGACAGCGTCCTGATCGAGATGCCCCTGAAAGGCTCGACCGGTGAGGCGAACGGCGGATTCAACCCGCGCGTGACGATCTGGAGCGGCACCAGCGAGGCCCCGGACGAGACCGCGTACGGCCCCTGGCTGGAGCTGGTCGCCAAAGCTGGCCTTTCGTGGGACCAGGCGGTGCTCGACTACCTGGCCGACGGGGACCACCAGGTGAACCGCTCGGGATCGACGTTCTTCGGCGGCGTGTCGCTGCAGATGGCGCGGCCGCGGCCGCCGGAGCGCTCGGCCCAGGCGAGCCCAGAAAGCAACTAGCCAGGCGCTGTGGGCCGAGTTGGTCAGGGACCTGTTAGCCGGCTTGCGAGGGCACGGGAGTTCACCTTCCTTTCCCCCCGCTTCGACCCCCCGCTACAACCGGAACTTGCCATGAAGAACGCGCGCAGCTTCACCCTCGCCCTCGCGATCGGGCTCGCCGCCTGCGGCGCCCCGGCCGACGAGCCGGCCGAGGAGACCCCAGCTCCGACCCCCGCCCTCACCTCGGGTGGCGGCACCGTCACCATCGTCGAGCCCGCCAACGGCGCGGAGATCACCGGCCGCACCGTCACGGTGCGCCTCGAGTCGACGGTAACCATCCTGCCCGCGGGTGACCTGACCCCGGGCAGCGGACATCACCACCTCTACCTGGACGCGGAGTTGACCGCGGCGGGCGTTCCCGTTCCGACCGTGCCCGGCAGCATCGTGCACATGGGTAACGCGGCGAGCGAGTTCCGCTTCGACAGCGTCGCGCCCGGCACGCACCGGCTGATCGCGGTGGTCGCCGACGGCGTCCATGTCCCGCTGCAGCCGTGGGTGGTGGACACCATCACGTTCACGACGCGGTAAGCTTCGTCAACGACGCTCGAAGGGCCCGGTCGTCTCCGCGACGACCGGGTACCCTTCGACGGATTTGGGCAGCGAGCGACTCGCCTTCGCGTCGCTCAAGTAGACCAGGAGGCACGGCCTCCCGCGCCTCTCCCCGATCGCGGTACCCGACACGCCCGGCCGCCCCATCACGGAGCGCGTCAGCTCGCGCAGCGCATCCGCGATCGTCGTAGGCACTCAGTTTCCGTAGATGCGCACGCCAAAGCGCTCGAGCACTAGGTCGATGGGGTTCGCGAGCGTGGAGCCCCTGGCGCCGGCGAACAGAAGCCCGACAGGTCGACGGTCGGCGAGCAGTATCCCCTTCGTCACGATCAGCGAGCCCGAATCGCCGCCGGCGCTGAAACCGTCGCCCGAGATGACGATCTGCTCCTCGAAGCGCGCGGCGCCATTTCGATATCCAACATCGATCGTAGCATGGATGCCTGTCACGCGTCCGACGGTCAGTCCGGTCGTCCGTCCGTACTTCTGCACCTCGAGCCCGAGATTGGCTTCGACAGTGCGCGCCCGCGGAGTGCCGTAGCCGCCTTCGGGGGTGGCGTTGCCGAGCTGGTCGGGTGTGGTATGCGCGATCGCAGCATCGATGCGATTGAGCTCGCATCCGACCGTGCCGCAGAAGTGAAGCGGCTCGAAGTCGAAGAGCGTCCCGATGGCATCATCCGGATTGCGCCCGCCGTCGGCTGTGCCCGGCTGCAGGAGCGGGTCGCCTTCACTACCGCCATTGCTCGCCGCCACGACGTGGTTGTTGCTGAGCGCGAACGTGCGGGTACCGTCCGTCACGCGCGCCCCGACCGTGCCTGCGCTCACGTTCGGATGCCCGGTGCTTACGCCGATCGGAACCGGTCGCTCGAAACCGCGTTTGGGATCGGCGTCCCCGCCGTCGTCCGAGGGAATCGCCAGGAACGGCCCGGTGACCTCGGTCACGACTTCGACGCCCACCCAGCGCGGTAGCGCCGCGGCCCCCGCGGCGGTCAGGTAGACCTTGAGCACCGCGTGGCCGGCGCCGTCGACGCCAATGGCGGTGCCCACCACGCCATCGAGCGCCAGCCACCGATCGGTGAAGCGCTCTTGGGCGGCCAGCGCCGCCTGGAAGCTCTCGGCGGTGTAGTCGTAGGGGCCGGGACCGCTAGCATACAGGGCGAGGTCCGCGCACAGCGCGAGGGCCAGACCGAAGCGCGAGCGGAGGAGTCGCAGCATCTTCACCCCAACCTATACGGCACGACGCACTCGGATGGTTCTCGATTGGTGAAGGTCAGGCGAGAGTGGGTCATCGTGGCAGCGCTCCTCCTCGCTGCCTGCGGCGGGGCGCCCCGCCCAGGGCAGCCGGGGTACGCATACAACGTACGTGGTGTCTACGCCGGCCGCCTCCAGGTCGAATCCGAATCGTTCGCTGCCGAGCTCGAGCTTTCGACCGCGCTGGGAGGCGCGGTGCGGGGTACGTTTCGTGTGCGCCAGCCCCTCGAGATCGATGGCCGCGTGGAGGGTGCGGTCATCGAGAACCTCGTGCGCCTCACCGTGACGCACCGCACCGCGGATCGGCCGGCCTGCGTGAGCCGAATCGAAGGGATCCTCACCGTCGAGCCCGGCGGGGGCGTGATCGACGGACCCGCCACGATCTCGGACTGCGGGGACCCGCTCGCTGGACGCATGAGCTTCCGCCGCTGACATCGCTGATGACGACCTCCCGCTCGACACGCGTCACGCGGGCGCTCGCCGCCCTACTCATGGCGCTCGCGCTGACCCCGTCGGCGGCGTCGGCCACCTGGTCGATTCTCGCGGTCGACGTTTCGACGGGCCGCATCGTCGTCGCCTCGGCGACCTGCGTCGCACAGTCGCGCTTCCGCGACTTTCCTGCCGCCGGGCTCATGTCCATCCAGGCGGTCGTCGTGCCGGGTGTCGGCGTGGCGGCGGCCCAGGCGGCCGCTGACCGGACGCTCGCCAACCAGCGGCTCATCGCCACGGAGCTGCGGGCAGGCACCGACCCGCGGCTGATCCTCGACCTGCTCCGCGAGGACCCCGGCATCGCCGAACGCCAGTTCGGCATTGTGGACCTACAGGGCCGCAGCATCGGCTTCACCGGGAGCGCCAACGGTCCTGCGGCCCTGGCGCGACAGGGCCGGGTCGCCGGCACGGACATCTACTACGCCGTGCAGGGGAACATCCTCGCTTCTGACGAGGTCGTGCTGGACGCGGTCCGCGCACTGGAAGCCGACGGGGGAGACCTCCTCGAGAAGGTGATGCGTGCCATGGAGGCCGCGGATGCCGCCGGCGGCGACCGCCGTTGCACCTGCGAGACCGAGCCGAGGCCGACCGCACCGTGTGACGGCAAGAACGCCCACGTTGCATACTTGCTCGCGGCGGACCGGAGCGATCCGGCCGAGCGACCGTTCCTGTATCTGGACGTGACCGACGAGAACATCGTGCCCAGCGAGAACGCGAACCCCGTGATCACTCTGCGCATGCGCCTCGACCGGTGGCGGAGCTCGAGCCGTCTCCGATGACCACGAGACGGCGGGCGTCATGGGCCCGCGGCGTCCGCATCCTGGTCGTGGCCGCGGTCGGGCTCGCCACACCGTCGGTCGCGCTGGCGCAGGCGGCACCGGGAGGAGGAACTGTCGCAGCGACGCAACCCGACCGGCGTTCGTCGTATCCGCAATACAGTCTCGCACGCGAGCTGACGCTCGCGGGGGTGGGGGCCGGCTTTGCGCTGGGGACCGCGCTCGTCACCTCGAACGTGCGCAGCGTGCCGTCGCAGGGGCTCGACGCCACTGCCATCGCTTGGTCCGTGGACAGGGAGGTGCTCGGCGACCTCAGCTCGGCCGCGGACCGCTCGAGCGACCGGACGCGTGAACTCGCCGCGGCCTATCCGTTCGTGCTCGCTTGGGCGACCAGCCCGGGTGAGAGATGGAGCGCCCTGGGTCGCCGGAGCCTCCTGTACGCGGAGGCCTTCTGGATCACGGGCGGGATCACCTACCTCACCAAGGAGCTCGTCGGCCGACCGCGGCCGTTCACGTATGCCTCGTCGGCAGAGCGTGCCTCGAGCTCCGCATACGACGTCGCGACCGAGTCCGCCTTCGAGTCCATGCCTTCCGGGCATGCGTCCTCGTCGTTCCTGGGCGCCGGCCTCTCCATCACCGAGTACCTGCTCAGACACCCAGACGCGAGCGGACTCGAGCGCTTCGGCGTCGCCGCGCTCGGGGGCGCACTCGGGGGCTCGACCGCCGCCCTGCGCGTGCAGGCGGGCAAGCACTTCCCGTCCGATGTGCTCGTCGGCGCTGGCATAGGACTCGGCACGGGCGTGGCGCTCCCGCTCCTCCACCGTGGAGAGCGCCGGGCGCCCTCGGGGAGAGCTTGGCTGCAAGCCGCCGGCGGGCTGGCTGTCGGAGCGATCACGGGCGCTGCCTTGGCGAGCGTGGCCTACTAGACCGGCTGCTCCACCGGACCGTGACAAGAGAGGGCTCTTTGGTCATCGTGTTCGGCCGCCCTTCTCCGTAGCACGCCGCGCATCCGAGGTCGATGGAAGCCATGCCGATCACGCAATCCGCCCCGCTCGCGACCCTCAGCTCCCTGGTTCCAGGCGCGCGGGACCGCCCAGGAGACGACCCGCTCTTCGCGCTTCACCGCGAGGCGACGGAGCGCGCTGCGCGCGGCGAATCGATCCTGAACGCGACGCTCGGCACGCTCTCGGGCGAAGACGGCAAGATCGCCGTCATGCCGTGCGTGCTGGAGACGCTGGCCAAAGTCGATGCCCGCACGGCGGCAGGCTACGCGCCGGTGGCTGGGCTGCCGGCGTTCCTGGGCGCCACCATCGCCGACGTGTTCGGGGATGGGCCGCTCGCCAAGAAGGCCGTGGCGGTGGCCACACCTGGCGGCACCGGCGCTGTCTATCAGGGCGTGGTCAACTTCCTGGAGCCGGGCCAGAAGCTGCTCACCACGAGCTACCACTGGGGCCCCTATACAGGCATCGCGCGCAACATCGGCCGGGACGCCGAGACGTTCACCATGTTCCGTTCGGATCGCACCTTCGACGTCGACGGGTTCGCGGCGGCGCTCGCGCGGCACGTGGACACGCAGGGGCGGGCGCTGGCGGTGCTCAACTTCCCCTGCCACAACCCCACGGGGTACTCGCTCGAGAGCACCGAGTGGGGCCAGGTGGTGGAGGCGGTTCAGCGAGCGGGCGAGCGCGGCCCGGTCACCGTGGTGCTCGACGTCGCCTACTTCGCGTTCGGAGGGCGCTCGGCCCGCACGTGGATCGACGCGATCCCGGGACTGGTCGCGAACGCGACGGTGCTCATCGCCTGGACGGCCTCCAAGTCGTTCACCCAGTACGGGGCCCGCATCGGGTCGCTCATCGCGCTGCACGAGGACGACTCGGAGCGCACCCAGATCAAGAACGCCCTGTCGTTCACGTGCCGCTCGACGTGGTCGAACCCCAACCACCTCGGTCAACGGGTGATCACCGACCTGCTCACCAACGCGGAGCTGCGCCGGCGAGCCGACGCGGAGCGCGAGGAATTGGTCGGCGTGCTGCGGAAGCGCATCCAGGCCTTCAACGAGGGTGCGCACGCCGCAGGACTCCGCATGCCACGCTACGACAGCGGCTTCTTCAGTATGGTCTTCGTGAAGGACGGGGAACGCGCCGCCGCGAAGATGCGCGAGCTGGGCGTATACGTGCTGCCGCTGAAGGGTGCGGTGAGAGTTGCGCTCTGCGGGACGCCGCTGCGGGAGATTCCGCGGCTGGTCGACGCGCTCGTGACGGGGGCGGCGGTTTAGAGAGTCCAACCCACACAGGGGGTCCCATGACGCGCTGCTTCGCGATGCTTCTCGTCTGCATGCTGGTGGCTCCCCCTGCGCGGGCGCAGGAGCCCGACGCGACGGCGAGGCTCCTACGTGATCTATCCGAGGCGCCCGGACCTTCCGGATTCGAGGAGGCGGTCCGTGCGCTCGTCGTGGGCGAGTACCGCGCGCTGGGTGCAGAAATCGCATTCGACGGGCTCGGCTCGGTCCTGGCCACTTTGCCCGGAAGCCCGAACGGTCCCCGCATCATGGTGACCGCGCACCTCGATGAAGTGGGCCTCATGGTGCAGTACATCACCGATGACGGCTTCCTGCGCGTGAGGAATCTCGGCGGGTTCCTGGACCAAGCCTACCCCGACCAACGGTGGACGGTGCTCGGCCGCAACGGGCCCATCCAGGCGTTCAGTGGACTCCCCACTGTGCACGTCACGCCCGCGGACCAGCGCGCGCGCGTCTGGTCGCTCTCGGAGATCTTCCTGGACGTCGGGGCGACGTCTCGGGCCGAGGCCGAGGGCCTGGGCATCCGTCCGGGTGACGGCATCGCACCGTGGAGCCCGTTCACGGTGTTGCCCAACGGCCGGTATGCCGCCAAGGCCTGGGACGACCGCGTCGGCTTGGCCGTGATGATCGCCGCGGCCCGGCGCATCCGTGCGGAGGGCATCCGCGTGCCCGCGCGCGTCGTCTGGGTGGCCACCAGCCAAGAGGAGGTGGGTCTGCGCGGTGCGCAGACGGCGGTCGACCTCGCGGACGCCGACCTCGGCATCTCGGTCGAGGCAGGCGTCGCCGCCGACTACCCCGGAATCGGACCTACGCAGGCCCAGGAGCGCCTCGGTCGCGGGCCGGGAATCTTCCTGCTCGACAGCTCGATGATTCCGAATCGCAAGCTGCGTGACTTCTTCTTCGATGTCGCCCGCGCAGAGGGTATCCCCCTGCAAACCGACGTGCTCACCGGCTACGGCGAAGACGGGGCCGAGATCCAGCTCTACGACACCGGCCGACCTGCGGTCAACATTACGGTACCCGCGCGCTATCTGCACGCTCATACGGGCGTCATCCAGCGCTCCGACTTCGACCAGGCGGTCGAGCTGCTCATTCAGGTGCTGCTGCGCCTGGATGCGGACGCCGTGGCGGAGATCGGGAGCTTCGAGCCGTGAACGCCGTGAGAGGCGTGGCCATGGCAGTGCTCGCAGCGAGCGCCGTCGTCATGACCACCGGCTGTGCGACGCTCCAGCAGATCGCCGCGCTCCGCGACGTCGACTTCGCCGTCGATCGCCTATCGGACGTCCGGCTCGCCGGAGTCGACCTGGGGCGGGTCACGTCCTACTCTCAGCTCAGCATCGCCGACGCAGGCCGCCTCGCGGCCGCGGTGTCGCAGCGCACGCTGCCGATGGACTTCCGTCTGCACCTCACCGCGCTCAACCCGGCGGATAACTCCGTCGACGCACGCCTCGTGCGCATGGACTGGACGCTTCTGCTGCAGGATCGGGAGACGCTCTCAGGAGTGTTCGCCGAGGAGACGTTGCTCCGACGCGGTGGGCCGACCGACGTGCCCATCACGATCAGCGTCGACCTGATGGACTTCTTCCAGGGGAACGCGCAGGATCCCTTCAACCTCGCGCGCTCGCTCACAGGCCAGGGCGGTCCACCCACGCAGGTCACCGTGCGCGCCACCCCGACCGTGGATACCGCGCTCGGGCGGATCCGCTACCCGAGCCCCATCACGATCGTGAGTCGGCAGGTCGGTGGCTGAAAGACGAACCGGCGCCCGGGCGAGTGCCCGGGCGCCGGCGTCACTGCTCTCCTGGACAGGTCGGCGTTACTGACCTGCAGCGGGCGCGGCCCGCGCCACTCCTTGGTCCCGCGGCGGGCTCCCGTATCCGAGGAAGGTGTGCTTCTGCACGCGCTTCCCCTCGTAGGTCTCGGTCGTGTAGATGTTGCCGCGCGAGTCCACCGCGATGCTGTGCACGCCCAGGAAGGTGCCCGGGTAGCGGCCGCCGTCCCCGAACTCGGTGACGACTTCGAGCGTCGAGCGCTCGAGCACGTGGATCTTCTCGTTCGAACCGTCGGCCAGGTAGATGTAGCGCTGCTCGGGATCGTGGGAGAACGCCAGATCCCACGCGGATCCCGAGCCGAGGGTCTCGGGTGCGACGAACGCCTCGCGGACGTACGTGCCGTCGAGGCGGAACTCCTGGATGCGATCCCCTGCCCTATCGCACAAGTATACGAGGCCGTCGTTGGTCGGCTGGGCGCAGTGCATGGGGCTCCGGAACTGCTGCGCCGGCGGGTCCGCCGGGTCGTAGACCGGCAGCGGTCCGTCGTCGGGACGGTTGCCGTATGCGCCCCAGTAGCGCTTCATCTCACCGGTGTTGATGTCGAGAACCGCGACGCGCCGGTTCCCGTAGCCATCGGCGACGTAGGCCTCGTTCGCAGCCGGATCGATTTCGATCTCGGCCACGCGCCAGAAGTTCTCCTGGTCGTTGCTGCCGGTCCGCATGTTGGGCTGGCCGACCTGCATGAGGAACTGGCCGCCGCGCGTGAACTTGAGAATGTGCGAGTCGTTGGCACCGTTGCCGCCGATCCAAACGTTGTCCATGTGGTCGACCGTGATGCCGTGGTTCGACTCGGGCCAGTCGTAACCCTCTCCTGGACCGCCCCACGAGTTGACCACGTTGCCGTCGGCGTCGAACTCGAGGACGGGAGGCGCAGGGAAGCAGCACTCCGCCGTGCCCTCGGCGCCGAGGAGTTCCTGCGGGATCACCGTCGCCTGCCGGTGAATGATCCAGACGTGATCACGCGAGTCCACGTCGACGCCGATCGTCGAGCCAAGGACCCAGTGGTTCGGCAGCGGACGCGGCCAGAGGGGATCGACCTGGAACACCGGCACTTCCCCCCCACTCACCATCGGCCCCCCGGAGTCGGAGCCGCTCTCCATGCACGCCGATGCGATCCCCAAAGCGCCGGCGACGACCAAACACGACACTCCGATCTTGAACTCACGACTGCGGGCCACGGCTCACCTCCTGATGGGTTGCTTTAGGAGACAGCCCGGACGCGGCCCCGTCAAGTCGAGGACCGGTCTTCGGGCGGACCCGCCGTTACTGGATTTCGACCTCCCGCGTGCTGTCCCTCGTCGTCCGGGGCGACCTCGCGGTCTCGTGCGCCCTGGCGCGCGGCCAACCAGGCCTCCTTGGAACGCCCAGCAGACTGCCTCTATCTTTCCGGATTTCACGCTTTGGATATCCCCGACGTGCCGCGACGCCGTGGCAGGTCGAAACATCGGATACGACGCTCCCATGCGTAACGCCGTCCTCGCGACGACCCTCCTGAGTCTCATCGCCACCGCGGGCGCCAGCGCCCAGTCGCCGACCCCGGCCGGAGCGCCCCAGCGCACGGCCAGCTCCGTGGGGGTCACCGAGCGCCCGACCATCGACGGCCGGCTCGACGAGGCCACCTGGGCTCGCGGTCAGCTCATCTCCGGCTTCACGCAGCGCGAGCCGAGCGAGGGTCAGCCCGTCTCCGAGCGCACCGAGGTGCGCGTCCTGCACGATGATGACGCGCTCTACGTCGGGGCCTGGCTGTACGATCGTGAGCCCGGCGGGATCGTCGTCGGTCGCACGCTCCGCGACGCTTCGCTCGGCGACACCGATGCGTTCCTGGTCATCTTCGACACCTACCGGGACCAGCAGAACGGGTTCGTCTTCGGCACCACGCCGTCGGGCATCGAGTACGACGGCCAGGTCACCGACGAGGGCGGCGGCGCGGGCACCGGGGGAGGTGGCGGCGGCGGCGGCGGCGGCGGCGGCGGCGGTGGCGGTG
>VGVR01000005.1 GCA_016873995.1 Gemmatimonadota bacterium
CCCCCCCCCCCCCCCCCCACTCCCCCCCCCCCCCCCCCCCCTCTGCGCCTCCGCCGCGTAGCGCCGCGCCAGATCCCGGAACTCCAGCTCGACGAACACGTCGCGGAGCGCGGCATAGTTCGGCTCGCCGACCTTCAAGGCGACGAGGTCGAGTCCGATGTCGAGGTCGGTCATGATCGTGACGAGCCGCTTCGACAGTCGCACCGCGTCGGCGTTCTCCTGCAGTGACTTGGCCGCTCGGGCCGGCTGCACTTCGGCCGCGTGCGCCAGCAACTCCTCGACCGAGGGATACTGCTCGAGGAGCTGCACCGCCGTCTTGGGCCCCACACCCTTCGCGCCCGGGACGTTGTCGGAGGAGTCGCCAACCAACGCCAGGTAGTCGGCCACTTGCGAGGGCGGGATGCCGAACTTCTCGCCCGCATTCGACTCGTTGACCCACTCGGCGGCCACGCCCGTCGCGCCGCCCCGGCCGGGGTTCAAGAGATGGATGCCCGGCCCGACCAGCTGATAGAAGTCCTTGTCGCCGGAGACGATCACGGCCTCGAGCCCGGCGGCACGCGCCTTGGTCGCCAGAGTTCCGATCACGTCGTCTGCCTCGTAGCCCGGGAGCTCGACGACCGGGTCGTGGAACGCGGCTACGATGTCCCGGATCCTGCCGATGCTCGCGCGCAGGTCGTCGGGCATCTTCTCCCGCGTCGCCTTGTACTCCGGATAGATCTGGTCGCGGAAGGAGTCGCCGGCGTCGAAGACGACCGCCAGGTAATCGGGCTCGAGCTTCTCCCGAATGTCGAGCAAGAAGCGTGTGAAGCCGAAGGGGGCCGACGTGTTTTCGCCCGCACTGTTGGTGAGCGGCTTGCTGATGAACGCGAAGTACGACCTGTAGATCAGGGCGTACGCGTCGATCAGGAAGATCCGCGGAGCGCTCTTGGGAGGTATCTCCAAGGGCCGTCGTCTCGTGGTGGGCGGCTGGCGTGAGCGGGGCGCAAGATAGCTCGGCCATCAACGAAAACGAGCCCCGCGGCTCGTGGCCGCGGAGCTCGCCGGAACCCTCCGGAAGGGTGCGCTCAGGCTTTGATCACGTTCGCCGCCTGAGGGCCCCGCTCGGATTCCTTCACCTCGAACTCGACCTCCTCTCCTTCCTGGAGCGTTCGGAACCCCTGTGCTTGGATCGCCGAAAAGTGGACGAACACGTCATCACCCTTGGGCTGCTTGATGAAGCCGTATCCTTTCGATTCGTTGAACCACTTCACGGTCCCTTTCATGCCGCTCCCTCCACATAGCGGGTGAGTCGGACCGCGCATAGCGCGGTATTTTCTCACCTTGCGGCCCTCCGCGCGAGCGCGCAAGCACTCGCGGCGAGAACCGGCCAACGGCGTGCACCCCGATGCAACACGGGCGGCAGCGGACTCAGGTGCCGGCGACGCCCCCGTTGCCGGCGCCGCTCGCCGGGCGATGTCGCCCTCACCCCGACGACTGCCCCGGGACGCCCCTCACTCCTCGCCGTAGAGCGCCCGGTAGAGTCCCAAGTTGCGGCGCACGCTCTTCACGTAGCCGCGGGTCTCCTCGATAGGGATTCGCTCCGTGAACCGGTGAGGATCCGACGCCTCCGGATACTCCCGCCAGCGCGTCGCGCGGGTCGGCCCGGCGTTGTATGCGGACAGCACGAGGCCGAGATCGCCGTCGTAGCGGCGGCTCATGTCGACGAAGAAAGCCGCGCCCAGGTGGAGGTTCACCTCCGGCCGGGACAACGTTTCCTCGGTGAACGGACGCGGTCCGTGGGACCGCGCGAGCTGCGCCCCGGTAGGCGGCATGACCTGCATGAGGCCGATCGCCCCGGCGCGACTCACGATGTCCGCCTTGAACGCCGACTCCTGCCGGATGATGGCGGCCAGCAGTAGGGGGTCGACCCCCCACTCGGCCGCCTCGCGGCGCACCAGCTCGCGATACGGGAACGGATACGTGACACGAAGGATCTGTAGATCCCAGCCCCCCGCTTCCTCCAGAAGCGCCCATCCGAGGTTGATACCATCGATGGTTCGTCCTCGCTCGATGAGCGCGTCGGCCAAGCGAAGCGTCGCGCCTCGTGAGCCGCGCGCACGCTCCCGCAGTCGCGCGATTTCGCTGGTGACGCCGGCCTCGAGCCCGGCTTCGTTCAGCAGATCCAGACGGGCGAGCCCGTCTGTGAGCCAGAGCGGCTCGCTGGGTCCCTCGCCATCCGGGAAGTCGATCGCGTACGGGGCGTCGAGCAGCTCGGCGGCCAGGTGCGCGTAGTACTCGACCGGCTGCTCCGTCATCGCCCGCACGAGCAGCTCGCGGCCCCGCGCGGAGTCACCCAGCTCGAGCCGCACACGTCCAGCCCAGTAAGCCGCCTCCTGCCACCGCCGACCCTCGGGGAAATCCGCCAGATAGGCCTCGAACACGTCCGCGGCCTGCGCTCGGCTCCCTCTGCGCACGTGGATGTGGCCCGAGCGCATGCGCGCCTCGCCCGCCCGGGCCGAGGAACCGCCGTGCTCCGCGATGAACCCGTAGCGCGCGAGCGCCACGTCGAGGCGCCCATTCACCTCGGCGTTCGCGCCCTCACTCCAGGTGAGCTCGATCGCTTCCGTGCTGCCCGGATACTCCTCCAGCAGCCAACCGCGCAGCGTTCCGACCTGGGCGGTCATTCCCTGCCGGGAGCGCATGCCCCGCCACACGTCGAGCGTGCGCGCACCGATGCGCTCGTTCGTAGTCGAGTCGCGAAGGATGCGAAACTCCTCCAGCGCCTCCTCCTGGCGCGGCTGCACGGTGGCCATCAGCCGGGCGCGCTCGAGGCGCGCCGACTCCGCGAGCGTTACTCCGTCGGACTGCGTCATCCGCGCCGCCCTGTCGTACGCCCGCAGGGCGCGGGCGCCGTCACCACCGCGATCGACCGCGCGCGCGAGCTCGACCGTCAGGTCGACGTCGAAGCCCCCGAGGTCGATCAGGCTCGCGGCGGCGGTCGCGCGCACGCCCGCCGCCCCCGTGCGAAAGGCCTCGAGCAGGAGCGGCCGCGCGCCGGCGCTGTCGCCGTCCGCCAGCAGCAGCCCACCCAACCCGACGGCTGCCTCCGCGCGCCGGGGTCCGTCGGTGGTGACGAGGAGCCCCCGGAACGAGGTCGCCGCCCCAGCCGAGTCTCCGACCGCCAGCTGTGCGTCGGCTTCCACTCGCCAGAGCGTCGAGGCCGCGTCCGGCTCGACGACGTGGATCTGGAGCGAGCGAACCGCGGCGGTGTCTCCAGCCTCGGCAGCCGAGCGCATGAGCTCGGCCGCGCTCCAGCTCCGCACAGCGGGCGAGGCGAGGAGCCGCGCCAACGTCGCCGCGGCCTCGGTGCGCTTTCCTGCCCGGCCGAGCGCGCGGGCGGTCCGGGCGAGCGCGGCGTCCGACACGGCAGAGCCCGGTCGGGCCCGGCTCACGAAGCTCTGGTAGGCCCCTGCCGCGCTCTCCCACTCCTCCGCGTGCTCGAGAGCACGCCCGAGCAGGTACTCCGCCGAATCGGCCCCAGGAGCGGCCAGCCACTCGACCCCCTCGAGCAGCTCGCGCACAGCCGGCCAGTTCTCCCACCCGGCCTCCGCGCTGGCAAGAACGAGAACGTCCGCGGGAGTCCCCTCGGCAGCCCCACCCGCACGCAGCACGCGAGCCGCATGCCAGTACCGCCCGACCGCGAGCTCAGCGAGAGCCGAGTCCGAAGCCACCGCCTCCGACGCACCGGCTCTCGGGTCGATGCGAGCGGCGGTGCCCAAGAGGGCGACGAACGCCACCAGCAGGAAGCGGACACGGACGTTCATCCCTCACTATACCGAACGGCCCTCAGAAAGGGCTACTGCGCCGACCAGCGTCCCGATAGTCTCGCGCCGACTAGCGTCCCGACAGTCTCGCGCCGACCGGCGCCCCGATCAGTCTCGCGCCGACCGGCGCCCCGGTCAGCCTCGGCCGATCTCGATCGAGTGGAGCGTGTCGACCATCTTCTGGGCCGACTCCTCCATGTCGATCACGAGCGTGTCGATCTTCGAGATGAAGTAGTTGTGGAAGACGGACACCGGGATCGCGATGAGGAGTCCGAACGCGGTCGTGAGCAGCGCGACCTTGATGCCGCCCGCGACCAGGGTCGCCTCCACCTCGCCCGCAGCTTCGATCGCCTGGAACGCCAGGATCATGCCGACCACCGTGCCCAGGAACCCGAGCAGCGGGGCGACGTTGATGACCGTCGCCAACACGATGAGGCCCCGCTCGAGCTTGCTCATCTCGATGAGGCCCTGGTTCTCGATCGCTTTGGCGACCCGCTCCGTCCCCTCGTCGTGGCGCTCGAGACCGGCGTACAGGATACGCGCGGCAGGAGCATCGCTCTCGCGAGTGAGCTCGAGTGCCTCCTTCACGCGGCGCTGGGTGAGCAGCTCATCCACCGTCTTGATGATCTTCCTCGTCTTCGCGGCCTTGGAGTTCAGTGAGTAGAACTTCACGACGCAGACGACGAGGCCAATGATTAGGCAGATCAGCAGCGGCCAGCGCATCCAGCCGGTATCGACCCAGTTCCGGGCGAGCTGCTCGCGCCAGGTGAGCTCGGGGGCGGTCAGCCCGGGGACCTGCAGGAGCAGGCTATAGAGTGGCACCCCCACGGGAACCTCCGGCAAGACGCGCCGTCAGGCGCGGTGGGCGGGACCTCCGGCACCACACGTCGGAAGCCCCGCGAGCTAAGAGCGGGTCGCAGTATGCCCAGGGGCCCTGAGGAGTGTCAAGGCGCCGGAGTGCCGTGGTAGGGATGGTGGCATGCGACGAAATGCCCCACCCGCTCGCCTCCACGCCCGGACTCAGCTCGGCCCTCCAACCCCGGCACGATTCCCCGGCACGAAGCGTCCTTGGCCGGGTGCGGACAGCGCGGGTGGAAGGGGCACCCGGAGGGCGGATCGATGGGGCTCGGCACGTCCCCCTCCAGCACGATGCGCGAGCGCGACGCCCGCCCCACCGGATCGGGACGCGGCACCGCGGAGAGCAGTGAGCGCGTGTAGGGGTGCCGTGCCTCGGCGTAGAGCGCACTCGCTTCCGCGAGCTCGACGATACGCCCCAGATACATCACGGCCACCCGGTCGCTCACGTGCTCGACCACCGCGAGGTCGTGCGCGATGAACAGATACGTGAGACCGAGTTCGGCTTGCAGATCCTGGAGCAGGTTGATCACCTGCGCCTGCACGGACACGTCGAGCGCGCTCACCGGCTCGTCCAGCACCAGGAAGTCCGGCTCGACGGAGAGAGCCCGCGCGATGCCGAGGCGCTGGCGCTGCCCGCCGCTGAACTCGTGGGGGTAGCGGTCGATGTGGTCCGCCGAGAGCCCGACGCGCTCGAGCAGCTCGACGGCCCGGTCGCGGCGGTTCGGCAGCCCGAGCCCGTGCACGGTGAGCACCTCCTCGAGCATGGCGCCCACCGAGAGCCGCGGGTTGAGCGAGCCGACCGGATCCTGGAAGACGATCTGCATGCGGCGCCGCAGCGCCCTAAGCCCGGTGCGGTCGAGTGCACGCACGTCCTGACCGTCGAAGCGCACGTCGCCGCCGGTCGGCTCGATGAGCCGCAGGAGCGCGCGCCCGGTCGTCGACTTGCCGCACCCCGACTCGCCCACCAGACCGAGCGTCTCACCGCGCCAGAGGTCGAAGCTCACGCCGTCGACCGCACGCACGTGTGCGCGCACGCGTCCGAACGAGCCGCGCCGCACGGGGAAATGCTTGGCGAGGTCGCGCACCTCGAGCAGGGGGGGGCCGTTCCGATCGATCGCGGCGCGGCCGGTCGGCGGCGGTGCGGGCTCCGCCCTCGGCGCGTCGCCCCTCACGGGCCGCGTCACGTGCCCACCCTCCAGCACCGGGCCGCGCGCCCGTCCCCGAGCGCCACCAGCTCCTGCGCCCGCTCGCACCCCTCTCCCGCCGACGGACAGCGCGCGCGAAAGCGACACCCCTCCGGCCAATGCAGCGGGCTCGGCACCGTTCCCGGAATCGACGCCAGTCGCCGGCCGGGGGTGCCCACGGACGGAAGCGAGGCGAGCAGACCTCGCGTGTACGGGTGCGCCGGCCGCACGAAGATGTCCTCGACCGTTCCCGACTCGACGATCTGCCCCGCGTACATGACGATCACGCGGTCGCACACCTCGGCCACCACGCCCAGGTCGTGCGTGATCAGCATCACGGCCATCCCGTGCGCCCGCCGCAGCTCGGCGAGCAGCTCGAGGATCTGCGCCTGGATCGTCACGTCGAGCGCCGTCGTCGGCTCGTCGGCGATGAGCAGCTTGGGCGCGCACGCGATCGCCATGGCGATCATCACGCGCTGCCGCATGCCGCCCGACAGCTGGTGTGGGTACTCGTCGACGCGCCGCCCGGGCTCGGGAATGCCGACCTCGTCGAGCAGCCGCACGGCCTCGCCGTGGGCGGCCTTCCGGTCCATCCGTCTGTGCAGCCGGAGCGTCTCCGCGATCTGATCGCCCACGGTGAAGACCGGGTTGAGCGAGCTCATCGGCTCCTGGAAGATCATCGAGATCTCGTTGCCGCGGAGCGCCCGCAGCCGCTTCTCCTCCGCGCCGACCAACTCCTGTCCGCGGAAGCTCACCGAGCTCCCATCCATGAGGCGCGCCGGGGGATTGGGCAGCAAGCCGAGGATCGCGAGCGAAGTCACCGTCTTCCCGCACCCCGACTCGCCGACGATGCCGAGCGTCTCGCCCTCACGCACGGCGAACGAGATGCCGTCCACGGCCTTCGCGACGCCCTGGTCGGTGAGGAACCAGGCGCGTAGGTCGCGCACGGCGAGCAGCGGCTCGACTTCTGTCGACTGTGCTGCGGAGTTTGCTGCCGACCGCGCCGCGGACTGCGCCGCCGACGGCGCTGCGGAGTTCGCCGCGGCGGTCGCGGCCGAGCTCGCCGCCGACTTCGCCGCCGACTTCGCCGCCGACTTCGCAGCCCCCGCCGCCTCGTGCTGGGTCACGACCGCAGCCGCGGATCGAGCGCGTCACGGAGCCCGTCGCCCACGAGATTGAACGAGAGGACGGTGAACACGATCGCGAGCCCCGGGAACGTCGACAGCCACCACGCGTTCAGGAGCACGTTGCGGCCGTCGGCGACCATGGTGCCCCACGACGGCGTCGGCGGCTGCACGCCGAGGCCCAGGAACGACAGCCCAGCCTCAAGCACGATCGTGTTGCCGATGCCCAGCGTGGCGGCCACGATCACCGGGGCCAGCGCGTTCGGGATCAGGTGCCGCAGGATGATGCGGCGCTTCGAATAGCCGAGCGCGGTGGCGGCCTGCACGAACTCCCTCTCACGCAACGTCAGCACCTCGCCCCGAACGATCCGCGCCGTGCCCGGCCAGAGCGTGAGCCCGAGCACCGCCACGATCAGGAAGATCGACGGCTCGAAGAGCGCAATGATCGTGATCAGCAGTACGAGCTGCGGGAACGAGATCACCATGTCGACGACGCGCATGATGATGCCGTCGAGGATGCCTCCCATGAACCCGGCGATTGCGCCGAGCAGCGTGCCGATCGTCACGCTGATCCCCACCGACACGAACCCGATCAGCAGCGAGATGCGCGCCCCGTAAAGCAGCCGCGACAGCACGTCGCGCGCGAACTGGTCGGTCCCGAGCGGATGCGCGCCGGAGAGCCCCACGTACCGCTCGGAGATGAGGTCTCCCTGCAGCGCAGGGTCGTGCGGCGCGAGCAGGGGCGTCAGCAGCGCGATCAGGTAGAGCACGACGATCACCATCAGCCCGGCCACGGCGGTGCGGTTCTTCGAGAACGCGCGCACCGCCAAGTCCCACTGGCTCACGCCGACGCGCCGCGGTCCTTCCGCACGCCCGGCGTCCCACCAAGACCACCCCCACACCGTCGCCAGCGCAGCCACGAGCGTGGCGAGCGCGAGCCGCTCGTCCCAGCTGCCGCCGAGGGCCTCTACGACGCGCGCGAGGCGCGCAACGAGCACCCATAGACATCCCAGCCAGACCAGGAGTGCCAGCCCACCCGCTCCCCACCTGCCCGCGGCGAGCTGCGGTGCACCCGGCAGGAACGCCGACAGGCGGCGACCACCCCGTGCGCGGGCACGCGCAGTCGTCGAGGCGGCCATCGTATCGGCCATCGCGTCACTCATAGCGGATGCGCGGATCGACCACGGCGTAGAGCACGTCGGCGATCAGGTTGGCTGCGACGACCATGCTGGCGAAGAAGAAGCTCCCGGCCATCACCAACGGGTAGTCGCGCGTGTTGATCGCTTCGACGATCGTGCGGCCCATGCCCGGCCACGCGAAGATCGTCTCGATGAACACGGTACCGCCGAAGAGCACCGGGATGTAGAGCCCGACCAGCGTGATGATGGGCAGGAGCGCGTTCCGAAGCGCGTGCTTGAAGACGACCACGCGCTCGGAGAGTCCCTTCGCGCGCGCCGTGCGCACGTAGTCCTGCCGGATCACCTCCAGCATGCTCCCACGCATGTAACGCGCGATTCCGGCAGTCAGCACGAGCGCGAGCGACAGCGTCGGCAGTACCAGGTGCGCGATGCGGTCCCTCACCTGCCCACCGAACGACAGGAAGTCGTACTCCGTGCTCGTCATGCCGGAGGCGGGGAACCAGATCGGCCACTCCCACACGTTCCGCGCGAACAGGCTGAGCGTCAGGATCAGCATGAGCGCGAGCCAGAACGACGGCATCGAATAGAAGAAGAGCAGCACCACGCTGAACGCCGAGTCGGAGAGCGAGTACTGGCGAACGGCCTGGTACGTGCCGACCAGGATGCCGAAGAAGAACGCGACGCCGAGTGCGCACGCGGACAGCAGCAGCGTGTTGGGGAGGAAGTCGGCCAGCACGTCGAGCACCGGCCGCGAGTGCGAGAACGAGTAGCCGAAGTCACCCGTGAGCATCGCACCCAGCCAACGCGCGTAGCGCACATGCACCGGCTGGTCGAGTCCGAAGTTGATGCGCGTCTGCTCGACCACTTCCTGCGTCATGCCAGGCGACAGGAAGTAGAGCGTGGGATCACCCGGCGCGAGGTTGACCGCGAAGAAGACGATCGTGGCGATCCCCAAGACCAGCGGGACCGCGCCGAGCAGGCGGCGGAGGAGGTACTTGGTCACTCAGCTCAGCGCGACGCCGGGTCGATGTACCAGTCCTTGATGTTCAGCCACTCGCCGCGGGCGTCCATGACCGCCCCGCGGACGCGCCGATTCACGCCGTCCAACCGGTCGGGGAAGTAGAAGTACGTGTACGGCTGCTCCTCGACGATGGCCGCCTGGTACTCACGCCAGACCTCCTTCGCTTCCTCGCGGTCCACGGTCACCGACAGCTGCTCGAGCAGCCGGTCGATCTCCGGGTTATGCGTACCGACCCACGCGTACGGCTGATCGATGCGCGCCGAATGGAAGAGGTCCATGTCGTTCAGCTTGAACTCGGTCACCCACCCCATCACGACGCCGTCGAAGTCTCGCAGCGTCGGAGTGTTGATCTGCTGCAGCAGCGTCGCCCACTCCACCACCTGAGGGCGCGCCTCGATGCCGACCTGCGCGAGCTGCGCCTGCATGATCTCCGCCACGTCCTGCCGCTGCTGATTCCCCGTGTTGTACTTGATCGAAAACGACAGTCGCGTGCCGTCGGCCGACTCCCGGACCCCATCTCCGTCGCGGTCGCGCCAACCGGCCTCATCGAGCAGCGCGCGAGCTGCGGTCGGATCGTAGGCCAGCGTGGGCACGTTTTCGTCGTCGTAGGCCCAGTGGAACGGCGGCACGCCCGAGTTCGCGACCGTGCCGTATCCCAGCAGGATCGCCTGAACGATCTCCTCGCGGTTCGTCGCCATCGTGATCGCGCGACGGACCCTGGCGTCCGACAGTTGTGGCTTACGCGAGTTCCAGCCGACGAAGACGTAGTTGCGGAAGGTGTACGCGAGCAGCTCCAGGTTGGGGTCGTCGAGGATCTGCTGCGCCTGGTCGGGACGGGGGGCCAGGTAGACGTCGATGTTCTCCGTGAGCAGCTCGGTGAGCAGCGTGGTCTGCTCCGGGATGATGCGGTATACGTAGCGGTCGACGAACGGCCGGCCGCCGAGCGCGGCGGGAAACGCCGGGTTCGCCTCGAACACCCAGCGGTCCTGCGAGCGGTGCTCAACGAACACGAACGGGCCATTGCCGACCGGGCACTGCTCCCCGAACGGATGCTGCGCGAGCTGGTCGTGCGGCACGTCACGCAGCAGGTGCTCCGGGAGGATGCCCAGGGTGCGGAACGGATCGAGAAACTCGGAGTGCGGCTCCAGCGAGATGCGCACCGTGAAGTCGTCGATCACCTCGACGCCCTCGGGCTCCTTCACGTAGTGGTCCCAGAACGCGGCGTTCGGGAAGGCCGTCAACGGATCCGTGACGACCTCGTAGGTGAACGCCACGTCGTTCGCGTCGGTCCGTTCGCCGTCGTGCCAGTACACGTCCTGGCGGATATGGAACGTGATCGCGCGGCCGTCCTCCGAGATCTCCCACGACTCGGCGAGATAGGGCTGTGCGTTCAGCTGGGCGTCGTAGTTGACCAAGGTCATCAACCCCACGAACTGCTGGTGCTGTGTCGACGAGTGATCCGCAGAGATGGCGGAGTTGAGTCCATCGGCGACTTCGCCGATCGAGCCGATGACGACCGTCCCGCCGTAGCGTGGATCGCTCGGCGTGGGGTGCTGGGAGCGCGCCTGCTCCATGTAGGCGGCGACGCGCGGGAGCACCGCCTGACAGAACGGATCGCCGGACACTTCCGTCGAATCTCCGCCACCACACGCGGCCAACACCGAGCCAGCCGCGATCGCGAGCACCTTTTTCATATGCCCTCCCCTACCGACGGAATGTCCATGAGTCCGACCAGTACCGCTCCCGCTCGAGCTCGTCCGCGAGCGCCAGCTCCGACGCCGACATGCCGCCGTCCAGCCAATCTCCCCCCAGGCCGGCGCGCAGACTGTTTGCCACTACCCCGGCGACCTCGTCAATGCTCACGTCGCCGATCAGCTCGCGCAGCGTGACGGGCGCGGAGGCCACCGCCGCGGCGGCCAGGGGGCCCTGGTCCCCGGCGAGCAGGATCGAGCCGTGCTGCAAGAGCGCGTCTCCGATCCGCGCCTGCGCGCTCCCGACGATCTTCCGCCCCCGAGCTGCGACCTCGCCGGCGGCCGGGACCTGGAAGCAAGGTCCGGCGTCGGGGGCGAGGGCCCGACCCCGGGCGCCATCCACGAGGTCGACCGGGGCGCCGAGCTCGCGGAGCGCGGCTGCGAGCGCCGCGTTAATGCGGGCGTAGGCGTCTCGCACGCTACCCCACGCGCGCAGCGGCGCGATCACGGCGTAGGTGAGCTCCCGGTGGTGCAGGACTGCACGCCCACCCGTCGGCCGACGCACGACGTCGAAGCCCTCGGCTCGTAGGTCGTCGATCGGATAGGCAGACGCGGGCTCGTTGCGCCCGAGGGAGAGCGTGGGGCGGGTCCAGCCGTAGAGGCGGAGAGTGGCGGGCTTCCAGCCGGCCTGGTCGGCGTCGCACCCCTCACCGCCCATCGACGCCGCCAGCGCATGGTCGAGCGCCATGTTGCAGGCGCCGGAGCGCACCTCGTACGTCAGATGTCGCCAAACCAGCGCCGGAGCGTGGTTACGCGACAGTCGCGGCCGGTAACCAGCCGCCGGAGGGCGGTTGTGCGACAGTCGCGGCCGATAACCAGCCGCCGGACGCGGATTATGCGACAGCTGCGGCCGAATACCAGCGGCCGGAGAGCGTTCTTGCGACAGCTGCGGCCGAGGATCAGCCGACGCCTCCCGGGTTCTCGACGCCGCCGGATTTTCCGCGGAAAATTCCTGGTCGGACTCCGCGGAGGCCGGCCGCCCAGTTTCAGCTGAAACTGGCCGCGTAGACGTTTCGGCCCGGTTCTTTGATGCCGCGGGATTTCCCGCGGAAAGTTCCGGGCCCTCGCCCCCGCACTCGGCCGATGCTGCCCCAGCCGTCACCGCGGCAGCCGACCCCGTCGACGTTTCCGCGGAAACGCGTGCCCCCGCGAGGGTAGCCCGCCCCGCGTATCCGTGGAATGCGATCGTCATCGGCTCCTCACCGGCTGTTTGACCACCCGGGGCGTGCTCGGCCACCGAGTCCGCTGCGTGGCCCACCCGTCATGCGTGGCCCGCTACTTAGGGCCTCTCCACGGCTCCAGCAAGCCCGCTTCCCCTTACCTGGCCCTTATCCAAGGAACCGTTGCGGCGCGAACTCGCACGCCCGAGCATCTTCAGACGCATGAGCGAGCACCACGACGGGCGGTTCCGGCTCCGAGTCTTGGGTCCACCCGACCTCCGAGCCCCCGATGGACGTCGCGTCGGATCCGTGCTCTCCCAGCCCAAACGCCTCGGGCTGCTCACGTACCTCGCGCTGGACCCGGGCCCTGTATCCCGCGAGAGCGTGCTCGCGACCTTCTGGCCCGACGCCGACGAGGCCCGCGCCCGCAACGCGCTCAGTCAGGCGCTCTTCCACCTCCGGCGCGCGTTGGGAGAGGACGTCGTGCAGAGTGTGGAGGGCGATCGCCTCTGGGTTTCGCCCGACCGGCTCCAGTGCGACGTGACCGATCTCTTGGCGGGCGGTGCGTCGGTCTCAGGCGACGCCGGCGAGCTACTCGAAGGGTGGCACGCGGATGAAGCTGCACTGCGAGAGTGGCTCGAGGCTCAGCGCGCCCGGGTCCGCACACGCGACGCACAGACGCCAACGCCGGGGCCTGCGGAAGTCGCTCAGACGCCAACGCCGGGGCTTGCGGAGGTCCTTCCGACCTCGCACCGGCACACGCTCCCTCTCCGCTGGGTAGCCGCAGCCGCCGTCCTGCGCTCGTGCCGTTCGGCGCGGCGACCGTCCGCCTCGTGGCAGGATCGCAGAGCGAGGATCTCGCCGTGCTCCTGCCGCGGGTGACCGTGGCGCCGGGCGCGGCCGACCTCAGCCCGCAGACGATTCTCGAGGAGGTCCTGGCACGCCTGCCCCATCAGGAAAACGTGCGCATCAGACCGGCTCCCTCTGCATCCTCGGTCCCGGACTTCAGCACGCAGCTCGCGACTATCGGTGCCACGGAGGACGACGCCCCCGACTGGATTCTGGAGGTGAACGTGCGCGTCACGGCCGGCACCGTCGGCGTTGTCGGCCTACTCTACCGGGCGCCACTGCTGGATGTCCCCGGTCGCGAGAGCTTCAGTGTCGGCTACGATCGCCCCGAGGAGACGGTCATCGAAGTGCCGCGCGAGATCGCGCGCGGCGTGGCGCAGATGGTGGAGCGGGTGCTCGGGGAAAGGTGAGGGAGGGCCGATTTCGCCATGTGCGCATCCCGGTGGGATCGCCACGCTAAAGGCATCCTACCGAGGGAGGCCGCCGAAGGAGCGTAGATACGCTATCCTGTACGTCACGACGTACCTTCTAGCGTACCTATGAGGTAGCCATGGCAGACATCAGACCAGGAAAGGACGTGCAAACCCTGTCCGCTTTTCGCGCCAACGCGGCTGGCATGATCGACCACGTCCGACGTTCACGCCGGCCGCTGATCATCACCCAGAACGGCCGGAGCGCCGCGGTGGTGCTCGACGTCGAGCAGTACGACGCGCTCCTCGACGAACTCGATGTGGTGCGCGACGTACGCGAGTCGCTTGCACAACTCGAGCGCGGCGAAGGTGTCCCGCACGGGGAGGCGATGGCGCGTTTGCGTGCTCGCGTGCGTGAGTGATCCTGCGGTGGTCGTCGCTGGCGTTGCGGCGCGCCACTGACATCGTCGACTACATCGCGAGCGACCGACCACAGGCGGTCGGCGCCTGACCTTACGAGATCACCAAGAACGGGAACGTCACCGCGGTGTTGTTGCCCGCGTTCGTCTCGACCTCCCGCCGCAACGGCCTGAGCCGCGCCGTATTGGATACGTTGCCCGGCGCGCCGGTCACCGTGGCGAGAATGCGGAGCGTATCCGCCGGCGCGCCCACCGGCAGGTTGCCCACCGACCAGATGCGCGTGGCCTGACTGTAGCTGCCGCGGGTCGCGGTCGACGACAGGAACGTCAACGCACTCGGCACGGTGTCCGTCACCTCGACGCCGGTGGCGATCTGCGGGCCGGACGCGTTCCGCACCGTCACGATGATGTCGACGGTATCGCCGGCGCTCGCAGCCAGGGTGTCGAAGCTGGTCGACACGGCCACGTCGGCGGCCTTGTTGAAGGTCGTGATCTCGCTAGCCGAACGAACCAGGAGCCGCCAGCGCACCGTTCCGGAGCCGTCGTCGAACGGCGACAGCAGCCCCGTCGCCTGGCTGACGGCGACGATGGTGTCAGGTCGAATCGCCGGAGCGGGCGTAATGGTCAAGTACGACCGCAACACGACCTCGACGGAGTCCCCGCCGTTGTGGGCCCAGAAGCGGAAGTCGTTGGCGACCGTGGCGGTGTCCTTGATGTCCGCGTCGCGGATCCTGACGAGCGCAGCGTCGAGTGTGCCGCCGCTCGCGAGCCGCGCCGCCGCTGCGCTCACCTCGACCGGAAGGGGGAACTGGGCCGACGGAACCAGCACGATCGGCGTCACGGCATCCAGCGCCGGGCGCCCATGACTCACGGCCGTTCGTCCGAGGAGGCGCAACGAGTCCCCGGGGGCGAGGGTCACGCGGTCGACGTTCGTGCCACGTAGGTAGCTGGTCGGTCCCTTGAAGAACACCAGCCCGTCGCCATTGAACTGGCGCGGGTTGAGCGCGATCCCGGAGGTGAACACCCGCTTCCCCGGAGGCGCAGCCAGTACCTCCGCAAGAGTCATCGTGGGGTACGTTGCCCCCAGGCTGAACAGCGTGGTGTCACCGACCTCCACGGTCACGTTTCCGCCCGTGCCGAGGGCCTGCAGCAAATCGCCGAGGACGGTCAAACTCAAGCGCACCTGATACGCACCGACAGGTACGTCGCGCAGTATGAAGACGCCCAGCGTATCGGTCGTGTCCGTGGCAGCCACCGCCGACGTTCCCGGAGTCACGACCTGCACGGTGGCGAGGCGCAGTGGCGTATCACCCGCGTCTGCGACGCCACTCCCGTTCCGGTCGAGGAAGGCCTGTCCGAAGATCACGCCCGTCGCCGAGATCTCGAGCAGCTCGACGTCGGTCACCGTCATGCATGACCACGCGCTCGCAACCACGGTCGCCACGACCAGCGGCCAGCGCCGCGCCCGCGTCGAAGAAGTCAAAGGCGTCATCCGATGCGGAACCCGATGCGAATCATGCGACCCCGACTCGTGGGGTAGATCACGTCGCCGAAGTCCGGATTCACCATGAAGGGGATCGTCACGGTGCCGCCACCACTCGTGATGGTTCCGGCCGGGTCGACGAGCAGAAGCGCATCGTCGATGATCCCGTCCTTGGATTCGATCAGGTCGAGCCCGTCCACGATCAAGCTCGCCCGGCGCCCCATCACGCCCCCCAGATCCAAGCTCACGCGCACGTCGAGTCCATGAGAGACCGGGCCCCTACAGGAGTTCCGCGTCGCGAACGCTCCGAGTGACTCCGCGAGACACTTCCAGTCTTCGAGCAGCTGGGTCACCGTGGTGGCGTCCACGAAGGCCACGTCATTCCGAACCGATCCGTCCCCGTTCGCATCCACGCCCGTGCGATAGCGGGGTGTGAACGGGAGGCCCGAGCGCAGACGGTACACGGCCGACGCGGTCATCAGACTGAGGCTCGTGCGCGCCGTGACGACCAGCCGATCAGGTGCGTCGAAGTCCGACGTCCCCTCGGACCAGTCGTCCAGACCCGGGAGCGCGGGCGAGAGCTCCGCGTCCACGAGCCCCGAGGCCGCGCCGATCCAGTTGTCCGTGGTCTCCGACCTCGTGTAGGCAACCGAGAGGTTGATCGACTGGCTCGAGTACTCCAGGCCGCCGCTCATGCCCCAGTACTCCGACCACCCGTCCGGGTCGAGTGCCCAGGCCTCGTTGAACCCCGCGAAGCGGCGCACGTCAGCCGCGGTGGCGCTCACCAACGCGCCGTCCTGTGCCAGCGTCCCGAAGACGTAGCGGCCCCACGGGTCGAGCGCCGCGGGCACTGCAGATCGGTTGAGGTTCCGCCTGCGGAGCAGGAAGTCGGTCCGCCGATAGACTGCGCCCACGTGCAGGTTCCAGCTCGACGTCAGGCTACGCACGAGCCCGACCGTGCCACGAGTCGAGCGCGGAGCGCGGGCGTCGGGGCCCAGCAGGGTCAGCATGGTCTCGGGGGTCGCGCCGCCGGGCAGCATGCTCATGGGCCAGTCGAGGCCAGAGCCGGCAAAATGCGTGGACGTGGCGGTGCCGTCCTGGGAGAAGAGCTGCGAGAGCGCTCCGGGGTCGAGATCACCGTGGTGGCTCGAGACCGTGCCGAAGATGCGCGTGCTGCCGTCGAGCGACGGATCCCACGTGAGCATTCCCGTCGCTCCGAGCTGACCGAACGCGGAGGGATACACGTCGTTGCGCAGACCGGACGCTTGTAGCCAAGCCGTGTTGGCGGTCGGCTCGGAGTCGGGAATCATCTCGCGGTCGAAGCGTGCGCCTATCGAACCCGTCAGCGCGGGACTCAGCTCGAATTCTTATTGCGCGTATACCCCGACCTCGCGTGTCGTGAACGAGGCCTCCGGCGCATCCGTCGCCCACGCCACCCCCCGCGTCGCGACGAGTGCCGATCCGTCGGTGTAGAAGAGGTCCAGCCGGTCGAGCTGCTCCACCGTGTGGCTGGTGACGCGAGCCGAGAGGCCCAGTTTCAGCGTGCCTGGACCTGCGCTCCAATGGGCACCCGGGAGCAGGACGAGGTCGATCCGAGAGGCTTCCGCGCCGTCTCCGGCGGCGAGCCCCACCTGACTCCCCGAGCCCGCCAGGTACCCGAACGGCCGCGCAGGCCTGGGGTCCTCGAACGAGCGATCGCTCCCAGAGACGCCTGCGCGGAAGTCGAACACCAGGCCCGGTCGATACTCCGACGTCCAGCCACCGGCGACAGAAAAGTCGAGACTCTCCTCAGCGAGCGCGGCGTCGCGAGCGATGGCGAGGGGGCCAGGACCGTCGAACTCTCGCTTCGCGTATGCTGCGCCGCCGCGGAGGAAGAGTTGGCCGGTCGTGCCTCGGGCCGCATCGAAACGCACGTGCGTCGAATACCGAGACAGCCGCTCGACCGAGGGCGTGGCCACCTCCGCGATCAGCGCAGGGTCCAGACCCGCGAGGCTCGCCGCGATCGTGTCACCGACCCTCGGGCCGAGCGGCGTGCCCTGACGGAAGACATCGCCTGAGATCACGACGTGCGCGCCCGGAGAGATGACCAGCGCGGTGCGCGCACCCGCCTGGACCGACGTGAGTGAAGGCGTCGAGATGTCGAGCCGGCTCGAGCTCCAGAGCGGCGCCCCGCTCCAGGCTCCGTCGAGCTCCAGCCCTCCGCTGCTCGCGCCGGTGCGCGTCGACATCGACACGACTCCACCCGCCGCCCCCGCCGACTCGATGTCGGGCGCCTCGTCCTGAGCTGCCACGGTGGCGAGCGCAGAGCGCCCGAACAGCGGGCCCGCCAGCAGCTCCGCGCGCGCGAGCGGGTGCGCCGCACGGTAGAACGGCACGCCGTCGGCGATCAGCAATGTCATGCCGCCGGGAAGCCCTTGGGATCCGAGCGATGCGTCGAAGGTGGTCGAGAGGTCCGCCAGCCCGGTCAGGTCGTCGAACCGATGCGGGAGCCCATCGATCTCGGGCGCCGCGAAGCGGGTCCCGCCCGCCCTCCAGCGGCTCGTGGCCGACCCACCGAGCACCATCGTGTCGACCGTGAGGACCGGCGGCGGCGCCGGCCGGAGCACGAGCGCCACCGCCCCGCGCTCGCCGCCGCCGAGCGTCAACGTTCGTGCCACCACCGGGCGATAGCCGAGCGCTTCCGCGCGGATCTCGTACGACCCTGGTGCCACGAGAGCGAACGCGTAGGCACCGGAGCCGTTCGTCGTGGCCTCTCGGCTACTGCCCTGACCGCCCCCCCACCCCGAGCGACGTCAGCGTGACGAGCGCGCCGGCCAGCGGCTGCCCCGTCGGTGTCGTCACCGTTCCGGCCACCGCAGCCGACGTCACCCCTTGGGCCACCGCCCCGAGCGGCGCAAGCAAGGCGGCCGCAAAGGCGGCTATGGCCAGGAACTTGGAGGCTGGGCGCAAACGAGCTGGGCGGGAGGCGGAGGGACACGGGACGACGACGGACACGCGAAACCCTAAAACATATGCCGCGCGTCGCTCCGCGTGGAAGCGCGACGTTGCGCCGACCCACTGGACTCGTCGTCGCCGATCACCCCGGAGAGCCGCAGCCTACCGCACCCGCGTCCCCCCTACTGGTACGCCTCCACGGGCGGGCAGGCGCACACCAGGTTGCGATCCCCGAAGGCATTGTCGATGCGGCGGACGGACGGCCAGAACTTGTGCACGCGCGTCCAGGGGGCCGGGTAGGCCGCCTCCGCCCGCGTGTACGCATGCGTCCACTCGTCGGCGGTCACCATCGCAGCCGTGTGCGGGGCGTTCTTGAGCGGGTTGTCGGTGGCATCGAGCTGTCCGGCCGCGACCCGATCGATCTCGCCTTTGATGGAGATGAGCGCGTCGCAGAAGCGGTCGAGCTCCTCCTTCGACTCCGACTCGGTCGGCTCGATCATGAGCGTGCCCGCCACCGGGAACGAGACCGTGGGCGCGTGGAAGCCGTAGTCGATCAGCCGTTTGGCGACGTCCTCCTCGGTGATGCCGGTATCCTTCTTGATGGCGCGCAGGTCGATGATGAACTCATGCGCCACGAGCCCCTTCGAGCCGCGGTAGAGGATGCCGAAGTGCGGCTCCAGCCGCTTCGCCATGTAGTTGGCGTTGAGGATCGCCACCTCGGATGCGCGCCGCACGCCGCTCCCGCCGAGCAGCGCGATGTACGCCCACGAGATCGACAGGATACTCGCGCTCCCCCACGCGGCCGCCGACACCGGCCCGATGCCGCGTTCGCCGCCGACGCGCTGGAACGGGTGGCGCGGCAGGAACGGCGCGAGCTTCGCGTTGGCGCAGATCGGCCCCATGCCGGGCCCGCCTCCGCCGTGCGGAATGGCGAACGTCTTGTGCAGGTTGATGTGGCATACGTCCGCACCGTAGTCGCCGGGGCGCGCGAGACCGACCTGGGCGTTCAGGTTCGCCCCGTCGAGGTAGACGAGGCCGCCGCGGGCGTGCACCAGCCGGCAGGCGGCGGTGATCCCCTCCTCGAAGACGCCGTGCGTCGACGGATACGTGACCATGAACGCCGACAGGTTGGCCGAGTGCTCCTCGGCCTTCGAGGCGAGATCGCCCAGATCGATCGTGCCGTCCTCGGCGGACTTCACCACCACCACCTGCATGCCCGCCATCACCGCGCTGGCTGGGTTGGTGCCGTGCGCCGACGCCGGAATCAGGCAGACGTTCCGGTGACCCTGACCGCGGCTCTCGTGGTACGCGCGTATGACCAGCAGACCGGCATACTCGCCCTGCGCGCCCGAGTTAGGCTGCAGCGAAGTCGCGGCGAACCCCGAGATCTCGGAGAGCCACGCCTCCAGATCCTCGAAGAGCTCGCGGTAGCCGGCTGCCTGATCGATCGGTGCGAACGGGTGCAGGCGACCCATCTCCGGCCACGTCACCGCCACCATCTCGGAGGTCGCGTTCAGCTTCATCGTGCACGAGCCCAGCGCGATCATGCTCGTGTTGAGCGACAGGTCGCGCGACTCGAGCCGGTGCAGGTAGCGGAGCATCTCCGTCTCGGAGTGGTGCCGGTTGAAGACCGGGTGCTCCAGGTACGGGGTGCGGCGAGCCGCCCACTCCGGCAGCCGCGGCGCGTCGCCTCGCTCGTCGATGGACCGGGCGCTAAAGTCGGGCGCGACCCCCTCGTTGAACACCGCGAAGAGGTCGTCGGCGTCCTCGGGGCGCGTCACCTCGTCGAAGGAGATGCCGACGGTCCCGTCGCCGAAGTCGCGCAGGTTGATCCCCAGCGCCAACGCGCGCGCGAGGATCTCGCCCGCGTCGTCGTCCGGCCGCACGCGGATCGTGTCGAAGAACGTGTCCGTCATGAGCTCGTGGCCGAGCAGCCCGAGCCCGGCGGCCAGCGTGCTCGTCAGCTCGCGCACTCGCTGGGCGATCCGGCGCAGGCCGAGCGGGCCATGGTAGACTGCGTACGCGCCTGCCATGATCGCGAGCAGCACTTGGGCGGTGCAGATGTTCGAGGTCGCCTTCTCGCGGCGGATGTGCTGCTCGCGCGTTTGTAGCGCCATGCGCAGCGCCGGGTTGCCGTCGGCATCCACCGAGACACCGATGATCCGGCCCGGCAGCTTCCGCTTGAAAGCGTCCGAGGTAGCCATGAACGCCGCGTGCGGCCCGCCGAACCCCATCGGCACGCCGAAGCGCTGCGAGTTGCCGATGGCGACGTCCGCCCCCCACACCCCGGGGGGCGTCAGCAGCGTGAGCGCGAGCAGGTCCGTGGCCGCGATCACCGTGGCGCCGAACGCGGTGGCCGCCGCGGCGAACGTCGCGTAGTCGAGCACTCGGCCATCGGTCGCAGGGTATTGGAGCAGCACGCCGAACACGCCCGCGTGCATCTCGAAGGAGCCGTGATCCCCCACCACGACCTGCACCCCGATCGGCTCGGCGCGCGTGCGCACCACCTCGATCGTGTGCGGATGGCATAGCTCCGAGACGAAGAACGTGGTGGCGCCCTCGCGTGCCTCGGCGAGCGCGAGGTGCATCGCCTCGGCCGCCGCCGTGGCTTCGTCGAGCAGCGAGGCATTGGCGATTGGGAGCCCCGTCAGGTCGATCACCATCGTCTGGAAGTTGAGCAGCGCCTCCAGACGGCCCTGAGCGATCTCGGCCTGATACGGCGTGTACTGCGTGTACCAGCCCGGGTTCTCCATCACGTTGCGGAGGATCACACCCGGCACGTGCGTGTCGGCGTAGCCCAGGCCGAGAAAGGAGCGGAAGACGCGGTTCTTGCCGGCGACCTGCCGCAGTCGCGCGACCAGCGCCGCTTCCGGCGTCGCGTGCGGAAGGGCCAGTTCGCCCTTCATGCGGATCGCCTTCGGCACCAGTGCGTCGATCAGCCCATCCAGCGACTCGTATCCGACCGCCGCGAGCATCGCGGCGACGTCGGTTTCGTCCGGGCCGATGTGTCGTGCGGCGAAGTCCGGCGGGGCGTCGATGCGCGTCATGCGATCAGCGAGGGCGCGCGCGAGGAGTCGTACAGGATGCCTCGGTCAGCCGATATGCTCCGCGTAACCTTCGGATCCGAGTAGCGCTCCCAGATCGGCCGGGTCGCTGACCTTCAGGCGGATCATCCAGCCTGCGCCGTACGGATCGGAGTTCACGAGTGAGGGATCGTCGTCCAGGTCCTCGTTCACCTCCACGACGACGCCCTTCACCGGGCAGTAGAGGTCGCTCACCGCCTTCACGGCCTCGATCGTGCCGAAGACCTCCATCTTGTCGAGCGCTACGCCCGTGTCAGGCAGCTCGACGAAGACGACGTCGCCCAGCTCGCCCTGCGCGTAATCTGTGATCCCGACGACGTACACGCCCTCGTCCTCGGTGGGCCGGAGGTACTCGTGCTCCTCCGTGTAGTAGAGCTCCTTCGGGATCTGGGCCATCTCACCTCTTCAAGGGGCTGGGCGGCGTCCCCGGCGCCGGGGCAATCAGCATGAGGGGGAGGGGTGCAGAGGTCAACCCACTCAGAGCGTCGGAACGAGACCCGAGTCGATGATGTGCCGGTCCTGGGTCAAGAGCGTGGCGCCCATCGTACGAGCCGAAGCGACGATGATGCGGTCCGCGGGATCGCGACGGAACGTCGACGGCAGGGCTGCTACCTCGTGGACGACCGCGGCCGAGATCGACACCCGTCGCACGCGAGGTGGTGCTACCGCGGCGTCCAACCAGTCGCGCAGAGGGCGGTCCAACCGGATGCGCTGGAGGTTCGCGAGCATGGCGACCTCCCAAAGCGTGATGTCGGACACCATCACGGGCTCGTCCTCGGTGGCAGCCTCGAGCGCGCCGCGCTGCCCTGGGGTGAGTCGCGAACCCCCTTCGACCCAATGAATGAGGACGTGGGTGTCGAGCAGCGCCCTCAACGGTTGGCGTCCCAATCGTCGGGGTCTGTGGTAGGCGAGATGATGTCCCCGAGAATCTGGACGCTCCCCTCGAGCGAGTCCTGCGGGAAGGGAGTCCTGTGTGTTTGGGCTGGTACCAGCTGCGCGACCGGCTTCCCGTGCTTCAGGATCGTCAGCGGCTCCCCCGTCTCCGACACCTCGTCGAGAATCGCCAAGCACTTCGCCTTGAACTCGGACGCGTTGATGGTCCTCATGTGACCAGTAGATGACTAGTCTGACTGTGGCAACGCGCAGTCGCTCGCGAGAAATGTCAATACAGTCGAACTGGCAGGAGCCGGGCGCACGCGGCGATGGCCGGACGCCCAACCCCCGTGCTCGGGCTTCACGTATCCGCGGAGGCTGGGCGATGATCGCCCCTGATAAGGGCATGCGCCGACTCATGGCCGCCCTCTGCCTCGAGAACCTCGTCGTTACCAGCCTGCTCGCGTGGGCGTTGGTCGCCACCGGCCGCCTAAGCATCCCGCACTGGCTTACCAGCTCGGGAGCCGAACTCGACTTCGTGATCGAGCTCCCCGGCCGGCTGCTCCCCATCGACGTCACGGCCGCCAGGCGCGTCGGGCCCCGCGACGCCCGTCACCTGCGGACGTTCCTCGACGAATACCGTGATGGCGCCGCGGGCGGACTGCTGCTCTACGATGGCGGAGAGACGTTCTGGGTCGAGCGCGGCGTGCTCGCCACCCCATGGCACCGGGTGATCTGACGATCGTCCGCGCCTATGTTTCCCAGATGCAAACGCTCACCACCGACGGACCCGTCCCGCTCACCGTCCTGACGGAGCAGGAGCGCCTGTTCCAGGAGGCCGTGCGGGAGTTCGCCCGCACCGAGGTGGCGCCCAAGGTCATGGAGATGGACCGGGCCCAGGCGATGGATCCCGGCGTCGTCCGCCGGATGTTCGAGCTGGGGCTCATGGGCGTCGAGATCCCCGAGGACCTCGGGGGCACCGGGGCGGACTTCTTCACCTCCGTGCTCGTGGTCGAGGAGCTGTCGCGGATCGATCCCTCCGTGGGCGTGCTCGTCGACGTGCAGAATACACTCGTCATCAACGCGCTTCTGCGCTGGGGCACGCCGGAGCAGCGCACGCACTGGCTCTCCCGCCTCGCCAAGGACACCGTGGGAGCCTACGCGCTCTCCGAGGTCGGGAGCGGCTCCGACGCATTCGCGCTCCAGTGCCGTGCGCGCCAGGACGGCGACGGATGGAAGATCGACGGCCGCAAGATGTGGATCACGAACGGGGCCGATGCCGGGCTCTACATCGTATTCGCAACCGTCGATGTCGACGCAGGCTACAAGGGCATCACCGCGTTCCTCGTCGAGCGGGGCACCCCCGGCTTCGACGTCGGCAAGAAGGAGGACAAACTAGGCATCCGCGCCTCCTCCACCTGCGAGCTCATCTTCGACGGGGTGAGCGTCGGCGCCGACCGAGTCCTGGGTGCTGTCGGCCAAGGTTACAAGGTGGCCATCGAGACCCTGAACGAGGGGCGCATCGGCATCGGCGCGCAGATGCTGGGGCTCGCCCAGGGCGCCCTCGACCACACCGTACGCTACATCCAGCAGCGCGAGCAGTTCGGCCGCACCATCGCGTCCTTCCAGGGCGTCCAGTTCCAGATCGCCGAGATGGCCACCGAGATCGAGGCGGCCCGACTGCTGGTGTACAACGCCGCCCGCCTGAAGGCCGCCGGCGAGCAGTTCGTCGTGCAGGCCGCCATGGCCAAGCTCTTCGCCTCCGAAACGGCGCAAAGGGTGGCGTCCGCGTGTATAGATCTGCATGGTGGATACGGCTTCACCACCGATTATCCCGTCGCGAAGCTCTATCGGGACGCCAAGATCGGTACGATCTACGAGGGCACGTCCAACATGCAGAAACAAACCATCGCCAAGGTGCTGATGAGATGATCTACACGACCGCGTCGCTCGCGCTGATTGCGTTCGGCATCTGGGAGGCCCTGCTCCTCTTCGGCGTCCTCGTGCTCCTCTTCGGCGCCAAGAAGATCCCCGAGCTCGCGAAGGGCATCGGCTCCGGCATCCGGAACTTCAAGGGCGAGCTGAACGCACCGCGGGACGAGACCACGCAGTCCACGGAAGAGAAGAAGTAAGCAGGAAGTCGAAGCTTGACGCGCATCGGGGCCGAGCGAGCCGCCGAGAAGAGACGCCGCGCCCTCGGAGTTCCGGAGGTCGTGGATGGCGACGCGGGGGACGAGCCGATCGGCGCGCTCCCGGCCGAGACCGTCGAGGCGCTCGCGCGCATCGTCGTCGTCCTCGATCACACCAAGGACCTCGTCAACATCGCGGGCGTCGCGCGCGTGATGATGAACTTCGGGCTCACCCGCCTCCGGCTCGTGAAGCCCGACGAGTTCGACACCTGGCGCATCGGCGGGATCGCGCACAAGAGCCAGCGCATCACCGAGGTCGCCACCCTGTACGAAACGCTCGACGAGGCTCTGGCGGACGTGAGCTTCGTGGTGGGCACCAGTGCGAGGGCCCGGACCGCCGGCCGGTCGTACACGCGCCCGCGCGACGTCGCCGCGCAGATCGCCGAGCGCGTGCACGAAGCGAACCGAGGTACCGTGGCGATCGTGTTCGGCCGCGAGGACCGCGGGCTCACCAACGAGGCACTCGACCGCTGTCACGCGGTGGCCGTCATTCCCACCGACCCCGCCTACAAGAGCCTCAACCTCGCGCAGGCCTGCTTGCTGCTCGCCTACGAGGTCTTCCTCGCGCTCGGCGAGGGGGCGCGCCCACTCCCCAAGGGACGGCGCGCCACGCGTCCCCCCACGCAGGAGGAGCTCGAGGCCACGTTCGCGGCGCTCGAGAAGGGACTCGGCGCCATCGATTTCTTCAAGTCCAGGAAGCCCGAGTCCGTGCTGCGCACCCTGCGCACGCTCGTGTCACGGGCTCAGCCCGACTTGCGCGAGGCGCGCCTGATCGCGGCGATCGGCCACGAGATCAAGAACAAGATCGACCGGAAGGGCTAGGGGACGTCACCAGTGGCCGGGGGGGCACCGCGCCGTACATTGCGTCTGGGTACCACCGCTACAAGCGAGCAAAGTCCGACGCGATGAACGACCAACCGGGTGCGGGCGCGCCGAACGCGGCGTCGCTCTTGGCCAAACCGCTCCCGGGTGCCGACCTGGTTGCCAAGGGGCTCGAGGACCTCCACCGAGGCCTCGACACCGCCGAGGCGCTGCTGGTGTCCATCGGGCGCCCCCGACTGGAGGGACTCGGGTTCGTGGTCCCGCGCCGCTACGAGCAACCGGAGCTTCGGTTATACGAGCACCTTGCTCGCGAGAGCGGCGAGGCAGCGCACTCCAGGTACAATGCCCTGATACGCAGGCTCGTCAGCTTCGAGCGCGCGGCCGAGTGCGTGCGCTAGCCGACGCGTCCCGCATTCGGGAGTTGATGCGTGCGCTCGGCAAGGCCGCGCGCCAACCGACCTCCGTGTACTTGACGGGCGGGGCGACTGCCGTACTCACGGGGTGGCGCGGTATGACCGTCGACGTGGACCTGAGACTCGAGCCCGACCACGAGCTGCTGCGCGCAATCGAGGAGCTGAAGCAGCGCCTCGACATCAATGTGGAACTCGCCTCGCCCGAGGACTTCGTGCCCGTGGCATCGGACTGGCGGGCGCGCAGCCCGTTCATCGAACGGATGGGCCATGTGTCGTTTCATCACTTCGATCTGCACGCGCAGGCGCTCTCCAAGGTCGAGCGCGGACACGACCAGGATGTGGCCGACGTGAACGCGATGTTGGAGCGCGGATTGGTCAATGCCGCTTCGATTTGGGCGTACTACGACCGAGTGAAGGGGGAGCTGTTCCGATATCCTGCGCTCGACCGATCCGCGCTCGAAAGGGCAATCGAACGGGCGTTCGGGCTCCGACCGTAGCGCTCAGTCGCGGAAGATCCTCGACATCGAGCTGCCGGGCCTTCCGGGGTGGCTCGGGTAGCGCGATGGGACCACAGTCCCCGACCCCTCAATCTTCAAGCGTCGGGCGTCGAAAAGGGGCCCAGACGCACATTGTGATGCCCCGCCCGGCCCTCCATACTCAGGCGCTCATGACTCCGCCCGACTCCAAGAGCAACACGCCGAAGCAGGGGGCAGGTAACGCGGACCGGTACCGCGCCCTCCTCGACATCGCGCGCACGCTCGCTGCGACGCTCTCCGAGGATCATCTCTACGAGACGATCTACCGGGAGACCGCCAAGGCCGTGGAGGCCGCGGGGTTCTACATCGCGCTGCACGACCAGAGCCGGGACCTGGCCCGCGTCGTGTTCTACGCGGACCGCGGGCAGGTGCATCGCGTCGACGTCACGTACCGGGGATCCGACTCGCGGGTCATCCGGAGTCAGAAGGCCATGCTGGAGAACGACGGCCTGAAGAACGACGCGCTCATGGTGCTCGGCGACGAGTCGAACGTCGCCGTGGCCGCCATCACCGCGCCCATGATCCACCACGGCCGCGTCTTCGGTGCCATCAGCGCGCAGAGCTACAAGGCGGGCGTCTATACGCAGGACGACCTTGACTTGCTAGAGGCGATCGCCGACATCGCGGCGGTGGCGGTGGAGAACGCGCTCCAGTTCGCCGAGCTCGAGCGCAGGCGGCGCGAGGCCGAGAAGATGGAGGAGATCGGCCGGGCGCTCACCAGCGAGCTCGACCCCGAGATGGTGCTGGGCAGGGTCGTCGACGCCGCGCTCGATCTACTCGATGTAGACGGCGCCTCGGTGTGGCTCGCCGACGGCAAGGGCGCGCTCGTCTGCAGAGTCGCCGAGTCCGGCGGGGAGGTCGTCCTCCCGAAGGGCCTCGAGTGGAAGCTCGAGGGCGAGGTAGCCCGCGTGCTCGTGGACGAGCGCCACCCGCTCATGCTCGACAACCTGGCCGCGAGCGCCTTGCTCCCCGACCACCGCCGCCCGCACCTCGCGCGCGGGTCGGCGGTGGGCGTTCCCATCGAGATCGAGGGGGTCGTCACGGGTGTGCTCACAGCCGGGAGCCGTCAGCCGCGCGCGTTCGACGCGCTCGACACCGCCGTGCTGCAGCGTCTGGCCGCGCAGGGCTCCATCGCGCCCCAGAACGCGCGCCTGCACTCGAACCTGCACGCGCTCTCCATCACCGATCCGCTCACGCGCCTCCCCAACCGGCGCCGCCTGCAGATCCATCTGGATCACGAAGTCGCGGCGGCCCGGCGCGGCCGCGCGCTCGCGATCGCCGTGTTCGACCTCGACAACTTCAAGCACTACAACGACACGTTCGGCCACGTGGCCGGCGACGACATCCTGAAGGCATTCGCAGAGGTGCTCACGCACGAGAACCGGGCCATGAACCTGGTGGCCCGCTACGGCGGCGACGAGTTCGTGTCCGTGCTCACCGACACCAACCTCGACGGCGTGCGCGCCTACGTGGAGCGCGTGAAGGTCCGCGCCTCACAGAACGAGGTGCTCGCCAAATTCGGGATCCACGTGAGCGCAGGCATCGCCGAGTTCGACGCCGACAAGATGGCGACCGTGAACGACCTCATCCCACACGCCGACGCGGACATGTACCGAGACAAGGCCAGCCGCCCCGCGGTGGGCCGGAGAGCACAGGCACAGACTTGAAGAAGACGACGATCAAGACCGAGAAGAAGCAGGCGAAGAAGACGACGAAGCGGACCAAGCCGCGGAGCAAGCCCAGGACGAAGAGCGAGACCGAGGAGTTGTTGGCGTTCGCCATCGACCTCGCCTACGAGGCCGGCGCGCTGACGCTCCGCTACTACGGCCACCTCGTCGATGCGGAGGGCAAGTCCGACGGCTCCCCCGTCACCATCGCGGACCGGAACGCCGAGCAGCTCATCCGCAAGCGCGTCGCCAAGCGCTACCCCGAGCACGGCGTGCTCGGCGAGGAGTTCGGCGAGTCCAACACCGGCGCGCGCGTGCGCTGGATCCTGGATCCCATCGACGGCACCCGCTCGTTCATGCACGGCGTGCCGCTCTACGGCGTGCTCATCGGCATCGAGGCGGACGGCGAGCCCGTCGTCGGCATCACGTACTTCCCGCCCCTCGACGAGATGGTCTCCGCCGGGAAGGGACTCGGCTGCAGGTGGAACGGGAAGCCGTGCCGCGTCTCCAGCGTGTCGCGCATACGGGACGCGGTCGTCTGCACCACCGACGTGGAACGCCTGCTGTCGAAGCCCATCGGCGCGGGCTGGCGCCGGCTACAGCAGCGCTGCGCGTTCTCGCGGACGTGGGGGGACTGCTACGGGCACGCGCTCGTGGCGACGGGGCGCATCGAGTGCCAGGTCGACCCCCAGATGAAGCCGTGGGACGCGGGTCCGTTCCTGACCATCACGACCGAGGCGGGGGGGCGGTTCACGACGCTGGACGGGCGGGCGACCATCCATGGGGGGTCGGGGATCAGCACGAACGGGCTGATCCACGACGAGGTGCTGCGGGAGCTGGCGGGGGGCTGAGGGGATCTACGTCTGGCCGAACGGCGCGGATATCGACCCCGACGTGCTCTACGGGCTACAAGAGCCTGCCTGGGCAACTCACGAAGCCAAGCCGGGCCTGAAGGTGTAACCCCCCTAATACGCGTCGAGCAGCAGCACCTCGAACACCAGGATCGACCCCGGCGGAATCGCGCCGGGCGGCGGGTCGTTCCCGTACCCGAGCGCCGGTGGAATGATCATCAGCCGCTTCCCGCCTTCCATCATGCCAGCGAGCCCGATGGAGAACCCAGGAATGAAGCCGGTCGGGTAGAGGCCTCGGAACACACCCCCGCTGAACTGGTTGCCGTTCGAGAGCCACCCGCGGTGGTCGATCTGCACGCTGTCGCCGTCGGCGAGCAGGGCCCCGGTCCCGACGCTGTCGTCCAGGATGTAGACCCCGCTCGGGAGCTTGGTCATGGTGGCGAGGTCGATGCCGAGCCCGGTGAAGAACTCGGTTTCCTCGATGACCTGCGGCTCGAACGCGTCGCTGCAGGCGGCGGCGGGCACGCAGAGGACGGCGAGGGCCACGAGCCGGCCCGGGAGCCTCCCGAGTCCCCTCATCCCCCTTGCACCACTCCTAAGGGCCCCCGAGGCGGGCATGCAGCCATCCCTCAGGGCCGCGCGGCGTCATGCGCGCTGCTTCGCGGAGGCGCCGGCCCGCGTATCCGCGAGCTCGGCTTCGACGGTCTCGGGGTCGACCATGGGCTGCCACACCTGCATGGCAGGGAACGTCTGCAGGAACCACCGCACGGCCCCGACATACAGGCCGAGGAACATGAGCCCGATGAGGGGATGCCAGATGGTGAAGATGGGGTCGCCCTCGTGGTGCAGGGACGGCGCTACCATCCCGTACCGCTCGAGCCAGAGGCCGAGCAGGATGACGGAGGTGAACGTCGCCAGTAGCGCGGGCTTCATCTTGGGCTTGCGTCCGATGAGCCCCGCGAACGGGATGACGAAGCAGAGCACGATCACGGTGGCCGAGTAGGCACCCCACTCCTCGCCGGAGCGGCGGATGATCCACGCCTGCTCCCAGGGCAGCTTGCCGTACCAGATGACGATGTACTGGCCGAAGAAGAGGTAGGTCCAGAACACGGTGAGCCCGAAGCAGAGCTTGCCGAGGTCCCAGCGCTGCTGGAGGCCGATCCCCTGCTCGAACGCCTTGTCCTGCGTGCGCAGGTAGACGCTCCACAGCGCGGTCGCCGCGGTGCCACCCCACAGGGCGCCCACGAAGAACCAAGGGCCCATCATGGTGCTGAACCAGTGCGGCTCGAGCGACATGATCCAGTCGTACGCGACTACGGTCATGGCCACCGCGTACACGAGCACGAACGCGGGCGCGATGGTGGTCATGCGGTGATAGCTCGCGACCTCCTCCTGCTCCTGACCTCTCCAGTTCTGCGTCAGGAGCTCACGCCAACCGGAGCGAGCGGAGTCGCCGCCGGCAGCTTCCTGCGAGAGCCCCATGTCGGGGCGCAGCGCGTGGTACACGAAGTACAGCGCCATCCCGAACATGAGCCCGACGAACACGATCTGGCGCGTCACCAGGAACGGCAGGTTGAGCCACGCGGCCTTGTTCTGGACGATGGGGTCCGTCTCCATCAACGCGACCCACGGGAAGTAGTCGCCTCCCAGCGCCAACATGGGCAGGAGGAGAACGAACGAGATCGGCAAGAAAGCCGCGAACGACTGGCTGACCCGGCGCGTGGACCAGTTCCATTTCGCCTTGACGATCCACGTGGCGATCGCATGCAATACGCCGCCAATCGCTATGCTCGTGAAGAAGAGCCAATTGGACACGTAGCTCGTCCAAGCGGACGCGGAGTCCTGTCCGAGCCGCACGACGAACGCGCCGAGCCCGATCACGAACATCGCGCCCACGATCATGTTGGCCGTGCTGGAGCGCGGCAGATAGCGGACCTGGACCTCGGAAGGTGCGTGCATGCCTGCCATGGTCAGTTCCCCGCTCGCTGCTGCAGCTGGCGCACGTAGTTCACGATGTGCCAGCGGTCGAAATGGGAGATGCGGCTCCCGTACTCGGGCATGAGGCCTCGGCCGACACGGATCATCGCGTAGATGTACGCGTCGCTGTACGCGGCCACCTGCGGGCCCGACAGGTTGTATGCCGGCAGCACCGGGTGGAGCGCCGCAATGTACGCGCCGGTGCCGACGCCCGCGGGGCCGTGGCAGACAACGCACACCCGCATGTACATCTCTTCACCGCGCGCGAGCGACTCGGGGTCGGTCGGGTTGGTGGGGTTCACCATTCCCTGGATGGCGGGGCCGCCCACGCCCGGCACGCCCAGGTCGAGCTGTGTGAACGGCGGAATGTCGACGCCTTCCGGTTGGCCGACGTTGAACTCGCCCTCGGCCGCCGGTGCGTTGCCGTACGCGAACGCGACGGAGCCGACCGGAGCGGGATGCGTGTTCTCGTAGGGGTCGAACGAGCGCTGGTCGCGCATGGAGCGACCGAACACGAGCACGAGCGCGTCGTCCATCGGCTTGCACGCCCCGAGCGTCAGGAGCGCGAGCGCGCACAACGCGGCCTTACGCATGTTTGGCTCCTTCGCGCATCTCGATGGGCTCCTGCGCCTTCAGGATCTTGCGCGCCTCGTCGAGCCGCGCCCCGTCGGCCTCGACGTAGACGCCGTAACGGCCGGCGGTGAACTCGGGATCGTAGAGCACGGCCGGCTTTATGGCGGGGAGCCGGCTCAGCACGAAGATGCCGATGATCGTCGACAGCGCGCCGAAGAGCACCATCAACTCGAACGTGAAGATGACGTAGGGCGGAATCGACACGATCGGCTTCCCACCCACCACCAGCGGCCAGTCGAGACTGGTCCAGGTCGGGAACGCGAGCCCGGTCGCTGCGCCGGTGAGGCCGCCGCAGAGCGTCCACACGCGCACCGGGCTGCGGCCGTAGCCGAGCGCGTGCTCGATGTGGTGATCGGGGTACGGCGCGTACGCTTGCGGCTTGAAGCCCGCCTTCCGCAGGTGCTCGATGGCATCCACGGTCGAGTCGAGGTACTCGTACGAGGCGAGGACTCCACTATTCTGACCGCCTGGACTGCTCACTGCGGTGCTCATCAGTGTGCGCCCTCCAAGCTCTTCTTCTTACGGAGCGGCGGAGGCATGACCTCCTTGAGCTCCTGGATCGCGACGGGCGGGAGCAGCCGCGTGAAGAGCAGGAACCAGAAGCCGAACCAACAGAAGGACCCTATCAGAATCCCTATCTCGACGAACGAAGGCCGGTAGACGCCCCAGGCGAAGGGCTCGTACTCGTGCGAGAGCGACACGACCACGATCACGTAGCGCTCGAACCACATGCCGATGTTGATGAAGATCGTGACGATGAAGAGCGCCGGGATCGAGTGCCGCACGCGCTTGAACCAGAGGATGATCGGCACGAGACCGTTGCAGGTGAGCATGGTCCACGTCGCCCACCAGTAGTTGCCGAACACGCGGTTCCAGAACGCGGTGCGCTCAACCTCCTCACCGCTGTACCAGGCCAGGAAGAACTCGGACAGGTACGCGTAGAACACGATCAGCGAAGTCAGCAACATCAGCTTCGCCATCGCGTCGAAGTGCTTCGTGGTCAGGTACGCCTCGAGCCCGAAGATCTTCCGCATGGGCACCACCAGCGTGATGACCATGGCCAGGCCGGAGAAGATGGCTCCGGCGACGAAGTAGGGCGCGAAGATCGTGGTGTGCCAGCCGGGCACGATGCCCAGGGCGAAGTCCCACGACACGACCGAGTGCACGGAGAGCACCAGCGGCGTCGCCAAGGCGGCCAGGAACACGTAGGCGTTCCCGAAGTGATGCCACTGCGCGTCGGTGCCCTGCCAGCCGAGCGATATGATCCGGTAGAGATGCTTGCGCCATCCGGTCGCGCGATCACGCGCGGCCGCGATGTCCGGGATGCACCCCAAGTAGAAGAACGTCGCGGACACCGTGAAGTAGGTGGTGATCGCGAATACGTCCATCACCAGCGGCGACTTGAAGTTCGGCCAGAGGAACCGCGAGTTCGGGTACGGGATCAGCCAGTACGCGTGCCAGACGCGGCCTACGTGGATCAGCGGGAAGAGCCCGGCGGTCATGACGGCGAAGACCGTCATGGCTTCGGCGGCGCGGTAGATCGACTGCCGCCACGGCGCGCGGAAGAGGAAGAGCACCGCGCTGATCAGCGTGCCCGAGTGCGCGATACCGACCCAGAACACGAAGGTGGTGATGTACACGCCCCAGCCGACCGGCGAGGTCAGGCCCGCGACGCCGATCCCCCGGATCATCTGGTACGCCCACAGCGTCACGAACAGACCGACGCCAGCCGCCGCGGCGCCGAAGAGCATCCACCAGCCCTTGCCGGGCCGGGTGAGCATCTTGAGGACGTCGCGGTTGACGTCGTCGAGACGAGTGAGATCCGGGTGCGCCAGCGCGCCCCTGTTGACGATCTCCTTCTCCGTCGTGGCCATCAGTGCTCCGCCGCCGCGACTTCGTGGAACGTGACCTTCCGCAGGTACTGCACCGCCGGCTGCGTGTTGATGATGGCGTCGAGCACGCGGTACGTGCGCTCGCTCGCGACCACCTGCGTCACCCGCGCGTTCGGGTCACGGATGTTGCCGAAGACGATCGCCTCGGCCGGGCAGCTCTGCTCGCACGCCGGCACGATCTCGCCGTCGCGCACGGGGCGCTGGTCCTCGAGCGCGGCGCGGTTCTCCGCCTCGCGGATGCGCTGCATGCAGAAGCTGCACTTCTCCATGACGCCGTTGTCGCGCACGGTGACGTCCGGATTCCACTGCCAGTTGAGCGGCTCGGGAATCGCGTCCGTGTACCGATACCAGTTGAATACGCGCACCTTGTACGGGCAGTTGTTCGCGCAGTAGCGGGTGCCGACGCAGCGGTTGTAGACCTGCGCGTTCACGCCCTCGGGCGTGTGGTACGTGGCGAACACCGGGCAGACTGGCTCGCAGGGCGCGTTGTTGCAGTGCTGGCAGAGCATCGGCAGGAAGCGGATGTCGAGGTCGCTCGCCTGCGTCGCGTCCACGTGCTCGTAGTAGCGCTCGATGCGGATCCACATCATGTCGCGGCCCATGCGCACCTGGTCCTCGCCGGTCCAGGGCACGTTGTTCTCGGCCTGGCAGGCGGTGACGCACGCGCTGCACCCCGTGCACTTGTCGAGGTCGATCGCCATGGCCCAGCGCGGGCCCTCGTGAGCGTTGGCGTACTCGCCGTACCGCGAGCCCGGGAGCGGGAAGGATGCGGGGCTCCCGTCCTCGGCCGGCACCGGGATGAACCCGCCGCCTGCCTGGAGCTCCATCAGCTCGCCGTGCTCCTCTTCCGCCGCCTCGGCGGTCTCGCCGAGCAGCGCCAGCTGTACGGCCGGTGCGATCGGGCGGTCGTGCTGGTCGCCGTTCGCGCCGTCGACCGTGGCATGGCGCATGGCGCGCCCTGTCGGCTCGAGCGTGACGGTCGTCGCGACCGTCACCATGGCACCGGAGGGCTGCTCGGGCGTGCCCGGGAGCAGGTCGACGGCGTTCACGCCGTGCCTGTCCGCGTAACGGCCCATGGAGGTGTGCCCCGTGCCCATGGCGAGCGCGACGGCGTCCTCGCGGATCCCCGGGTAGAGCCAGACCGGCACTTCGACGGAGCCGTGCGGCGAGGCCAGCGTGACGATGTCGCCGTTCACGAGGCCGCGCGCGGCCGCGGTGGCCGGGTTGATCTCGAGCCAGGAGTGCCAGACGATCTTCGCGACCGGGTCCGGGAGCTCCTGCATCCACGCGGAGTTGGCGAACTCACCGCCGCCGAAGCGGGACGACGGGTGCACGAGCAGCGTCAGGTCGCCACTGCCGTCGAACGTGGGGACGTCGAACGAGAGCGCGCGGTCCGGCGCGCGCAGCGCGGGCGACGCGGCGGCCGGCGACGCAAATTGCGCATAGCCCATGCGAAGCGCCTGGCGCCACGCGGTGTCGAAGTCGACGGTCCGGTCCGTGTAGGCTGCGCGGTGACTGGACTGCAGGTACTCGTAGAACGTCGCGGCGGCGGGGGCCGCTGCCCTCGCAGGGGCCGGCGCGGCCGCGGGTGCGCCCGGGGCCGCAGGAGCCGGAGCGACCGGCGGAGCCGCAGCGACGAGGCGCATCACCGCCAGCATCACGTCGCCCGAGTGCTTGGAGTCGAACGTCGACACCGGCGACATGACCGGCTGTTGGATCGCGAGCACGCCCGGGCGCGGCATCGAGTCGCCCCACGACTCCAGGAAGTGCTGGTCGGGGAGGATCAGATCCGCCATCGCGGACGTCTCGTCCATCGCCGACGCGAACGAGACCTTGAACGGCACGCGCTCGAACGCCTCGCGGAAGCCGGTCTGGGCCGGCAGCGAATACGCCGGGTTGGTGCCGTGCACGATCGCGACGCCGATACGGCCGGCGGACATCGCCTCGATGGCCGACGCCATGTCGCCCATCCGGCTCGTGGCCGCGGAGCTCTGCGCCTCGTAGTGCACCGTGCGGCCGACGTTCCCCGCCACGTGGTTCAGGATCATGACGGCCAGGTTCGCGGCGGTCGCATTCCTGTGGTGCGCACCCACGCCCGGGCCGAGCGCGAGGCTCGGGCCCTCGGAGCGGAAGCGCTCGGCGAGCGAGACGATCGCCTCTTCGCTCACGCCCGCCGCTTCGGCAGCCGCCGCGGGGCTGTATGCCTGTAGCAGGTTGGCGTAGGGGCCCGCGGCTTCGGGGGTCGCGATCGCAGACGCGATGCCGAGCGCGATCGCGGCCTCGGAGCCGGGCCGAATCGGGATCCACTCGTCCGCATTCTGGCCCGTCAGCGAAAGCCGCGGGCCGAGGAAGACGAACCTTCCCTTGGCGTGGCTCTCGTCGTTCACCCCGCTCATGCGCGCGAGGCCTTTGTTGTGCTCGACCGGGGAGGAGCCCGTGTCGACGAAGTCGTAGCCGAACGACACGAGCAGGCTAGCCGCGCCGATGTCGTAGCGGGGCGCGGTCGCAGTACCGTAGGCGATGCGCGCGGCCTCGAGCATCGGGGCATCGGTGACCGCGTCGTAGTCGACGCGCGTGGCGCCGAGCACCGCGACGAACTGGTCGATCAGGCCGCTCATGGTCGGACCGGTGTGACCCGCGATGACGACCACGTCGCCGCGGTCCACCGTGTTCGTCGGGCTCGCAGCTCGGCGCAGTCTAGCGGCCAGGAGCCGCTCGGCCTCGTCCCAGGTGCCCTGCCGGAAGGTGTCGCCCTCCCGGATCATGGGGCCGTGGAAGCGATCCGGGTTGTAGAGGTGCTGAAGCGTGGCGTGGCCGCGCGAGCAGATCCCGCCCTGTGAGACCGGATGCGTCGGGTTGCCTTCGATCTTGACCGCGCGACCCTCGCGGGTACGCACCCACATGCCGCACTCGGCGGCGCAGCCGCGGCAGACCGTCGTGTACCAGGTGGCGACGCCCGGGGTGATCTCCTCGGGGGCCACCACGTAGGGGAGGAGGCGCTCGACATCCCCCGTGGAACAGCCGGCGATGGTGGCGCCGGCGCCCGTGACGCCGACGACCTTCAGGAAGTCGCGGCGGAGGATGCCGTCGTGGCGCTCTGCGAGATCTCTCGACACTTACGCCCTCGTCGGCAACGGAAAGACAGGCATGAGAAGGACAACCATCAGTAGTGACAGACCGCGCAGTCGGTCGAAGCCTGCTGCACGCCCTGCTCGTTCGGCTGCCGGTGACAGTCGATGCACCACCCCATGTTCGCCCCACCCCAGACCGGACTCCGCTCGGTCAGCACGCCCATCGTCTGGACCTCGCCGTGGCATTGCTGGCACTGGAGGCCTGCGGCGATGTGGCGCATGTGCGGGAAGTGCGCGTGGTCGGAGATCTTGTAGATGCGGACCCATGGGATGGGCTCCCCGCTCTCCACGTACTCCTCGATCTTGGCGACCTCCGCGGGAGCGTTCCGGCCAGTGATCACCTGGTGGCACCCCCAGCACGTCGAGACCGGGGGGATCCCCGCGTCGACCGAGCGCTCGGCCGAGAAGTGGCAGAACATGCAGTTCATGTTCGCCTGACCCTCTTCGCTGCCGGCGTGCAGGTTGTGCGGGAACGCGATCGGCTGTCCACCTGCCGCTTCGCCCTCACCCTCCGCACCACCGCCCTGGACCAATCCGACACCCGCGAGCGCAAGAACTCCCGCCAGGCCACCGATCAGCCAGTTCTTTTTCATCCGCAGCCGTGCTCCTGAAACGAAGCGTCGCAACTCGGGACTCGAAGCGCGAAATGGGGTGTTTCCGCTACGGGCAGAACGCTTGTGACGAATCGGAACATGGCCCCTGAGCGGCCTGAAACTACCTGGCGATACTGGGGGTGGTCAAGGTAGCATCCGAGGCGCCTTTCCTCGGGCATCTTGCGAACATTTTTCGGAGCGATAGGGTACCGCGGCCATGCCAGATTCGAGCGCTACTGCGCCCACTCGCGAGGCTCGTCCGTCGCTCGAGCTCCTGGACCATCTGGTGCAGGAGGTGGAGAAGGTCTTCCACGGCAAACGCGGGGTCGTGCGGCTCGCACTGTCCGCCCTGCTCGCACGCGGCCACGTGCTCTTCGAGGACGTGCCGGGAGTCGGCAAGACCACGCTCTCCCAGGCGCTCGCCAAGACCCTCGGCCTCGGCTTCCGCAGGGTCCAGTTCACCGCGGATCTACTCCCTTCGGACGTGCTCGGCGTGTCGGTCTACAACCCGCTCACCGCCACGTTCGAGACCCGCCCCGGGCCGATCTTCACCAACGTCGTGGTCGCGGACGAGATCAACCGGGCCCCGCCGCGCACCCAGAGCGGCCTCCTGGAAGCCATGCAGGAGGGCACCGTAACCATCGACGACCGCTCGTTCGAGCTGCCGAAGCCGTTCCTGGTGATGGCCACGCAGAACCCCCTCGAGCACCACGGGACCTATCCGCTCCCGGAGAGCCAGCTCGACCGCTTCCTCATGCGCATCACCATCGGCTATCCGGACGACGAGGCCGAGCGGCGCATCCTGGCCGAGGACGCCGCGCACGAGCCCGTCATGGAGCGCCTCCAGACCGTGCTGCAGCCGACGCAGGTGCTGCAGCTGCAGAACCGCATCGACGAAGTGCAGGTCGACCCGGCCATCCTCGACTACCTGATGGCCATCGTGACCGCGACCCGCACGACGCCCAAGCTGCGCATGGGCGTGAGTCCGCGCGGCAACATGGCGCTCTACCGGGCGGCGCGGGCGTTCGCGCTCACGCAGGGGCGCACGTATCTCGTGCCGGACGATGTGCGCTCGCTCGCCGTGCCGTGCCTCGCGCACCGGATCCTGCCGGCGGGGGCATCCGGCACGACGCTCGACGCGCACGAGGAAGCCGCGGCGATCCTGGAGGGGCTGCTCGAGGAGATCGAGGCGCCGGTGTGAGGTGCCGACCGGTGCGCGTGCACGCGTGAGCGCCACGTCGGGTGCGCGACGGGTCGCAACCGCTGTGCTCGGCGGGCTGAAGCGGGCGTGGCGCGCGCTCCGCGCCTGGCGGCGCATCTACTTCACCTCGTTCGGCTTGTCGTTCACGCTCGGGTCGATCGCGGTCGGGCTCGCGGCCATGAACACCGGCAACAACCTGCTCTACCTGCTCATGGGCGCGATGGTCGGCTTCATTTGCGTGAGCAGCTGGCTCTCCGAGCAGACCATCCGCGACGTGCGCGTCGAGCGGGGCGCGTTCCACACCGTGACCGTCGGGCAGGACCTGCGGCTGGTCTACCAGCTGACGAACCTCAAGCGCTTCCTGCCGAGCCTCGCGGTGGAGATCCTGGAGGTCGGCCTGCCCAACCGCGCCTTCGTTGCGCACGTGCCTGGGCGGGCGTCCGCGACGGCGCGGTCCGTGAACGGCTTCGTGAGGCGTGGGATCCATCCGCTCGGCACCGTCACGCTCTCGACCTCCTTCCCGTTCGGGCTCTTCCGCAAGGAGCGCGACGTCGAGATCCCGGGCGAGGTGGTGGTCTATCCGCGTACTGACCGCCGCGTCCGCCCGCCCATGAGCGGCGCCGGGCGAGAGACCCGCACCGGTGCCGCGGCGAAGGGCGTGGTCGGCGCCCGTGGCGACTACCGCAGCCTGCACGCCTACCGGCCGGGTGACGACCCCAAGGACATCCACTGGCGCTCCTCCGCGCGCTCACGTGAGCCCGTCGTGCGCGACTACGAGCGCGACGGGTCGTCGACCCGTTGGGTCGTGCTCGACACACGCGCCGAGCCGGGCGAGCCCGCCGAGGTCGCGGTCGAGGTGGCCGCCGCGCTCCTGGCCGGCGCACTCGCCGAACGACGCCCGTTCGCTCTGGTTGCCGGCGCCGCGCTGCTCGAGCCCGGCGACGGGACGGCACACCTGGAGCGCGCGCTCGACCTCCTCGCGCGCGTCGACTTCGCACTCGGCGACGCGGCGCCCGAGCCGCCCGTTCCGGCGTCGTCCTGCCTGCTGGTGGCGGTGGGGAGTGGCCGGGGCGGCTACGGTGACGTGTACTCGGTCGCGGCCACGGCATCCGAGGCCACCGGCACGACGGCGTCGGCGCAGAGCACGACGGCCGCGGCACCGAGCACGACGGCCGCGGCACCGAGCGCGACGGCGGCGGCATGAACCTCCGCCGACTCCACCGTCGCCTCGCGGTCCTCATGGGCCTCGCCGGGCTCATCGGCTTCGCCGGAGGCGCAGGCTTCGAGCCCATCGCCGCGGTGCTCGCCGGAGGAGCGCTCCTCACCGCACTCTGGTGGCACCCCGACCCGGCGCTCTCCGCGCGACTCGAGCGCGTCTGGCTCCCGCTGGCTGCGCTGCTGGTCGCGCGAGCGCTCTTCCACGTGTTCGTCGTGCGAGACGACGTCGTCATTCCGGTCGTCGACTTGCTCTTGCTCCTGCTCTCCGCCGAGGCGCTGCGCTCGCTCGACGCGCCCAACGACATTCGGATGTACGCGCTTTCCTTCGCGCTCGTCCTGGCCTCTACCGCCTACCGGCCTGGCGTAGTGTTCCTGGTCGCCTTCGTAGCGTATATCCTGCTCGGCACGTACGCGCTCATGATCGGGCTGGTGCGCCGCAAGGCCGAGCGGTACGGGGTACGGGAGGTTGCAATCGGGCGCGGGCTCGTGATCACGACCGGGACCCTCTCGGGCGTGATCTTCCTGATCGCGATGGCCGTGTTCGTCACGTTCCCGCGCGTGTCGCAGGGTTGGGCCGGGCGCGGGGAGGTGCTCGCGACGTCGATCGCCGGCTTCAGCGACGAGATCTCGATCGGCGAGCACGGGTCGACCATCGCCGGCAACCCCGAGATCGTGTTGCGCGTCGAGTTCCCGGGCGGAGAGCCGGCCGACATCGGCGGCCTCCATTGGCGCGGCCGCTCCTACGATCGCTTCGACGGCGTGCGCTGGACGCGGACCGGCGGCATGCCGCCTTCTGGGGGACCTACCCAGTGGTACCAGGAGCGCTGGGGCGCCGAACGCATCGAGCAGCGCATCTACGGATCGCCCCTCGACGTGCGTGTGCTCTTCGCGCTGCATCCGGCCATCGACTTCGACGCCGAGAACAGCATCCAGCCGCTCTTCGACAACGCGGGCGACTACATCTACTGGGGCTCCGTGGCGCCCGTGTACACGGCCGTGTCGCCGACGTCGGGTCCGTCACCCGAGGCCCTGCGCGAAGCCCGCAGAGGCTACACGCCGAACGACCGATTCTTCCTGCAGATCCCCCGGCTCGATCCGCGCATCCCTGCGTTGGCTGACTCCATCACGGAGGGGCTCGACAACCGCTACGACCGCGCCAAGGCCATCGAGAGCTATCTGCGCACGTTCCAATACACGCGCGACCTGCCGCGCACGGCGGCGGAAACGAGCCTCGAGCACTTTCTCTTCGAGCGACGCACGGGACACTGCGAGTACTTCAGCACCGCCATGGTGATGCTGCTCAGAAGCGTCGGCATCCAGGCGCGCAACGTGAACGGGTTCCTGGGCGGGCAGTGGAGCGCGGTCGGCGACTATCTCGTGGTCACGCAGAACGAGGCGCACTCGTGGGTCGAGGTCTGGTTCCCCGGATTCGGGTGGGTGACGTTCGATCCCACGCCTCCCGGCGTCGCCAGTGCACAAGTCGTCTCCAGTTGGTTCCGGCCCGGACGCATCTGGTTCGACGCACTCCAGCACCGCTGGAACAAGTGGGTGCTCGACTACGACATCGAGTCGCAGGTAGGCATCTTCGCCGAGCTCTTCGATGAGCGCGCGACCGCCGCCGGCGGCGGCTCCGGAACGTCCCCGGGAGTCGTGCGGAACGGCTGGATCATCGCGCTGTTCGTGTTGATCGTGCTGGCGGGCTTCTCATGGGCGCGACATGGCCGCGGCCCGATGACTCCCACCACGGCGATGTACCTCCAGCTGCGCACCGCGTGCGCGCGCAACGGGCTCACGGTGGCACCCGGCTTGACGCCGCTCGCGCTCGCGCAACGTGTCCGCCGTGAGCGCACCTCGGCCGCCCCGCCCGCCGAGCGCGTGGTCGACCTGTACCTCAGGGCCAGGTACGGTGGGGAGGCGCTGGGCAACTCCGAGCTGCGCGAAATGCGCGAGGCGCTGCGCGCGACCCGGAGGCTGCTGAAGGAGAAGTGAGCTCTTCGGCGCGGCCCACGAGCGGCATATCGAGGAGCCGATCCTCGATTTGCAGGATGCCCGTCGAAGTGCTCGCGGGTGTTGAACTTCGACGCCCTGCCGCCCTATCCTAGCACGCATGAGCGCGCCCCAGCCCAGCCGGTCAGTCAGCCAGCCCGTCGGCGTACACGTGGGCACCATCGCCCATGAGGGGCTGCTTTGGGACGCCTACCTCGAGTTCGCCGACGACCCGCGCCGGCCCCTGAGCTTCCGCGGACGGCTTCGCTTCGACCGGGCCGCCGGGCCGGACGGTGAGGGCGAGTCCACGATGACGACCGTGATCATCATCGAGGACAGCTACGAGGAGTGCATCGCCAAGGCGCGGGGCATGGACGACCGTCAGCTGTCCTCGCTCCTGAGGTCGACGCTGCCAGATCGGCGGTAGACGGTTTCCAGCGGTAGGTCGGGGTGTAGGGGTCGCCGCCACCGAAGCTCACGTGAACAGGTCGCTGCGGCTGCCGGTCCGCTCGAACGTGATCACGTCGTCATGCACCCGGTAGATCAGTAGCCAGTCGCCTCGCACGTGGCAGTCCCTGTGGCCTTTCCAGGGTCCGACCAACTCGTGATCCCGGTGCTTGGCCTCGAGCGCCTCCCGCGCGATGAGTCTGCGCATGAGGGCATCGAGTTCGGCCATGGCGTAGCCACGCCTGCGGCACCGCTTGTAATCGCGCTTGAACTGGGCGCTCCGAGCGGGCCGGAGGGGCGGTCGGCTCGCAATCAGTCGTCGAGGTCCTCGAAGAGCTCCTCCGGCGAGGCGAATTCCCGCACGTTCTTGCCCGCCTCCACCTCGCGAAGCGTCTTCGCGGTCAACGCGTTGGGAGCGACTAGCACGCGAGGCTCTAGGACCACGGTGCCGTCGTCCATCTCCTTCACGTGGTAGTGCTCGAATCCCGCATCGCGGAGTGTCAGGCGCTTCCTCGAATCCAGCTTGGCATCGTACTCTCGCACGGGTGCCTCCCCACAGTGGGTATTCCCACGCGGAACCTACCCGGTGCGAGCCCCCTCCTCAACCCTCTGCCTTCACGACCTCGCGTCGCGTCGGCTCCCAGAGCGCGTCCTCGCCGCCCGCGAGCACCCGCAGTAGCGCTTGCGCAGCTGCCAGATTCCCCGCGATCAAGAACGCGGGCGCGGAGAACACCTTCGGCAAGCGCGGCCGATCCGACAGGATCCACCCGATCGCGCCGAGGGCCATCACGGCGAGCGCCACCGCGAGGAGCACACGGGCCCAAGCATAGGCCGGCGCGAGCAGCACCAGCGCGAGTAGCCCCGTCACTCCCGCCCAAGGTATCGCCCAGCGCACCACCTTGTGGCTGATGAGCATCCACGCGAACACGCCTTGGCGGAGCGGATTCACCAGCTGGCGCTTGAACCAGAGCGTGCGCATCCCGCGCGCGATGGTGCGCACTTTGCGCCTGTACTCCTTCCGGAGCGACTGGCCACGCGGCACGAGACAGAGCGCCGCCGGCACGGAGACGGCACGATACCCGTGCTCCTGCGCCTTGAGCGCGGCTGCTAAGTCACGGCTGAGCGTGCCAGGAAGGGGGAGGCGGTGCAGGTCGGCGCGGATCGCGTAGAAGCACCCGGACGCACCGATGATCCCGGAGACCCGGGTCTCGAGGTCCCGCACGGCCATCTCGTAGCCGACGTATCCGGACTCGCCGCGGTTGGCCTCCGTGCCCGAGCCGACGCTGACGTCGCGCCCGGACGCGCACCCGACCTTCGGATCGTGCATGGCCGCGATCAGCGGTTTGAGCGCCGCAGGTAGAATGCGCGTGGAGGCGTCGGTGTTCACGATGATCTCACCGCGCAGTCGCTCCGAGGCCGCGTTCTCGGCCTTGGTCTTGCCGCCCCGCTCGGGCATGCGGAGGAGCTCGATGCCCTGGCCCGCATACTCGGACACGATCGCGTCGGTGCCGTCGGTCGATCCGTCGGAGGTGATGAGGACTTGGAGGCGGTCGCGCGGATAGTCGAGCGCGAGCAGGCTCTTGATCAACTCGCGGATCTGTGCTTCTTCGTTGTAGGCTGCGATGCTGATCGATACGAGCGGCCAGGCCTCGTCGCTCGTCGCCGTCGCACCGCCGCGCACACCCCGTCCACGCCCGATCAGCCAGAGCAACATCGGGTAGCCGGCATACGCGTAGATCGGCAGCAGCACGCTCGCCGCCAGTAGCCAGAGCGCGAAGGTGCTCACGCCTCCTTCACCCATCTCCACAGCTCGGGCAGCGTCGGTCGCTTGCCGGTCATGAGGATCCCCGTCTTGTAGATGCGCCCCGCCAGCCACGCGATCGCGAGTACCGCGAGCGCCATCAGCACGAACGAGAGCGCGACCTGCCACGCAGGGATGCCCCCGCCGGACACACGCGCCCACATGAGGATCGGCGAGAAGAGCGGGAAGAGGGAGAGGCCGGTCGACCACGCGGCCATGGGGCTCTCGATGACGGGAATCAGCATCAGGATGGGCGCGACCACGAAGACGACCACGGGCGCCTGCGCCTGCTGCGCCTCCTGGTCGGTGTTGCACATCGCGCCCACGCATGCGTATAGCCCGGAGTACATGAAGAACCCGAAGAGAAAGAAGCCGACGAAGAGTAGCACCAGGCCGATCCCGGGGAGCGCATCGCGGATCTGGCCGAGCTCCACGAGCTCGGGCCGCGCCGCGAGCATGGCTGGAATGCCGGCCGTGCCGAGCAGTGCGGAGCTGAGGAGCCAGATGGCGAGCTGCGTCAGGCTGACGGCGCCCACGCCGAGGATCTTGCCGAGCATGAGGTGCCACGGCTTCATCGACGAGACGATCACCTCCACGATGCGGCTCGTCTTCTCCTCGAGCGTCGCGCGCATGACCGCCACCGAGTACATCAGGATGACGATGTAGAGGAAGAACGCGCCGATGTACGCGACGAAGAAGTCCGGATCGCCGGCGCCCGCGCCGGACGACGCCAGCAGCTCGATGCGCAGCTCACCGCCCTGGATGAGAGCCGCGGCGTCTACGCCGCTCTGCTCGAGGCCACGCTCGAGTGCCGCGCGGCCGACCGTCGTCCTGAGCAGCAAGCGATTCACTGCCGATGGTCGCTCACCCGCATACAGCACCGACTCCCCGGTCTCGAGCGTTCCCTCCCCCAGGACCAGGAAGCCCCCCAGGTCGCCCTCGTCCACACTCCGGCGGAGCGCCGCCTCCGCGCCCGGCGACTCCGAGCGTACCGTCCAGCCGCTCGCCTCGAGGTCGGAAGCGATGCGCTCGTAGAGCACCCCGGTCGAGTCGATGACCGCGAGGCGGCGCTCGCCGTCCTGGCTCCGGCTCGCGAAGAAGACCGGCAAGATGAATACCGCAGCCATGAAGATCGGCAGTGCGATGGTCGTGAAGATGAACGCCTTCGAGCGCACGCGCTGCAGATACTCCCGGCGGATGACCGCCCACACATTGGTCCGCATCATGCGCGCGCTCCGGCCGCCTCAGACGGTAGGCCGTCCTCGCCGGCGCTCTCCACTCCCGCGTGGCGAACGAAGATCTCGTGCAGCCGCGGCTCGACCAGATCGAAGCGGAGGATCTCCGCGCGTGCCTCGACGCCGCGCCGAAGGATCGCCTGATGATCCGCTCCGTCCTCGAGAACGAGGTGGAAGCCGTCGTTCACCGCCTCGACGCGTTTCACCTCCGGGCCACGCAGCCAGCCGTCGGAGCCCCTGAACTCGACGGCCACCATCCCCTTGCGCTCGGATGCCTTCAGCTCTTTCAGGTCAGCATCGAGCACCTTACGCGCCCGGGAGATCAAGCACACACGCTCGCAGAGCCGCTCGGCATGATCCATCAGGTGGGTGGAGAAGAGCACGGTGGTTCCCTTCGCGCGCAGCTCCCGCACGATCTCCTCGAGCACGTCCTGGTTGATGGGGTCGAGGCCGCTGAACGGCTCGTCGAGAATGAGCAGCTCCGGCTCGTGCAGCACAGTGCCCACGAACTGCACCTTCTGCTGCATCCCCTTGGAGAGGTCCTCCACCTTCTTGTCGACCCATTCGCCCAGGCCGAGGCGCTCGAGCCACGCCTTCCCGCGACGCTTTCCCTCCGCGCGGGCGAGTCCGCGGATCTCCCCGAGGAACGTCACGAACTCGAGGCACTTCATCTTCTTGTAGACGCCCCGCTCCTCGGGGAGGTAGCCCACCTTGGTGCGCCGGGTCACGTCCGGATCGGCCCCGAAGAGCGCGACGGTGCCCTCGTCGGGCTTCAGAATCCCCATGATCATGCGGATCGTGGTGGTCTTCCCCGATCCGTTGGGCCCGAGGAGCCCGCATACGATCCCACGCGGGATGTCTAAGTCCAAGTCGGACACCGCGGTACGCTTGCCGAACCGCTTGCTGACGCCACTGAGGCGAACCGCGAAGCCATTTTGTCCGATCATCCGTCGACTCCCCTCAGGTGCGGCCCCGGGCGCGGGTTCCGCAGGGTACGAATCTACGTCTAAGTCCCTTCAGGGGTGTCAGATCCGTACCGAAGGGCCAGGGGTTCGCTTAGATTACGCGCTTCTGCGCGCCAGACGCGTTACGCAGGAGAGGAGATCCGATGGCCATCTACCGTACGCTCTACTACACCGACGTCGTGGTCGGCGTGGGCGGCCGAGTGACGATCCCGTTGGAGATGCGCGAGGACCTGGGGATCGACGAGGGCGACTATCTCACCGTCCGAGTCGAGGAGAACCCCCGCGGCGGCCGCCAGATGGTGATCTGGCGAGCGGAGCAGCCGACCCAAGAGGAGTAGCCCCCTCTCACCGCTCCAGGTCCACCCAACGGACCAGGTCCAGGAGCGGGCCTCGTCCGTCGTGGTGCCACCACGCAGGCGGGTAGGCAACTGCGGCGGACGGCGTCACCCGTGACGCGCCGACTTCCCCGAGCGCCTTCGCCACACTCTCGAGTCGGGCTCCCAGGCCCGCGACGCCGACGGTCTGGAGATGAGGCCCCAGCGGAGCGAGCGCTCCGCGTGCGTCGGCGGCGTCGCCGATCGGCTGCACGCGGACGAACCGACCTGCGGTGGGCACCGGCGGCTGCGGCGAGCTCTCCAGGACGACCGTCCAGGGCGAGGCGAGGCCGTGCCGCACCAGGCCGCCCGCCGCTACCGCGAGTAGTTCGGCGGTCGAGCGCGCCTGTTGCAGCGTAGACGCTTGACGGGCGTCGAAACGTCCGGCTGGCAGGCGCTCCCCGGCGGCGGCGAGCGCACGGGCCAGCGCCTCGGCGAAGTCGGCCGGCGACATGGCGCCGCCCTCTTCGACGAGCACGATCTGCGGCGAGACGCAGCCGCGCTGGTCGTACGCGCTCACGGCGGCGGCGACGTCGCGGGCGGTCGCCTCGATGCGTTCGCCGGCGAGCGCCTCACGGCCGACGAGGCCTACCGACACCCGGTGATGGTACGCCACCAAGCGGGTGGTGGCAGGCACTCTGGCTCTCAGGGTGCGTACCGTCTCGTCGGCACCGTAGACGGTCGCCACGTCGGCGTGCGCCAGCGCGGCGTCCTCGTGCTCGACGCTCCCGCCCGGCCAGTAGACGACTGCCAGCGCGTCTGCCAGCGGCGGGTCGATGGCCGCGAGTGCGCGGGCGAACAGCGTGGGCAGGAGGAGGTCCCCGCGGCCCGGCTTGATCAGCGTCGGGCCTTTGACCACCAGGCTGCGCAGGAGCGCGTTCACGCCGACGCCCGGTACGCCCCCCGCGACGATCTGCACTGCCAGTGACGGGCCGACCGCCAGGCTGCGTCGGCGGCCGGCCGTCACGAACCCATCGAGTGCGTCTGCGCTCCCCAGTTCGGCGGTGACGAGCGCCTCCAGCCGCTCAGCCGTCCAGTCGGCCGCCATCCCGTCGAGCACCGCCACGCACATCGCGGGCGAGAGCCCTGATGACTCGGGGAGGCGATCGAGCGCCTCGGCACGGATCGGGTCGCCTGGGTCCAGGAGGCGCGAGCCCGCGGCGCCCAGCGCCGCGATGACGTCGCGCGACGGTCGCAGCTTCAGCTGTGCCGAAGTCGCCCGGACGGCCGCCGCGAGGTCGGCGATGTGCCGAGGGGTCGGCGTGGCGGTCACGACGCCGACCTCGCCAGCGACATCAGCTCGTCCATTGCCAGCGAGCACCCGCGGGGCTCTGCGCCGCGCACCCGGCCGCTCAAGCGCACGCGCCCGTCGTGCACGCTCCCCACGTCCTCCGTCAGCACATGACACACCGAGCCCGCGTTGGCGAGGTCGAAGAACGCGAGAATCCCCTCGGCGCCGGCGGGAAGCTCGGCGAGCGTCATCGGGTCGAGCGCGCGAACCCTGAGCCACGGCGGGGGAACGTACGTGCCCGCCGCGCCCGAACCTTCGATGAGCACGGGCTCGTAGAGCTGCGAGAGCAGCTCGGTCATGCCGTACTCGGCGACGATCCGGCCCGCCGGAACCGCGAGCGTCGACTCGACGCGAGCATGGAGATCGGCGCGACCGATTTCGCGGGCGGAGCCCTTGAAGCCACCCGTCTCCATGACGCGACTCCCCTTGGGCAACTTAGACGCCGGCCCGGTCTCCAGCCGCTCCACGAGATGGAGCAGCGCCAGTGAGGTCGCGAGCACCAGCACTGGCTCGGAAGACTTCGCTGCGTCTCGGGCGGCCGTGTGCCACCCGACGACATCGAGCCCACCCGTGCCGTCGACTAGCCAGTGCGTCTCAGTCGCGAAGGCATCCGCAGCCGCGCCGACCATGTACGAAAGTGATGAGTCGGGTCGCTCGGCGGGTGACGAGATCAGTGACAGGAAGCGCATGCGCTCGACGCCCGCGAGCACGTGCGCGCGGAACGGCGGGAGCAGACTGTGACGATGGAGCGACGCCCGCGGCACCAGGTGGCGGCCTCGCGCGGCCGTCCCGAGCGTGGTGCCGCTGGTACGGAACGTGAGCTCGGGCGCGCGCTCGCGACCCACGACGAAGTCGATGTGCTTGAAGGCCGTCGCAGGCACGGGAGGTACATCCTGCCAACGCCTCACCGTGGCGGGCGTCGCCCCACGCCCTTGGCAGAAGCCCCGATAGGCATCGATCGATTCGAACTGGAGTCGAAACGCGGCGAGCGCGAGCGTCTCGAAGTCGCGCTCGGACCAGGCCGCCGCCACACCCGCTTCGAAGCGGCGTTCGAGCTCGGAGGCGAGGGCGGGAAGGGCACTGCGAGCCGACTCGTCGGACGATCGAATCACTCGAACCTCGGGCGCGGAGCTAACGCTCGTGACGACCAAAGATAGCCAAGGCCTCCGCGGTGGGTGCCGCTCCGCCGGGGCGTCCGGAACACCCCGCAGGAGCAGGGTTACGCCCGGACCATGTCGGATCGCTTCGATCTCCTCGTCGTCGGCGCGGGCCCGTGCGGCATCGCCGTCGGAGCGGCCGCCAAGTCGGCCGGGTTGTCGTGCGTGCTCTTCGACAAAGGGTGCGTGACGAGCGCGCTCCTCGGCTACCCGTACTACATGACGTTCTTCAGCACCGCGGTGCTGCTCGAAGTCGGCGGGGTTCCCTTCACGATCCCCGAACCGAAACCTACGCGCCGGGAGGCGCTCGCTTACTACCGGCGGGTCGTGGAGCACTGGCGGCTCGACGTGCGGCAGTACGAAGAGGTGGTGAGCGTGTCGGGTGGCGAGGGAGCGTTCAAGGTGCGCACCCGGCGGGCCGGCGGCCTCGAGGCGACGCACGACGCGGCCGTCGTCGTGGTCGCGACGGGCAGCTTCGACCGGCCGAACGAACTGGGCGTACCCGGGGAGGATCTCCCCAAGGTCCGCCATCATTACCGCGAGCCTTTTCCGTACTACGGGCAGAACGTGCTCGTGGTGGGCGCGGGGAACTCCGCGGTGGAGGCGGCGCTCGAGCTGTTCAGGAACGGCGCGCGCGTCTCCATGGTGCACTTCGGCGAGGGGCTCGACCGCGGCGTGAAGCCGTGGGTCCTTCCCGACATCAAGAATCGACTCGACAAGGGCGAGATCCCGGTCTACTGGCGGCATCGGGTGGCAGAAATCCGGCCCGCTTCGGTGTTGCTGCGCGCGGAGCCGGGAGCACCGCATGCGGGCGACCTCACCGAAGTCCCGAACGACTTCGTGCTCGCGATGACGGGATGGCGCGCGGACCACACACACCTGCTCGAGCTCGGCGTGACGGTCGACGCCGCAACAGGTATCCCCGCGCACGACCCGACCACGATGCAGACCAACGTGCCCGGCGTGTACCTCGCGGGCGTGATCGCGGCAGGACACGATGCCAACAAGATCTTCATCGAGAACGGCCGCGAGCACGGCGCGCGCATCGTGGCGCACCGGACTGCCAAGCGGTAGCCCGGCACTATCCAACGCGGGCGCGGGGCGGTAGCATGTCGGCCGGAGGAAGCCTTATGCGCATGACAACGGTGGCGATGCTCGTGGCCCTCGTGGGCTGCGCCGGTCAGGATACCGGTCAGGATGCCCCTCAGGCGGCACCCGAGGTCCTTCTGGGACCCGTCGACGGGACCGAGCTACCGCCGACCGACCTCGAGCGTGTTCGCGTCGGAGACCTCGCCCCCGACTTCTCGCTCGCTTCGCTCTCCGGCCCTGTCATGACGCTGTCGGACTTCCGCGGCGAGCGGAACGTCGTGCTCGTCTTCTATCGAGGGCACTGGTGACCCTACTGCGCGCAGCAGCTCGGGGAGCTGCAAGGCCTGCTGACGCCTGAGCAGAACGCAGGCACCGCCATCGTCGCCGTCTCCTCCGACGGTCCCGCGGAGCTGCAGATGATGGTCGACCGCGTCGCCTCCGAGAACGACGGCCTCCGGCTCGACCTCCCGCTGCTGTCGGACGAGAACGCCGCGGTCATCCGCCGCTATGGACTCTTCAATCAGGACGACGCGCGGGGTCGGGCGATCCCCCATCCGACGACGTACGTCATAGATCGCGAGGGCGTGGTGCGCTGGAATATGACGGAGGTCAACTACCGCATCCGTCCCGAGAACGCAGACATCCTGGCAGCGTTGGCGGCGATCGGGGGCTGAGCGGCCGAGGTCGGCGAGCGCCGCGGGGGCCGCCAGCGGGCAGCGGTCGGCGGGGGGCGGAAGGCCGGGGCAGCGTCCGGCGGGCAGCGCGCGGCGGGGGGGCGGAACGCCTCAGCAGGCGGCGGGAAGCGCGAGCGCTCAGCCTGGGACGCGCACCTCGCGTCCGTCGAACAGGGCGCGATCCACGCCGCGCGCGACGTACGCGAACGCGAGCACGCCGCCGCGGCGGGGTGACACCACCGCCGACGTGATCCTCCCGACGACCTTGCCGCTCCCGTCCGCCGCGAGCAGCTCGGTGCCGCTCGCCGGCGTGGGCACCTCGCCGAGCTCGAGCAGGTGCAGGTGTCGGTTGACGTGCCCGCGGTCGCGGATACGGACGATGACCTCCTGGCCCGTGTAACACCCTTTGGCGTGGTCGATCGCGCGGTTCTCGATGCCCGCCTCGATGGGGATCGTGTCCTCATCCATGTCGGTGCCGAACACCGGACGTCCGGCTTCGACGCGGAGCGTCGACCACACGGCGAGCCCCGCCGGGCGCGCGCCGCCGTCGACCAGCGCCGCCCAGAGCGCGGCGACCGCGCCGGCGGGTCCCGTCACCGAGTACGCCTCCGGCCACACTTCCGCGGTGCGCTCGACACGCAGGCTCACGGCCGGGGCGCCATTGGTGCGCCAGTCACCCTCGGCGAGCGCCGACAGCTCAGCGGCCTCGACGCGCAGTCCGAGCGCGAGTCGCGTGACGGCTGCCGCGGCTTCGGGCCCCACGACGGTGATGGTCGCGGTGTCCCCTGAGACGTCCGCCACCGCCGCGAACCGCGGCGGCAGCAGCTTGGCGAAGCTCGCCCTCAGCGGCGGCGCGCCGGCAACCGGCACATCGAGCAGATAACCCCCGGCATCCTCGGGGCCGAGCAACGTCGCCCACAGGTCCGAGATCATCTTCCCCTTGGGCGTCAGCACCGCGTGGTACGTCGAGGTGCCGCCGTAGACGCCAGCCGCCACAGCTTTGGGAGGCGACGGCATCCGGCCGCTCAGCACGCCCGAAAGCATCTTGCCGGGTGCCTTGCCAGTGACCGAGAGGCGGGTGCGATGGCTCCGGTCGAATACCGCGAGTCGCTTCGTCGCCGCGTCGTACTCCGCGGCGGGATCCCCGAAGTGCCGAGCGAGCGGCACCCCGTGGTAGTCTGCGAGCACCGCCCCCGCACGCTCCAGCGCCGCGCGCAGTGCGCGGCGTCCCTCGTCGCTCACGAGGCCGTCACAGCCCGAGGCCGTCGTCCGTCAGCGCCCGGCCGGCACGCAGGTCGCGCACCATCGCCTCGACGCGCGGCGCGTCGGTGGCCGTGGGCGCCACGCGCAGGTACGCCTCCAGCTGAGCGGCGGCCTCCTCGTGGCGCCCGAGGCGCGCGAGCAGCACCCCCCGGGCGCGGCTCTCGGCCGGAGCGGTCGGCGTGATCATGAGGATGCGCTCGACCGCGGCTAGCCCGCGCGCGTAGTCGCTCGTCTTCGCGTAGAGCCCCTTCAAGTTCGTGAGCATCCGCAGGATCATCTCGCGCTTCGATGCCGTGCGCAGGAACGCATCCTGCAGACGCACGACGCCGCCGTACACCTGGTCGAGCAGCTCCTGGGCCTGGTCCTCGAAGCGCACCTTGCCGCCGTCGAACGGATCGAGCAGGAGCGACACCTCGTCACCGTGGTACCGCACCAGGAAGTGGCCAGGGAAGTTCACGCCCTCGAGCGGGAGGCCGAGCCGCCAGCCGGTCTCGAGCAGGACGATACCCAGCGTGAGCGGGATGCCGAGGCCGCGGTCGAGCACGTCGTTCAAGAACGAGTTGCGCGGGTCGTAGTACGCCTTGCGGTTGCCGGCGAGACCGCGGCGCTGGAAGAGGGTGTCGACCAGCTCGTTCATCACGACCAGGGGCGCGGTCTCGTTCGCGAGCCGGTCCTTCACTTCCTCGGCCACCTGATCGAGGCGCGCCAGGTAGAGATCCACGGGAAGCTGTGGATACTCCTCCTTCGCCACGAGCAGCGCCGCACGGACGAGGTTCATCTCGGCGTCAGAGCGCGCGAGCTCCTCGGCGAGCAGGCGGCGAGCGGAGAGTGCGGGGGCAGGCACGTTGGGTCGCTTCCTCAGGCGTCGCTCGGGTCGGTCCCGAGCGTCCGGCGACCAGTACCCTCGGCGCGGCGCCGGTTTCCTCGGTCCTTCCGGATGCGCGCGGCCCACTCCATCGTGTTGCTGGAACGCACACCCGAGCCCGGAGAGACGATGGCCGACGCGCCCCGGGACAAGCGGCCCGAGATACGCCTGTCCCAGCTCAGCCACGGCGCCGGTTGAGCCTGCAAGCTCGGGATGTCCGAGCTGGCGCAGGTGCTGCGCCACATCGCACCGGTGGACGATCCCGCCGCCCTCGTAGGCTACTCGACGGGCGACGACGCAGCGGTGTACCGCATCGCCGACGACCGTGCCATGGTCGTGACGGCCGACTTCTTCACGCCCATCGTCGACGATCCGTACGACTTCGGGCGCATCGCGGCAGCCAACGCCCTCTCGGACATCTACGCGATGGGGGCGCGGCCGCTCTTCGCGCTCAACCTGGTCGGCTTTCCGCGTAGACTGCTGGGGGAGGGCATCCTCGAAACGATCTTGCGCGGCGGCGGCGAGGTGGCGCGCGAAGCCGGCGTGCCGATCCTCGGCGGTCACTCGCTCGACGATCAGGAGCCCAAGTACGGGATGGTGGCGGTCGGCGAGGTGCATCCAGACCGCATGGTCACGAACGCGGGGGCCCGGCCCGGCGACGTGCTCGTGCTCACCAAGCCCATCGGTTCCGGCGTGATCGCGACTGCGATCAAGGCGGGCAAGGCGCCCAAGGCGGTCGTCGACGGCGCGGTCGCCGTCATGGCCACGCTCAACCGCGCGCCGGCCGAGGCGATGACGAAGGCGGGCGCGAACGCTGCGACCGACGTGACCGGGTTCGGCCTGCTCGGCCATCTACACAGGATGCTGCTCGCGTCGGGCGTTGCGGCGCACTTGCGGGCGAGTGACGTGCCGCTGCTCGACGGCGCGCGCGCGCTGGCGGAGGCTGGTCACGTGCCCGGCGGCACCAAGCGCAACCTCGCCGACCTGGCTGCGCACGTCGCGTTCGCGCCCGCGGTCGACGGCACCACGCGTACGCTGCTGGGTGATGCGCAGACGTCGGGGGGGCTGCTGATCTCGCTTCCAGCCGACCGCCTGGCAACGCTGCTGCACGAGATCGGGGGACTAGCGCCCGTCGCGGCGGTCATCGGCTCGGTGCGGGCGGGGACGGCGGGGGGGGTGGAGGTGGAGTAGGCTGACCGCGGCTGCTCATGGCCTGGACCGGGCCCACGACCGGCCGGGCTTCGGGGCGCTGCTGGCGCGCAGCCGTTAGGTCACGACGGTTCGATTTGCCGCGGTAAGACGCCCCCCCTCAGTCCCTCTCGCCGCCCTTCTTCCGCCCGACCCGCCGCTTCTGCTGCCCGCCGTTGGACGCACCCTTCGTCGGCCTCGGCTTCCCGTCCGCGAGCGCCACCTCGATGACGTCGTCGAGCGTCTCGGCCAGGTGGAACTTCATCTGCGCGCGTACGTCGTCCGGAATGTCCTCGAGGTCCGCCTCGTTGTCGTTCGGCAGGATGATTTCCTTGATGCCGGCCCGCACGGCGCCGAGCACCTTCTCCTTCACGCCGCCGATCGGCAGCACGCGACCCGTCAGAGTGAGCTCGCCGGTCATGGCGATGTCCTTGCGCACCTTGCGGCCCGATACGGCCGACACGAGCGCGGTCGCCATGGTGATGCCCGCGGACGGGCCGTCCTTGGGGACCGCGCCGGCCGGCACGTGGATGTGCACCTCGCGCTTCTCGAGCGACTCGCGTGAGATCCCGAGTCGCTCCCAGTTGGCCTTGGCATACGAGAGCGCGGCGCGCCCGGACTCCTTCATGACGTCGCCGAGCTGGCCGGTGAGGACGAGCCCACCCTCTCCAGGCATGATGCTCGCCTCGACGAACATGATGTCGCCGCCCATGGGCGTGTAGAACATGCCGGTGGCCACGCCGACGGTGTCCTCTTCGGCCATGCGCTCGGGGTGCACACGCGGGCGCCCGAGTAGGTCGCGCACGTCCGCTTCGGTGGCGAAGAGTTTGTCGAGCTTCGCGCCCGCGATCTTGCGCGCGACTTTCCTGGCGAACTTGCCCACCTCGCGCTCGAGCTGACGCACGCCGGCCTCGCGCGTGTAGTGCTGCACGATAGCCAGCACGGCGTCGTCGGTCATCTGCAGCTCGTCGTCGGTGAGGCCGTTCTCCTTGCGCTGGCGCGGCAGCAGATAGCGCTTGGCGATTTCGAGCTTCTCGGCTTCCGTGTATCCTGCGAAGTCGACGCGCTCCATGCGGTCGAGCAGCGGCCCAGGGATGCGATCGAGGTAGTTCGCGGTCGCGATGAAGAGCACCTCGGAGAGGTCGAACGGGATGCCGAGATAATGATCGACGAACGTCGAGTTCTGCGCCGGGTCGAGCACCTCGAGCAGCGCGGAGCTGGGGTCGCCCTGGAACGAGACGCCGAGCTTGTCGACCTCGTCGAGCAGGAAGACCGGGTTCTTCGACTTGGCCTGCCTCATCCCCTGGATGATGCGTCCGGGCATGGCACCGACGTACGTACGACGGTGTCCGCGGATGTCCGCCTCGTCGCGCGCCCCGCCGAGCGAGATGCGCACGTACTTGCGGCCGAGCGAACGCGCGATCGACTGCGCGATCGACGTCTTGCCTACGCCGGGCGGGCCCACGAAGAGCAGGATGGGGCCGCGGCCCGAGAATGCGTCATCGGCATTCCCGTCGTCCTCCTCCTTCTTCTTCTTCTTGCTCTTCGGCCCGACCGGCGCGGGGGCCGACGTAGCTGCGGCACCTTCCGCCGTGGCGGCGGCCACCACGGCGGTCGCTCCGGCCGGCGCCTCCTCTGCCTCCTCCTCCTTGTCCCGATCGATCTGCAGCTTGCGGACCGCGAGGAACTCGAGCACGCGGTCCTTCACGTCGTCGAGTCCGTGGTGGTCCTCTTCGAGGATCTTCTCGGCGAGCGCGAGATCGATCTTCTCTTCGGTGCGCTCGTTCCAGGGGAGCTCGGTAACCCACTCGAGGAACGTGCGGATCACCTGGTACTCGGCCGACTGCGGGCTGGTACGCTCCAGCCGGCGCAGCTCGCGATCGACTTCGGTGCGCTGCTCCTCGGAGAGCTTCAACGCCTCGATGCGCTGGCGCATCTCCTCGACGTCGTCGCGCTCTTCCTCTTCACCGAGCTCCTTCTGGATGGCCTTGAGCTGCTCGCGCAGCAACATCTCGCGCTGCCGCTCGCCCAGCTCCGACTGCACCTTGGCCTGGATGTCCTCCTGCGCGTCGATGCGCGCGAGCTCCCGCTCGACCGCCAGCAGGCAGTCGCGCATCCGCTGCTCATCGTCGAGCTGCTCGAGCAGACGCTGCTTCTCGGGCGTTCCGAGTTCGAGGTAGAACGCGACCAGGTCGGAGAACGGACCGGGCTCGCCCACTCCTTGGATCAGCTGATTGAGCGCTTCGGCGGGTACGCCGCGACGCGTGCCGAGCTCGGCGGCCCGGTCACGCAGCTCGCGGTCGAGGGCCTGGAACGCGGGGTCGGCCGGAGTGCGCGGCTTGAGACGCTCCAGCTCCTGGACCGCCGCATGCAGCATCGCCTGTCCTTCGGACTGATAAGAGAGCGCCTGCGCCCTCCCCTCACCCTGGACCAGGAGCTGCACCCCACCGCGCACGCGATGCGTCTGGATGATGCGCACGATCGTGCCCACCGAGTACAGGTACTCTGGCGTGGGGTCATCCACGTTCTCCTTCTGCGCCACCGCGAACAGGCGACGGTCCCCGTCCAGGGCTTCCTGTACGGCTTCGACGGTGCCGGGCCTGCCGGCCGAAATGGGCACGGCCACCCCGGGGTAGACGACGGTGTCCCGCAGCGGCAGGACCGGAAGCGTGAAGCGCTCGGACATGTCGTTAGCCTTCTCCATCCTTCTCATGGATCGTCACCGAAGGCGGCGGGTGCAGGATCCTTGCCACCCGAAAACCCGCCACTTCGCGCCCTGGCGCCCCGCGGGAATCCGGCATCTAGCCTCGGTCCCCTGCCAGTATGGCGCCCCGACCAGCGGCCTGTCGCGCCACTTTTTCGGCCTTCTGGCGGCAGTTAGCTTGGCACCTCGTTCCGCCGCGCGCCACCGGTACGCTGCTCCTCCCCGGCCCCCCACATGCGCGACCTGCTCGAAGGCATCACGTGGTTTCGCGGCTCGTCGGTCCGGATTCGCCGGGCGGGCCTCGAGATCCACGTCGATCCCCTGGGCCTCACCGAGGGGTCTGCGGCGGACGTCGTGCTCCTCACGCACCCGCACTACGACAACTTCTCCGAGGCCGACATCGCGCGCGTGCGGAAGCCGGGCACCGTGCTCGTGGCACCGGCCTCCATGAAGAAGTTGATCGCGGACGCGGATCATTTCATGCGCCCCGGAGACATGCTCCAGCTCGAGGGCTTCGACATTCTCGCAGTCCCGGCCCACAACGTCGACAAGAAGTTCCACACGGCCGAGCACGGCTGGCTCGGCTATGTGTTCACGGTCGGAGGCGCTACGTACTACCACGCCGGCGATACCGACTTTCTTCCGTCGATGTTCGGGATACGCTGCGATGTGGCCTTTCTGCCGTGCGGCGGCCACTACACGATGGGTGTGGACGACGCAGCCAAGGCCGCGGCCGCCTGCGGCGCGCACGTGATCGTTCCGATCCACTGGGGGGAGCCGCACGGATCGCTCGAGGACGTCGGCAGACTGCGCGACCTCTTCTCCGGTGAGGTGCACGTCCTCGACCGCGCGAGTTAGGCGCGCGAGGTCGGCGACGTGAGCTCGGGTCGCTCGACGGTCTACGCGCCCAACGGCGTCGTAGCGACGAGCCAACCGCTCGCCACGGGCGCCGGACTGCACGTGCTGGAGTCGGGAGGCACCGCGGCCGACGCGATCGTCGCCGCCGCGGCAGTGCTGAACGTCACAGAGCCGTACATGACCGGGATCGGCGGGGATGCGTTCGCGCTGGTCTGGTCGGCCGCGGAGCGGCGCCTGGTCGGCCTCGACGCGAGCGGTCGCTCGGGCTCGCTCGTCGACGTCGACGGCCTGGTGGCGGCCGGTGCGCGAGGCGTCCCCTCGACCGGCGCGCGCTCGGTCACCGTGCCGGGCGCGCTCGCGGGGTGGCAGGCGCTCCTCGAGCGCTTCGGCCGCATGTCGCTCGCCCAGGCGCTGGAGCCCGCCATCCGGATCGCCGAGGAGGGATTCCCGGTCACGCCGATCATTGCGCGCGATTGGGCGGGGATGGTCGACCTGCTGCGCGCCGATGCGGGCGCGCGCGCGACGTACCTGGCCGGCGGCCGCAGCCCGACTGCAGGAGCGTGGTTCCGCAATCCCGACCTCGCGCGCTCGCTCCGAGCCATCGCTGACGCGGGACCGAGCGCGCTCTACGGCGGCGAGCTGGGGAGCCGCGTGGTTGCAGGACTTCGCGAGCTGGGCGGATGGCTGACGCTCGACGACTTGGCCGGGCACGAAGTCCGCTGGGTCGACCCGCTCTCGGTCACCTACAGGGGGTACACGCTCCACGAGCTTCCGCCCGCCGGACAAGGAATCGCTGCGCTGCAGATGCTCGGCATGCTCGAGTCCGTCGACGTCGCCGCAATGGGACACAATTCGGCGGCTTACTTGCACACGCTCATCGAGGCGAAGAAGCTGGCGTTCGCCGACCTCGCGGCGCACGTCGCCGACCCAGCGTGCATGGCGGTGCCGCCCGCGGCGTTGCTCGACGCCGGCTATCTGATCGGCCGCAGCAAGAGCATCGACGCCCGGCGCGCCGCCGACCGCCCCGAGCCGGGACGCTTCGCCACGCACTCCGAGACCGTCTACCTGGCTGCCGCCGACGCCGAAGGCAACATGGTCTCCTTCATCAACTCGATTTCCGGGTACTTCGGGTCGGGCGTAGTGGTCCCGGGCACGGGGTTCGCACTGCAGAACCGAGGCGCCGGCTTCACGCTCGAGCACGGACACCCGAATCGCCTCGCGCCGAAGAAGCGGCCGTTCCACACCATCATTCCCGCGTTCGTGACGCGAGACGGCGAGCCCTGGCTCGCGTTCGGCGTCATGGGTGGGCCGATGCAGCCGCAGGGCCACGCACAGGTGCTGCTGAACATGCTCGAGTTCGGCATGGACGTGCAGCAAGCGATCGAGGCGCCGCGCTTCCGCCACCTCGACGGACGCTCGGTCGCGATTGAACGCCTCGACCCGAACGTCGCACGCGAGCTCGGCGCACGGGGCCACGAGTTGGTGCCGCCCGAGCACACGACGTTCGGCGGCGCCCAGGCGGTGCTGCGGCTCTCGCGGGGTTGGGGAGCCGGCTCCGATCCGCGTAAGGACGGCATGGCGGCCGGCCATTGAGCGCTCCGGTCACGCCGCGGCCTGCGGCCACGATCGTACTGCTACGCGACGGCGCGGGTGGACTCGAGGTGCTTCTGCTCAGGCGCAACCTACAGGCAGTGTTCGCGCCGGGCGCGTTCGTGTTTCCGGGCGGGCTCGTCGACGCGGAGGACTCCACCGGGGACGTGCTCGACTTGGTCGACGGGCTGACCGTGGACGGCGCCGCCGCCCGCCTCGGCTTGGTCGGCGGGCACCCTCCTGCGCTCGCCTACTGGGTGGCCGCGGTGCGCGAGGCGTTCGAGGAGACCGGCATCCTGCTCGGGGCTGAGACGACTCGCGATCCGAGCGATTCTCGCCGCGACCTGCCGGGGACGGATCCAGGCCGCGACGCGCGCAACCTCCGTTCTGATCTGCTCGACGGACGCGCCACGTTCGCCGAGGTGCTCGCCCGACTCGAAGGGCGCATCGATGCCGGAGGGATCGCCTACTTCGCGCACTGGATCACGCCGGAGCGGTCGCCTCGCCGATACGACACGCGCTTCTTCGCGGCGCGTGTGGGCCACGACGCGCCCGCGGTGGTGGACGAACGTGAGGTGACCGAAGCGCGCTGGATCACACCCGCGGATGCGCTGCTTGCTCACGCGTCCGGGGCTCTCTCCATGATGCTACCCACCGTCCGTACGCTGGAGCGTCTAGCGGCGTTCTCGGATACCCGGGCAGCCCTCGCCGCCCTCGCAGACGCGCCGGTTCCGACCATCCTGCCGGGCCCTGATGTCGGGGGCTTTGCCGGTTCGGTCCCGCAGGCCAGATTGCCGACATCATGATGCGACAAGCACTCGTGGTCGCGACACTCGCGATTTTCGCGCTGATAGGCGGGCCGCCGCCGGCTGCGGCACAGGTCACGCCTGCGCCTCCGCTCGAGATCTTCCACGGCTTCACGCTCATCGACGGCACGGGGAGAGCGCCCATCGCGGACGCGGCCATCAGCGTTCGTGGCAACGAGATCGTCACCGTCTGGAGCCGTCGCGAGCTCCTCTCCGGTCCCTCCGCGCCGCGCGACGCCATCGTCATCAACCTCGGCGGCGGATACGTCATCCCCGGTCTGATCGACGCGCACGTGCACCTGAGCACATCGCCCAATCGTGAGGCTGCGGAAGCCGAGCTGTATCGGCTCCTGTACGCTGGCGTGACCGCGGTGCGGGACATGGCCGGCGACGGGCGTGCTCTCGCCTCGTTGGCGCGCGACTCGCGTCTCGGGGAGATCGACGCGCCCGACGTCTACTACTCCGCGCTCATGGCGGGGCCGCAGTTCATGACCGACCCGCGACCCCAGGCGGCAGCGGCGGGAGCCGTCGCCGGACAAGTGCCCTGGTTGCAGGCGATCACGCCCCAAAGCGACATCCCGCTCGCGGTGGCCATGGCGAAGGGCACCTACGCCACGGGCATCAAGATCCACGCGGACCTGGCAGCGGCCGAGGTGGCTCGCATCACGCAGGAGGCGCACCGCCAGGGCATGCAGGTGTGGGCGCACAGCATGGTCGTGCCGGCCCGGCCCCTCGAGGTGATCCAGAGCGACGTCGACGTGGTCTCGCACGTGTGCGACATCGCGTGGGAAGCGATGAACACCGTGCCGCCGCGCTATCACCACGACATGACGCCCCAGTACGGATCGTTCACCGCCGGGTCCGCAGTCTTCACGCAGCTCTTCGGCGAAATGGTGTCGCGGGGAACTATCCTCGATGCGACGCTCGCAACCTATGTGCGTCAGGACGCGAGTCGCGACCTGTTACCGTACGACCTACCCGGCGGATGCGACATCGCCTTTGCACGCTCACTCGTCCGGCGGGCGAACGAGCTGGGCGTAGCGATTGCGGCCGGCTCCGACTTCACGTCGCATCCCGATGATCCATTCCCGGCCCTCTACGAGGAGCTCGAGGAGCTCGTGATAGGCGGCGGGCTGTCGCCGATGGATGCCATCGTCGCGGCGACGAGCACCGCCGCCCGGAGCATTGGCATCGAGGCGACACAAGGCACGCTCGCGCACGGCCGGCCGGTGAGCTTCGTGCTGCTGCGCGAGGACCCTCTCGTGGATATCCGCGCCCTCCGCTCCGTCCAGTCGGTGTGGAAGAACGCGGAGCGGTTCGATCGCACTGACTATCGATCCCGCTTCCCGCGAGACGATGTCGCTGAGACGCGGCCCGTCGCCGGCGGGGGTGCGGCTTCCACTCAAGCGCTCCTAGACGCCTGGCTCGCGATGTGGCGACCCTACGACCTCGACCAGGTTGCGGCGCTCTTCGTCAACGACGATGCGCTCTCCTACTTCCCGTCGGACCGCGAAGGGCTCATCCAGGGATACGCCGCCGTGCGCGGGTATCTCGAGGGGCTCGGCTTCGTGTCGGGCGGCTTCCAGCCCGAGAGCGAGATGTGGCTGGAAGAGGTGACGGTGTCCGACTTCGGCGAGAGTGCGGTCGTGGGCGCGGTCTGGTACTTCGGCAACCGTCTGAACCGCCGTGCGGCGGGCCGCGGACCCCTGACCATGGTGCTCGCCCGCGTGGGCGAGGGGTGGCGCATCTCGCACGTCAACTTCGGGAACTACCAGCCCGAGCGTTGAGCATGGCTGCACCGCGGCGACGCTGGCGGTGTGTGTGCGCGCTGGCCGCCGGCCTCGCAGCGTGCGCGCCCACCGGAGAGCAGGCCGTATCCCAAAACGAGCTGCTGGCGCGCTCGCTCATGGATGCGCTAGTCGCGGCCGACACCGCGACCATCGTCGCGCTCTTCTGGCCCGAAGCCGTCTATGACGACTACGCGAGCCAGCTCCAGTACCGCGGCATCGAGGAGATCGTCGGATACGTCACCTCCGTGCACGCCTGGGCGGACGACGTCTACCTGAACGTCGGCAGTGTGCACGTGAGCGAGTCGGGCGCGGTCGCGGAATGGCTCTTCGCCGCCGTGCAGGCGCGACCCATGGGCGAGCTCGTGCCGACCGTCACCAATCGCGAAGTCGTCGTGAACGGCGTGACCATCATCGAGGTGGACGGCGGGCGCATCCGCCGAGCGGCGGACTACGTGGACCAGCTGCCGCTCCTGCTCCAGCTAGGGGGTCGCATGACGCTCCCAGGGGGTGGGTTGGTGGAGTTGGAGGAGGGGCGGTAAGGGGGGGCGGTGGGATACGCGTTTCCCCTGCCTGGACCTGTGTGTACGCTGGGTCCCGCCGCCGGGGTGCTGGCGGCCGCCACGCGCGGATTGCAAATCATATGGCAGTGGCGTTACATTTCGTAGCCTCAGGCGGTTGTAGAACGTAGTTTCCACGGTTCGTACATGGCCTACCGTCCACGTGTCGTCGACCAGGAGCTCGAGCGCCGCCTGGCGGCGATGGGTGCCGTCGTGATCGAGGGACCCCGAGCCTGCGGCAAGACCGCGTCGGCCCGTCAGGTAGCCGCGAGCGAAGTCCTTCTCGACATCGATCCGAATGCTCGGCGCGCTCTGGATGTCGATCCCGCGCTGGTCCTCGACGGACCCACCCCGCGCCTCATCGACGAATGGCAGGTCGAACCAAGCATCTGGAATCACATACGGCGTGCCATCGACCACCGCGGCGCGCCTGGCCAGTTCATCCTCACCGGCTCGACGGTCCCCGCGGACGACGGCACGCGTCATACTGGTGCCGGTCGGTTGGCGAGGCTCCGCATGCGTCCGATGAGCCTCTACGAGAGCGGCCACGGCACGGGTGACGTGTCACTGGCGCGCATGCTGCGAGGCGATCCCGCGCGGGCGGCCGACCCCGGCATTGCGATCCGGGACCTGGCGGACCGCGTCTGTGTCGGAGGGTGGCCGGGGTTACTGTCTCTCGGGGTCGACGATGCGACGGAGGCTGTGCGCTCCTACCTCGACGAGATCCGACGTGCCGACGTGAGCCGTGTCGACCAAGCGTCCCGGGACCCCATGAAGGTCGGGCGCTTGCTCGCATCGCTCGGGCGGCATGTCGCAACCAGAGCAAGTCTCCCAACACTTGCAGCCGACGTGGGCGGCTCGGACGGGCCACTCGCGGTCACCACGGTCCGCGAGTACCTCACCGCGCTCGAGCGTCTCATGATCGTCGAGGACCAGCCGGCCTGGGGGCCACACCTCAGGTCGCGATCGCGGCTGCAGAAGTCCACCAAGCGCCATTTCGTGGATCCTTCACTCGCGGCAGCCGCCATCGGAGCCACCCCCCAGAGCCTGCTGAGGGACCTCGAGTTGTTCGGCTTGGTCTTCGAGTCGATGGTCATCCGCGACCTCCGAGTCTACGCGCAGGCGATCGATGCGGAAGTCCTCCAGTACCTCGACAATACCGGGCTCGAGGCCGACGCGATCGTCCGCGTCCGCGACGGGAGTTGGGCGGCATTCGAGGTCAAGCTCGGCCACGGAGAGGTGGACCGCGCGGCCGCCAACCTCATCAAGTTGCGCGACGACCGCGTCGATACGACGCGAACCGGCGCTCCCCTGCTTCTGGGCGTCATCGTCGCCACCGGGCTGAGCTACATGCGTGCCGACGGCGTAGCCGTCATCGCGATCGGGGCGTTGGGGCCGTGAGCGTCCTCGCCGGCAACCTTCACATCAGCTTGTACGCCGGCCCGCTCCCACCCTCTCTGGGCGTCCACCTCGGCCCGAGCACGTCGGTCGCCTTGCAGTCCACACAGTTGGGTGCGTTCACACGCAGCCCCCCGCCGGCGTCGCGCTCGTAGACACCCGCCGGGCAGAGGTGCACGAGCACCTCGACTGCTTCGGCGCTCACGTCTTCCTTGCGGATGAGGTGCGAAAGAATGTCGTCGCGGGTTTGATTCCCCGACTTGTAGACCGCGTCGACCTTGGAGAACGTCAGCTTGCCGTCGGGCACGAAGGGCTCGCTGTGCTCGCGATCCTCGCTGACCGTCTTGGGCGCGGCCGCGTCCGCCTCGATGGCGATGCGACCGCCCGGGAACACGCCCTTGGTCAGCGTCATCAGGCCCGCCTTCGCGCCGCCGACCACGAAGCCGCTCTTGAAGGCCAGGCGCATATTCCGGCGGTCGCGCAGGTCGCGCATGATCACGCTGGCGTCGACGGCGGACGTGTACCCGGCCAGCCCCGCGGCGGACGTATCGCCCGACTTCAGCGCGGCGAAGACCTGCCGGGCTGCGTAGATCCCCGAGAGCATGGCGTAGTGGATGCCCTTGAGCGACGACACTTCCACGTACCCTGCCGCATCGCCGACGACCATCAGGCCGTCGCCGTGCCGACGCTCGGGCACGGAGTAGTAGCCTCCCTCGGGGATGGTTTTCGCGCCCCATTCGACGAGCTCGCCGCCTTCGAGCCGCTCCCGAAACAGGGGATGGAGCTTCATCCGCTGCAGCGCCTCGTGCACGTCGAAGCGCGCGTCGGCGTAGTCGAGTCCGACGACGAGGCCGAGCGAGACGAGGTCGTCCGCCATCGGGTACATGAAGCTGCCGCCGAACGCGTCGCCCTGGAGCGGCCATCCCATGGTGTGCACGATGCGGTCGAGCGGGCGGCGTACGCGCCAGAGCTCCTTCACGCCGAGCGCGTAGATCTGCGGGTTGGCCCCGCTCACGCCCTGCCACTCCAGCCACGCCTGCGTGAGCGGGCCGCGCGTGCCCTCGGAGAGCACAGTCACGCGGGCGGAGAGGTCCATGGCCGGCTGCGCGTCGGGTTTCGACGGCTGGCCATCCCGCCCGAGCCCGGACGGTGTCGTGCGCACGCCCACCACGCGCTGGCCGTCGACGAGCAGCGCGTCCGCGGGGAAGCCGGCGAACACGTTCACGCCGAGCCCCTCGGCTTTCTCACCGAGCCAGCGCACAATCTCGCACAGCGAGGCCACCCAGTTGCCGTGGTTCCGCATGGTCGGCGGCGTCGGGATGCGCAGCGCGCGGTTGCGCGTGAGCATGTAAACGCTCTCCGCGGTCACCGGGCGACGGAGCGGCAGTTCCTTCGGGCCGAGCTCGGGAAAGAGCTCGCGGAAGCCGGCCGGGTTCACGACCGCGCCGGACAGCGAGTGGTCGCCGAGCCGAGCTGCCTTCTCCAGCACGCCGATCTCGACGGCGCCGACCACCCCACCGGCCTCGTTGTCCTGCTTCACGAGCCGCGCGAGCTCGATCGCACCGGAGAGCCCCGCGGGCCCACCGCCGACGAAGACGACGTCCATAGGGACGGCCTCGACGTCCGGCGGGCCGTCGACCAGGAAGCGGGCGCGCGGCAATGGCGGCTGCTCGTCGAGCGGGCGGAACGCGTCGCGCGGGCTCATGGTCCTTGAGTATCGCCAACTCACGCGCGAGGCTCTACCCTACTCGAACTGCGCCGCGAACCACGCCGCCAACGACGACGACATGAACGACTCACGCCCCACCACGCTCGCCGCGCTCCAGGCCGCCGGATACGAGAGCCGCTCCGTGAAGGACGAGCTGCGCGCGAACCTCGTCCGCAAACTCCAGTCGGGCGAGGCGCTCTTTCCCGGCGTCCAGGGATACGACGACTCCGTGGTGCCGCAGATCGTCAACGCGATCCTCGCCCGGCACGACTTCATCCTGCTCGGGCTTCGCGGCCAGGCGAAGAGCCGCATCCTGCGGCAACTGGTCGAGTTCCTCGACGACGAGATCCCGATTCTCGCGGGCAGCGAGGTGAACGACGATCCATTCGCGCCCATCTCCAAGTACGGGCGCCAGCTCGTCGAAGAGCGCGGTGGCTCCGCGCCCATCGAGTGGATCGGACGAGACCGTCGCTACGTGGAGAAGCTGGCCACGCCCGACGTCACCATCGCCGACATGATCGGCGACGTCGACCCGATCAAGGCCGCGCGCGGCGGACACATCCTCGCCGACGAGCTCACGATCCACTACGGACTCCTGCCGCGCGCGAACCGCGGCATCTTCGCCATCAACGAGCTGCCGGACTTGGCGGGTAAGATCCAGGTCGGGCTCTTCAATATCCTGCAAGAAGGAGACGTGCAGGTGAAGGGGTACCCGATCCGGCTCGCGCTCGACGTGCTGATGGTGTTCACGGCGAACCCCGAGGACTACACCGCGCGCGGCAAGATCATCACGCCGCTCAAGGACCGCATCGGCGCCGAGATCCGCACGCACTATCCTGCGGATCTCGAGATCGGCATCGACATCACGCGCCAGGAAGCATGGACGGCCCGCCGCGGCACCTGCGTCGAAGTGCCCGACTTCGTCGAGGAGACCGTCGAGCGGGTCGCGTTCCTGGCCAGAAACGACAAGCGCGTCGACCAGCGGTCGGGCGTGAGTCAACGCATGCCGATCACGCTGCTGGAGACTGTGGTCTCGAATGCGGAGCGTCGGGCGCTCCGCCACCGCGAGAGCGTCGCTGTACCGCGCATCGCCGACATGTATGCGGCGCTCCCGGCAGTCACGGGGAAGATGGAGCTCGAGTACGAGGGCGAGCTGCACGGCGCCGACAAGATCGCGCGCGAGCTGATCCAGCAGAGCTGCTCACAGACGTTCGACGTCCGCGCCGGCGGGGCCGACGTCGAGGACATTGTCGCGTACTTCGAGACGGGGGGCGCGCTGCAGGTCGGAGAGGACGCCGCCGCAGGCGCCTGTGTGCAGGGCTTCGAGACCGTTCCCGGCTTGCTCGAGCTGGTTGAGAACGTGGGCTTTGCGCCGTCAGCGGCGGGCGACGGCACGCGCGCTGCCGCGTGCGAGCTCGTGCTCGAAGCGCTGGTGGCGCAGAAGCGCATAAGCCGTACGAGCTCGGGCTACGTGCGCGCGCCGCACCAGGGACCGCCCAAGGGAAAGGGCTACCAGGGCTTCGACCCGGGTGGCGGACTCAAGCTGTAGAGGCCCCCCTTGGAGGCCCCCCAGCTGACCACGGAGAGACTCGTGCTACGCCCGTTCGCTTCGGGCGTCGTCGCGGAACTGCACGCTCTGTTCACGGACGCGCACGTGCGACGCTGGCTCCTCGACGACGATGTCGTCTCGCGCGCGTGGGTCGAAGGAGAGATCGCGGACAGCGAGGCGCGGTTTTCGCAAGTCGGATGTGGGCTCTGGTCGGTGAGCGAGCGGTCCGGCACGCCGATCATAGGCTTCGTGGGGTACCGACCTTTCTTCGACCCCCCCGAGCTGCAGCTGCTCTACGGGCTGCTCCCCGCTTTCTGCGGGCGCGGCTTCGCCACGGAGGCTGCGACAACCGCCGTGGACTACGCCTTCGACGTCCTGCACTTCGACGAGGTCCGTGCGGCGACCGATACGCCGAACCAGGCTTCCGTAGCGGTGCTCGAGCGTTTGGGCATGAGCGAGCGCCGGCGGACCGCCGAAGGCGGCCACGGCACGGTCTTCTTCTCGGTCACGGCGGCCGAATGGCAAGAAAGGCGGTCGCGACCGTTGCCGGTGGGCGGGCCCCGGCGGTAGCGTGGTGTAGCCCCTCCACGGTAGAACCTCTGTGTCCAATCAGCCCGACAACCTCGAAGTACTCCTGTCCGACTACGAGCGGCGGAAGCAGGACGAGACCCGCCGCATGGTGCAGCGTGCCTTCAAGCTCGAGAACGCGCGGAAGAAGGGCGCCGAGCACCTCAGGCGCTACGCGCTCCCGCACACCCGCGACGTGTCCGAGCGCCTCCAGGAGGCGGTTCACGAAGTCGTCTACCAGGAGTTCCTGGATGCATACCCCCCGAGCGTGCGCCTGCACGTGTATCCGAAGGGCGGGCCCATGGATCTCGAGCGGAAGGAGCGGAAGACGATCGAGCTGGTCTGGTGGGAGCCGGAGCCGGACCGGCTCTTCGTACGCACCTGGACGCCCGAGGGGCTGGGCGCGACCAAGGACATCGGCTCGGTGCCAGCGGTCGACATGGACGAGCTGTGGATCCGCGAGCAGCTCCTCACCTTCGTGCGGGACGCCCTGGACCTGAAGTAGGTCTCGAGCGCCCCCGACACCAGACTGCGATCCGCCGTGGACGATCCTCTCTTCGACCCCTGGGGTGCCGAGCCCGAAGTGTCGCCACCGCCACCCGTCGCGCCGCGGGGTCGCTGGCGAGCGCCTGAGGGACCGCCGCCGACACCGCCCGCGGCCCGGGTGGAGGCATCGCGCGTGGAGCCGAGGACCGCGCCAGCGGCGGACACGCTGCGTGCAACCGCTCAACCGCGTGCGCGCCTGGCCGGGGCCCCCGGTTTCGTGCGCACCATGGCCATGCCGCGACTGCATGACTTGGCGCAGCGCCTCCAGCTCGCGCGCCACGAAGCGGCTGCCGAGGATCTTCTCGAAGACACTCCGCCTTCCATTCGGTTGATCTTCAAGCCCTGGCGCGGGCCGTGGACCGAGGAGCTTTCGCCCCCGCGGAGCATGTTGGTGCTCGTGCTCGCGTCGGAGCCCGAGGACCGGATCATCGTGCGGACTTGGCTCGACGGCGAAGCCAACGAGCCGGCGGACGAGACGAGCATCCCGACGACGAAGGTCTCAGCCGCTTGGCTCGAGTCCGTCGTGCTGGAGTTCGTGGAGCGCGTCCTCGCGCGCGCGTGAGATCATTCCCGTGAGTGAGAGCGTCGTGACGGCATGGCGGATGACCGTGTGGGCTTTCGTGTCTGCGGCGGCCCTGGCTGCGGCTCCCGCGAAAACTCTCGCTCAGAACGGCACCATCGAGGGCCGCATCACACAGGAGGCGGCACCTCAGCGCAGGAGCGCAAATCGCTACCCGGGGGGAGCGGCTGCCTCGCACGAGATCCAGGCGCTCCCGGCCGTCGTCTATTTGGTCGGCGCCATGCCGGGCAGCGGCTCGCCGAGCCCCGCGGGCGCCCCCGTCATGGCGCAGCGCGACACCGCGTTCGTACCGTCGGTCGTGGCGGTGGCGACGCGAGGCTCCGTCACGTTCCCGAACCGCGATCCGTTCTTCCACAACGTCTTCTCGTACTCGAGCGCACAGCGCTTCGATCTCGGACGGTACCCTCAGGGAGAATAGAAATCGGTCGCGTTCCCCGAGGCCGGCATCGTCGAGGTCTTCTGCGAGGTGCACGAGTTCATGCGAGGCGCGATCCTCGTCACCGAGAACCCGTTCCACGCCGTAGTCGCGGCGGACGGCACGTTCCGCATCACGGGCATCCCGCCGGGCGAGCACACGGGCGCTGTCTGGCACCCTGATCACGAAGCCGCCGAGCGACGCGTGTCCGTGAGCCCCGGCGGCACGACCCGGGTCGAGGTGGAGCTCAGGCGGTGAGGTGGCTCCGGGAGAGCTTCGGCGCCAAGCTGCTCGCGGCTCTCCTCGGCACAGTGGGTCTCCTGCTCGTCGTCACGTACGTGGTCGTACGCAGGGAAACGTCGACCCAGGTGGCGATCGTGGTCGACCGAACCAACCGCAGCGCTGACGCGCTCTTCGAGCAACTGAACGAGCTCCAGCGCCAGCAGGCGGCGCGCCTCGCGCGACCGTTCACCGAGAGCGTGCGCGCAGTAGCGCTGCTCAGGGCCAGCCTCGAAGCCGAGGACTACGACTGTCTGGCCGACCAGGTGGACTAGGAGGTTCAGCTCGCCGGCCAGGACGACGTCCTCCTCGTGTTCACGGACGCCGACGGTCGGCCCGTCCTGTCTCTCGCCGGCGGCGTGCGGGTGATCGGCGAGGATCCTGCCGAGATCGCCCAGCTCGCCGAGCGGCTGCTCGCGGGCGAAGAAGAGGTGACGGCCTAGCGCCTCGTCGACGGTCGACTCTACAACGTCACGTCTCTCCATGTCGACCTGGCCGGGCGCCCTGTCGGAACCATCACGTTCGGGCTCCCGATCCAAGCAGCCGACGTAGAGCGGATTGGCGGGATCGGCGGTTTCGAGGCGTGCCTGCAGGTGGACGGCCGCTGCGCGGTCGGTACGCCCGGAGTGGACGGCGAGCTCGGCGCGCTCATGGGGGCCCTTGTCGAGCAGGCCGAGGCCAGGCGCGTGACCCTCGGCGACCGCGCGTGGTCGATCAGCGGGGAGTTGCTCGACCCGACCGACCCGCGCGCGTGGCGGCGCATCGTCGCGGTGCCCTTGGATGAAGTTCTCGCCCCGTTCGATCGCATCCAACGGGCGCTCCTCCTGGGCGGCGGTGGCGCGTTGCTGCTTTCGGCGCTTCTGGGTGCCGCGCTCAGCCGCAGCCTCACCAGCCCTGTGCGCGCGCTCGTTACCGCGACGGCGCGCGTGGCACAGGGCGACTACGGCGCCGAGGTGAAGGTGGCTTCGCGCGACGAGATGGGTACGCTCGCGGACGCATTCAACGACATGACGCGTGGTCTGCTGCTTCGCGAACGGTATCGCTCGGTGCTCAACAAGGTCGTGTCGCAGGATGTTGCCGCCGAGCTGCTCAAGGGAGACGTCGAGCTGGGCGGCGAGAATCGCCTCGTGTCGATCCTCTTCGCGGACATCCGGGGGTTCACGGCGCTCACCGAAGGCATGGAACCCCAGCGCGTGATCGGACTGCTCAACGAGTGCATGGAGTGCCTGAGCCGCGCGATCGACTCCGAGGGCGGAGTAGTCGACAAGTTCATCGGCGACGAGGTGATGGCCGTCTTCGGGGCGCCGGTGACCCAGGAGGACCACGCGCGGCGCGCGGTCGAGGCGGCACTCCGGATGCGCGCGGGCATGGCGCAGCTGAACGAGTCGCGCCGAGCGCGCGGCGATCGGCCGCTCGGCATCGGCGTCGGCATCAACAGCGGCGTGGCCGTGGCCGGGAACATGGGCTCCACGAACAGGCTCAACTACACCGTCGTGGGTGACGCGGTCAACCTCGCGTCCCGTCTCGCCGGGCAGGCGCGGGCAGGAGAGATCCTGATCAGCGAGGGAACGCTCGCGCTCGCGGGTGACGGCGTTCGGGCGCCGCTCCTCGGGGGTCGCGCGCTGAAGGGATTTTCTGCGGAGGTTCCGGTGTACGCGGTGGAACACGCAGAGCCCAGGCGCGCCGACTAGTCACCTGCCATGTACGCGATCATCAAGCTCATCCAGAGCCTCGTGAAGGCGCTGAACTCCGAGGGGACGCCGGGTCAGGTGGCGGCCGGCATCGCAGTGGGATCTTGCCTCGGGCTCACGCCCCTGCTCAACCTGCACAACCTGCTCATCGTCGGGGTCATCCTCTTCTTCCGCGTGTCGGTTCCCGGCGCCACGCTCGGATGGCTGGTGTTCACGCCGGCGGGCTTTCTGCTGGATCCCGTCTTCGACCGCGTCGGCACGGCGCTCCTGGTGGACAACGTCGCCCTGCAGGACGTGTGGGGCGCGGCGTACAACGCGCCGGTGATCGCGCTCGCCAACCCGACGAACACGATCGTCGTCGGCAGCTTGGTCGGCTGGGTCGTGCTCGCGCTGCCGATCTTCTTCCTCGCGCGGGCGGCCGTCGCGTGGTATCGCAACACGATCTACGCGCGCTACAAAGACGCGAAGTTCTTCCGGGCGCTGCGCGCGTCGAAGCTCTATAACGTGTACGAGATGTTCCGGCCGAGCGTATAGATGGCCCGCGCCAAGATCTTCCGCCCCCACGGTCTCGTCGTCTTCGCGATCGTTATCCTCGGCGTCGGCTTGGTGTGGTGGCTGTACGCCGACACGCTCGTGCAAAGGGGCATCGAGCGGACCGGGGAGTCACTGGTGGGTGCGCGCGTGGAGGTCGCGTCCGTCGATCTGAGGCCGACCGATGGGAGCATCCGCATGACGCGGCTGCAGGTGGCCAACCCGGATGCGCCGATGACGAACCTCGTCGAGGCAGGCGAGATCGTCGTCGACCTGAGGCTTTCGCCCGTACTCGAAAAGGAAGGTGGTCGTCGAGAACCTGGTCATGACGGGCGTACGCTTCAACACGCCCCGAGAGACTTCCGGCGCCCTGGAGAATCCCGACCCAGAGTCGGGGCAACTCTGGCAGAGCGTGAACGCCTGGGCGAGCCAGATCGAGGTGCCGGAGTTCAGCCTGGAGTCGCTCACCGGAGCGGTGCGAACGGAGGCACTCAGCGCCGATAGCCTGAGGAGCGTTCAATACGCGCGCGCTGTGGTGTCGCGCGTCGACTCGATGCGCACGAGTTGGGAAACGCAGCTCGCCGCGCTCGACCCCCGCCCCCGCATCGACTCCGTGCGCGTCGTGGTCGAGCGGCTGGAGTCGTTCCGACCCTCGCCGCTGAACGCACTGCAGATCCCCGGCCTGGTGCGCGACGCGCGCGCCACGCTCGGTGGCGTCACGGGCCTGCAGCGGGCGGTCGCTGCGCTCGACGACGCGGTACGAGCGGGTATCGCCTCCATCGATCTGGGTTCCGAGCGACTGGCCGCCCTCCGCTCCGAAGATCTGACGTACGCCCGCGGGCTCCTCGACATCCCATCCCTCGAGGCACCCTCGATTTCGCCCGCGCTGTTCGGCGGTACGGCGTTGGCATTCTTGAAGCCGTTGCTCTACTGGGCGCAGACCGCCGAGCGCTTCCTCCCCCCGGGTCTCGATCCGCGAAACCGGCCGGGGCCGCAGCGCGCCCGAGCGGAGGGTACGACCGTCGAGTTTACCGGCCGCGCGAGGTGGCCGGCGTTCCTGCTCGAGAACGGCGAGCTGGGCGTGGAGATCGGCGGGACGGGCGCCGCGGCGGGCGCGTACACCGCGCGGCTGCTGAACCTGACTTCATCGCCGTCGCTGCTGGGGCGCCCTCTCGAGATCGAGATCGGCCGGAGCGCAGGCGTGCAGGGTCCAGAGGGCCTCAGTCTATCCGCGATCCTCGACCACACCACCGCCGTGCTGCGGGACTCCGTGGGCCTGTCGCTCACGGGTGTGGGCCTACCCGAGATCGATCTATCGGCGCTCGGCGGCCGCCTCGATCTCGGCAACGGCCAGAGCAGGTTCTCGTTCCGCCGAATCGGCGATCAGGTCGACGCGCGGCTCGAGTGGGCGACCTCGGACGTGGGGTGGACGCGCTCCGACGGTTCGGCTCCCGGTGCCACCCCACCCGAGACCGGCACGGCGGCATGGGCGCGCGAACTGGCCTGGCGCACGCTCACGGGCGTCCCGAGCGTCGAGGTCTCCATGGGGATCTCGGGCAGCCTGTCGAGCCCGACACTCGAGGTGAGCTCCAACCTCGGTGGCGCGCTCGCGGAAAGCCTTTCCCGCGAGCTCGGTCAACAGATCGCCGACGCGGAGGCCCGTCTGCGGCGAGAAGTGGACGACCGCATCCAGCCGCTCTTGCAGGACGCGCGCGCGCGGTCTGACGGCGTACGGACGCAGGTCGCCGACCGAATCGCAGAGCAGCGGGCCGAGGTCGACGCGCTGCGCGCGCGCCTCGAGGCGCGGGTGCAGGAGCTGGGTCGGGGGATCAACTAGCGGCTCGCTGGAGCGTCCGGCGTCCACGGCCCTCCGCTACCCGGTCGTCACCAGCCCTTCGTCAGCACCTCGCGAGTCTCCTCCACCGCGATGGCCCAGATCGCGCTCATCTCCTCGTCCGGACGCTCGTAATAGCCGCCAAACGACCCGTCGCCGATCAGCTCGCGGTATTTCGCAGGCGATACGTCGTCGGATTTCGACAGGTCCACCATCGGCTTGTGGCCCTCCGGGGCGCGGACGCCCCGCACGCGCGTCCAGGGGAAGCTCTCCATCCACGAGGCATGCGAGGCGACGGGGTCGATCGCGTCGATCGCGGCACGGACGCGTGGCGCCTTCCACCAGTCGTGCCAGCGGAGCGTCACGCCCTTCCGTTTGCGCGCCCAGGCCTCGGCCGCCGGACGGGCCGGCGTGTTGCCGCCGTGCCCGTTCACGATGGCGATGCGCTTGAACCCGTCGCGACGCAGGCTGCCGAGCACCTCCGTGAGCAGCCGCTCGTACGTCGCAGGCGACACGGTCACCGTGCCCGGATACGCCATGAAGTACGGCGTAATCCCATATGGCACAACGGGAAACACCGGCACGCCGAGGGACTCCGCGGCCTCGACGGCCACGCGTTCGGCGAGCGTGGAGTCGGTCGCGAGGGACAGGTGCGCGTGCTGCTCGGTACAGCCGAGGGGGAGCACGCACACGTCGTTGGTCTCCAGGTATGCCTCGACCTGCGCCCACGTCATGTCCGCGACCCTCATGCCACCTCCGTCGGCTCGAGCTGCAGAAACGACTCCAGCACCCGCCGCTGCGCTACCGGCAGCGCGTGGCGCGTGGGACGCCTCGCGTCCACCCAAGCAGCGTCTCGACCGGCACGCGCACGCGGATCGGAGACGGCGATGGCGAACGGCTGATACGTTGCGTGCAGGTGCGTGAAGCGGTGCTCGCACGCAGGCAGCGGTCGCACGTCTTCGCTGACGTCGAGGTCCCGCGCCGACGCCAGCCCCACCGCGGCACTTCGAGCCTCGGCGGCCCCGCCTACCTCGGCCTCCGGGAGCGCCCACATGCCAGCGAGCAGACCGCCGAGCGGCCTGCGCTCCAGCAACACGCGGCCGCCCGCGTGCAGCACCGCCAGCGCGAAGACCGAGCGACGCGGCGACGGCCGGCGCACGCGCTCGGGCCGTTCGCCCTCCGTGCCGGCGGCGCGCGCCGCGCACCACGCCGCGACTGGGCATTCCGCACAGCGCGGCGCGCGCGGGGTGCAGAGCGTGGCACCCAGCTCCATGAGCGCCTGGTTCCAGTCGCCGGGGCGGTCCGGGTGCACGAGCGCAGCCGCCTGGTCGCGGAGCCACGACGCCGAAGGCCTCGGCTGGTCGAAGAGGCGCGCCAGCACACGACGGACGTTGCCATCGGCCGCCGGGACGGCTTCACCGAACGCGATGCTCGCCACCGCCCCCGCCGTGTACTCGCCCAGCCCCGGAAGCTCACGGAGCTCCGCGTACGACGACGGGAGCGCGCCGTCCGGGCGCTCTCGCGCCAGCTGCGCCGCCCGGTGGAGGTTCCTCGCCCGCCGATAGTAGCCCAGCCCCTCCCAGGCCTTGAGCACTTCGTCCTCGTGCGCGCCGGCGAGGCTCGCCAGGTCGGGAAAGCGCTGTAGCCACTGGCCGTACCGAGGCACGACGGTCTCCACCCGGGTCTGCTGCAGCATCACCTCCGAGACCAGGATCCGGTACGGATCGGCCTCGCCCCTCCAGGGGAGGGCGCGGCAGGCCCGATCGTAATGGTCGAGCAGCGCGGCACGCAGCCGCGCCAGCGCTCGGGGGTCGGCGGGGGTCCAGTCCATTGGCGGGAACGTAACGCCCCAGTAGGATGCTACCATGCGCTTCACCACGTACGGCAAGTACCGCGGTCGCTGGCTCGACGCCTTGAACCTGCAGGCGCTCCTCGAGCACCTGTCGGACTTCCTCATGGACGGCGGCTTCGCGGGCGGCCCGCATTACCACCCGTACTGGGGGTGGTCGGGCGATGAGGACACCAACTCGACGGATGCCCTCAAGAATGCGCTCCTCAAAGCGCTCATCGAGAGCGGCCAGCTCACCCCCGAGATGATCGACGAGCTGCGTGGCGAAGGTGAGGGCGATGAGCACGTGCGCGCGCAGATCGCCCAGCTGCTCGACGACCTCGTGCAGAAGATGGTCGAGGAGGGCTACATCAACCTGGAGACTGGGAACCCGCAGTTGCCCGGCGCCACCTACGACGTGACGGGCCAGGGCCAGATCGACGAGGCGAAGCAGGCGGCGCAGCGCGTCGACTTCAACCTCACCCAAAAAGGGATGGACTTTCTCGGCTACCGGGCGCTGAAGGGACTGCTCTCGGCGCTCGGGAAGGCGGCGGCCGGCTCCCATGACACGCCGCACCTCGCCACAGGCATCGAAGCCGAAGCCGCGTCCAAGCCGTACGAGTTCGGGGATACGCTCAACCTCGACATTCCGGCCACGCTCAAGAACGCGATCGAGCGCGAGGGGCTCAAGGTCCCGCTCGATCTCGACTACGGCGATCTGATGGTGCACCAGGCGGAGTATCGCTCCTCCTGCGCTACGGTGCTTCTGCTCGACATCTCCCACTCGATGGTGCTCTACGGCGAGGACCGCTTCGCGCCTGCCAAGCGCGTCGCGCTCGCGCTCTCGCACCTGATCCGCACGCAGTTCCCCGGCGACTCGCTGCGCGTGGTCACGTTCGGCGATCGGGCCGCCGAGATCCCGCTTTCGCAGCTCGCCAAGGCCCAGGTCGGCCCGTTCCACACGAACACCGCCGAGGGAATCGAGGTCGCTCGGCGTATTCTCGCTGCGCAGAAGAAGGACATGCGTCAGATCATCATGATCACCGACGGCAAGCCGAGCGCGATGACGCTTCCGGACGGGCGCGTCTACACGAACTCGGGCGCCCTCGACCCGATGATCTTGAAGCGCACGTTCCAGGAGGTCGCGGCGTGCAGGAAGTCCGGTATTCTCATCAACACGTTCATGCTCGCGAACGACCCGTACCTGGTGCAGTTCGTCCAGAAGGTGTCCGAGATCGCCCGCGGCAAGGCGTACTTCACGACGTCGCTCACGCTCGGCCAGTACATCATGATGGACTTCCTGCGCACGCGCAGAAAACGCGCGGGGTGAGCACGTGATGGGAGTTCGCGGCCAGGCACCGGCGCCGAGCGCGCTGCGGCCCCGCTTGACCCTCCGCCGCGCTTCGGCGTCTTGCGTGAAGCGACTTCGTCTCGCGTCGCACCTAGCTCGGCAGCTACCGCTCTACGCCGTCGCGTCCGTACTCGCCGTGGCGACGTCCGCTCCAGCCGCCGGGCAGGAGTCCAACGTCGAGGACGCGGTCGTGCGCGCACTCACGGCGCTCAACGCTGGCCAGATGGACGCGTACCTGTCGCACTTCCTGCCGGAGGCGCGCGTCCTCATCACCTACCACGAGGACAGCGGCGGGGGAGCGGAGCTGCGTCCCGACGCGGTGCGCGCGAGCCTCAGCAAGCTCAGCTGGGTGCCCACTGAGGTCGTCAGCCAGGTCTTCGGGGTCAACGCCGTGACCGTCGTCGACCTCGCCGGGGCTCTGCAGCTGCCGGAGGGCGGTACGCAGCTCGGTATGTGGCGCTACGCGGAGCTGCGCACGCGCCACGAGGGCGCGTGGCGAATCGCGCAGGTCGACATCTCCCCCCTTCCCACCGAGGGCGGGGTCACCATGGTCGGCGTCCCTCCGGCGTCGACTGTGGCGGCCGACGCGCGGGCGCCCAGCCGACCGCCACCACCCGCGCCGCGTATCGCCCGGGCCTCCGGCGATCAGCCCGAGGCGCTCCCTCTGCCCGCGGGCGTGCCGCCGGCCCCAGTATGGCCCGAGGTCATCTCGCGCGACGACGCCGGTAACGCAACCGTACGCGCGGTCCGGCTGGACGGCCCGCTCGACGTCGACGGGAACTTGGACGAACCCGTCTATCAGGAAGTCCCACCCCTGACCGGAAACATCCAGAGCATTCCCGACGAGGGTCAGCCTGCCACAGAGCTGACGGAATACTGGATCACCTACGACGAGGCGAACATCTACGTCTCCGCGCGCGTGCACGAGGAAGTGCCGGAGAGTGAGTGGACCGCCAACGAGATGCGGCGGGACGCCAGTCAGGTGGGCAACAACGACAACATCGGGCTCTCCTTCGACACGTACTACGACCGGCGCAACGGCTACTTCTTTTACACGAACCCGCTCGGCGCCATGGTGGACATCCAGTTCACCAACGAGGGAAGCCCCAACTTCGACTGGAACACGGTCTTCGACATTCGCACCGGGCGCTTCGAGGGCGGTTGGACGGCGGAAGTGCGCATTCCCTTCAAGTCGATTCGATATCAGCCGGGCAGGTCGCAGCTCTGGGGCGTGCAACTTCGCCGCTCGATTCGGCGCAAGAACGAGTGGTCGCATCTCACGGCCGTCTCGAGGGCCGCGGCTGGCGCGATTGGGCGAAACGGCATCATGCGCATGTCCCGCGCGGCCACGCTGGTCGGCCTCGAAGTACCGCCGACGGGGCTCAGCGTGGACGTGAAACCCTACGGCATCGGGGGGATCACGACCGACCGCCTCGCCACGCCGCGTCTCGAGAACGAGCCCAACTACGACGGCGGCGTGGACGTGAAGTGGGGGGTCACGCAGAACCTCGCGGTCGACTTGACCTACAACACCGACTTCGCGCAGGTCGAGGTCGACGAGCAGCAGATCAACCTCACCCGCTTCAGCCTCACCTTCCCCGAGAAGCGAGGGTTCTTCCTGGAGAGCCGCGGCATCTTCAACTTCCCGGCGAACGCCGCGGGAGGCGTTGGTGGCGGTGGTGGGGGTGGCGGCGGCGGCGGCGGCGGAACGGCGCCGAGCCTCTTCTTCAGCCGCCGAATCGGGCTGCAGGGCGGCCGCACGGTGCCGATTCTGGGCGGCGGCCGGCTCACGGGGAAGATCGGACCCGTGGACGTCGGCGCGCTCAGCATCCAGACGGACGAGGTGACCACGACGGACACGCTCGGCAACGTCTCGACGCTCGCCGAGCTGACGAACTTCACGGTGGTGCGCGCGCGCGCGGACGTGCTGGCCCGCAGCAACGTCGGGGTGCTCTTCGCACGGCGCTCGCAGTCGCTCGTTGCCTCCGGCTCCAACGAGACGTATGGCGCCGACGCGATGTTCGCGTTTTTCGAGGACTTCTACCTGAGCGGGTTCTACGCCCGCACGCAGACGCGCGGCATCAGCACGGACAACCAGAGCTATCAGGGGCGGGTCGCCTGGGAGGGAGATCTTCAGGGCTTTTCGGCTAGCCATCTGCTCGTAGAGGACGACTTCAACCCCGAGGTCGGCCTGGTACGCCGCTCGGGATTCCGGCAGACCTCGATCAACGTGCGCGCGAGCCCGCGCCCGGCGCAGATCGGTTTCATTCGTCAGTTCACGGCGGAAGGAAACGCCGATTACCTCGTGAACGCCCGCCAGGGCTTCATCGAGACGCGCGATCTCTCCGGAAGGATCGGCGTGGAGTTCGAGAACAGCGACCAGCTGTCGGGCAGCTACACCGAGAGCTACGAGCGGCTCGTGCGACCGGAGCGAATCACGGGCGCAACGGTCCCGGCCGGGCGCTACTCGTTCAAGGTCATGGAGGCCTCCTTTTCATTCGGCCCCCAACGCTTCTTCTCGGGCACGCTCTCGGGTCGCTACGGCGGCTTCTACGACGGTGACCTCACCTCGGTGGGCTTCAATCGCGGACGAATCGAGGTGTTCCCGCAGCTTTCACTCGAGCCGAGCATCTCGCACAACTGGGTGCGTCTACCAGGGCAGGGCTTCAACACGTTCTTGGCGTCGACGCGCGCGACGTACACGTTCACGCCGCGCCTCTTCCTGAGCGCGCTGCTGCAGTACAGCTCGGCCAGCGATCGGGTGAGCGCGAACGTGCGCCTGCGGTGGGAGTACATGCCCGGTAGCGAGATCTTCCTGGTGTACACCGAAGAGCGCGACACCTACGACTTCGAGCGCACTCCGGTGCTCGCCAACCGCGGCTTGGTCATCAAGGCGACGAACCTGCTCCGGTTCTGAGACCTACCCGCCCGCCATCCTCCCCTTCACCGCCGCGAGCTCCTCGCGCGTCCACCTCCCCTCGGGGGTCTCAGGACGCTCTTCGGCGATGCGGGCGAGAAGCGGTGCCGCACGCTGGGGGGCCGTGAGCCGCACCGCGTACAGCTCGACCAACTCCTTCAGGGTCGCCAAGGCGGCGCCCGTGCCCGGCGCGGTCAGCTCCAGCGCCTGCCTGAACCACCTGGCCGCCTATTCGTGCTGGCCTCGGCGGTCGCGTTCGATGCGCGCGATACGGAGATGCGGAGTCGGGTCGGTCGGGTCCTCCGCGATCGCCAGGCTGAACGCCGTGATCGCGTCGTCGTAGAGGCCCCGCGCAGCCAAGGACTCGGCGTGCGACAGCTCGCGCTTTCGCGGTGTCCCCCCGCCGGTCGGGTTGTAGAGCGTGGCCGCCGCTCTCCCGCTCAACGAAGCGACCAGGAGCGGCCCCGCGATCGCGATGCCCATGCCGCCGAGCGCGAGCACCCAAATCATGCCACGGCCCCAACTCCCGTAGAGCATGCCGGTGTATCCTGCCATCCCACCCAGCGTCGCGCCGGTCAATGACCAGGTGAGTGTCTGGATGAGTCGAGCGCGCGCCGCGGAGTCGATGTCCTTGGTACCGCGGGGCTCCTTGGGTGCGGCCGACTTACGCACCGGAGAGCGCACGTCGCCCGCCCGATGATCCATCGGGGAGCGGCGGCGGGGGCCGTCAGCGGCCGTGGCGCCGCCTAGCTCTCGGGGTGCTGCTTCTTCTCCACGTCCTCGGACTCGAGGCGTCGAGCCCGGCTGCGGAGCCATGCCCCCGCGCCGGCGAGCATGCCGAGCGGAAGCAGCGTCAGAAACGCAGTCGTAGCGAAGAACGCCTGCCGGGTCTCACCCGGACCATCGAAGCACACCGCGCACGCGTGCGCGGCGTCCGGCACGAGCGCGACGGCGGCGAGCGCCAGCAGGACCACCCAACGACGGCTCACAAGTACACCTGGATGTAGAGGACCGGCCACACCAAGACCACGAAGTACCAGAATGCGGCCACCGTCGCAAGCTGGGTCTCCGTCAGGAGCCCCTTGTTCAGTCGCGCCCATGCCCATCCGAGCGCCGCCAGCGCTCCTACCGCGTGCAGCGCATGTGTGCCGACGATCAGGTAGAAGAAGCCACCGTAGGTGCTCGACTGCATGGTGAGGCCCTCGCCCAGCAGCGCGACCCACTCGGTGCCCTGCGCGTATACGAAGAACCCGCCCAGCAGGATGGACAGCGCGAGCGGAATGCGCGCGCTCGACGGCTCGCGGCGGAACGCGAACCACGAAAGCAGAAGCACGATACCGCTCACCAGGAGTGCGGCGGTGTTGACCGCGGTCTGCTCGACCGGGAGACGGGGCTGCCCGTAAGGCGGCCACAGGGCGCCGGCCGTCTGCGCCCGCACGATCGTGTGGGCCGAGATGAGCCCCGCGAAGAACATGACCTCCGCGAAGATGAAGATGAGCATGCCGAGCAGGCCGCTCGAGACCAGCGGCGCACGGCGAACCGGCTCCGGTCGTTGCTCCATCTGGTACGCTACGGATCCCGCGCTCATCGACTCCTCTCTGCGTACGCGCCCGGACTCAGGCCCCGGGGCGGAACGTCTCCACGTAGTCCGCCAGCTGCTCGATCTGCTCGGCGCTGAAGCTCGCGCTCCAGCCGACCATGAGCGGCGAGCGACCGACCGAAGCGCCACCGTTCGTGATGACGTTCACGATTCGCGCACGGTCGCGCTCCGCCCAGAACGCAGGGTCGGTGAAGTTCGCAGGCCTGGGGTCGAGTGCGAGACCAGCCGCGCCCTTCCCGTCGCCCGCCGCCCCGTGGCAGCTCGCGCACACCAGGTTGAACATGTTCGGAGCGTTGAAGCCGACGTCGACAGGCTCGGCGGCTTCCTCCTCCACCACTTCCTCCCCGGCGGCAGCCGCCAGCCCGCGCTCGACAGCCGCCTGGGCAGCGATGTTCTCCCAGTTGTTCCCCTCGTGGTTCAGGACGTCCACTGAAACGCCCCCCACGAACAGCGCCATCAGAACGAGCGACGCCGTCAGGAACCACTTCGCGATCCGCTTCTCCCACTTGAGATGCATGAAGTTCTGGATGACCAGGTTCGCCTTCACGAGCGCGATCCCGAAGGCGGAGATCAGCGTCACCCACACGATCCCGAATACCGGACCGACCACGCTCACGACCAGGAGGCCGAGGAGCGTGAAGTAGATCTTCTTGTAGTTGGGATGGTGCCCGGCGTGTTCGTCGTGCCCCGCGCCGTGGGCTCCGTGCTGGTCGTGATGCTCGGCCATTGTCGTCTACTTCGCGATGTAGAGGAGCGGGAAGAGGAAGATCCAGACCACGTCGACGAAGTGCCAATAGATCCCAATGAGCTCGACGCGCTGCAGCTCACGGCCGCGATAGGCGTCCGCCGCCACGATGCCCATGATGATCGCACCCGCAATCACGTGCAGCGCGTGCAGACCGGCTGCCGTGTAGTAGAACGACCAGAATCCGTTGGCCGTGATCGTGAAGCCCTCCAGGATCTCGACCGTCCACTCGTACGACTTCACCATCAGGAAGGTCAGCGCACCGCCGATGGTGAGGACCAAGAACCCCGCTGCCTTCTTACCGTCGCCCTTCTCGGCCGCCTGGTGCGCGAGCACCGCGGTGAAGCTCGAGGTGAGCAGCACGAACGTGTTGAAGGCGCCGATCCACGTGTTCGTGTGCGACGCGGCCTCGGCCCATTCGGGGTGGCCGAGCCGGTGCATGAGATAGGAGCCGAGCACGCCGCCGAAGATCACCACCTCGGATGCGAGCAACCACCACACGGCCAAGCGGCCCGTGGGGATGCCCGTGGCGCTACGGAGCGTAGCCTGCGGTTTCGGGAAGGCCATTAGCTGGGCTGGTTCTGGGGCCAGTAGTCTTCTTTACGATCGGGGTGCCCGTACTCGTACGGTCCGCGGTACACGTTGGGCAGACCTTCGGGCCAGTTGCCGTGCGGGGGCGGCGACTCGGTGGTCCACTCGAGCGTATTCGCCTTCCATGGGTTCTTGCCGGCCTTCTCGCCCTTCTTCCAGCTGACGTAGCAGTTGTAGAAGAAGACGACCTGGAAGATTAGCATGACGAGCAGCGCGACCGTCGCGATCTGGCGCAGCATGAACATCCCTTCGCCGGCGAGCTCGGGGAAATGCTCGTAGTTGTAGATGCGGCGATGCTCACCGCCGATGCCGAGCACGAAGAGCGGGATGAAGATGATGTTGAACGGGATGATCGTGCCCCAGAAATGGATCTTGCCCAGGGTGTCGTTCATCATCCGACCGAACATCTTCGGGAACCAGTAGGTGAACGCCGCGAAGGTCCCGATGATGGCGATCGGGAAGAACGTGTAGTGGAAGTGCGCGAGCACGAAGTACGTGTCGTGGAAGTAGATGTCCGCGCCGCTCGCGCCCAGAAAGATGCCGGTGACGCCGCCGATGAGGAACTCGGCCATGAAGGCCAGAGCCCAAAGCATGGGCGTCGTCAGGCGGATCGAGCCGCCGTACAGCGTGGCGATGATAACGAAGCACAGCTCGGCGATCGGCACCGAGATGAGCAGCGTCGTGATCGTGAATACGTTCGCCATGCGGGGGTCGATGCCGGCGATGAACTGGTGGTGCGCCCACACGAAGAACGACAGCACGCCGGTCGCGACCGTCGTGTAGAGCATCAGCTTGTAGCCGAACACTTTCTTGCGTGCGAAGGTGGCGATCACGTCGATGGTGATGCCGATGGCGGGCAGCAGCACGACGTAGACTTCCGGGTGACCGAAGAACCAGAAGAGGTGCTGCCAAAGCACCGGGTCGCCGCCGCGAGCCGGGTCGTAGAAGCCGGTGCCGAGCGTCTGGTCGAAGAAGAGCATCACGGCGCCCGCAATGAGCGGACCGACCGAGAGCATGAACAGGATGCTCGCGATCACGATCATCCAGCACACCAGCGGAATGTCGTACGCCCGCATGCCCGGGGCGCGTGAATTCATCAACGTGGTGATGAAGTTGATACCGCCGAGCAGGAATGCCACGAACTCGAGCGCAACCGCCAGCAGCCAGAGCGACGAGCCGAGGTTCGTCTGGTTGTATTCGGCGACCGCCGAGAGCGGCGGATAGGCCGTCCACGCGCCGCCGAACCCGCCGCCGGGCACGAAGAACGAGACGATCAGGACGATCGCGCTGAGCAGGAAGACCTGATACGAGAGCCGATTGATGCGCGGGAACACCATGTCGTCCGCGCCGATCATGAGCGGGATGAGGAAGTTCCCGAAGGCGGCGACGAGGACGGGCATCGCCACCCAGAAGATCATGATGGTGCCGTGGTTCGTGATCAGCGAATTGTACTCTCCCGGCGAGACCTGGCCGAACCCCGGGACGTTCACCCCCGGGAAAGCCGTCTGCATGCGGAAGACGTACGCCATGTACGCGCCGATGAGCCCCATCGCTATGCCCGTGAACAGGTACTGCATGGCGATCATCTTGTGGTCCGTGGACCAGAGGTACTTCAGGATCCCCTGCGGGCCGTGATGCTCGTGCGCGTGGGCGTCGTGGTGGGTGTCTGCAGCCGTCGCGGTATGTGCCATCTGCGGGCTCCCTACTGTGCCGTCCCAGTGGACGCGGACCGAATCCAGTCCGCGTGCTGCTGGGCGTCTTCGATGTGAATGCGCGCGGCCATCACGCCGTGACCGATGCCGCAGATCTCAACGCACTGAACGTCGTACTCGCCCGTCTGGGTGGGCTCGAACCAGCCCATGATCGACCGTCCCGGGATCGCGTCCTGTTTGATGCGGAACACCGGCACGGAAAACGAGTGCAGCACGTCCCGCGACTGGAGCTGGAAGATGTACGTGCGGTCCACCTCCACGTGCAGGTCATCGACCGTGAAGATGTCGTCGGCCGTGTCGAGATCGTTGTCGGCCCCAGGGTGCTGGAAGGTCCAGGCCCACTGCTGGCCGATGATGCGAATCGTGGCGTCGGCATCGTCGGGCAAGCGCTGCTTGACGTTGTACCACACCTGCACGGCGCCGATGATGATGAACACGTCACAGACCAAGACGAGGCTGTGCGGCCAGGTGATCCATTTCTTGACATGCGGCTCGTGCCCCTCGAGGTACTCGGACTTCACGCCCTCTTTGGCACGGAAGCGCCAAATCAGCCAGAAGAACATTCCTTCGGCGGCAATGAACCAGAAGCCAACGAGCACGGCGATCAGCAGAATGACGTTGTCGATGCTCGCGGCGTAGGTGGAGGCCTGCGGAATCATCTCTAGCTCATCCTCGTGCGCATGATGATGAACACCGCGGCGGCCACGAACAGCACCGCGCTGATCAGCGTGATCTTATAGGTCTTCTCGGCGTCGATGAGCGCCGGGTTCTCCGAGTCTGGCGGAGCCTGCGGCGGTACGGGCCCTTGGGGCTGGTGCGGAGTCGGCGCGTGAGCCATGAGTCTCAGTCCTACCTTAGGGTCTGCACGTAAGCGATCACGTCCTGCATGGCCTGATCGCTCATGACCACAGTGTTGGCGCGCATCGTCACGCCCCAGGTGTCCGCGGGATTCGCGCCCCGCGCCCCGACGCGGAAGTTCTGGAGCTCCTGGACCAGGTACCAGTCGTGCAGCTGCAAGATGGGCGGCGCCCGCAGGAGCTCGTTGCCGCGACCGTCGGCGCCGTGACACGTCACGCAGACCTGCTCGTATTGCGCGGCCCCGGCGCCGGCGTTCCCGTGCAGCGTGCTCGCCGGGAATATAGCGGCCAAGGCCGCCACATACTGCGCCACCGACGGAACGTCCCCCTCGCGATTCAGGGTCACAGCCATCGGGCGCATGCGCAGACCAGGGAGGTCGTCGGCGTGCTTCCCGCGCCAGCCTTGCTGGAAGCTCGTGAGCTGGGCCTCGATGTACCACTGGGGCAGGCCCGCGATCGCGGGTGCTTGAATGTCCGGAGTGCCCTCGCCGTTCGCTCCGTGGCAAGGTTGGCAGGTCTCGAACAGCTCCGCGCCGCGCTCCATTCCGGGAGGGGGGGTCGCGCATCCGACGAGCAGGAGCGCCAACAGCGGGAGCCGGGCCAAACTCGGAGTCCGGTGTCGTGCCATCATTGCGTCCGTTAGCGAACTACAGGGGACAGGGGAATCGATTCGTCGATGAGCATGATCGGGATGTCGTCCCGCACGGGGTACAGCACGGTCCCGTCTTGGCGAACGAGGCCGGCCTCGACCGGCGCCGCGACGGGCTTGCCACCACGGCTCTTCAGGGCACCTTGCCGCGCTGAAGTGTTCACGCGCTCGAGCAACGCGGCATCGGCCACGCTCAGCGGCTGCTTCGTCTCGGGACACACGAGGATGTCCAAAAGGCTTTGATCGACCACCGGCGACGACTCCGTTGTTCGGGGGCGGAGGGCCCAACACCGCGAGTCCCCCTGCCAGTCCGTGGGATCGGGAGGTACCCCTGGGGGCCGATCCCGAGGCCGGTAACTTAAGCCCGCGCCGCGGGTATTGGGAGGTCGATAATGCAAGCTCGTGAAGATTTTCACAAGGCCGGCTGCGGTCGCCTTCCCATGGTATTGGCGACCGCGATTCTGGCTTGGCTGGCCGCATGCTCGGGGCAGGATTCCCGCATCTCCCAACAGGGGGTTACGCTGCTGGCCGAGGCTTCGCCTCCCACGCCCCCAGCCTCCCCGATCGGCCCCCCAGCCGGCCATGCCTGGATCATCTTCGGGGCCGACACCGTCCTGGCCGAGGTCGCGGCGACTGCGGACGAGCGCGCCGAGGGGCTCATGTACCGCGAGGCGGTGCCAGACGGGACCGGGATGTTGTTCGTCTTCCCCGACGTGTCCGTGCGCGGCTTCTGGATGGCCAACACGTACGTACCGCTCGACATCGCCTTCATGGATGCGTCGTTCAACGTGGTCGACATCATCCCCATGCAGCCCCTCGTTACCGAGACGTACACGAGCCGGGCACCGGCCATGTACGGCCTAGAGGTCAGGCAGGGCTGGTTCGGCGACAACGGGGTCGGGATCGGCTCCCGCGCCCAGGTCGTATTTGGAGTCCCCGCCGGCCGGTAGGGTAGCCGAGCGGTGCGTGGCTTACGCGCCTTCCAGGCCACCCCGGTTCACGCGGCCGAGGGCGGCATGCAATCTCGGGCCGAAGAGCGCGACCGCGATGGGCAGCGCGACGGCCCACAACACCGCCCCCACGCCACCGCCGGCGGCAGGGCCGTTCGTCACCTCGAGGAGGGCCGTATGCAGCGCGCTGAACGGCGATCCGCTCTCGAAGAAGGCTTGATAGGAACCCGGAGCGGGCTCTCGAAAGACGCCGGACATCTGCGCTAGCAGCGGCACCGTGACCGCAGTGAAGAGCGCGGTTTCCGTGAGTGACCGGCTCGCTGCCGCGATGACGATCCCGACCAGCCCGGCGATCCACACCGTAACCGCAAGAGCCACGACCGCCGTCGCGAGCGTGCCCCCGGAGGCGCCGACGGCAAGTCCTGCGAGCAGCAGCGCGGGCGTCAGCTGCAGGGTGTCGAGTACCGCACCGGCCCCCGCACGCTGGAGCAAGTAGCTCGACGGCGCCACTCCTGCCCGGACGATCCTGCCGGCCATGCCCCGCTGGCCATCCCACCGTAGTGGAATCGCAGCGCCGAACATCGAGAACGCCGTAAAGATCACGAGGTAGACGCCGGCCGCCGCCCCGGGCGGCACCGCACCCGTCGCGACGATGAGCACGAGCGTGAACGGCACCACGAAGTTGAGGATGAAGACGCGCTTCCTGGTCAGCGCCAGCCGCCATTGGACGCTCCAGACCGCGGGGGCACGCGCTCAGCTCCACGCCCGTGGCCCTGCGGAAGACCTCCTCGAGGTCCGACTCGCGCACGGTCACCGACTTGATGACCGCGCCTGTCGCGACCAGCGCTGCACAGACCTCGCCCACGGCCGCGGAACCGCGACTGTTCTCGACCACGAAGGGGTCGCCGTCGGAGAGCACCTTGATGCCCGGCCGGAACTGTGCCTCGAGGCGGACGGGTCGCCGCTCGAAGGCGATTTCGATTAGGGTGGCGTTACCCAGCGAGGCGAGCAGCTCCGCGACACGACCGCCAGTGACGATGCGGCCCTGGTGGAGGAAGAGGATCCGGTCGGCGAGCTCCGGAAGCAGCGTCAGAGTCGGGCTCGCCACCACCACCGTGCCGCGCTTCGCCGACTGTAGGCGGAGCACGTGAATCAGCGCGCTCCGTGCGGCCTGATCGAGTCCCAGGAAAGGATTGTCGAGCAGCGTGAGCGCAGGTCGGTGGGCGAGCGCTTCCACCAGAAGGAGCCGGCGCCGCGAACCCGAGCATCACGCGCCCGGCCGAGGTCCGGCGGGCCGGAACGTCCAGAGTACCCGCGGTGGGTGAGAGGATACCCGCAAGCACCTTCAGCAGAGTGCTCTTGCCCGAGCCCACAGGACCGACGATGGCGACCACCTCACCCACCCCCACCTCGAGGTCCACGCCCCTCAGCACGGGTGCACCGGTGCCATAGCGGAACTCGAGGCCAGAGGCCCGAATCACGCCCGGTGAGCGCGTTGCTTCTTTGATATCCACTGGGCCAGGAATGACCATGTCAGCGGTCTTCCCGTGGGCTCGTCGCAGCCGACATGCATTTCAATCTTGAAGGAGGGTCGTCAGGGCAATCCTAACCATGTCGCGCGGCCTACTCACAAGGCGGGGGACCCACCGGTACCTGGCGCGTCACGCATGTCGTGGACCGCCGACGCGCACGTCTGCGGCGTGACCGCTCGGCTACCTCGACCTCGCGCCCATGGATAGCGCGATCGACACGGCCTCGACCAGCGCGGTGGTGGTGCGCTCCTTCGCCTCCGCGTGTACTCCCACGCCCAGGGACATGGCCGCGGCGGTCGTGGTCGGCCCGATGGTCGCCACCACCGCTCGGCGAATCAGGCCTCGCCAGTCGGGACCCAACGACACGAAGCCGGCCACGGTGGACGGGCTGGTGAAGGTGACTGCGTCGACGCCGATCTTCAGCTCCTCCAGCCCCGGACCCTCCGGCGCCACTGGAAGCGTCCGGTACGCGGTCACCACGTCCACCTCCGCGGCCCCGCGCCCCAGGAGCACGTGTGCGATCGCCGGGTCGGCCTTGTCGCCCAGCGCGAGAAGCACGCGACGACGCTCGACTTCGGGCAGCGAGCTCGCGAGCGAGCCCGACCTCTCTTCGCCGGGGACGAACGCCACTGACACGCCGCGCTCCTCGAGCGCCGCGGCCGTGACGCGACCGACCGCCGCCACGCGAACTGCAGGTAGGCTGGTGGGCTGAACGCCGAGGTGGGATGCGCGTGCGAGGGTCGCGCGCACTCCGTTCGCGCTGGTGAAGACGACCCAGTCGTAGACGGCAAGTCGCGATAGCGCGGCGTCCAGGTCCGCGAACGACGCAGGAGGCGTAATTCGGATCGTGGGGCACCGCACGGGCACCGCGCCCGCGGTGTCGAGCGCCGCGCAGAGCGCGTCCGCTTGTTCGTCGGCGCGGGTCACGACCACGCGCTTGGCCCAGAGGGCGCTCACGTAAGCAGTTTGTCCGCGCCAGCGGCGAGCAGCTCCGCCGCGACCAGTCCAGCTAGCTCGACAGGGTCTCTGCCGGTAGCGGTGGAGCGGAGCATGGTCTTGCCGTCCATCGATCCCACGGCCGTGGTCAGCTCCAGGTCGTCGCCGACCCAGGTGGCGTACGCACCGATGGGTCGCGAACATCCGCCACCGAGCGCGCGCAAGCATTCGCGCTCTGCCCGGGTGCGCGCGTGCGCGCGCGCATCGTCGAGCGCCGCGACGGCCGCACGCAGCTTCTCGTCCACGGCACCGAGCTGCACGGCCAGTGCGCCCTGACCGGGTGCGGGCGGAAATGCCCGCGGATCCAGACGCTCGCTGACGCGGTCGGCAAGGCCGAGACGCTCGAGTCCCGCCACTGCCAAGACGATCGCATCGTACGCGCCTTCATCCAAGCGACCCACGCGGGTGTCCACGTTGCCTCGGATCGGCAAGATGGCTACGTCGGGCCTGAGGGAGCGCACCAGGCTGGTCCGCCGCGGGCTGGACGTCCCGACGCGCGCCCCGGCCGGCAGCGTCGCGAAGGTGAGGCCATCCCGGCTCACGAGGGCGTCGGCCGCGTCCGTTCTGAGCGGCACCGCCGCGACGTCCGGCGCGGGGGTGTCGCTCAAAGGCACGTCCTTGAGCGAGTGGACCGCCAGGTCGATCTGCCCCTCGGCGAGCGCCCTGTCGAGCTCAGACGTGAACGCGCCGGCCTCGGTCAGCTCGGTGAACGGCTGCTGGTCGACGTCGCCGCGTGTCACGACCGGCACGATCTCGACACGGCGCCCCGGCAGCGCACTCGCCAACCGCATGGCAACCCACCTGGCCTGCCAGAGGGAGAGCTTCGAGCCACGCGTGCCGAGGCGCACGCCCCGCGGGTCGTAGTACGTCACGCCGAAGAAGGTACCGCGAACCGGCGCCCCCTGTCCCTCGTCGGACTACGCCGCGGCGCCCAGGAGGTGGATGCGCCTACAGCCCGAGCCAGTAGTTCACTTTCAGGATCAGGCGGTCGTCGGCAGGGGCACGGAAGAGCGCGCCCGCATCTCGGGAGAGGTCGAAGTCGCCAATGCCCACCTGGTCATCCTGGGTGCGCTGCCACACCAGGAAGACGGTGGAGCCTGGACGGTACTCCCACCGGAGCACGGCATTGCCGATCAGCGAACGGACGTTGAAATCGCGGTCGGTGAACGAGAAGTCCGATACGGCATCGCCATCGAAGTCCACCGAGAGGGTGCTGCCGGCCTGAGTCGGCGTCAGCACCGTGAAGTCGTACGACTTTGCGGCGGCCAGCTGCTTGTACCTGAGGAAGTCGCCCGAAGAGAGCAGGGGCTGCGCGAAGACCTGGAGCGTCAGTGTAGGCGAGAACGTCCAGTCGACCCGCGCCTCCATGGAGAACTGGCGTTGCTCCAGGTCAGCGAAGAGGTACCGCGTGCCGTAGGTGGGAGCGTACGGCGGCGCACCCGTCGCGGTGACGTACTGATCGCCAGAGCGGAACCACCCGAAGCTCGGGCTGAAAGAGAGGGAGAGATTGTCCGACGGCCGGACTCCGAGCTCGACAGCCACCGATCGCGCTCTGCTAAAGCCCCTCCGTGCGGTGTTGGCGCCGAGAAACACGCCCAGCACCACAGCTTTCCTGCTGTCGCTGAAGAAGCTCGCCTGAAGATTGTTCGTGCCGGGGATCAGCATCATCGGCCCGCCGCGTGTGTGACGTCGGTTCACCTGGTCGAGCTGGTAGCCGAAGCCCACGCTGGCGCCCCAGTAGTTCAGGAACTGGCCCGATGCCTGGAAGTTGTAGTTGCCGTTCGTGCGCGCGTTCTGCCAGGAGTCGACGGACCAAGTATCGTCGAGCGCTTCGTGGCTCCAATTGTGGAAAGAGCGGAAGCCCACGTTGTAGTTGCGGAACAGGCGACCCGGACGGATCTCGCGGTAGGTGATCTGCACCCCGCCATCGAGCACTTCGGTCCGGGTCGAGAAGCCGAGGTCGTTCACTTCGAAGCCCTTCGTGACCTCAGCGGCCCAGATGGAGCCCGTCCAGTGCTCTCCGTTCCGCTTCTCGAGAGTCAGGCGCCAATCCCGGCCGGTGATGGACGTGGCGGTCGAATCAACGGCGAAGCGCGTCGCATCCGGCCGTTGGAAGTAATGGACGCTGGAGCGCTGGATCCGTGTGATCGCAGCCTCGTCACCGCTCACGTGACTACCCGACAGATACCCGAAGACCGCCCAAGCCCGCCCGGCGAACTGATGATTGAAGCGGACGCCGCCGTTGAACGCAAACGTGGGGAGCCAGTCGCAGGATCCGTCGGAGGGGAGATCGCGGGAGAGAACGGTGCCGAGCACGCCGACCTGCGACGCTCCGCCGCGGAAGTCCTTCACCAAGCTCGCCGCGCCGAACTCCGCGCGCGGCTCCACCAGAAAGTCGGTCGTGACATTTCCGGGAAACAGACCGTCGCCGTGCTCGCTCCCCGTCAGCGCGGCCAGCGCCCCGAGCGTGAGCCCGTTCGAGGTGCGACCCGTGAGCTTCGTCGCGCCGAGAATGGTGGCATTCGACGGCAGCTCGGTGAACAGAGCGCCGGACGGTGCCCTCCCCTGCGGCGCGCGTCCGACCCTCCGGCTATAGAAGAGCCGGCCTCCAGCAGACAGACCGAAATCGAACACGCGTGCGTCTTCGACGAAGAACGGGCGCCGCTCCTCGAAGAACGTTTCGAACGCGCTGAGGTTGATCACCGCTGGGTCCGCCTCGACTTGCCCGAAGTCGGGGTTGATCGTGGCGTCCAGCGTGAAGGCGGCGCCGAGCCCGTAGCTCACGTCGGCCCCGATGCGCGCGTCGGCTGCGGTGCCGTCGAAGAACGGATCGCCATCGACTGATGGCCCGCGGTGGAGGCTGCTCACGACGTAGGGAACCACCTCGAGGCGACGTGCGGAGCGCGGCGTGAGAACTCCGTCGGTTCGCGCCCACTGGCTGACGTTGCCACGCCGAAGGCCCGACACCAGCGAGTAGTGGGCCTCCTCGTTGCTCGCGATACGGCGCCGGTAGAAGTTCACGCCCCAGGACTGCGGCTCCTCGGAGGCCTCGTAGCGAATCTGCGCCAGAGGGATGCGCATTTCCGCGGTCCAGCCCTGGGCATCGATTCGCACGTCCGACTCCCAGACTGCATCCCAGGCGCCGTCTTCCCGATCGTCCTCGAAGAAGTAGACGTCGCGTTGCACATTGGCTGCACTGACGACGAAACCGTAGCCGGTGAGTCCATCCAGGTCCGGATCGAGGAGCACGGCGAACTCGTCGTGCTCCCCCTCGTTGTCGCGTCTGCTCAGCCGCGCGACGATGCTCTCCGGCTCGGCGTCCCACATGCGCGCCGCGATCCAAACCGAGCCCTCGCCAAACAGAACGCGCACCTCGGTGTCGTTCTCGGCGGGCTCCCCTTCGACCGGTTCGCGTTGGGTGAACCCGCGAAAGACCCGTCCGCTGGCCCACTGGGGCTCATCGATGACTCCGTCGATGGCGATGTCACCGAGCTCGGCGCTGGCGTCGAGCGCCACCGGCGCTTCAGGAGAGACCGGCGTGGGGCGCACCTGCGCACCGCCGTAGGCCGGATGGCACAGCAAAGCGAGCAAGACCGAAACGGACGCCCGGCTGAGAATCGAGAGGCGCATGGGAGTGGGAGGTATTACGCGCGAGCCCGGGCTTCGGTTGCGCGCTTACAGGACGCCTACGACGTCATGAACCTGGCGAAGATCAACGCGAACGCGACCGTGACCACCAACATGAAGGTGAGTGCCGAGCCGACGCTCCGCCGGCGGTCGATGGCGTGCGCACCGAGCGCCACCACGAACGTCGACCAGAGCTGCAGGAGATCCATGAACCGGAAGACATTCAGGAGATAGCCTGGCTCCAGGAAGAAGAGGAAGCTCGCGAGGCTCAGCGAGAACTGCGGATCGCCGGTCTGGATGCGCAGGGGCACGAGGGGCAACGAGAGCAGCGTCGGAATGAACATCGCGTGCACGAACACCGCGAAATACTGCTTGAACCGTCCTTCGTCTCCCAGGATGAAGGCGAAGATGAACGTGTAGATCCCCGACATGAGAAGTCCGACCAGTGCGATGGCCAGCGCGCTCCCGCCGATCGAGAAGTAGCGGATCATCTGCAGGGTCCGGTCGCTCATGGGCGGCGGCGTGACCCCACGCGCGAGGGCAGCCCGGCGTTGGACCTCGACCATCAACTCGGGTGGGAGAAGCGCCGTCGATATCGTCACGAGCACCATCGACACGAGGAGCGCCCCGACCCACCTCGGGTTGCTCGCCATGGCCTCGACCATCTTCCCAGGACTGAAGAACGTGTCGAGGAGCCGTCTGGGCAGGCGCGGCGCGGCTCGAGCGGCCTCCGGGATCTCGGATCCCGGATTCATCGAGGTGCGAGGCGCGCACTCGAGCTCATGTCGAAGCGCGTGGGCAGCCTAGCCGGAAGAAGCGGCGTCTGCACCGATCCGGTCCCGTTCATGTGGGTGGCGCGCTCGACCATGAGCCCCCGCTGGAGGTCCCAGAGCACGTGCCCGTCCAGCTCCAGGTTCGTGGTCTGCTCGATCTCCGTCCCCTGCATGCTCAGCGCCTGCGTCATCTCCGACGTGCCGGTGAACGTGATGTGCAGCAGGGATGCGCCGCCCACGAGTGTGTCACCGACGACGGTGTAGTCGAGCACCGTGCGCTGGCCGCCTCCTCCCTCGCTCTCGAACGCGACCGTATCGCTCCATCGGTCGCCCACGGCAACCGCGATTCCTGGCAGCGCCGGAAAGAACGAGTGCGCCATCTGCTCGGGAGGAACTAGCTGTCTCGCCGCAGCATCGATCTCCGGCATGGAAACGAGACTGACCTCGCCGCGGCGGCCGAGCGTGAAGACCAGGTCGCCGGTCACGCTGCTCTCGTCGAACGTCATCGGCCCAGCTATGGGGACCGCGACCGTCGCGTCCAGATCTTCGAGCCGGAGCGTGACGGAGAGGCCGTCGTCCGCACGGGCGAAGCTCACGGCATACTCGGCCGCTGACGCCACGTCCAGTGCGAGGCTCTGGCCGAGCGCCTCGATGGAGATCACGGCGGTGTCGCCCACCACATACGACACCTCGGGCTCCGTTGGGAGTCGATACGCGAGTGCCGGCGGCGTCGAAGGACCCCCTCCGCACGACGCCAGCAGCCAGGTCACCGCCGCGACCACTCCTTTCCATCCGCGCATCAGCGCCTCTCCTCGGTTGCCGACCGGGTGACAGTGTAGCCTACGGCTCCAGCACGTGGAATCTTCACCCCCGCCCGCCCTTGGCCGTCCCGGGGGGACCTGGTATCGTCAGACCCCTCCAGCTGACCTGGGGGGCGGCATTCCGCGACGAGACGCAACGTATGAGCTTCCGGACCAACCCCGATCGCATCCTCGAGAACATCGATCGCGCGCGCAACCGCGATGCCGAGGCGGCGGGGCTCTACGTCGATCGACAGGCGATGGGGCGCGACCTCGACACCGAGATCCCGGACCTCGATGCCACCACCACCGAGCGCTTGAAGCGGATCTTCACGATCCTGGAGCGAGCGTACACGAAGGCGGCAGGGCGTGCCGAGCTCGGGCGCCTCGCCTCGCGGTTCCAGGCGGTCGGTGACATCCACCACCACCACGCGCGTGGGGACGTCAGCATCTCGGTGCAGTACCTCGATCACGATCGCTTCGACGACGTCGGCGTGTCCCCCTTCGAGATCAAGCCCTACCAGATCGCGGACGCCAAAAAGGAGACGAAGACCAGCCGCGCGGACGTGAACGCGCTCAAGGTGCTTCGTAAGCTTCTGCGCGAGGGTATCCTCGCCGCCTATCAGAAGCTCGAGCCGCGGCTGCGCGACGCGCTGCGCGACCGGGCCGACATGGGCCACGTCCAGGTCCAGGTCACCGTCGACCTCCGCCCGGCGGAGTAGCGGTTCGGTCGGACGCGCATGGGCGGTGTGAGTCGACCCTCCCGCGTCCTGCTCGTCTTCCTCGACGGGGTTGGAGTCGGCCCGGACGACGCGGAGGTCAACCCGTTCGTCCATGCGGCCGACCGGCTACCGACGCTCGTGCGGTCGATGGGGGACGACGTGCCGACGCTCGAGCGACCACTGGTCTCGGGCCCGAGCGGCCTTTCGTTTCCCCTCGCCGCGACCCTCGACGTCGAAGGCACGCCCCAGAGCGGGACTGGACAAGTGGCCCTGCTCACGGGCGAGAACGCGGCCGAGCTCTTCGGTGGACACTTCGGGCCGTGGACGCCGGTGCGGCTGCGTCCGCTCTTGGAGGAACGCAGCGTGCTGCGCCTGGCCGCCGACGCCGGGCGGACGGTCGCCTTCGCCAACGCGTACCCGCGTGGTTGGCCCGGCCCAGCCGGCGGTCGCCGCCTCGCCGGGCCGCCCTTGGCGGCACGCGCCGCCGGCCTGCTCGACCGCCACGAAGAGGCGCTCGGCCGAGGTGAGGCTGTGGCGAGCGAGATCCTGAACGACGGGTGGCGCCGCCACCTCGGCCACGCCTCGCTTCCCGAGGTGACGGCGAAGCAGGCTGGCACCAATCTGGCGCGCATCGCCGGGGACGCCGACCTCACGCTCTTCGCGCACTACGCCACCGACAGCGCGGGGCACGCCCAGGACATGGACCGGGCCGTGGCGGCGCTCGAGCGCGTGGATGCATTCCTCGAGGGCGTACTCTCCGCACTCGATCCCGACACGCTCCTTCTGGTCGCGAGCGACCACGGCAACCTGGAGGACGTTCGCACCGGGCACACCCGCAACCCGGCGCTCGGCATGGCCGTCGGGCCGGGTGCCGAAGCGGCCGAGGGCCTACGCGACCTCCGTGACGTCACGCCCTTCGTGCTGAGGATGTTGGGCGTGGGGGAATGAGGCTTCGGCGTCCCGTTCGGCTATGGGCGCGCCCCATGACGCCTGTCATCCTCCGCCATGGCTACGCGACCCCGCATTCTCGGCCAGCTGCTCGTGGAGTCAGGGTGTATATCCTCGGCGGTGCTCGAGGAGCTCCTCGCCGGCGCTCGCTCGCACGGTGAACGCCTCGGTGAAGCGCTGGTACGCTGCGGACGTGCCTCCGGAGAAGACCTCGCCAAAGCGCTTTCCGTCCAGCTCGGTCTTCCCTACGCACCACCGCCGCTCTCGCCGGAGCGCGCCGCCCTCGAGGTAGTCACGCCGGAGTTGGTGAGGGCCCACGCGCTCCTCCTCCTGGCCCTCAACGCACGCACGCTCACGGCTGCGATGGCGGACCCGCTCGACCTGGCTGCCGTTGACGACCTCCAGTTCCAGAGCGGCCGCCGTGTCGAGGTCGTGGTCGCATCCCCGGATGCTGTCGCGGATGGCATCGAAGCGCACTACGGCGAGGGCTTCAGCCAGTTGGTCGAGGCGCTCCCCGAGGAGCTGCGCGCCAGCGGACCCGTGGAAGACCGGGAGGTCCTCGAACGCGCGACGCGGCGCGCCCCAGTCGTGAGGTTGGTCGATCGGATCCTCCGAGACGCGATCGAGGCCGGCGCGAGCGACATCCACATCGAGGAGACGGGTCAAGACGTGCGCATCCGGCTGCGCGTGGATGGGATACTCCGCCAGACCCTCGACCTCCCGGCCGCGTCGCGCCGGGCGGTGCTCTCGCGCATCAAGGTGATCGCCGGCATGGACATCTCCGTGCGGCGACGAGCCCAAGACGGGCGTATCCCGCTCGAACACGGCGGGCGGCGGCTCACGCTGCGCGTCAGCACGCTCCCCGTGAACGGCGGCGAAAAGGCGGTCGTGCGCATCCTGGACTCGGACGCGGCACCGAGGTCGCTCGAGGGCCTCGGCATGGCGGGCGAGGACCTCGCCACGCTGCGGCGCCTTCTGGGCCGAGGTGAGGGCGTCGTCTTGTCCGCGGGACCGACGGGGAGCGGCAAGAGCACCACCCTCTTCGCTGCGCTCTCGGAGCTCGACCGCGATACCCGCAACGTGGTAACGCTGGAAGATCCGGTGGAGTATCGACTCGCCGGCGCGAGCCAGATCCAGGTGGACCGGCGCGCGGGCCTCGGCTTCGCAGAGGCGCTGAGGGCGGTGCTTCGCCAAGACCCCGACGTGGTGATGGTCGGCGAGATCCGCGACCGCGAGACCGCCGAGATCGCGATGGCCGCGGCGGTCACGGGTCACCTCGTGCTCTCGACCATACACACCACGGACGCTCCCGGGGCGATTACGCGTCTGCTGAACATGGGAGTGCCGCCCTTCTTGGTGGCCGGTGGTCTCGCCGGCGTCGTCGCGCAGCGTCTCGTCCGGCGCCTGTGCGGAACGTGCCGAGGTCGGGGGTGCGACGCCTGCGTCGGCGGGTACCGCGGACGCACCGGGGTCTACCAGGTGCTCACGCTCACCGACGCGCTGCGCGACGAAGTCTCCGGTGGCGGCTCTTCCGCGCGCCTGCGACGCCTGGTTCAAGAGGCCGGCATGCGCACGCTCGCGTCCGACGCTCGCCGAGCGGTGGCGAGCGGACTGACCTCGCCGCACGAGATCGCGCGCTTCCTGCAGTCGGCCGAAGGTTCGAGCGCGCCCTGTCGGCATTGCAGCGCCCCCGTGCCCATCGGCGCGCTCGCCTGCCCGGCCTGCGGCCAGCGCCGCGTGCGGCGCTGCTCGTGCGGTAAGGCCCTCGAGCGCGGCTGGCGCTACTGCCCCTGGTGCATACGGCCGGCGCGGGCCTGAGGCCGCGCGGTGATGATGCACTTCCGAACCGTCCGCGCTTCCAGGAAGTCCGCGTCGATCTCGACGCCGATCCCGGGCCCGCTCGGCACGTCCATGAGGCCCTCGATCACCCGCAGCTCCGGTGACACGACGTCCCGCTCCCAGTAACGACGACTCGCGGAGATGTCTCCCGGCAGCTCGAAGCCGGGCAGGGACGCCAACGCCAGGTTGTGGGCCCGTCCGACGCCCGACTCGAGCATGCCACCGCACCATACCGGCCGTCCGGAAGCACGCGCGATGTCGTGTACGCGAAGGCTCTCGGCGTGCCCACCGAGCCGACCCGGTTTCACGTTCAGGACATCGCAGGCGTTCTGCTCGATGGCACGACGGGCGTCGGCCGCGGTCGCGATCGACTCGTCCAGGCAGATCGGCGTCGTGAGCTCGCGCCGGAGCCGTGCGTGGCTCGCGAGGTCGTCCGCTGCCAGGGGCTGCTCGAGCAGCTCGAGCCCGAGCGCGTCGAGCTCTTTGAGGCGCCCGACGTCCGACAGCGTATAAGAAGCGTTCGCGTCGGCCCAAAAATGAATGGTGGGGAAGCGTTCTCTGAGCGCGGACAACATGTCGACGTCGCGGCCCGGCTCGATCTTCACTTTGATGCGCGCGTAGCCGTCCGCGAGGTAGGCGGCGACCACTTCGAGCAGCTGCTCGTCGGACGGTTGGAGGCCGACGCTCACGCCCACCGCCACCTCTGTTCGCGTGCCGCCGAGCTTTACGGAGAGCGAAACCCCGGCCGCACGCGCGTCCAGGTCCCATGCGGCCATCTCCAAGGCGGCGACCGCCATTCGGTCGGTGGTCGCGCCGCTTCCCACCAGCTCGGACGGGTTCGTGAAGTCGCGGCCCAGCGCGCGCGGAAGCAGAGATGCCTCCAGCGCTCGCCAGGCACTCTCCGGCGTCTCCGGGGAGGAGGGGTCTGCGCCTGCCACGCACTCCCCCCACCCCTCCAACCCGCCACCCTCGAGCGTCACCAGCACGATGCGTCGCTCGTCGGCCACGCCCTTGCTGGTCACGAACGGCTCGCGCAGGCGGAGGCGGATCTCGCGGAGCGTCGCGCGCTCGAGCTTCACAGTGCTCACCCGGCCCTCACCCGGATGCCTCCGTCTCCATGAGGAGCTCGGCAGGAGCGCGGCGCGCGAGGCGCACCGCGAAGCCTCGCTCGGTGAGCGCTCGGATCAGGCTCGCCTGCACCGCCACCTGCGACTCCTTCACGTCGCTCGGAGGCTCGTGCGACGCGAGCTCTACCAGCAGGTCGAACATCGAGCGGCGTCGTCCTGTCAGGTACTCGAGGATCGCGCCCACCCGACCCTCCATGCGACTCATGGAGCGGAGGTCGGCGCCCCGTAATAGCCGGCGCGCCGATAGCTCTCGTCGAGCAGCTCGACGGGGTGTACGACGCGCTCGCGTGCGCCTTCGAGGACGAGCCCCGCGCCGATCTGCATCATGCACCCAGGGTTCGGCGTCGCTGCCAGGTCGGCGCCCACCCCGCGCACCGCGGCCACCTTGTCGCGGCCGATGCGACCGCCCAGGTCCGGGTGGGTGATCCCATAGATGCCGGCTCCACCGCAGCACTCCTCGGCGTTGGCCACGACCCGGACCTCCACGCCCGGCACCGCGCCCAGCACCCGGAGCGGCGGCTGCGAGATACGCTGCGCGTGCAGCAGGTGGCAGGGGTGATCGTAGGCGACCGAGCACGCGACCGGCGCGCCGCGGCGCGGGCCCACTTCGGCGAGGAGCTCGGTCACGTCGCGCACGCGACCGGCACAGTCGCGGGCGCGCGCAACGTAGGCGCTATCATGCCCTAGCAGCGTGGCGTACTCCTTCATCGCCGCGCCGCACCCCGCGGCGTTCACGACCACGAGCTCCACACCCGCCGCGATGAACGCATCGATGTTGGCCCTCGCGAGCGCCCGCGCCCGCTCCAGGTCTCCCCCGTGGGCGTGCAGCGCGCCGCAGCAGTCCTGACCGCTCACCTCGACGACGTCGAAGCCGTTGGCCTCCAGGGTCCGCCGCGTCGCGTCGTTGACTCGGCCATACAGTCCCTCCTGGACGCACCCGGTGAGCAGTGCCACCTGGCGGCGTGCGCCGCGCGGCGGATCGTGACTGGGTGCAGCTGCGCTCCGCTCGCCCTTGGCAGCAAGGGTCGTCGCGGCCGCAGTCGCCGCCAGCATGGCGAGGCCGAAGCGCGCGCTTCTCAGCGGCCCGACGTCCGGCAGTACCCGCGCGCCCACCGCGGCGAGACCGCTCCCGCGCAGCACGCGCCCACCCAAGAAGAAGAGCGCGCGCAGCGGCCGTGACGCCATCACCAGCAGGAGCGCACGGGTGAGGAAGCCCTGCGGCCTGCGCTCGGCCGCGACGTGCCGCGCCAGCTCCAGCAGCGTCCCGTACTCGACCCCGGACGGACACACAGGCTCGCAGGCGCGGCACCCGAGGCACCGGTCGATGTGGGTGCGGAACGCGTCCGACGCCGCATCGAGGCGCCCTTCCACGACCGCCTTCATGAGGTGCAGCCGGCCGCGTGGCGAGTCGTTTTCGTCGCCGAGCCGGTTGTACGTCGGGCAAGCAGGCAGACAGAAGCCGCAGTGAACGCACGGCAGGAGCCGCTCCCGCTGGGCCTCGAGTGCTTCAGCGAGGGGCGTGCTCATGCGCGACTCGGCCAGAGCACCGAGCTCGAATCGAAGACGCGTTCCAGACGCGCCGTGATCTCGCCCGCGGCCTTCGAGGGGGCCGAAGAAAGCGCCGACGCGTCGACATCGCGGCGTGTCGAGCGCGCGCTCAGGGCACCGCCGAGTGCCTCCACGCGAGCGCGCAACCGGGCGACGTCTTGGAACTGGTCGGCCGAGAGCACTGCGCGTACTGCGCCGCGATAGGTGTCGATCGCGAGCGGCACATCCCCGACCGTCTCGCGCATCGCGACGATCACTTCCGGGAGTCGCGACGGCAGGGTCGAGACGCCGAGCACGAGCTCGCCGTCCGCTGCGTGGTCCCGCGCCAGGGCCGCAACCGTTCGAACGTCCGCGGCGCGCTCGAACGACACACCGCAGTGGCGCTCGAGCGTCCGCTGGTCCGCCTCGACCGTCGGCTCCGCGCCGTGAAGCCGGACCAGCAGCGCAGCGGTGGCGCCGAGCGGCGCCGGCGACACGAGCACGCTCGAGACGGGCAGGAAGGGTGCGGTGCCGACGGCCCTCGCCACCGGCAACAGCGCCGACGCCGAGTCGGCCCTCAGAGCCAGCAGCCGATCCACGGGAGGCACCGGGAACGCGCGCACGCACACCGAGGTCAGCACCGCCAGGCGGCCGCGCGACCCGATCATCGGCTTCAGCAGGTCGAAGCCCGCGACGTTCTTCACCACGCGCCCACCGAGCCGCACGACGCGACCGTCGCCCGTCACCACGGTGCTCCCGAGGATGTGATTACGGAGCTCGCCGAACCCCATCCAGAGTGGTCCCGAGTCACCGGCAGCGACGAGACCGCCAAGAGAGCGCGTGTCGACGTGGGGCGGATCGAAGGGAAGCCACTGCCGATGCGCGCCGAGCGTCGAAGCCAACGAAGTGAGCGGCGTTCCGGCCTTGGCGGTCAGCGTGAGGTCGGCGGGCTCGTAGATCTCGACGCCCGTGAGCCGGTCCGTGCACAAGATCACGAACGGGCGGTCGAGGCGCCTCGCGCCCAGGAAGCGACGCCCCGAAGCCACCACGGCCACCCCTACGGCTCGGCCCGCGGCCCACCGCATGGTAGCCGCGACTTCCTCCGTGGAGGCAGGGTGGATCACCGCCTCGGGCGTGCCGACGATCCAGGGCCAGCGGTCGCCGTTGCCGTCGAGTGCCTCTGCCGGCAGTGTCTCCGCGAGCGAAGCGGTGACGCTCATGCGTGCGCCGGCTCAGGGTCGGGCAATACCTTGCCGGGGTTGAAGAGACCGCGCGGGTCGAAGACGCCCTTCACGGCCGCCATCACGGCTATCTCTTCGGGACCGTGCACGAGCCGCATGTAGCGGCGTTTGTCCACGCCCACGCCATGCTCCCCCGTGATGGTGCCGCCCACGTCCACGCACAGCTTCATGATCTCCTTCGATGCCCGCTCGACGCGCTCCAGCTCGTCCGAGTCGTTCCTGTCGAAGAGGATGTTGGGGTGCAGGTTGCCGTCGCCCGCGTGGAACACATTGGCTACCCGCAGGCGATAGCGCTCGCCGATCTCGGTGATGCGCGCCAGCACCTCGGGGAGGCGTGTGCGCGGCACCGTGGCATCCTGCACCAACAGATCCGGTGCGATGCGCCCCATGGCGCCGAACGCCTTCTTGCGGCCGTTCCAGAGCTTGGCGCGCTGCGTCGCTTCCGTGGCGCGCTTCACGTCGCGCGCCCCCGCCGCCCGACAGCACGCCTCCGCGGCGTCGGCGTCGACGTCCAGGCCCTCCTCGGTGCCGTCGAACTCGATCACGAGCGCCGCGCCGGCATCCACAGGATACCCGCCGGCGTACACGCTCGCCTCGACCGCGCGAATGGTCGCGTTGTCGACGATCTCGACGGCTGCGGGCACGAGCCCCGAAGCGATGATCGCCGTGACGGCGTGGCCCGCGGCCTCCATGGTCTCGAAGATGCCCAGGAGCGTGCGCACGCCTTCGGCCAGCGGCAGGAGCCGCACCTCGATCTCCGTGGTGATGCCGAAGCACCCCTCCGAGCCCACGAAGAGTCCGACGAGATCGAGGCCGCCCTCGGCGGTCCGCCCCGCACCCCCCAGCTGGATGACGTCCCCGCCCGCGACGACGACTTTCAGCCCGGTCACGTACCGCGTCGTCACGCCGTATTTCAGGCAATGGGGCCCGCCCGAGTTCTCGGCGACGTTGCCCCCGAGCGTGCACGTGCTCTGGGACGACGGGTCCGGCGCGTAGTAGAGGCCGTGCGGCCGGGCCGCCTCGGTCAGGCGCGCGTTGATCACGCCGGGCTGCACGCGGGCGAGTCGGTTCACCGCATCGATCTCGAGGATCTCGTTCATGCGTGCGGTGCCGACCACCACGCCTTCCGGAATCGGTAGCGCGCCTCCTGAGAGGCCGGTACCCGCACCGCGGGGAACGACCGGAATCCCCGCGTCGTGCAGGAGCTTCACCACCGCTGCCGCCTCCGCCGTCGAGCCCGGCAGCACCACGGCCTGGGGCGACACGCGATAGGCCGTCAGCCCATCGGACTCGTAGACCACGAGTCGGTCGCGTTCGGTGATGACGTGCTCGCGGCCGACGATGTCGCCGAGCGCGCGCACCATCGAGCCGTTGAGGGAGGGTCGCATGAGCGAGGATACCCCCGCCGGGGCGTGGGATCCAGCGGACGTCGGTGTCATTCGCGGCGTCCCTCCACATGCGCCTTCAGGGCCTCGACCGAGCGAAGCGCCGCCTTGCGCGCGCTCTCCGGGAGCGTCCCTCCGTAGATGGTCTCGAGCAGCTGCTCCGCGCTCGAGCCCGGGCGCTCCGCGAGCATCGCCTGCATCTGGTGGATGCGGTCTCGTCGGTGCGCCTCGAAGCGGCTGAGCGCCTCGCGCGGGTTCTCCAGCGGGGGTCCGTGTGCGGGATACACCACGTCCACGTCCAGCCTCCGGACGCGCTCGATGGAGTCCAAGTAGTCGGCCACGGAGCCGGCGTACTCGCCGACCCAGACCGTGTCGCCTTTGCCCAGCACGAGATCGGCGGCGAAGAACGCGCGGCGGGCCGGCCAGTGCAGACCGATGTGGTGGCGCGCGTGCCCCGGCGTCTCGACCACGACCAGGTCGCCCTCATCGGTGGCGACCACGTCGCCGTCGGCCAGCGGCCGCGTCACGCCCTCGACGCCGGCCGGGCCGTAGAGCTCCGTTCCCAGCCGCGCCGCCAGCACACGCGCGCCGGGCGCGTGGTCGCCGTGGCCGTGCGTCACGATCACGCGTACGTGCTGCGCATCACGGACGGCGTTGGCGAGAGCTGAGATGTGCGGCTCGAGCGCGGGACCGGCGTCGATGACCGCGACCACAGTGCGTCCTACGAGATAGGTACGCGTTCCGTCCAGCGTGAAAGGCCCCGCATTCCCTGCGAGTAGGAAACGGGAATGATCGATCAACTCGCGGAAAGCGTTCTAGCGACGCTCGGCGGCCAGCTGCTCGGCGAGCTTGTCCGCGATCCCGATGAGCGCGATCTCGTCGTCGTCCTTGAACGCCGCGGCCTCGTCGGAGTTGATGTTGATCTCGCCGAAGACCTGATCTCCGGCGCGAATCAGAATGACCAGCTCGGACTTGGTGTCTGGGGAGCCAGGCAGGTACTCCGCGTCCTTGCTCACGTCCTTCACGTTGGCGTTCCGCCGCGTGGCGAAAGCTCGCCCGCAGACGCCTTTCCCCGCCGGGATCTTCGCGTGGTCCGTGGGCTCGCCGACGTAGTTGTGCAGCCACAGCTCGTCGCCCTCGCCCACCAGGTAGACGCCGACCCAGTCGTAGCGACCGTCGGCCGAGGAAATGGACCGGACCGCCTTCCGGAGCAGCGCGTCGGACAGGTGTCCGTCGTCGCGCATGGCCTGGAGTTCCTTCACGACGACGCCGCCGTCCAGCATGTACCTGGCTTCCGGTCTGAGGTTGATTCGGGGCACGAAGGGTAGGGGTGGCCCGGAGGGCCGTCAACGTGCGGCGTTGGCCCTGCCCGCAACCTACCTGGGCGTGAAGTCCGAGCGGGGTCCCAGGCCCCGAACGAAGGCGGCGATCAGCCTGGCCGTGCTCGCCACGTCCGACAGGCTCACCACCTCGTTCGGCGAGTGCATGTAGCGGTTCGGAACCGATATGACAGCGGTCGGGACGCCGCGTCGCGTCAGGTAGATGCCGTCCGCGTCCGTGCGCGTCGCTTTTGGCGCCGCCTGCACCGTGTAGGGGATCCCTTCGGCTTCGGCCACACGCGCCAGCATCTCGTAGACGACGTCGTGCGAAGCCGATCCGCGGGAGAGTACCGGGCCGCCCCCGAGCTTGTGCTCGCCCAGCTCCTTCTTCTCGATGTCGGGCACGTCGGTGCTGAACGTCACGTCGACCACGATGGCTACGTCGGGCTCGAGCACATAGGCGCTCGTGCGCGCGCCGCCCCCCGAGTAGCCGATCTCCTCCTGAACGGTGGCCACCGCCGTGATGGCCGCCTTGGGCGGTTTAGCTGCCAGCAGGCGAAGCGCCTCCAGCACGATGAACGCGCCGATGCGGTCATCGATGGCCCGGCTCGCGATCCGATCACTGCCGAGTCGCACCATGTCCTGGTCGATGACCATCGGGTCACCGACTCGGACGCCGAGCTTCGCGACGCCCTCGCGGGACGACGCACCCACGTCGACCCAGAGGCTCTTGGTCTTGGAAGCCTTCGTGCGGTCCTCGGGCTCGATGAGGTGGATCGCTTTCTTGCCGATGACGCCGGTGACGTTGCCGTTCCGCGTGAGAATGCGGACCCGCTGGCCCACCAGGACCTGCGGATCCCATCCCCCGATCTCCGCGACGTAGACGAAGCCCTCTGCATCGATGTGCGTGATCTGCAGGCCGATCTCGTCGATGTGCCCGGCGAGCATGACGCGCGGCGCACCCTTCGGGTTCACGGTCGCGAAGGAGTTCCCGCTCACGTCCACGCGAACGTCGGTGGCGAACTTCTCCGCCTCCTCCCTCCACACGCGCGCCGGCTGCACCTCGAAGCCGGAGGGTCCGGCAGCGTCGAGCAGGCGCTCGAGGAAGGCGACGTCGAGGGCAGTCTTCGGGCGCTTGGCTGGCTTGCGTGGGCTCATCGGCACAAAGTATTCGATGGCTCGTGCGCCAGCGACCCCGTGCGCGCTTCTACTTCACTTCCCTCACGAACCGGATGTAGTCCGTCGCGGGCGGCGTCTTCCCGAGCTGGCGGAGCATCGTGACCACCTGGCCTCGGTGGTAGGTCGCGTGGTTGACCACGTGACGCAGCAGCTCACCCAGCGGCTGCGTGTCCTCTTGGCCGTTGAACAGCTTGTAGTGCAGCGCACGGGTGACGTCGGCGTCGCCGAGCCCAGCCAGGTACGCCTGCTGGTCGTGCCAGACCGCGTCCCACGCGTCGCGCACCGCGCCGAGTGACGTGAGGGACGAGCTGTCCGGAAACGCGGTGGGCGAAGTGCCCTGCCAGCGGGTGAGCCAGATGCGTTCGGCACCGAGTCCGTGCACGAGCGTCGCGAGCACGCTGGGGAACGAGCTCTTCAGGTCGCGCGCGAGCTCCTCGGGTGAGAGTGAAGCCGCTGCGTCCAGGATGCGCAGCGTCGCCCACCGGTTGTACTCGAACAGTCTCCGCAACTCCGACATCGTCGACATCGTCGTCCTCACTGGTCGTCCGGCTCGATCACGATCCCCTTCGACGGGTCGAGCCGGGGGTGTCCGCCTAGGTCGCTCGCACCTTGGTCGCCAACTCCGAATCCGCCGACACCCCATGCGCCGAACCCCTGGGGACCCATCGACATCACACGGATGGAGCCATCCGACATGCCCTTTTCGAGGCGCCTCCTGACCCACCACTGGACCGCGCGCCGCGTGGGCGGGAAGAGCAGGGCGAGACCGACCACGTCGGTGAGTACCCCCGGCGTGAGGAGGAGCACCCCGCCGATCATCACGCAGATGCCATCCATGGCGGCCTGGGTCGGTAGGCGCCCCGCCGCGAGCTCGCTCTGGAACTTGAGCAGCACGCGCATTCCCTCGAAGCGCGCGAGCGCGGCCCCCGCGAACCCCGCCGCCAAGACCAACGCGACGGTCGGCCAGAGCCCCATGAACTGGCCCAGCCGAATGAGGATCACCAGCTCCAGGATCGGCACAACGACGAAGAGGAGCGCCAGGCCGCCGAGTACCTTCATGCCGGCCTCTACCCGGGGCGGGGCCACCGGGGTTCCTGCCCTCCATCCCCCCGCATAGGTTTGGCCATCGACCTCCTCCCGCTGTAGCGACAGGACCTTGGAGCAGACCTACTTCCGCCGGGGCTTCGGGCTCAAGAAGGACCTGAAGCCGCTCATCGATGCCGAGTACCAGTCGGCGTTGGTGGAGCGCATCCGTGCGCGCGGCTACGTCGACACGTTCGGCGACGTCAGCGTCCGGCTGGCCCAGGAGTTCGGGTTCTGCTACGGCGTGGACCGGGCGGTGGACTACGCATACGAGACGGTCCACAACTTCCCGAACAAGCGCATCTACCTCGTCGGCGAGATCATCCACAATCCGCACGTGAACCGGCGCATGAAGGACATGGGGATCTCCTTCATCTATCCGGACGAGCACGGTCGCTTCGACTTCTCTTCACTCACGTCGGCGGACGTGGTGATCTTGCCGGCGTTCGGCGTGACGACGCACGACTTCGACGCGCTCAGCGCCATCGGGTGCATCCTCGTCGATACCACCTGCGGCTCGGTGCTGCACGTGTGGAAGCGCGTCGAGAGTTACGCGCGCGACGGCTTCACAGCCGTGATTCACGGCAAGTACACGCACGAGGAGGCGCGTGCTACGGCCTCGCAGGTCAACAAGTACGAGGGCGGCAAGTACGTGATCGTGCGCGACATGGCCGAGGCCATGCGCCTCTGCGACTTCATTGCGCGACGGCCCGGGCACGAGTCACGCGAGGTGCTCGCCGCGCACTTCGCGGCCAAGGCCACGCCGGGCTTCGACCCGGAGCGGGACCTGCAGTTCGTGGGTGTCGCGAATCAGACCACGATGCTCGCCAACGAGTCGATCGCGATCGGGATGAAGGTCCACGAGGCGATGGTCGAGCGCTACGGCGCCGAGCAGGCGGGTGAACACTACCGCTCCTTCGGCACCATCTGCTCCGCGACGCAGGAGCGTCAGGACGCGGTTGCTGCGATGATGAAGACACCCCCCGACGTCATGCTGGTGATCGGTGGCTACAACTCGTCGAACACGAACCATCTCGCGCACCTGTGTCGCCAGCATACGCGCACGTATCACATCGAGGATGCGAGCTGTATCGACGTCGACGCCGGCACCGTCCGTCACAAACCGGTGCTCGACCCTTCAGCGCCCGAGGTTATGGAGACCAGCTGGCTGCCGAGCGAGGCGTTCGAGCTCGGCATCACGGCAGGAGCCTCCACGCCGAACAACAAGATCGGCGAGGCGCTCGTGCGGGTTCTAGCCATACGGGGAATCACACCGGATCTCGGAGGAGCGGAGCGAGTCAGCGCCTGATCGGCGCGTCCGGTGACCCCCTGAGCGGCCGTCACTCCACGCCTCGGGCCCTCGACGTCCCCAGCACTGGGCGCGCCGACGCGACGGAGGCCGCGCCCGAGTACCGACGGGGAGCGTGCCTCCGCGGCGGCCGTCGGCGCCGGCTACTTGCCCAGGTCCTCGGCCGCGATCCCCTTGCCGAGCTGCTTGAGCAGACGGCGTAGCTCCTGCTGCTCCGTGGCATCGAGGTGCCGGCAGAGATACTCGATGTAGGCGGCGTGCCCCGGGAAGACGCGAGCTACCAGCGCTCGACCCTCGGCCGTGAGCTCTGCGCGCACCACGCGGCGATCCTGGTCGGAGCGATACCGTGTGACGAGGCCGAGGGCCTCCAGTCGGTCCATCACATAGGTGACGTTACCGCCCGTCACCAGGAGTTTGTCCGCCAGCTCGCCGAGCGAAAGCGGGCCGAGGTGATAGAGCGCCTCGAGCGCGCCGAATTGCGGCACGGTGAGGTCGTACTCCTGCACCTTGGCCGCTACCGCCTTGGTGTAGGTAGCGTATGCGCGGGCAAGCGCAATCCACAGACCCATGGCCACGGCCTGGCTCTCGCTCCACGCTCTAGGCGCCCGCTCCACACCGAGCGGCTCGACGTCGCTCACAACATGACCATGGTCGTCAGATGTGAATGGGCCGGCCGAGCGCTGCCAGCGCAGCCTCCGAGACACCCTCGGAGAACGTCGGGTGCGGGTGCATCGCCTTCTCGAGCTCCTCGACGGTCGACTCGAGGTGCCGTCCGACGACGAACTCGGCAATGAGGTCGGTGGCGTGCGGACCCACGATGTGCGCGCCGAGGATCTCCGAGTAGCGCTTGCCGCGGATGACCTTGATGAAGCCGTCGGTGTGGCCGGAGGCGACCGCACGACCTACACCCACCCACGGGAACTTGCCCACGTCGATGTCGAGCCCTTTCGCCTTCGCCTGCTCCTCGGTGAGCCCGACGGAGGCCACCTCGGGGTGGCAGTACGTGCAGTTGGGCACGTTGCCGTAGTCGACGGTGCCGTGTCCCTTCCCGGCGATGTGCTCCACGCAGACGATGCCCTCGTGGCTGGCCTTGTGCGCGAGCAGCTGGTTGCCCGCCACGTCTCCGATGGCGTACACCCCCGGGACGTTCGTCCGCAGCCGCTCATCGACGACGATGAAGCCCTTCTCGTTCACCTTCACGCCGACCGTCTCGAGACCGAGCCCGGTCGAGTTTGGCGCACGGCCGACGGCCGAGAGCACGTAGTCGACGTCCATCGCCTGCGTGGTGCCCTGCTTATCCTTGAACGTGACCCTCACGCCGGTCTTGGAGACCTTGGCGCTCTCGAAGCGCGCGCCCGTGTGAATGTCCATGCCGCGCTTCTGATACGTGCGCTCCATGAACTTGGAGACCTCGGCGTCCTCGAGCGGAAGGATCCGGTCGAGCGCTTCGACGATCGTCACCTTGGTGCCGTAGGACGCGTAGACGTCGGCGAACTCCATCCCGATCGCGCCCGCACCCACGATGAAGAGCGAGCCCGGAGCCTTCTGCGCCATCAGCGCGCCGGTCGACGACCAGACGCGGTCTTCGTCGATCTTCAGCGTGGGGAGGTCACGCGGCCGGGAGCCCGTCGCGATGATGACGTGCGACGCTTCGTGGACGGTCTTGTTGCCGCCGGCTGCCTCGACCTCGACTTTTCCCTTGCCCTTCAGGCGCCCGAAGCCCTCGATGTGCGTGATCTTGTTCTTCTTGAAGAGGTGCCCGACGCCCTTGCGCATCTGATCGGCAACCCGACGGCTGCGCGCTTGAGCTGGACCCAGGTCGAACGTCACGTCCTTCGCGATGATCCCGTGCTTCTCCGCTTCCGCCATCTCGTTCACCAGCAGAGCACTGGAGAGAAGCGCCTTGGTGGGAATGCAGCCGATGTTGAGGCAGACGCCCCCCAGGTGCTCGGCTTCGACGCAGGCCACCCGGAGCCCGAGCTGCGCGGCACGAATCGCCGCCACGTAACCTCCGGGTCCGCTGCCGATGATGATCAGGTCGAAGCCTGCCACGCGGTTCCTCACTGTAGAACGGGGGGCCGGGCGGCCCGCAGTACTGGCCAAAGGTCGGGAGGTACGAAGCTAGGCCGGGGCCCGGAGAGGGTAAAGGTTGACCCGTCTCCGATTCGGGCGCGTCTGGCACGACGGGTGAACGCACGGCATGCGGACGTCGCATGAGGCGACTCGCCGTCGCTTTCGTGGTGCAGGGCGAGGGGCGCGGCCACATGACGCAGGCGCTCGCGCTCGCGCGCTTCCTCGGTGACGCGGGGCACGAAGTGAGTCGGGTGCTCGTGGGCGTGAGCCCCTTCCGCACGGTACCGGAGTACTTCGCCGCGGAGATCGGTGCGCCCGTGGAAACGTTCGACGCACCCACACAAGTCCCCGATCGCGCCTCGCGCGGGGTGTCGCCCACACGTACCGCGGCGGACGCGCTCCGCAGGCTTCCCCGTTTCGTCCGGAGCGGTCGACGGGTTCACGAGGTCACCGAGCGCGCCGACGTCGTGGTGAACTTCCTCGACTTGGTGGCCGGATTGGCACGTTTGGCATTTCGTGGTCGCGCACCACGAGTGGCGATTGCGCATAACTACGTCTTCCAGCACCCGGCGCTCACGGCAGCACCCGGAAGCGCGCTCGCTCGACGGGCAGTCCTCGGGTACGCACGACTCACTGCGGCCGGAGCCCGCACGCGGGTGGCACTCAGCTTCGGTCCTCTTCCCGCCTCTTCGGACGAACGACTGATCGTAGCACCTCCTCTCCTGCGACCCTGGCTGGAGCGCGCGCAACCGCGCGAAGGCGGGTATCTGCTGGCCTACGCGCTCAATCCGGGCTACGGAGATGCCCTTGCGGCATGGCATCGTCGCCAGCGGGGAGTCACCGTGCACTGCTACGTGGACGGGGGCCAGGCGGCCCTGCGTAGCGTACCCGCAGATGGCTTTCATGCTCACGCCTTGAGGGCCGAACCGTTTCTCCGCCATCTCGAAGGGTGTCGCGCCTACGTGGGCACCGCCGGCTTCGAGTTGGTGTGCGAGGCGTTCTACTTGGGGAAGCCTGCCTTGCTGGTCCCGACCGAAGGACAATACGAGCAGACGCTCAACGCCTGGGACGCCCGCCGCGCCGGCGCGGCAGTGGTGGGAACGTACGCCGACCTCGACGGGTTCTGGGCCGATCCGCCCGTGCCCGGCCGTGAGGCGGTCGAGGACTTCCGTGGCTGGGTGAGGAGGGCGCCGGACATGCTGGTCGACATCGTCGAGCGCGCGGCGGCACGTTGACGCTGCGCATCGAGCAGGTGGATGGACGGAGCGGCGTCGCGGCGTTCATCGATGCGGCCTGGAAAGTGCAGGCCGGCCGGGGGACGCTGTGGGTGCCGCCCCTCCGGGCCATGGTGAAGGACGGCCTCGACGTGCGCGGCAATCCGTTCTACCGGGAGGCGGACCGGGCGCTCTTCCTGGCGCGGCGCCGGGGCGAGGTTGTCGGTAGGATCGCGGCGGTCGAGAACCGCTGGCACAACCGGCATCACGACGATCGCGTGGGCTTTTTCGGGTTCTTCGAATGTCTGGACGACCACGAGACAGCCCGTGAGCTCCTTGCTGCAGCAGAGCGCTGGCTGATTGCCCGCGGGCTCACCACCGTGCGCGGGCCCATGAGCCCATCGATGAACCACGAGTGCGGGCTGCTGGTGGACGGCTTCGACGCCCCGCCGGTGCTCATGACACCCTGGAATCCTCCCTACTACGGCTCCCTCGTCGAGGGCGCCGGGTACGCGAAGGCCCAGGATCTACTGGGCTACTGGATCCCCGCAGGCGACAAGCTCGCGGTGCCCGACCGCGTGCGACGCCTCGCAGAGCGCGCGCTGCGGAGCACACGAGTTACGTTCCGCACCCTCGACGTCGACGTGCTCCAACAGGAAGCGCGCAAAGTGCTGGACCTCTACGTCGAGGCCTGGTCGGGCAACTGGGGCTTCGTGCCTCCGTCGTGGGACGAGTTCTGGCACACCGCACGCGACCTGAAGTCCGTGCTCGCCGCGGAGTTCTCCTTCGTGGCCGAAGTCGACGGGGAGATCGTCGGCTTCATGCTGATCGCGCGTGACATCAATGTCTTGTTGCGCGACATGCCTTCGGGCCGACTCTGGCCCACGAACCTGGTGCGCCTCCTTCTCGGCTTGAAGAAGATCATGCGCGGCCGCGTGGTCTTGCTCGGCCTCCGGTCGGAATACCGGAACCGCGGACTCTTCCCGCTCTTCGCGTACGAGGCGGCGCGTCGGGCGCTGGCGATCAATGCCGAAGGCGCGGAGGCGTCCTGGGTCCTCGGCGACAACGAGGCGCTCGTGGCGCCGCTCGAGGCGATGGGCCTCGCCGCCTACAAGCGCTGGCGCATTTACCAAAAGTAGGCTGCCAGCCGGAGCGACGAGAACGCGTCCGCGCCGTCAGCGGTGCGCGCCCTAAGCGCTCGCGTCCTACGCGCTCTGAGGCTCCAGCACCTTCGTCGGCTTCGACCCAGCTGCGGCGACGACGAGATATGCGCTCGCGGCGACCGCCAGCGACAGCAGGTACGGGTAGGGCACCAGCAGAACGTAAGCACCCAGAATCCAAGTGCTCACACCCGCGACCAGTGCTGCGAGCGCGCTCGCCGTGCCACCGATGCGCGTGAATAGGCCGAACACCACCACGGTCACGACGCCGGCGCTACCGAACGAGGAAGCTTCTTCCACCAGCTCGTAGACGCGCTCTGCCCTGACCGCCATGAGGTAAGCCACGATGCCGAACACGGCGACGCCAGCCCGCGCGATGCGAACCTTCGCCCGCTCCGTCAGACCTGGCCGCATCTGCACGATGACGTTGTGGGACACGAGCGCGGAGGCCATCAGGAGCGCGCTGTCGACGGTCGAGAGGATGGCGGAAACCAGTCCGCCCGCGAATAACACGAACAGGAACGTCGGCAGGTACTGCTGCGCGAGGGCGGGCAGAATCTGTTCGGGCTCTTCGAGGCCGGGCAGAAGCGACGCGCCCATCAGCCCGAGCGCCACGGGCATGAGACCTATCGTGAGGTACGCCACGCCTCCCGCGACGGTCGCGTTCCTGGCCACCGCCGCGGAGCGGCTCGCGAGCATGCGCGCGACGAGCTCGGCAGCCACCATCGAGCCCACGATCGGCACCGTCCACTCCTCGATGATCTCCAGGAGCGGTCGGGGCTCTGCCCCGAGCGGGTTGAACTGCGCGGGCTCGAGCGCCGCCAGCGGCTCGAGGCCTTCCGTGCGCAGAATGGTGACCATGAGAACGATCAGCCCGAACACCAGCGCGCTCCCCTGCACCACATCGGTCCAAGCGTCCGCGAGTAACCCGCCGAACATCGTGTACGCGATCACCACGACTGCGGCGAAGGCCAGCATGGCCTCGACCTCGAAGCCCGAAGCCGAGGAGAGCACCTGCCCGAACGCCCGAATCTGAGCCGCCGCCCAGAAGAGCGACGTCGGCACGATCAGAAGCACGGCGAGCCGCTCGACTGATGTGTCGAAGCGCAGCCGGAAGAGGTCAGCCAACGTCGTGAGCTTCAGTTTCCACAATGGGACGGCGAAGACGAGCCCCGTCAGAATCACGCAGATTCCATAGCCGAACGGATCGGCGGAGCCGCCCGCCATTCCTCGCTCGTAGATCGCGCCCGCAGCTCCAATGCACGTCTCGGCGCCGAACCAAGTGGCGAACACGCTGAACGTGGCCAGCACGGGGCCGAAGGACCTCCCTGCGACCAGGTAGTCGGCCTCGGTCTCGATGCGACGGGACACGACCACCCCAATCGCCAGCTGGACGAGGATATACGCCAGGATCCCCCAGAGCAGGGGCGTCACGCGCCGCTCATCCCGCCCGACCGCCGTCGCGTGGGCACGCCGTGCGCCTGCATGGCCTCCTCCGGATGGGGTGCGCGCGGCGCATGTTACGGGGCGGCATCCGGAGGGACAACGCGCCGGTCATCTGACGGATCCGAGACCGGAAGCCACCCGCCGAGTCCCGGACCCACTCCTACCCTGACGTGGTAACCACACGCAGAAGGCCTATCGACCGAGCCACGAGGGCAAATCCATGAGACGAGTGACGAGTACCGCCTTGTTGTTCCTGTGGGGATTCGCGTCGGGGCTCACGGCGCAGCAACGCCTGGCTAGCGTGGAACAGTCGCTCGGGTTCTCGGGCGCGCTGGCGGGCCGCGCGGGGCCGGCGAGCCTCAACTGGATCGACGACGGGCGGCGCTTCTCGTACACAGTGACCAACCCTCAGACCCGTCGCTCGGAGGTGCGCGGCTACGACGCCGCCACGCAGCGCGACGAGCTGCTCTTCGACCCGTCTACGCTCATGGTCCCGGGGACGAACCAACCGCTCGAATACGAGTCGTTCACCTGGTCGAGCGATTCCGAGCACATCGTCTTCCAATCCGACTTCCGCCCCATCTACCGCAACTCCGGCGTCGCCGACTTCTACATCTACGGCGTCGACGATCGCTCGGTCGTGCTCGCAGCCGACGACGCGCGCACGGCTGAACTGTCGCCGGACGGCGCCTTCTTTGCGTACGAGCGCGGGGGTGACCTCTACGTGTACGACACGAACGCTGACACCGAGAGGCGCCTCACGGCCACGGGAACCGAAACCGTGTGGAACGGCGTCTTCGACTGGGTCTACGAGGAAGAGTTCGGACTCACTCAAGCGTGGAATTGGAGTCCCGACAGCCGCCGCATCGCCTACTGGCAGACTCGCGTCGCCGACGTACCCACCATCCAAATCACGGACTGGGAGGGCCAGTACCCGAGCTGGACCGTCATGCCCTATCCGAAGGTGGGGCAGCCGAACTCCGAGGTGCAGATCGGCGTCGTCGACGTCGCAACGGGCGAGACGCGGTGGATGGAGGTTGGCATCGCCGACGAGCACTACGTCCCGCGCATCTACTGGACCAGCGACCCCAGCACGCTCGCGGTCGTCACGCTCAACCGCGCCCAGAACCATCTCCAGCTCTTCTTCTTCGACGTGCGCTCGGGCGAGCGCCGTCAGGTCATGGAGGAGCGAAGCGAAGCGTGGATCGACGTCTTCGACTTCTTCGCGAGCGTGCTGCACTACTTCTACTTCCCGGAGGGCGTGCGCGAGTTCTTCTGGATCAGCGACCGGGACGGCTACAACCACCTCTACCGCTACTCGTACGACGGGCGGCTGCTCAACCAGGTCACGCGCGGGGATTGGGTGGTGACGCGCGTGGAGGGGATCGATGCTGCGTCGCAGACGATTTTCTACACGGGGACCGAGGCGAGCCCGCTCGAGCGCCATCTGTACTCGATTCGCTTCGACGGCAGCAACAAGCGGAAGCTCACGCCCGAGGCGGGCAATCATTCCATCGACATGTCGCCGAACACGGACTTCTACGTGGACACGTGGTCGAGCACCACGAGGCCGCGCCAGGTCGAGCTCTGGAGCACGGAGGGAAGCGGCCGACGCCTGGCCACGCTGGAGGCCAATGCCCAGGTCGACCAGCTGGTTCGAAACTACGCGTACAGCCCGAACGAGCTCTTCAGCTTCGTGACCACGGACGGCGTTCGCCTCGACGGTGCCATGGTGCGCCCGCCGAACTTCGACGCTTCGCAACCACACCCGGTGCTGGTCTCCATCTACGGCGGCCCCGGGTCGCAGCAGGTCTACAACGAGTTCGCCTCGGATGGCTGGGCCCAGTATTTGGCGCAGCAGGGATACATCGTGGTCGGCCTCAACAACCGGGGCTCGGGCAACTACGGCCGCGACTTCATGGAAGTCGTCTACAAGGAGCTCGGCCGTTGGGAGGCGAACGACTTCGCCGAGCTGGCCCGCTGGCTCGCAACCCAGCCGGGTGTGGATGGCGGGCGGATGGCCATCCTCGGCACCAGTTACGGCGGATACATGGCGGTCATGACACTCCTGCGGCACCCCGGCGTCTTCAGGCTCGGCGTCGCCAACTCGCCGCTCACCGACTGGCGGCTCTATGACACCATCTACGCCGAGCGATACCACGGGCTCGTCCAAGACGACGACGCACCGTATGAGACCAGCTCGGTCCTCAACAAGGTCGAGTCCCTCCAGGATCACCTTCTCTTGATCCACTCGGGCATGGACGAGAACGTGCACCCCCAGAACACCATGCAGCTCCTGACGGCGCTCATCGGGGCCGGCAAGGATGCCGACTTGCGCTTCTTCCCGCCCGGCGCGCATGGCGCGGCGTACGACTTCCCCAGCTACGTCACCATGCACGAGGTCTACACGAACCAGCTCTGCGAGTACGTGGCCACCAGCTGCACTCCCACCAACCTCAACCGATGACCTGACGACGCTGTTATCATTCGCGCCGTCCGTGCCTCACGATATACCGAACTCGACAGAACCATACACGACATGACACAAAGCGAAGCGCTACGACAGTTGGACGAGATGATCCGCGAGCGGTCGATCCTCCAGCACCCGTTCTATCGGGCGTGGAGCCAGGGGATGCTCACCAAGGATCAGCTCGCCACGTATGCGCGCATCTACTACGCTCACGTCGAGGCCTTCCCGCGCTATCTCGAGGCGGCCCTGGCTCACGCCGAGGATCCCCAAGTGCGCGCGGAGCTCGCCGACAACCTGGCGGACGAGATGGGCAACCCGGCGCCGCACGACGCACTCTGGCTCGACTTCGCGGAGGGCGTGGGGGCCAATCGCACGGACGTGATGGCCTCAGGGCCTCATCCGCACGCAGCGGCTATGGTGTCGACGTTCACCAAGTTGACCGCCGAGAGCTTGGCGACCGGCGTCGCGGCGCTTTACGCGTATGAGTCGCAGCAGCCGGACGTCTCGTGCACCAAGGCGCATGGCCTGCGCGAGTTCTACGGCATCGAAGAAGCGAGCACCCTAGCGTACTTCACTGTGCACGAGGCCGCCGACGTCCGCCACCGCGCGGGCGAACGCGAGGCGCTCGCCGCGTGCCTCGCTGCGGGCGTGCCGGCTCACGTGATCCACGGCGCGGCGGCGGAAGCGCTCGACGCGTACTGGGGTCTGCTCGACGGCGTCTGTGCGGAGGTCGGCATCTCCTGCTGAACGGGATGATCGAAGCCCGCAAATGTCGGAAGGCCGACTAGCGACTCGGTGGCCGGAGGACCTGCGGCCCAAGTTGGTTGCGGTCCTCCGCGAAGGGCTCACGAAAGACATCGTCCTCCACGACGTCCTCGCGGGCGTCGTCGTGGGCATCGTGGCGCTCCCGCTCGCGATCGCATTCGGGATCGCGTCGGGCGTGCGCCCTGAGCAGGGGCTCTACACGGCGATCGTGGCGGGACTCGTCATCTCCGTGTTTTCGGGGAGCCGCGTCCAGATCGGTGGGCCGACGGGGGCGTTCGTCATCCTCGTCTTCTCGATCGTGCAAGAGTTCGGGTACGATGGTCTGGCGGTCGCGACCCTGCTCGCCGGTGCGCTCCTCATCGCGATGGGGTGGGCCCGCCTGGGCGCGGTCATCCGCTTCATTCCCTATCCGGTGACCGTGGGCTTCACCACGGGTATCGCGCTCGTCATCGCCATTGGGCAGATCCCGGACGCTTTCGGCCTACGCCTCGCCGATGCCGAAGCGGACTTCCTGCCGCGCGTCCTTTCGTACTTCGACGCCCGCGGCACCGTCGACCCGGTGGCGCTGACTCTCACCGCGGCCACCATCGCCGTCTTGTTGGTGTGGCCGAGGGTGTCGCGCAGGCTCCCCGGCCCCCTCGTTGCGCTCGTGCTCACCACCGCGGTCACCCACTTCCTCGACCTGGACGTCGAGACCATCCAGAGCCGCTTCGGCGGCGTCCCCTCGACGCTCCCCGAGCTCCGTGTCCCGAGAGTCGACCTCTCCGTAGTTCCCGACCTGCTCCAGCCCGCGCTCGCGATCGCGCTCCTCGCCGGTATCGAGTCGCTCCTCTCGGCGGTCGTCGCAGACGGCATGACGGGGCGACGCCACCGGGCCAACGCGGAGCTCGTGGCCCAAGGGCTCGCGAACCTCGCGTCGCCGCTATTCGGCGGTATTCCCGCGACGGGGGCGATCGCTCGCACGGCGACCAACGTGAAGAACGGGGGCCGTACGCCGGTCGCGGGCATCGTGCACGCGCTCACCCTGCTCGTCGTCCTCACGACGATCGGTCGCTGGGTCGCGCTGGTGCCCATGGCCGCACTCGCGGCCCTTCTGCTGGTGGTCGCCTACAACATGAGCGAGCTGCGCGTATTCCGCTGCCTCTTGCGAGGCCCGCGGAGCGACGTGCTCGTCCTGTTGACGACCTTCTTGCTGACCGTGCTGGTCGACCTCGTCATGGCGATCGAGGTGGGTATCGTGCTCGCGGCCCTGCTCTTCATCCGTCGCATGAGCGAGGTGACGACCGTGCGCGCGATCACCGATGAGCTCACCGACGAAGAGCGCGCGAGCTTCGCCGCAGAGGACGCCGACGTCGTGTTGCCCGACGGAACCGAGGTCTTCGAGGTGGCCGGTTCGTTCTTCTTCGGCTCGGCGCAGCGGTTCAGCGAGGTGCTGTCCGAGATTCGCAGCAGGCCACGCTTCGTGATCCTCCGCATGCGCGACGTTCTCGCACTCGACTCGACGGGGCTCTACGCGCTCGAGCAGGTGCACGACCGCCTGCGCAAACGCGGCACACGTCTGATACTCTCGGGCGTGCACGCGCAGCCGATGAACGTGTTGGTCCGTGCGGGAACGTACGAGCGTCTCGGCGTCGACAACATCAAAGCCACGTTCCGGGAGGCCGCGGTCCGTGCTTGGGAGCTGAGCGACGAAACGCCGCCGGTGCCAACGCAGGCCGACGCAGGGACTTCGCCGACGCGGTAGCCGCGACCACTGGATGCCCCCCCAAAACGCAACTCGGCCCGCCAGCGCGCGGTGGCGCCGGCAGGCTGGTTGCAGTCTATTCGCGGCTCCGAGCCGCGCGCAGGTCCCTACCGCGGCGCGGGCGTCGCGTTCTCCGAGCTCTCTTGGAAACGCGCGCCCCGCAGCACGCCCTCGAGCGCATAGTTGCCCTCGTGGCAGGAGTACTCGTACACCAGGTCGTGCAGTGCACGGAACGGGACCTCACCACCCCAGGGCATCGTGTAGATCTCCGGGTCGTCGATCGTAAATCCGTAGATGATTGTTTCCTCGTCCGTGCGCGTGAAGCGCTCGGTGACCTTGGCGTTCGGAGAATAAGGCACGCCGCGGAACCCGAAGTCTGGGTTCATGTTCGTCGTCTCGACGACCAGGGTGTTCCCCTCCCAGCGACCCCACGAGTCGCCGAACCACGGCGTCACGCCCTCTGGTAGGCGATTGGGCTCACCGAGGCGGATGATGCGCACGTCGTGCACCATCTCCGCCATGATCATCACGTGATCCTGGTTCTGCACGATCGTATAGTTGTTGTTGTACCAGTAGTTCGGCAGCATGGGCGGGCCGGCGCTCGAGCCGAACGAGACGATGCACCGCTCGGCGAGCGGTCGCAGCTCCGGGTGATCGTACTCCCCGAACCGTCGGCTCTGCTGCCGCATCTCGGCGATGATCTGCTGCGCGTGCGGTGTGAACGCAGGCACCCGCCCGTCCGGAGGGAACGTCACGAGCGACGCGCGCGGCTCACCTCTCACCACCGCAACGCGCTCGCCCGGATCGCGGTAGACCTCGTTGTAGCAGGTCGTCCCGGAGTCGATGCACACGGGGTTGTCGCCGCCCGGCGGGAGCGCTCGGTTGGGGTCGCTGGGCGCGGCCCGGTCCTCGACGAGCTGCGCCTGCCCGGCCTCGATCCGATGCACTTCATCCTGGGTGAGCACGGGCTCTTGCCCGGCGGGCCGTGTGAGCGGCGTCAGCGTCGCATTGCTCCAGTTCCCCTGGAGGTCCGGGTGGCCCCATGCAGTCCTGGGCGCCTGCCAGCCTGCAGCCTGCGCGTGCACCGAAGCAGCTGACATGACTAGCGCCGCCGCTGCCGCCGTGAACAGCCGGACGATCGAAGGACTCCGATCCATGCACCCTCCCAAGTCGAATGAACTAGCCAATATGCGTCCCTTTCCGAGGACGAGCCAGTCGGGCGCGCAGGCGTTGCCGCTGGGCCATTCTTTGAAGGCTCTTCGCCTCCTGCCTCCAATGCGCTCCGCCGTCTCCGGGGATCCCTGCTGCCCGCCGTCGTTCGATACTGTCGGCTACGACCCCCTCCAAGACCGGCTCCGGGAGCGGCCAGAGCATGTGGAGCAGCGGTTTCGTCGGCGCGCGTAGGTCCATCCCCTCGATCTCCCTCGGCCAGTACATGGCGGCCGGCTGCGGGAGCGTGCCCAAGCGCCGCCGCCCGCCTACGATTCCAAAGGCGATCTCGTCACCGAGCCAGCGGCCCATGAGGATCGACCCGCGCAGCGCGGGCCGCGCCTCGGTCAGATAGCACCGGAGGCAATCCTCCATGATCTCGATCGCTTGCGGCTTCCGGAAGCAGAAGAGTCCGCTGTTGGTCTTGAGGTACCGGTCGAGGCCAAAGCGCTCCATGAGCGCACGCGTCGAGAAGCCGTGGTGGCTCTCGTCGTCTGCCGCGGTGAGCAGCTCGCCGAGCATGACCAAGTCGTGCTCGGCCAACGCGTCGATGAGTCCGTCCAAACTCCCCAGCACGATACAGTCGGCATCGACGAAGGTCGTCTCCTCGAACGGGCTCGCATCGGCGCAGCCGTACTTGAGTGCACGACCGTTGAGGAACCTGGGCGACACTGGCACCACCGCATTAAATACGCGCTTGTAGCGCTCGTCCGTGACCTTCTCCAGGTGCCTGTCGACGGCGATCGCCACCGGGAGCCGGGTGTGCGACCGCAAGGAAAGCGCCATATCGACAGCCATCTCGAGGTAGTGCTGCGATCCCACGGCCATCGTCAGGTAGCCGCGGGAGCCCTGCGCTGGAGTCACTCCGCCTGGCACCGTTGCTTGCACGCCACTCGACGCGGGCGCGCGCTGTCGACGCACGACGTTCCTGACGAACGGGCGTGCGGACACGAGCGGGAGTGTCACGGGCCAGCGGCGGCGCAGGCGCACCCGTCCCGCAGCGGCGACGGGCAGTAAGTCCTCCAGCGCGTTCGCGAGCGTGCGAAACTGCCGCTGCGGCGCGAAGTATTCGCGGAACGCATCGAAGGCGGCCATCCCCAGGGCCCGCCATTCTGCCTGGCGCTCCGCGAGAATGCGCGGGAGGTCGCCGACTCGGCGCTCGGGAACGAAGACGGCGCACGATTCCCAGGCCGGACCCTTGGGCGGCACCCAGCGGTCTGCCAGGATCACGGGCGCCACGCCGAGCGCCATCATTTCGTAGAGCCGGAGGGTGGAAGTCGCCCAGCCGCGCGGACAGAGGGCGAAGCGCGAGCGGAGCGCCACGTCGACGTAACTCCGCTGTGCCTGTCCGGGGCTCGACACGTTCCCCGTGAAGTGGCGGTAGCTCCGGGTGGAGTCGACTACGTGCGTCGTCTCGGCGGGATGAGCGATGCCGAAGAGCCGTTCCCGCACGGGGTGACTTCTCCGCCCCACGAACGAGTAGAGCAAGTCCGGCTCGCGCTCGGGCGGCGCGGCCGCGTTCATGTCGATGCACAGGTTCATCGCGTTCGGCGTCCAGCACGGATAGCCGATCGCCCGCGCGATCTCCTCGTCGCCCTCACGTCGCGGCAGCGAGGTGTACAGGCCTGGGAGGAGTCGGAAAGGCCTCGCCTCCTCCGAGTGGATGAACACCTTGTCCCAATGTGCGCGAATCGATCCGTCGTGACGCAGCGCGCCGGCGAGCCGCGGCCCCCCAACCGCGTCCGTGAGCAAGATCGCATCAGCCCCCCGCTCGTCATCGGTGAGCGAGTGCGGGCACGCCGGATCGAGCGACGCCAGCCAGGCCAAGTGATGGGCCTGACCGGATTCTCGCTTCGAGTCGGGGGCAAGCGATTTGAGCGCTACCAGCATGCGTACTGCGGCCTTTCGTTCGGGCAGCGGGGGTTTGGGCCGGCCTCGTTGGGCGGGCGCCCGATCCTATATGACGCGTGGCTAGTGCGCTACGCTCCGTTTCATGGAGAGTGCGGCCGCTGCGTACCCGCCTCCTGCGCCATCGACGAAGTGGAAGTGTGCACTCTGACGCTCCTCGATCAAGCAGGTCATCACCGCCGCCTTGGCCACGTGCATGCCGAAGGCCAGTCGCCCCTCGGCCCGGCACCCCGCCAAGTACCCCGTCAGCTCCTCGCGCTGCTGCGCTGACCCCGAGAGCACCAAGCGCAGACTCCCGTCGAACTTCCGGAAGTCCGTGTTCGCCACCAGGTCGGTTTTGTATGCCCCCCAGTCGGTACTCCTGGTGCGCACGCCGAAGCGTAGCAGTACCCAGCCAATCAGAACGTCTCGGCGCAGACGCAGCCGGACGAGCCAGCGTCGGAGGTTTCCGGCTCGCCACTCCCTCAGGCCGACCTCATTGTCCAGCACGGCACGCGCCGTCGTGACCTGCAGGCCCTCCTCGACGACAGGTCGGCATTCCTCCGCCTCCCCATAGATCCGCCGGATCTGTCCCATCACCTCGCTGTAGGTGGTCAACGCGGCATCGTGCCCCTCGGCGTTCACGATCACCGCCACGGTCTCGTCGTGCGGGCTCGGGATCTCGCTCCATCGACACTCGAGTCCCCTATAGTCGGCCGCCGCGCCGGGATCGGGCTTCACTTGGAACGCCTCGGGCAGCCCGCCGTCCTTCAGTCTTCGCTCGACGAGCGAGGCACCCCCTCCGAACAGCGCGCATTGCAGGTAGTGGGCCGACACGCGGTGCCGCGCGACCAACACGTCGAGCCCCTGGCTCCGCACCCAAGACACCGGCGTCACGCAAGCGCGCAGAGTGAGGTCGAAGCTCGCGTGCGCCATGGCGATCGTGGCCGAAAGCGCCTGCCGGCATGCGGGCACGAAGCGCTCCGGCACCAACACCACGGCCCCGTCGCCTCCGAACACGTAGGGCACTTCGACCGGCCGGGCCACGTTTCGCACGGCCGCGATGACCGACACGCCCACCGTGTTCACGTGCTTGTACCGCCCACCGTCGATCGCGGCGGTGGAGTTCTTCACGTCCGCAGCAACGACCCACCAATCGTCCGGGACCGGAACGTAGCTCGTCCCGAGCGCCAGTTGCTCGAAGTTATCGACTGGCTCGATCGAGCCGTAGAACGAGTCCGTGGTCACGGCCTCTGCACTCTTCGGGGTCAGTGACGAGGCATCACGGCTTTCAAGCTACCATCCCTCGGCTCCGGTGGCGGCCCCGCTGCGTCAGCGGATATTGCTGCGAAGTCGATGTCCCCGAACTCGAGGAGCCCATGCTCAGCAAGTCGATCCGGATCGCATTCGTCGCGGCCTTTCTCGCCACCCTTCCCGGAACGGTCTCCGCTCAGATGCAGACGTGGAAGGACGTCCAAGTCGCCGACGTCCAGACCATGAAGGACAAGTTCGTCGGCCTCGCCGAAGCGTTCACCGAGGCTCAGTACGACTACCGGCCCATGGAGGGCGTGCGCTCCGTGAAGGAGGTGCTCGCGCTCGCAGTGGTCGAGGCACACATCTTCCCGACCGCCTGGGGCGTTACGGCTCCGGCTGGCACGGGGACCGGCTTCGGGCCGGAGAACCAGCGGGTGGGCGCGCTCAACAGGGCCCAATTGATCCGCGAATTGAACTCGGCGTTCGATCACCTCATAGGCGCTGTCCGCAACATGGACGAGGCGAAGCGCAATGAGCCGTCGACTTATTTCGGGCGCCAGATGCCGGTGCACGCGAACATCGCGACCGGCATGGCCGACATGCACGAGCACCTCGGTCAGCTCATCGCGTACGCGCGCGCCAACCGCGTGGTGCCGCCGTGGAGTAGGTGAGCTGAGAAGCTCCGGCTTCCCCGTCGGCGCGCGCCGACGGGGGGCCACCTACAGCAGGATCGCCGCCGGCTCCTCGAGCATACCCTGCAGCGTCTGCAGGAAGACTGCACCCGTCGCGCCGTCGATCACTCGGTGATCGCAACTCATTGTGATGCGCATGCGGGGCTGCACGACCACCGCGCCGTCCACCACGACCGCCCGCTCCTCCATCGCGCCGATGGCCAGAATGCCGGCCTCGGGCGGGTTGATGATCGCGGTGAACTCCTGAATGCCGAGCATACCCAGGTTCGACACGGAAAACGTGGAGCCCGTGTACTCTTCCGGTTGGAGCTTCCGCTCCTTGGCGCGTCCGGCGAGCTCACGCACCTCGGCACTCAGCTGCGCTATCCCCTTCGCGTGGGCGTTCTTCACCACCGGCGTGATGAGCCCGTCGCCGATCGCGACCGCGACGCCGAGGTGAACCGCGTGAAAGCGACGGATGAACCCGTCGTGCCACTGCGCGTTGCACTCGGGGTGGCGGCGTAGCGCGCCCGCGACCGCTTTGAGCACCAGATCGTTGATGGAGACCTTGAGCCCCTGCTTCTCGAGCATCGCATTGATGCTCGCGCGCGCCGCGACGACTCGCGTCATGTCGACGTCCACCGTGAGGTAGAAAGTCGGCACCGGGCCGATCGACGTGGCCAGCCGCTTGGCGATCGTCTTCCGCATCTGCGAGCTGGGCACGTCCGTGTACTCGGCCTCGTTCGGTACCCACACCGCTGCCGGTGCCGGCGCCGCCGGTGCCGCGATGCCCGCAACCTTGGCGGCTTCGATGTCCCGCTTCACGACCCGACCACCCGGCCCGGACCCCTGGACACGCGCGAGATCCACGCCCATGTCCTCGGCAAGGCGGCGAGCGAGCGGGGAGGCCTTCACGCGCCCCCCGTTCCCGGCCGCCGCCGGGGCGGGCGCGGAGGGAGTCGCGGGAGCCTTCGGAGCCGACGGAGCTGGAGGGGTCGCGGAAGCCCTGGGGACCGGCGGCGCCTCCGGCGCTTCGGCCTTCGCGGCCAGAGCCGTGGGCGGCGCGGCTGCCGCGACGACGCCCCCACCCGATGAATCAATGCCGGAGATGTCCTCGTCCTTCCCTGCGATCACCGCGATGACGGCTCCCACGGGTGCCGTGCCGCCGGGCCCGACGAAGATCTTCCTGAGAACCCCGTCGCCGCGCGCGACGAGCTCCATGGTCGCCTTGTCGGTCTCGATCTCGGCGAGCACGTCGCCGCTCGCCACCGAGTCGCCCTCCGCACGGAGCCACTGCACGAGTTGGCCCTCTTCCATCGTGGGAGAAAGCGCCTCCATGTGAACCTTGGTCGCCACGTCAGATCGTCCTTTGGCAGGTCAGCGGTAGAGCAGCTTGTTGCACGCCTCGACCACGAGCTCGGCCGACGGCTTCGCCAGCATCTCGAGGTTCTTCGCGTACGGCATCGGGATGTCCGCCTGCGTCACACGCAGGATCGGGGCGTCGAGGGCGTCGAACGCCTCCTCCTGGATCATCGACACGATCTGCGCGCCGGTGCCCGCGTACGGCCATCCCTCCTCCACGTACACCACGCGATTCGTCTTCGCCACCGTCGTGAGGATCGCGTCCATGTCGAGCGGACGGATGGTGCGCAGGTCGAGCACGTCGGCCTCGACGCCATCCTTGTGCAGCTTGGCCGCAGCCGCGAGCGCCACGTGGATCATCTTGCCATGCGTGATGATCGAGACGTCCGAGCCAGCTCGCTTCAGGTCGGCCACCCCCAGCGGAATGACGAAGTCCTCGTCGTCGGGCACCTCGCCCTTCGAGTTGTAGAGGAGCTCGCCTTCCATGAACACCACCAGGTCGTCGTCGCGGATGGCCGCCTTGAGCAGCCCCTTGGCGTCTGCCGGCGTACCCGGCGTCACGACTTTGCAGCCGGGCGCATGCGTGTAGTAGGTCTCGCACGCCTGCGAGTGCTGGGCGGCCAGCTGGAGCGCCGCTCCCGTCGGACCCCGGAACACGATCGGCATGTCGAACTGCCCATCCGACATGTAGTGCAGCTTGGCCGCGTTGTTGATGATCTGGTCGAGCGCGAGGAACGCGAAGTTGAACGTCATGAACTCGATGACAGGACGCAGCCCGACCATCGCCGCCCCCACGCCGAGCCCGCCGAAGCCGAGCTCGCTGATGGGCGAATCGACCACTCGCTTGGGGCCGAACTCGGCCAGCAGCCCCTTGCTCACCTTGTACGCGCCGTCGTACTCGGCGACCTCCTCGCCCATGAGGAAGACGTCCGGGTCGCGCCGCATTTCCTCGCGGAGCGCCTGATTGAGCGCGTCTCTGTAGGTCAGGACCGCCATCAGTCGCGCCTCCGGCTATCGAAGAAGAGGCGCCCGTGCGGGTTCACCTCCGCCCATACGTTGCGGTAGAGCGCCTCGGGTCCAGGGACCGGCGAGTTCTCGGCGAAGTCTGCGGCCTCGCTCGCGAGGCGTCGGGCGTGGGCGTCCATCGCCTCGAGCCCTTCTTGGTCCAGGATGCCGCCGCTGAACAGCTTGTCGCGCAGCACCACGATGGGGTCGTCCTCCTTCTTCTTGCGCTCCACCTCTTCGGTGGGGCGATAGGTTCCGGACACGGGGTCCGACATGGAGTGCCCGCGGAACCGGTACGTCTCCAGGTTGACGAATCTGGGCCCGGAACACTCGCGCACCTCCTGCACCAGCTTGCGGAAGAGCGCGTAGGTCGCGAGCACGTCCTGGCCATCGACCGAGGTGCCCGGGATGCCGTGCGTGCCCGATTTCTCCTGCATGTCGGTGAGTGAGACCCGGCTGAAGGCGGTGCCCATTCCGTACTCGTTGTGCTCGACCACGTAGATCACCGGCAGCTGCCACACGGCGGCCATGTTCAGGGACTCATGGAACGCACCCTGATTCACGGCGGCATCGCCCATGTAGCAGACGACTACGCTGTCTTCCTCGCGGTACTTGATCTTCCACGCGAAGCCCGTCGCCACCGGCACCTGCGCGCCGACGATCCCGTGGCCGCCCATGAACCGGACGTGGGCACCGAAGATGTGCATCGAACCGCCCTTCCCGCCCGACGCACCACCCACACGGCCGTACAGCTCGGCCATCACGGCGTTGGGCGTGACGCCTTTCGCGATCGCCTGCGTGTGCGAGCGATACGCGCTGATCACGTAGTCGTCTTCGCGCAGCGCCTTGATGCTCCCGGCGCACGCCCCTTCCTGCCCGATGTGCAGGTGGCAGAAGCCGCCGATCTTCCCGATCGCGTAGGCTTCCTCGGCTTTCTCCTCGAAGCGGCGGTACACGAGCATGTCCTGCATCAGCTCGAGCGCCAGCTCGTCGCTCACGCCGTAAGCCTTCAGCACGTCCGGCTTGGTGGCGCCCTTTTTGGTCTTGGTTTCGGCCACGTCAGGCTCCTCTTACGTGCACGGCGCGTCGGGGCTCGATCTGCACGAGTCCCGGAAGCGGAACTTCGGCGGGAGCCCTCAGGTCGGCCTCCAGGATCTCCTGGACGCGCCCCGGACCACCCGCCTCCACCTCCCGCGCCTGCTCCTTGGCATGGTAACTGGATCGAACCAACGGTCCCGACTCCACGTGCTTGAAGCCGAGCTCTTCCTCCCCCACCCGCTTCCACGTCGTGAACTCGTCGGGCGTCACCCATCGCGCGACGGGCACGTGCATCGGTGAGGGCCGTAGATACTGACCGAGCGTGAGGATGTCCACCGCCGCCTCGCGGAGATCGGTCATCGCCTGACGGATCTCCTCCGGCCGCTCCCCCATCCCGAGGATGATTCCGGTCTTGGTGAGCATCCGCGGGTCGAGTCGCTTCACGGCCCCCAGGTAGGAGATCGAGCGCCAGTAGCGCCCACCAGGCCGCACCTCGGGATGCAGCCGCTCGACGGTCTCGAGGTTGTGCCCCAGGATCGCCGGCTTCGCCCGCACTACTGTGCCGAGAGCCTCTTCGCTCCCCTTGAAGTCGGGGATGAGCACCTCGACCGAGCAATCCGGTAGGAGGGCGTGGATGCGCGTGATGGTCTCCGCGTAGATCGCGGCGCCCCCGTCTTCCAGCTCGTCCCGGTTCACGCTGGTGATCACCACGTGCTCGAGCTGCAGCCGCGCCACCGCCTCGGCCACGCGGCGAGGCTCGTCGAGATCGAGCTCGGTGGGGAGCCCGTGCGCGACCCCGCAGTACTTGCAAGCCCGCGTACACACGTCGCCCAGGATCATGAACGTGGCGGTACCAGCCTCCCAGCACTCGCCGATGTTCGGGCAGCCCGCCTCCTCACAGACCGTGTGGAGGGACTCCGCCCGCATCAGACGTTGGAGCCTCAGATAGTTCGGCCCCCCGGGTGACCGGACCTTCAGCCACTCCGGCTTGCGCGACCGTAGCTCGACGGTCGCCAGCCCCTCGTGCGCTCGGATCTTCGAGCTCCCCTTGGGCGTCACCAAACCGGTGTCTTTCCCGGTGGGCGCGTACCCGCGGGGGGGCAGCAGCTCTATGTCCAAGAACTCACCTCGTTCGTCGCTACAGGCTGGCCGACCTCGGCCGACGAGCCAGGGAAAGAAAAGCCTACGGGCAGAGCCGACAACCCCGCAGGTCCCATCCTCAGGGCAGCTGCAGGTGGGCCTGGCGCTCCCGGCGGCGGCGAACGACCTCCTCGGCCACTCTGGCCGGATCGTCGGTCACGAGCACCCCGGCCAGGTCCTTCGCATCGATCTTGCCTTCTGCAACCATGGTCCGCCTCACCCAGTCGAGCAACCCGGACCAGTACGCCGAGCCGACGAGAATGACCGGAAAGTCGCGGACCTTGTCGGTCTGGATGAGCGTCAGGGCCTCGAACAGCTCGTCCAGGGTGCCGAAGCCGCCGGGGAAGATCACGAAGGCCTCGGCGTACTTCACGAACATCATCTTGCGCACGAAGAAGTACCGGAAGTCGATGGACACATCGAGGAAGTCGTTGGTCCGCTGCTCGAACGGCAGCTCGATGTTGCATCCCACCGATTGCACGCCCGCCAGCTTCGCGCCTTTGTTGGCGGCCTCCATGATCCCCGGGCCGCCCCCGGTGATGATGGCGAACCCGGCCTTCCCCAGCTGCCGCGCGGTCTCCACGCAGAGGCCGTACATCGGGTCGTGGGGGGTCGTGCGTGCCGAGCCGAACACCGACACCGCCGGCCCGATCTGCGACATCTCCTCGAACCCCTCGACGAACTCGCCCATGATGCGGAAGACGCGCCACGCGTCCTTGCCGATGGTGCGCAGGTCCTCGACGCTCCGAAGCAGCCTCTCGTCCTCGGTCGCGCGACCCGAGGCGCCGCGCCCGTCGGGCTCCGGACCTCCGGGCGTGATCACCGCGCCTCTCTGCGGCGTGGCCGATGTGCTATCCACCGCCCCGTGCGCTCCAAGGCGGCGCGGTGCTCATGAGGAGGACTCCACCCCAGCTCCGCGCGGATGCGCGCGGACGGGTATGGGTTCTCGCCCAAAGCGAGCTGGGTGAGCCGGTCCAGCGACAGATGCTTGGCTCCGGGAGTCCGCACACCGAGGCTCCCGAGGAGTCCGCCCCCACCCTGCACGAGGGCGCGAGGCAGGGTGACGAACTTCGGCTTGATGCCGAGTCCCGCCCCGAGCCATTCCATCAGCTCTCGCTGATTCAGGCGGTGGTCGAGACCGACGTCGTAGGTTTCGCCGCCGCACCCCGACTCGAGCGCCAGCCGAATCGCCACCGCGACGTTCCCTGCATAGACCACAGGCAGCGCATTGGTTGCTGAACCCAGCAGCGGGACGAGCGGGAGACGCAGCATGTCTCGAATGGCGGGCGCCATGAGGCGGTCGCCTTCGCCGTATACCGCGGACGGCCGCACGACCGTCACGGGAAAGCCGCGCTTCTCCTCGATGCCCCGTGCAACTTCCTCGGCTTCCCGCTTCGAACGGGCGTAGAGGTCGCCGGGCGCGAGGGGCGTGTCGATGGGCGTGGTCTCGTCGACGGGGCCAGGGGCGCTCCCGTAGACCGCCACCGAAGAGATGTGCACGGCTCCGGTGATCCCCGCCATACGCGCAGCCGTGAGCACGTTGCGCGTCCCGTCCACGTTCACCGAGCGCACTTTCGGCCACGACCCGCCCGCGTAGACGAGAGCCGCACCGTGCACCAAGTGCGAGCACCCCTTCATGAGGGGTGCCAGCGCTTCCGGCTCGTTGCGGATGTCACCCTCGGCGAGCTCGCACTCGACTTCTTCCAGCGCCACCGTGTCCACGCCCTTGCGATGCAGGGCGACGACCTCGTGCCCGTGGGCGCGCAGCTCGCGGGCGAGGTGCCACCCGAGAAGACCGGTCCCGCCCGTGAGAAATACGCGCATGTCGACGAGCGGGAGGCCGGGTCAGCGGGCGGCTAAGAACGCCTGCGCCGCGATCCGGGCAGACTCGAGCATACCCGAGTGTCCCTGGTACTCCGGCAACGGACGGGACGCTTCCTGGCCATACGCCTCAGTCAGTCGCCGGTAGTATCCGTCGGCTGCATCCAGTCGGCCCAACTCGATGGCAGCTTCGGCGGCCTCGCTCAGGCCGAGAATGTGGTTGGGCTCCGCCGCGAGGATCTGCTCCGCGTTGGCCAGCGCCGCATCCAGGTTGTTTGCCACACGGTTGAGCATGGCCAGATGGAAGAGTCCATCGTTGTCGAGTGGCTGAGCACGATCGTACGCCGCGATCGCCATGGGCAGGAAGGCCTGCGCGGAGGTCGAATCGCCGACGGACACCGACTCCATGACGCGATTGAACAGCCTATCCGCGGCCTCGCGAGGCGTCATCGTCGAGAGGTCCGGTGGTGTACCGGTGCCCGCGCCGGCGAACGGAGCGTTTGGGTTACTCGCCGGAGCGGAAGGACCACCCGGCTGAACCATGTTCACACCCACGACGACGATGAGCACGAACATCGCGGCCCCCGCGATCCACCAGGGCAGATTCTGTCCGCCGACCACTGCTGCGGCCGCGGCCCGGCGACCCGAGCCGGCCCCGTCGACTTTCGTTCCACACTGGTTACAGAACCCGGCGGCGGGCGCGACCTTGGCGCCGCATTGGTTGCAGAATCGCCCACCGAGCTTACCGCCGCAGTGCTGGCAGAAATTCCCGGTGGCGGGTTTGCCGCACTCTGGACAGTAGGGTTTCGAGCCAGCGCTCATGGTCTCAATGCGTTGAAGAGGAGCGGCCACGTAGCCATCGACTGCGCCCTGTAGTTCGGCTGGAACCCGAACAGAACCACCGAGCCCGACCCCACGTCAGCCTCCAGAATCGCGGGTTGACCTGCGACCTGCGACCCGCCGATCGCCCATCCTGACAGCAGCGGGTCACCCGTGCCGTACCGCGCCAGGACCCGCATTCGCGCATCGGTCACAGCGAAGGCGCGGCTCTCATCCCAGAACCACGCCGCGACCTCAGGAGGCATGCCCTCGTTCACGTCGGACCCCTCCTCGAGCTCCAGGCGGAGGAGTGATCCCGGAATGTAGAAGTCCGACCCCGACAGCCGCGCCGTGGCACTCCGGACCCTCAGGCCAAACAGGTCTGCGACGTAGTCTGTCGCTTGCTCGACGGCGACCACCCGACCGCCGTTCCGCACGAAGGCGCGCACCTGTTCCGAGCCGTCCTCGCCGAGGCCGCCCGAGTACGGGCGAGGCACCTCATCGTCAGCGAAGCCCTCGAGGATCGACCTCGCACTCTGGGACTGGAACAGGAGCACGTCGTAGTCGCGGAGCGCCCCGGCCTGGATGTCCGCGTCATGGAGCGTGTCATAGGCGAGGTCGTGCTGGTCGAAGACCCAGCGCTGCCACCCCGCCGTCATCGGCTCCTCCCAAGACTTGTACAGCGCGACCCTCGGCGCACCCGCCCCGAGCAGGTGTGGCGGAAGATGGAAGTCGAAGTCGGGAAGGGAGATAGGGGCGGACATGGGAGCTTCCACGGGCCCGTCCACCGCCACTGCCTCGAAGTCGAGCAGGTAGCCGAAGGTCTGGGCGGTCACATCGTACGGCTGCACTGGTGGCCCGCCGGGGTACTCGCGCAAATCGGGGTAGTGCTGAACCTCGAGCATCGCATTGGCGAAGCTGGCGTAGGGCTGCCGCATCGAGATCACATAGCTGCCGGCGGGGAACTCGAGCCCGTCGGCCGTGAAGTTCGCCTCCGCCCGCTGCACCTCCACTTCGGCCATCGTGAGCGCCCGGAGCGCATACTGGACTCCAGCGGGGTTGCCCTCGTCTGACGGAATGATCCACGCTTCGGGCCAGGAGTCCCACTTCTCCACTGCCCGTCTGTTGACGCCGTAGAAATTCTCGAGCCAGTAGCGCCGGTTCTTGGCCGCGTTGGTCAGCAGCGCGATCGCCCCGGCTTGCTGGTACTCGACGATGTCCGGGAGTCCCCACTCCCCTCCCGGCCAAGGCGCCGGGAAGTTCCACGACCGCCGGCCGGCGTCGTACCCGATGCCCAGGCCGAGCCGGCGGGCCGAAACGGTCACCGGCGTGGCGAGATCCGCTGACGCAGTCTCGGAGAGGATGCGCGCGCCGCCGTGGTAGTGCATGTACGCGCGGCTCGGCGAGTAGGCGTCGTAGACGCCGTTGATCACGACACCGAGCTTGCCTTGGCCGGTGAGCTCGGCGGCCATGTACGACCCGAGTTGATTGACCGCGGCAGTCAGCGCCGGGTCTACGTTCGGCTCCCAGGGCTCCACATAGGGCGGGAAGAAGATGCGGGCGCCGTTCGCCCCCATTTGGTGCACGTCGTGCACGATCTGGGGGTGCCAGGCGTTGTGCGCGCCGAGCACCGTCAGGGCGGTCTCCGCCTGTGTGAACGCGTACCAGTCTCGGTTGTTGTCGTGCCCGGTGTAGAAATGGTAGAGCCACGGCAGGGGCGCCGCCTCGAACTCCGTGCCCACGTGCTCATTGTACCAATCGGCTATCCATTGCAGTCCGTCCGGGTTTAGCGAAGGGATCTGCAGCACGATCACGTTTTCCAGGATCTCGAGAATCCGGGGGTCGTCGGAGGCGGCGAGCTCATAGGCGAGGCTCGCCGACATCTGGCTCGCGCCCACCTCGGTCGCGTGGATGCCCTGAGTGATCAGCACCACGGTCCTGCCCTGGTCGAGCAGCTGCTCGAGCTCCCCCTCGCTCGTCACCCGTCGGGGGTCGGCCAGCTTCTCCTGGATCTGCCGGAGCTCCTCCAGGCGAGCGTGGTTGCCGGGGCTCGTGATCGTCAGCATCACGAACGGCTGGCCCATGGTGGAGGGTCCCAAAGTGTCCACCGTGACGCGCGGGCTCGAGGCAGCGAGACGCTCGAAATAGGCCGTCAGCTGGTCCCAATTGGCGAGCTTCCGGTCCGCACCGACGTCGAAGCCGAAGTGCTCGCGGGGCGTCGGAACGGACTGCGCCGCGAGCGACGGCGCGACGAGTGCGATGGCCGCGAGGGCCGCGAGGGCCGCCAGCAGTCGTCGTTGCATCGAGGTCCCTGGAAGTGCGGGCGCCGCGGTTACCGCAGTCGCCCACGTCGACTTTTCCACACAGCCTGTGGATGGTACCCAACGCCCCGAGGGGCGGCAACGGATCGGGCCGACGGGGGAGGGGCACGCTTGGCCTCCGCGCCCGGCGGGCATACCGTAGGGCCGGACCCACTCGGTTTGGAGACGCCGTGAGACTTACTTGGCCGGTCGCGTTCCCAGCCCTCTGTGCCGTCGGGTGCGCCGGGGAGGCGGCGACGCCAACGATTTCCGCCGACGAGTTCGCAACCCATCTCGAGGTGCTCGCCTCCGACGCCTACCTCGGCCGCGGACCCGGCCACCCGGGCGGGGACATGGCTGTGGAGTACATCCGGGCCCGTTTCGAGGAGTATGGGCTGGAGGCGGTAGGAGGGTCCTATCTGCAGGCTGTTCCCATGGTGGGAAATACACCGGACGCGTCCAGCGCGTCACTCGTGTTCGAGGGGACGCGAGGCACCACTGCTCCGACCTACCTCGACGGCGTCGTGCTCAATCCGGGCGACCGAGAGGCCACGGCCGTCGACGCATCCGCGGAGCTCGTGTTCGTCGGCTACGGCATCGATGCACCCGAGGTGGGGTGGAACGACTTCGCGGGCGTGGACGTGCGCGGCAAGTACATCATGATCCTCGTGAACGACCCGCCGGCGCCTCCCGAGGAGCCGAGCCTCTTCGGCGGTATCGCCATGACGTACTACGGGCGCTGGACCTACAAGTACGAGGAGGCCGCCCGGCAGGGAGCCCTGGGGGCGCTCATCGTGCACGAGACGGAGCCTGCAGGGTATCCGTGGAGCGTCGTGCGCACTGGATTCGCGGGTGAGCAGTTCGCACTCCCGCTCTCTGCGGCCCAGCCCCGACCGGCGGGCCTCATCGGTTGGGTTTCACTCTACGCTGCGCGCGCGGCGCTCGCGACCGCTGGTCTCGATTACGACGTGTTGAAGGCGCAGGCCGCTCGCCGCGGCTTCACTGCCGTCGAGACCGGTATCACGGTCAGCGGCAGCGTAGTCGCCGCGACTCGCCGCGTCGACACACAGAACGTCGTAGGCCTGGTTCGGGGCTCGGAGCGGCCTGACGAGTACATCCTGCTCACTTCACACTACGACCACTTCGGCGTGGGCGCGCCAGTCGACGGAGACTCGATCTACAACGGCGCCTACGACAACGCATCCGGGACCGCGCTCATCCTCGCGATGGCGCGCGCACTTTCGGATTTGGACCCCCCGCCAGCCAGGTCCGTCCTCGTCATCGCGACGGGCGCCGAGGAGCGGGGCTTGCTCGGTGCGGAGCGGTACGTTCAGGCGCCCCTCGTGCCGCTGGCCCAAACGGTCGCCGAGATCAACTTCGACGAGGCCAATGTCTGGGGGGAGACCACGGACGTGACCGTGTTCGGAGAGGAGCGCACCGAGCTGGGCGTCTACGTGCGGGAGCGCGCCGCGGAGCTCGGCCTCACGATCATGCCCGACCCGAATCCGCCCGTGGGCACCTACTTCCGTTCCGACCACTTCCCGTTCGCACGTGCCGGAGTGCCTTCGCTGTACATCGTGCATGGGTGGGACTTCGTGGGCAGGCCCTCGGGATGGGGCGACTCGACACGGACCGCCTACACCGCGAACGACTACCACCAGCCGTCGGACGAGATCGGCCCGGATTGGAACTACACCGGCGCGGTCCAGGAAGCCGACCTGGCCCTGCGCATCATTCTGGACCTCGCTGCCACGGACACGTGGCCGAATTGGCTCGAGGGCCAGGAGTTCAAGGCCGCCCGCGACGCCATGAGGGAGAGCAGGTAAGCAGCGCGCGTGAGGAAGCTGGACCTGCCTGGTGCACGGTTCCTCAAAGACCGGTCGGCAGGTCCACGAACTCCCAGCTGAGTTCGAAGCGCTCGGCGGCGTGAGCCGCGAGCGCTTGCACGCCGAACGTCTCCGTGGCGTAGTGCCCAGCCAGCACCAAGTGCACGCCGAGCTCCATGGCATCGATCGCGTGGTGGTGGTGGCACTCGCCCGTCACCAGCGCATCGAGCCCGAGGTCGGCGGCCTCGGCGAGCGCATCTGCGCCCGCGCCCGTGACGACGCCCACCCGCTCGATGCGCTGCGGGCCCCCCTCGATGACCCGCGCCGGGCCGCCGACCGCAGCTTCGGCCCGCGAACGTAGGCCCGCGGCGTCGAGCGGCCGAGCGAGCCGTCCGTGCCAGCCGACGGGCGTCCCTTTATACGCGTCGAAACGCCCCTCGAGGGAGAGTCCGAGCGCTCGCGCGAGCAGCGCGTTGTTTCCGACCTCCGCGTGGCTGTCGAGCGGCAAATGGGCGCTGTAGAGGCCGACACCGCGCTCTACGAGGGGTCGGACGCGACGCAGGATGCGGCCCGTGAGGGGCGCCAGGCCGCCCCAGAAGAGCCCGTGGTGCACGATCAGCAGGTCCGCCTTGCGCGCCACTGCAGCCTCGACGGACGCGCTCGAGGCGTCGACGGATGCGACCAGGTGCCTCACCTCGCTCGACCCCTCGACCTGCAAGCCGTTCCAGGCACCGGGGTAGTCGGGAAAACCCGGAATCCCTAGGTAAGCGTCAAGGTATTGGATCAGGGATTCTAGTTTCATCACGGTGCTCCGGACCCTCCGCGCGGACGGAGGTGGACAGCGTGTGGAAAAACTGGCCCGCTGTGTATCTGCCGGGTATAGCGCCGGATCCCGAGGCCGCTAAAGCAAGCGGAGGGAATGACTTGGGAGCTCGGCGTCAAATCGCATGGGCGCTCGTGCCACCCGCGCCGACCGTGGGAAACATGTGAATCACTTGACGGCACCGGCCTCCGCCAGCTGGCGGCGGGCGCCGTCGGCTTCGGGCCCCTTCGGACCGGCTCCCACCGGCCGCCGAGCCTCACTCATGTGGACTGTGCCGTTGAGGACTGCGCCCTCCTCGAGCTGCATGCGCCTTGTTCGCACCTCGCCGTCGACCTGGCTCGTCGCCTGGAGCTCGAGCCGCGACTCGGCGACCAAGGTGCCAGTGACCTTGCCCGACACCACCGCGTCTTGGGTGTGGACGTCCCCGGTTACACTCCCCTGCTTCCCGATCACCACAGCCTTCCCGGCCTTGATCGTTCCCTCCACCGCGCCCTCGACCCGGATCGTGCCCTCAGTGTGGCACTCTCCGACGACCTTCATGCCAGGCCCAATGATCGAAATCACGGTCTCAGGCGGTGTTCCGACGCTCTCTCGGGCCATCTTGGAATCCTTCCGTCCGGGGCTCTGGGTCGCTGCGGTCCCGTGGACCGCTGCAAGTTCCAATCCTGCCTACGTGGGCTGCTGCACGACGGTGAGAGGATCCACGTACTCGCCGTCGACGAGGACCTCGAAGTGCAGGTGGGGTCCAGTCGAGCGCCCGGTGGATCCGCTCAGTGCGATGACCTGTCGGGCGCGCACGGGCTGCCCGAGCGTAACGAGGGACAAGGAGGCGTGTCCGTAGAGCGTCGAGTACCCGCTGCCGTGGTCGATCACGACGAACCGGCCATAGACCGCGTCCTCGCCGACGTCCACGACGGTCCCGCCCCCCGCCGCGCGGATGTAGGAGTCACTCGCCACGGCGATGTCGAGGCCCGGGTGCCCTCCCTCGAGACCCTCGTGTACGCCTCGGGTCACGAAGCCGCGCTCCGTGAGAGGCCAGACATTGGGCAGTGTCGGACCGTCCTGGGGTTGAGGGGAGCCCGCGCCACGTCGCGCAGGGGTAGCGGGAGGCAGCCAAGCATCCGAGAGCGCGCTCGCGTCAGCGCGTCCGAAGAGCTCACGGAGCTGCGTGTACTGGCCTTCGATGGTCTCGAGCCGCTGGACCAGGGCGGCGACACGAGCCCGGTCGCGGGTCATCACCTCCACCTCGGCCTGCAGCTCCGACGCGCGCGCGGCCCGCGCGGCCAGATACCACCAACTTCCAGCCATGACCGTGAGGCCTAGCGCAGCCAATGCGCTGAGCGCAGCTAACGCGCGTAGAGCTACGTAAGAGAGGTGGAACGTCGTGCTCTCACGCGCACCGTCGGGCACGATCATGATCGTGAGCCGCCGGTCACGAGAAGGAAGCTTCATCCCACCACCTCTTCGACGGAACGGCGGGTGATCAGCTCGAACACTCGCTCCAGATCCCCCGTGCCCATGAAGACGATCTCGATCGTGCCCTTGCCGCCACGCCCCTCTCGCACCTCGACGCGGGTCATGAGGTGGTCGGCCAGCGCCTCCTCCAGAGCTCGCAAGGCAGGGCTCTTCGGCTTGACGGCTTTGCGCGCGCGGGCCTTCTCGGTCGACCCGGCGACGTGCCGCTCGACCTCGCGCACGGACCACCCCTCGCCGACAGCACGCCGCGCCAGCTCTGCGGCCCGCACATCGTCTTCCAGCGCCAGCAATGCGCGCGCGTGCCCTTGTGACAGCGAGCCATCCTCCAGGAGCCTACGCACGGAGAGCGGCAGCTTGAGGAGCCGGACGACGTTCGCCACCGTGGAGCGATCTTTCCCGACTGCCTTGGCGATGTCGCCTTGCGAGAGCTCGAACTTCTCGCTGAGCGCGACGTAGCCCTCCGCTTCCTCGAGCGGGTTGAGCGCTTCGCGCTGCAGATTCTCGACGAGCGCGAGCACGAGCACGGTCTCGTCGGTCGCTTCGCGAACGATGACGGGTACGTCTTCCCACCCCAGACTCGACACGGCCCGGAATCGGCGTTCGCCCACGATGAGCTCGAAGCGCCCCGGCGCGTCCTTGAGTGGGCGGACCACCAGCGGCTGCAGAAGACCGTTCTCTCGGATCGAAGCGGCCAGCTCAGCGAGCTCGCCGTCGCTGAAAACCCGCCGCGGCTGGGCCGGGTTGGGCACGATTGCGCCGAGCGTCACACGGCGCGCCTCTGCGACGCTGCTCTGGGGCTCGAGGTACTCCCCCAGCAGGGCTCCCAGACCGCGGCCGAGTCGCTCCCGAGTCATCCTGCCACCGCCACCTTCGGCGAGCTGGCCCGCCGGGTATTGCGGTCTATAACCTCATGTGCCACAGCAAGATACGCTTTTGCACCATTGGAAAGCACATCGTACGTCACAATGGGTTGACCGAAGCTCGGGGCCTCTGCGAGGCGCACGTTCCGGGGGATCGCCGCCCGGTAGACCTTGGGCCCGAAGTACTCTCGGGCCTCTGCCGCAACCTGTCGGGACAGATGCAGGCGCCGGTCTAACATCGTGAGCAACACGCCCTCGATCTCCAGGTTCCGATTCAGGGAGCGCTGCACCAGCCGAACCGTGTTCAGGAGCTGGCTGAGCCCCTCCAGGGCGTAGAACTCGCACTGGATGGGAATCAACACGGAGTCCGCAGCGGTGAGCGTGTTCAGCGTGAGGAGGCCGAGCGAGGGGGGACAGTCGATCAGGACGAAATCGTAGGAGTCCCGGATCGTCGTCAGCGCAGCCCTGAGGATCGATTCGCGGCTCATCGCCGACACGAGCTCGATCTCCGCGCCGACCAGGTCGCGGGTGGATGGAACGACGTCGAGGTGGGGGAAGTGCACGTTCTCGATGACCGCAGCAGCCACCGAGCTGTTGCCGATCAACACATCGTAAATTGTCGGCTTGGCGACACGTTGGCTCAGGCCCAAGCCGCTGGTGGCGTTACCCTGGGGGTCGGTATCGATCACCAGCGTGCGCTTCTCGGCGACGGCCAGCGCGGCCCCGAGGTTGATGGCGGTCGTGGTCTTGCCGACCCCACCTTTCTGGTTGGCGATCGCGATGACGTGCGACATGCCGTGCTCTGCGAATCGGGAAACGGAGGGGCAATATAGAGTGCGCCTCCGAACGCGGGAAAGCATCCTCACGACTCGCTTGACCCGAGTCGGAAACAGTTGAAGGATAGCAGCCGGCTCGACGAGCCAACTTCGAGGTTCTACGGAGACCAGCACATGCGAGACCGTATGGCGCGCGGGGCAAGGGTGGCTTGGGTGCTGCTCGCCACGGGGGCGTGTGGCACCGAGGCCGTGGGGCCAGATCCAGCCCTCGAGCCGTTCGTGGGCACCTGGGACGCGGTCGTCTTCAACGTGACCGCCGACGCGCCGCCGAACCCTGTGGCCAACCTACTCACGCTCGGGCGCTTCTGGATCAGCGTCGAGCCGAGCGGCCAGTACACGGCAACCCTCGAGTGGCTGGGCGGCTTCGCGGAGATCGGCCAGCTGACGGTGCAGAACTCGACGACCCTGGTGCTCGACTCCAACACGGGGCCGCCTGCGCCCTCCACCTACCTCTTCGCCATGACCGACTCGCTCGTCCTCGATGGCGCCACCGAGTTCGATTTCAACCTGCATGGCACGGACGAGCCGGGGCAGGCGCACATGGAGCTGGTCCGGCGTCCCTAGCGGTCGGCGACCTGTTTCACGTGAAACAGGCTGGGGAGGACGGCCGGAGGTGTTTCACGTGAAACACCTCCAGGGTCACTCGATTGGGGCCGCCGCGGGCGCCGTCGCGAGGCGCCGAACTTCAAGAACCAGGTTCTGAAGATCCGCCGGGGAGATCCCCGAGATCCTCCCAGCCTGTGCGAGCGTGCTCGGGCGCACCTTGGACAGCTTCTCCCGCGCCTCGTGGGAGAGGGTCGCGAAGTCCCGATAGGGCAGGTCCTCCCGAAGTGAGAAGCCCGCGAATTCCCGCAACCGCTCGGCCCGGTCGCGCTCGCGCCGCACATATCCCTCGTACTTGAGCTCGACTTCCAGGGCCAACAGGGACTCTTCCCGGACGCCGGTCAGGCCGTCCGCTCCCGCCGAGGCCACCAGGCTCCGGGCCGTAACGCCCGGTCGCCGCACCGCCTCTGCGGCCCGCACTCGCTCCTCGCCACTCGTGTCTCCGGTCGAGTCCGCACCTGGATTTTCAACCCCAATGGACACGGTGGTCCCGGCGAACCAGGCCCGCACGCGGTCGTCCTCCGCCAGTCGCTGTTCGAGCGCGTCTGCCTGCGTCTCCGTCAAGAAACCACGAGATCGAGCCATCGGGCCGAGTCTGCGTACGGCGTTGTCCTGCCGCAGGAGAAGCCTGAATTCCGCCCGCGATGTGAAGAGCCGGTAGGGCTCGTCGACTCCCCGGGTGACCAGGTCATCGATCAGGACGCCGATGTATGCTTCGTCTCGCTCGAGGATGAACGGGGCCTCGCCCTTCACGGCGAGCGCCGCGTTGATGCCCGCGATGATGCCCTGCCCGGCCGCCTCTTCGTAGCCCGTCGTCCCGTTGATCTGCCCGGCGAAGTACAGCCCGCCGACTGCCCTCACCTCGAGCGAATGCCGGAGCTGGTGAGGCGGGTAGTAGTCGTATTCGATCGCGTAGCCGACCTTGGTCATGGTCACGTTCTCGAGCCCCGGCACCGTACGCAGGAACTCCAGCTGCACGTCCGCAGGCAACGACGTCGAGAGCCCGTTCACGTACAGCTCCGTCGTATCGAGCCCTTCGGGCTCGAGGAAGACCTGATGCCTGGGTGCGTTCGGGAATCGCAGCACCTTATCCTCGATCGAAGGGCAGTACCTCGGTCCTCGCCCGGAGATCGCCCCGCCGTAGAGCGCGCTTCTGCGTAAGTTACTTTCTACCAAGGACTTGAGGCCGGCACCCGCCCACGTGATCCAACAAGGTCGCTGCTCGGGAAACACTTCCTCCGCATAAGCTGCGAATCGGTAGGTGGGCGTCTCGCCGTCCTGGCGCTCCACTTTCGTGAAGTCCACGGTGCGACCATCGATTCGCGGCGGCGTGCCTGTCTTGAAGCGCGCCACCTCGAGCCCCAGGCGTTCGAGTCCCTCCGCCAGCTCCACCGACGGCGCCTCGCCCGCCCGTCCGGCCTCCACGCCGGGCTCGGCACCCACGTGGATCTTTCCGCGCAAGAAGGTGCCCGCCGTCACGACCACGGCCTCAGCCTCGAAGCGCACCCCTCCGCGCGTGCGTACGCCCCGCACCCGGCCATCGACGATGTCGAGGTCCGCAACCATCTCTTGGAAGAGATCGAGCCCCGGGAGCTCCTCGAGTATACGCCGCACGGCGCGAGGATAGAGCGAGCGATCGCACTGCGCGCGCGGTCCCCAGACGGCGGGACCCTTCGAGCGATTGAGCATGCGGAACTGGATGCGTGACGCATCGGTTGCGCGCCCCATGACGCCGCCGAGAGCATCCACCTCGCGAACGACGATCCCTTTGGCCACGCCCCCGATCGCGGGGTTGCAGCTCATTTGCCCGATGCGCGAAAGGTCCGGGGTGAGCAGGAGCGTGCGGACTCCCGCCCGCGCGGCTGCGGCCGCCGCCTCGACACCGGCATGCCCCCCGCCCACGACGATCACGTCATACGAACCGCGCATGCTTCGCTCCGTCCTTCGCAGCCTGCCTCAGGAAACGATCCGAAACCCTCGGTCGGGCGCCTCGAGGGTCGTCGGGATTCCATCCACTCGGTCGACCCGGGCCGCAATCGGACCGCGCCGCAGCGCCGTCTCCAGCTCCGACAGCACCTCCGCGGCGCCGTGGGCCCTCACCTCGACCGAGCCGTCTGGGAGGTTCCGAACGGTCCCGGAGACGCCCAGGCGCGTTGCCGTTCGGTGGGTCCACTGCCGGAACCCCACTCCCTGTACGCGGCCGACGACGCGATACGCCCGCGACTCGGCACGCTCAGGGTGTGAAGCCATCTACTTCCCCACGCAGAACTCCGCGAATACCGCGTCGAGTACGCTCTCCCGTGCGATCGTCCCGACCACCTCCTCGAGCGCGTTCTCGGCAGGACGAAGATGGCTCGCCGCCACCTCCGCCGGGAGCCCACCCTCGAGGGAGGACCGGAACGAAGCCACCTCCGCTCGGGCAGCCTCGAGTCCCCTCCGATGCCGACGTCGGGTGATCACCGGAGCGTCCGGGCTCGCCGCCACCACCCCCGAGTAGACCAGCCCCGGTAGCGCGCGGCGGAGCTCATCCAGGCCCTCGCCCGTGCGCGTCGATACGCGCACCCTACACGCTACACCCGGCTCGCCGGCACCCGCCGTCGACGCAGCGACGAGGTCCGACTTGGTCTCCACCCACACGACCGGTACGCCCATGCGTTCCCGCACGAAGACCCGCTCCTCCTCCGTGGGCGGAGAATCCCCCGGCACGCAGAACAACACGACGTCCGCCCGCTCCAGGTAGCGTCGCGTGACCTCGATGCCGATGCGCTCCACGCGCTCGCCGGCTTCGCGCAGTCCCGCGGTGTCCACCAATCGAAACGGGAAGCCGCCCAGCGCGACGGTGGCCACCAGCGCGTCACGCGTCGTGCCAGGCTCCTCGGTCACGATCGCTCGCTCCTCACCCAGCAGCGCGTTGTAGAGCGACGACTTGCCGGCGTTCGGCCGCCCCGCGAGCACCGCCAGCGCTCCCTCGCGGAGCAACTCGCCCTCCGGTGCGGTCGCGAGCAATCGATCGATCTCCGCGAGGACCAGGTCGGCCTGCTCCACGATGACGCCGACGGGAACCGGCGGCTCGTCCTCTTCGGGGAAGTCGATGTGGTGCACCAGCAGCGCCTCGATCCTCACGATCGCTCCACGGAGCATCCCCAGTCGCTCGGAAAGGCCTTGTTCGAGCTGTGTGAGCGCCGCGCGGTGCAGGGCCCGGCTCCGCGCCTCGATCAGGTCGGCCACGGCCTCGGCCTGGACGAGATCGACTTTCCCCCGCAGGTACGCGCGCCTCGTGAATTCCCCCGGGTCGGCCCGCCGTGCGCCGGCTTGCACGCAGGCATCCATCACGAGCTCGGGGACGAGCGATCCCCCATGGCACGAGAGCTCCACCACGTCCTCGCCCGTGTAGCTCGCGGGGCGAGGAAAGAACGTGGCCAACGCGCGGTCCAGCGGGGAGCCATCGTGTGGGTCCCTCAGCTCGACCAGCGTCACGCGGCGCGCCTCGGGCGCCTCCGACAGCTCCGGCGCCAGCCGCAGCAGCACGCCCACTGCCTGCGGACCCGAAACCCGCACGATCGCCACCGCCCCTCTGCCCGGTGCGGTCGACACCGCCGCGATCGTGTCGACGTCCATTCCAGCTCTCCTTCCGCTAGCCGTCCTTCGGCTTCGCCGGCGGGCCGGTCTTCAGCTTCTTGCGCTCGTTCGAGATCCAGACTTGCTGCGGAATGGTCGCGATGTTCGACACGACGTAGTAGAGGTTCAGCCCGCTCGCGAGGTTCAAGAAGATGAGGAGCATCATGGGTGGCATCATCCACATCAGGAGCTTCATCTGAGGATTCGGCTGATCCACCGACTTGAGCGACAGCCACTGCATGAGGAACATCGAAGCCGCGAGAAGCATCGGCAGGATGTAGAGCGGGTCCTTCGTCGACAGGTCCGGGAGCCAGAGGAAGGGGACGCCACGGAACTCGATCGTGTTCTGGAACACGAAGAACAGCGCGATCAGGATCGGCCAAGGCAGCAGAATCGGGAGGCACCCGGCGAGCGGGTTGAAGCCCTCGGCGTACAGCTTCTTGATCTCCTGCTGCATTTTCTCCGGGTTGTCCTTGTACTTCCGCTGCGCTTCGGCCAGCCGCGGCTGGAACTCCATGTTCTTCACCTGCGCCTTCATCGCCTTGTGGTTCAGCGGGAAGAGCACGATGCGCATGGCGATGCCGAAGACGACGAGCACCCAACCGTAGCCGATGCTCAGGTTGGTGTGCAGGAACCCGAGGATGCCGGTGATGATCGAGACGAATGGCCGCACGATCGGGCGGAAGAAGCGCCAGCCGTAGGGGTTCACCTGCTCCATGCCTTGGCCCAACGACTGCAGCGTCGAGTACTCCTGCGGGCCCAGGAAGAGTCGGTAGGCGAAGCGATCATCGTTGCCGATGCTCTGCGCGGCCGAAATCGACACTCGCTCGGGAAGGGCCGACGGACCCACGAGCAGCCCGCCCAGGTAGTCGGTCTCTGCGGTCGCTTCGTCGCTGCTCCCCGCAAGGAGCGCTGTCACGAAGAACTTGCTCCGAAATGCCGCCCAGAGCAGAGGGCCCTGCACCACGCCAGGGTCCGCACGCGTCACGAGCGTGGACTGGATGCCGCGGTCCAGGTGGTTGTACGCGAAGGCCATCAGCCGCGCCTCGCTCGCCGAGTCGGCCTCCGCGAACGACAACCCGTCACCCAAGTCCGTGAGCAGCAGCGGGCGGTCCACACCCGAGACGGTCCCTTCGACCCGAATCGCGTAGATCTCGGGCTCGAAGGTGTACGTGATCTCGACGCGGAGAGCGGTCGTGGGGGGTTCGTAGATGAACCGAAGCGTCTGCGCGACGTCGCCCGTGGCCAGCGCCAGCCCACCCTCGGGCTCCGCCCGATACGCCGCACGCCGCAGGTCGATGGTGTCGTTGCCTACCACCAGGCGCTGGCTCAAGAATCCGGCCGAGCCCTCGGGGACGAGGTCGACGACGCCGTCATGGCGGAGCGACCTGAAGAGCGGGAGCTCCGCCGACACGAGGCGCGCCCCGTGCGTCGAGAACTCGAACCGATACCGAGGGCTCACGACGGTCACCGACCGCTCGAGGGGCACCTCGGGTTCCGCACCGGTCTCTGCGCCCACCTCGGGCGCCGCGGGCGCCGTCGGTGCGCCAACTGCGGCCGGCGCTGGCACGCCGCCGGACGTGCTCGAAGTAGTGGCCGCACTGTCGGGCACCAGGACCGGGTCGGGCACTACCGGCGGGAAGAGAATGTTGGTGCCAACCAGCACCAGAAACATCAAGCCGATCGCGAGAACGAAGCGGGGCGGGCTACTCATCGCGGGCACACCTCGCCTCCGACGGACTCCGCCCTGGGGCGATGTGCGGGCGGCACTGGGTCGTAACCGAACCCGCCCCAAGGATGGCAACGCGCGAGTCGCCGCAGCGCGAGCCACGTCCCCCGCAGCGCCCCGCGCTCCCGAAGCGCGTCGATCGCGTACGCGGAGCAGGTCGGCGTATATCGACAAGCGGCCGGCAACCATGGCGACACCGCCACCTGATAGAGCCGCACGAGAGCGATCAGGACGCGCGCGAGCACAGCCCCTCCACCGCCTGCTTCATCTCGCGCGCGAGCAGCTCGAAGGTCGCGTCGTAGGCTTCCCGCCGCGCCCGCACCAGGACGTCCCGACGCGCGTCACTCGCGTCGAGAGACGGAAGGATCTCCCTGCGTCCGATCTCTCGCAGCCTGCGCTTGAGGAGGTTGCGATCGACGATCCGATGGCCGTGCTTTGGCACCACGAGGCCGAAGCGAGAGCGTGCGGCGCTCGAGGTCGCGACGTATACGTCGAGACTCGCGGTCTTCTGACGCGGTGCCTTCGCGAGCAATCGACGGATCTCGGAGCTGCTGTGGATGCGCGCCCCGCGCGGGAGTCGCTCCGGACGGCCCGGGGACTCGCCGTCTACGGCTTCCCTGCGACCTTCACCGCGATCCGCGCGCGGCCGTGCCGGCGGCGGCGGTTCAACGTCTTGCGACCGCCCTTCGTCTTCATGCGGGCGCGAAACCCGTGCTTGTTCGCCCGCTTGCGATTGCGGGGCCTGTATGTCGGCTTCATTTCCGGCGGCCCGATCCATGGAAGTACGAGGCCTGAGAGGCCCAAAAACGAGCTGGACAAGATGATCGAGGAGCCGCAGGGGGTCAACCGCGGCCTGCTTCGGGAGCGCCATCTGTAGTCGGGCTGGAGCGCCGTACGTAGTCACTCCGACACTACGAAGAACACGGTTTGACTTTTCAAAATGCGCTTCCTAGCTTCGGCGCCCGCTCAGGCGGGAAGTTCGCATCGTACACGCATTCGACCCTCGAAAGCGACGTTCCGTGCCCGCTGCCGATCGCTCACAACCGCTGTCACTCCCGCGCCTCGGCGGGGTCAGCGAGGGTGAGCCGCAGCAGAGAGAGGAACGATGGAAGTGACGGCCGCCGAGCTCTGGACTCGTATCCAGGAAGTCGCTCGTGCCTCGGTGCCGGATCACGCGTTCCACACATGGATCGCGAGCGCCAAGGCGCTCGCCTCCACGGCGGACGAGTTGATCATCGAGGCGCAGAACCCTTTCCACGGCGAGTGGCTCGAGGACAAGTTCGGCCCACTTCTCCGTTCGGCGGGGGAGCGCGTGCTCGGCCGACCCATCCAGATCACCGTCCGATGCGGGAGCGGCCCCTCGGCTATCGTTCCGCCGACCGTCGAGCTCTCCGTAGCGAGCCCACCGGCGCGTAGAGCCACGGTGGCGCCGATGCCGCCCGGGACGGCGCTCGCAAAGCCGCCGCTCAACGAGCGCTACACCTTCGACCGCTTCGTCGTGGGGGCCCACAACCAGCTCGCGGTCGCGGCGTCACGGGCAGTGGCCGACAAGCCGGCCAAGATGTACAACCCGCTCTTCCTCTATGGGGGCGTGGGGTTGGGAAAGACCCATCTCATGCACGCGATCGGGAACCAGCTCTTGGCGGCTGACCCCACCCGAAGAATCTCCTACATCTCGTCCGAGCAGTTCACCAACGAGCTCGTGACGTCGATCCGCGAGGGTGCCATGGCGGCCTTCCGGAGTCGCTATCGCGAGATGGATCTCCTCCTCGTCGACGACACTCACTTCCTCGAAGGGAAGGAGGGTACTCAGGAGGAGTTCTTCCACACGTTCAACGCCCTCTACGACGCCCAGCGGCAGATCGTCCTCACGAGCGACCGGCCACCCAAAGAGATGTCTCGGCTCGAGGAGCGCCTGGTCTCTCGCTTCGAGTGGGGCCTGGTGGTCGACGTCCGGCCGCCGGACTTCGAGACGCGGATGGCCATCCTGCGCAAGAAAGCGGACGATGACGGCCTTCGTATCGACGACGAGGTCATCGACTACATAGCGCACTCCTGCACCGCTTCCGTGCGCGAGCTCGAAGGAGCCGTCATCAAGCTGCTCGCCTATTCGTCGCTCACGAACCAGGAAATCACGCTCGCTCTGGCTCGCACCGCGCTACGGGGTGTGCTCGGGCGTCGAGGCGCCGACGGCCCGATCCAGTCACCGGAAAGGATCCGCGAGCTGGTGGCCCGCCGGTGGCGGGTCCGGGCCGACGCGCTCGCTTCCAAGCGCAGGACCAAAGACGTCACGGTACCACGCCAGGTCGCGATGTACCTGATGAAGGAGACACTCGGAATGTCGCTGGCCCGCATCGGAGAGCACTTCGGCGGCCGCGATCATTCGACCGTGATCCATTCGATCCGCAAGGTCGAAGAGCAGATGCAGCACGACGAGAACTTCCGAACCCAGGTGCAGGCCGTGCTTGCCGAGGTCCGGGACCCCGCCGAAAGCTCCTTCCACAGTCAGGAGTGGGTACGGGGTGGATAGCGGTCGGTACTCCACAACGACCGAGCATCGGTCCTCGACACCTCACACCGCAGCCGTCCTTTCCACACGACTTTCCCGACGCCTCCTTCGTGCCAACCGGCTCCGTCGGTACTCGCCGGACGTCGGTCGGGCCTCCTCGTTTTCCACGAATCCACACGCCCTACTACTGCTATGTTTTTATATAGGTAGGACAGCTAGTATCTCGCGCTTGTGGACGAATGACCCGCGGCATGCATCGCCAGGAGCAACGGTTCGATGAACTTCACGATCACTCGCCAGAACCTCCACAATGGTCTCGCCGCGGTTTCTGCGAGCATCCCCTCCAAGACCACACTTCCCGTGCTCTCGAACATCCTGTTCGAAGCGAGCAACGGAGAAGTGCGAATGAGCGGAACCGATCTGGACGTTGCGGTACGCGTACGGGTGCCTGCCGAGGTGAAGCAGGCAGGGAGCCTTACGGCTCCAGGGAAGAAGTTGCAGGAAATCGTGAGGGAGTTGGCCGATCATCCGGTCGAGGTGACTACGCGGGGTGAGCAGATCGAGCTCAAGTGCGGCAAGAGTCACTTCAAGCTCAATGGCCTCCCGGCGGAAGAGTTCCCATCCATCGCGGAGGTGGACTTTTCTGCAGGCTTGACCGTCACGGGCAGCAATCTCAATGGCCTCATCCATCGGACTGCATTCGCCGTGTCGACGGAGGAGAGTCGCCCAATCCTGAATGGCGTCCTCTGGGAGCTCCGTGATGGAGAGATGAAGATGGTGGCCACGAACGGGCACCGTTTGGCGCGCATGTCGGTCCGGGTCGAGTCATCGGGCACGCGCTCCGCGGACTTCATCGTACCCCCTGCAGCCCTCAGCCAGGTGCAGCGTCTCTTCAAGGACGGGGACTCGATCCAGGTCGCGAGGAGCGACAACCACCTCGGCTTCAAGGCTGCTTCGACCGAGGTCTACACACGCCTGATCGAAGGCACCTATCCGAACTACGAGCAGGTGATTCCGCGCGACAACGACAAGAGCGCGATCATTCCCAAGAAGGCGCTGGAGTCGGCGGTGCGCCGTATGGCCGTTGTCGCTTCGGACCAGACGCACCGCATTCGACTCAAGTTCGAGCCGGGTCGGGTGCACCTGAACGTGCTGACGCCAGACTTGGGCGAGGGCCACGACGAGCTCGAAGTCGGCTACGAAGGTACCGAGCTCGAGATCGGGTTCAACGCGAACTACCTCCTCGAGGTGTTGCGCTACATGCCCTCGGACGAAGTGCGCTTCTCGTTCAAGGCGCCCGAGCGAGCGGCGACGATGGAGCCGGTCGGGGAGAACGTGCCCGAGTACCTCTGCCTGGTGATGCCGCTCCGACTGCTCGACTGAGGCGTCGTTCCGGGCGCTTCGGCTCGACTTCAGCGGCTCGCCGCGCGGAGCAACTCCTCGCCGGTGAAAGCCCAGAGCAGAGGCATCCCCTCCTGCTCGAACACTCGAGGATCGGCGGAGCGGTTCACGATCGTGAGTACGCCGATGACGCTTGCCCCATGCTCGCGCACTGCGGCCACGGCGTCGAGGCTGCTCTTGCCGGTCGTCATGGTGTCCTCCACCACGATGCACGCCGCTCCCTGCGGCAAGCCGCCCTCGACACGCTGGCCAGTGCCGTGGCCCTTCGCCGACTTCCGCACTGAGAAGCCATCGATCGGAGATCCCTCGAGCGCGCTCCGGTGTGCGATCGCGTAGGCCACGGGGTCGGCTCCCATGGTGAGACCTCCCACATGCGTGGGTCGCAGGCCGCTCTCGCGAATGAGCCGGTACCCCACGAGACCGACGAGCCGTTGCCCTTCGGCGCTCATCGTAGTCGCTCGTGCGTCGATGTAGTAGCTCGACTTGGCACCGCTGGCCAGCGTGAAGTCACCTACCCGTACGGATCGTGACACCAGCAGGGCCATGAGCAAGTCGCGGTCGTTCATTGCCGAGCCTCCTGGCTTCGGTCCACCCAGATCGCCCACGCGATCCAGCGGCCGTCGTGCGAAAGGGATACGTCCGCGGGCGCGTCTTGCCCGTCCAGCAGAACTCGCGGTGGCCGCTGGCTCGCAGGACCGGGCGCACACACGATCTCGAGTCGCTGCTCGTTCACGCCGAGCCGCTCGGCCAAGTCTGCACGGGCACCGATCCGGACGGCGGCCGACTCGCGTGAGTAGACCGCGTCGGCCTCGCGCTCGGTGAGTGCGCGCCGAAGCTCCTCCAGGGGGCCGGCCCATCGGCTCCCGGGGTTCTCGAGCGTCGCCACACGGCGCTCGATGTGGACGTCCTCGCCGACGCGCTCCGGGCACTCGGCGACCGCGTGTACGGACCCGGGCCACACTTCGACCGTCACCCTCGCGACGTGGTCGTAGTAGCGCACCGTGCCCACTCTCACGACGCCCTCCGCGGCGTCACGCGACTCGGTCCACGCCACCTTGAAGCTCCGGTGCACGAACGCCGGCGGAGCGCCCAAGGCCTTCGAGATGGCTTTGAAGCCAGCCTCCTTCGCCGCCCAGCGGCTCCAGAGCTCGAGGTCCGAAGCACCCGCCGCGCGAATCGCAGCTTGCTCGTCGGCGTCGAAGACCCGGCCGACGAAGCGTTCGTCGCTGCCGCGCCCTTCCGTGCGTGGGTTCGTGAGATCGACGACGTCGTTGCCGACGAACACACGCCTCACTCCGGCTCGCCCAGGAGCCCGGACCGCACGTAGTCCGGTACGCGCATGGGACGTCGGTCGGGACCTATCCAGACCGCGGTGACGCGGGCCCTGGCGACGACCGTGGGTTCGCCCTCGTCGGTGCCGCGGACGATCTCCTGGCCGAGCACCATGGACGTCCTGCGGAACCCCTCGGCCCAGGTTCGGACCAGGAGCGCATCTCCTCTCCTCGCCTGCGCCAAATAGTCGACCTCGATCCGCACCACGTAGATCTGCCAATCGTTTTCCTCGAGCGACGGCCAGCGGAACCCCGCCGCCTCGAGGGCCTCGTAGCGCGCGTGCTCGAGGTAGCTCAGGAAGACGGCGTGATTCACGTGCCCGAACGAGTCGATCTCGCCGCTGCGCACCGTGATGACGGTCTCGGCCGCCTGCGCGCGCGGGGGCTGGGGCGTGGGCATGGCCCGAAAGATATCAACGCGGGCGCGCGTCGTACTCCCGGATCAGGTCGGAAAGCTCACCGCGCGCGCTGATATTCAGCTTCTGGTAGATGTTGGACAGATGCGTGCTCGCGGTGCGCGCGGACATCCCGAGCTCCTTGCCGATCGCCTTGTTCGACAGGCGTGCGGCCACGAGGCGTGCGACCTCGAGCTCCCTGCCGGTGAGCCCGGCGACCCCCGGGTCGACGGGGCGCGGCGGCGGCCGGTGGCCGATCTGCCGGAACTGCATGCGAGCCTTCTCGAGCTCGAGTGCCGCACCCAAGCCGGAGAAGATGTCGTGCACCAGGCGGAGCTCCGCGAGGGCCCCTTCCGTGTCGCCCACCTCTGCGAGACGTCCCGCGAGTTGACGGCGGAGCCGCGCGGCGTCCCACATCATGGGGATCTCCTCGAGCGCGGCCGCGGCCTCACGCATGAGCGCCACCGACTCCTTCGGGTTCCCCCGCTTCCACATGACCAGCGCGTCGCAGGTGTCGGCCCAGGCGTGACCGAGCCGGTGGTCGACGGTATGCGAATGCTCGCGCATGTGCCGACCGATCTCCTCGGCGCGGTCGATCTCGCCGGCCCAGAGATAGGCCTCCCCGAGGATGGGCAGGAGGCGATGCATGGCCCACAGGATGTACCCGGTCCCCTCGGCGATCTGACGCCCCTTTTCGGCCGCGTTGATGGCGTCGCGGAAGTCCCCGAGGCCCACGTAGTAGTACGCGAGGCCGATGTAGACCGGGACCACCTGATGGACGTCGACGACCGCGTCGGGCCGGTCGAGGCCCGCCACCGAGACGGCTTCGTCGACGAGCTTCTTGGCCTCGTCGAGATGGCCACGCCCGAGGTGAATCTGCGACGTCCACACCAGCAGTCTGGGCAACAGCGTGCGTTGGTTCAGGCTGCGCGCCAGGGAAATCGCCTTGTTCCCGATGGCGATGCCCTTGTCCCATTCGCCGTGGAAGTACGCCAGCTCGATGGTCATGTCCGCGGTCCAGAGCCTGAGCACCGGTGAGCGCACCGCGTCGGCGAGCTGGTTCACCTCCTCGACCGTCCGGGCCAGCGCCTCGGTGTCGCCGCGCATGCCCCTGACGACCGCGAGCCCCCATCGGGCCGAGGCTCGCAGCTGCGACCGAGGACGCAGTCGCCCTCCTCTAGTTCGCCGACCGCCGGCAGCTCGCCGGCCAGGTGCGGAGAATCGCTCGGCGGTCGGGGGCGGTCTACGTACCCGAGACCAGCGCGCTCCTCACCCGCGTCGAGAGTGAGCTCGGCGAGTACTTCGCCGGGACGCGGCGGGAATTCACGATGCCATTCCGGCCGCTGGGGACCGCATTCGAGTGTGACGTGTGGGCCGACCTGTGCCGGATCCCCTATGGCGACACCCGCAGCTACGCCGACGTCGCCCGTTCCGTGGGGCGACCGAGCGCGGTGCGGGCGGTGGGCCGAGCCAACGGTATGAATGCGCTCGCGATCCTCGTGCCCTGCCACCGAGTAGTGGCCTCGGACGGGCGTCTGGTCGGCTACGGAGGGGGACTCTGGCGCAAGCAGCGGCTGCTCGACCTAGAGAGCCCATAAAGCCTGGTCAGACCAGCAGTTAGGGAATCCTAGCCCGCGAGAGCCACGGTACCGAAACGGCGCTCTCTGCTTCCGAAGTCCCGGACTGCCGCGGCCAGGTCCTGGGCGGTGAAGTCCGGCCACATGGTCGGCGTGAAGTACAGCTCGGCGTAGGCGCACTCCCAGAGAAGGAAGTCGCTCAGGCGCTGCTCACCACCCGTGCGGATGAGCAGGTCGACATCGGGTGAGGGCCCATCTGCATGGGTTGCACGCCCGAGCAGCGCCGCGACCATGTCGCGCTCGAGGTCGGCGGCGCCCCCGTCGGCGGCGGCGAGCCGCACCGCCTCGAGGAGCGCATGACGGCTCGAGTAGTCCACGGCGAGGCGCAGCGTCATGCGGCGTCCATGAACCGTGGTTGCCTCGGCAAGCTCGATCGCCTCGAGGATCTCGGGCGCGAGCCGGTCTCTGCGTCCGACCACGCGCAACCTCACGCCGTTCTCCGCCAGCCGAGCGGCCTCTTTGCTCAGGTAGCGCCGGAAGAGACGCATCAGCAGCGCGACTTCTCTCGCTGGCCTCTTCCAGTTGTCCGACGAAAAGGCGTATAGGGTCAGCGTTCTGATGCCGAGGCCGGGCGCTGCTTCGACGACCTTGCGGACGGCCTCCGCTCCCCGCCTGTGCCCCCACTCGCGGGCCCGGCCTTGGGCCAATGCCCAGCGCCCGTTGCCGTCCATGATGATCGCCACGTGTTCGGGCGGGCGCGTGGCGGGCGAAGCCGCGCTCAGCGCGCTATTCCCGCGTGGCATCGATGATGGCCTCCATGTGGTCCAGGTAGGCGTTCAGCGCTCGCTTTCCGACCTCGGTGAGCCCGTACTCGGTCCGCGGTGTCCGCCCGTCGAAGGACTTCTTGCAAGCGACGTACCCCGCGTCTTCGAGCCGACGGGCGTGCGCGCTGAGGTTCCCGTCCGTGGTACCGAGCAGGTCACGCAGATCCGTGAAGGTGAGCGACCCGTTCACGGCGAGGGCACTCACGATCCCGAGCCGCACCCGCTCATGAATGAGCTGGTCGAGTTCCAGCGGACCGCTCTCCTGGGTCCGCCCGTGCACCGCGTCCAAGTTTCCAGGGGCCCGTTCCGCGGGCTCGAGGGAACGTCGCCGCACGGCCCCGCTGCTAGCCGCCATGCTTCCTCCAGATCAGAAGACCGAAAACGACGTGCAGCCCGCCGAAGGCTGCCGCCATGTACGCATCCCCCCACGCCGGCGGCGACGCCAGGGCGGCGACGCCGGCCAGCATGAACGCCATCCCCATGACCGGAACCGGTCGCACCGAGTGTGAGCCCCCCGTCACGATGCTCGCGCCGTAGAGAAGGAGCCACGTGCCGGGAAGGAGCCCGAAGTGCCCACCGCGGGCCAGAGCGGCGGTGAGCACGCCACCGGCAGCGAGCGCCGGTGTCATGCTCCAGGCGAAGCGGCGCCCGGGTCCCGACAGAAGGGCCACGCCTTCCGCTCGTGACTTCCTTCCCATGAGGAACGCCGACAGCGCGAAAGAGGCGCCGGCCGCTCCCAGCCAAATCGAAAGCCACGCTCCGTCGCTGGTCGTCCGGGAGGCCGCCCACGCGGCTGCGACGGCCACCAGACCCATTGCAACGCCGCCGATTCCCGACACGTGCGTGAAAGACGCGGAGCGCTCCATCGTCTCGCGGATGAAGCGGAGGTTGTCCATGGCCCGGTCGCTGAGCGCGACCGGCGCCCGCTCGTCCTTTCCGCGGAGCTGCCTCGCCGGTGACGTCATGCCTCCAATGGTGCGCCTCGACGACCGATGTCGTCAAGTACTTTGTATTGCAGAGAACCCCCCGACCCGGTCAGCCACGAGGGGCAGGAGCCGCCACCGGCAGGGCGCCGGGCAAGACGCGTAGCTCGACCGTCGCGGACGCGGCCCGCCGGACCTCTCCGTCGAGCTCGAAGCGCGGGGTGGCGGCGAAGGTGAGGCGCAGCTGGGCCGCAGCGAGCAGCTCCACTCGCTCGACGCCCACGTGGCGGCCGCGCTCCGCGAGGTTGAAGAGCCGCAGCCTTGCCAACGGCCCTGCATCCTCGATCCGGCACACGTGCAGACGGCCGTCGCTCACCTCGGCCCCGGGCGCAATCGGGAAGCCGCCCCCGAAGTAGCGCCCGTTGGAGACCGTCAGCATCAGGTGCCGACCCTGTCGGCGAGCGCCGCCGAATGCCTCCACCTCGCAGCTGAACCCCTCGAAGCGGAAGAGCTGCTGGAGCGCCGTCATCTTGTAGAGCAGCTCACCGCGCAGGAAACGCGCACCTGCGGCTGCGTCGATCACCGCGACGTCGAACCCGAAACCGGCCACGTTCAGGAAGTGTCGGGTCTCCCACTGCTCGGGAGTGCGGTCGGCGGCACTCGGGGTCGCCACCAGCCCGACGTCGACCCGACGCACGGCGCCGGTGGCGAGCGCCGCAACCGCCTCGGCAGGATCGCGCGGGTCGAAGCCGAGGTTACGACCGAAGTCGTTTCCGGTGCCGCTGGGGAGCACCCCTAGGGCCACGTCCGTCCTCCCGCTCTCCAAGAGGCCGTTCGCGACGTTGCTCCACGTCCCGTCACCGCCTACCGCAACGACGACGTCGTATCCATCGCGAGCCGCGCCCTGCGCCAGCTCCCTCTCCTCCCCCGCCCGAGAAGTGGTGGCGAACTCGACGCTCGAGAGCGAACTGCGAAGCAGTCGCTGGTACGTCTGAAGGCGACGGCGGCCCCGACCCCGCCCGGAGGCCGGGTTGAAGATGACGAAGTGGCGCCGGGCGCCGGTCAGAACGACTCCAGCTCCTCGAACGTCTGGAGCCCCGCCTGATACCACTCCTCGCGGAACGGATACGTGTTGATCTCGGCGATGGAGAGTCCTGCGGTCATCGGGTGCTCGTAGAGCGTCACCGACCCCCGTTCCTCCTCGTGCTCCGTGTGCGGCGCGTCCATGAAGATGTTCACCTGGTACCGGTTCGCGGAGTCCACGGTGAAGCAGGAGTAGACGTTCCGGGTCGGCTCGAAGTCGAAGTCGGTGACGCGCAGATCCAGCACCGGCGTGCCGGCATCCCTCACGCGGACCGTGATCCCTCCCTCGCCCTCGTCGAATTTGATGTCGAGGTCCTTACTGTAATGGGGCAAGTGCCAACGCTCGATGGCGTGGTGCCTCGAAGCTCCCGTGGTCGTCCCCACCATGAACGGGAAGAGGGCGGCTTTCGGCAGGGGCTTGCCCGGGCGGACGACCGGGGGGACGACGACCCCGAGCACGACTTCTTGGTACGGCCCCACCAGGCTTTCGGTGAAGTCGAACGCGGTCACCGCGAGGATGCTGCGCTCGTGCAGCACCTCCAGTGGTTCCAAGTGGTCGGGGATGAGGTGGCGAGCGTCAGCCGTGGGCATCTCGAAATAGGCGCCCACGCACAGGCGATAGCGGTAGTAGGTGTACTCCATCGTGCAGGTCTCAGCTTCGTCTTGATGGTGGCCGTCGGTGACGGTTAGCCTTGGCGCCCCTTCGAGTCGCGCTCACTTGAGGCAGCGTTCCATGGTCCGAGGATGGCTCGCGTTGGCCTTTGCGTCCCTGACGCTCGCCGTTGCCGACCTCGTCCAGCGGTTGATCATCACCCCCTGGGTGATGATCAGGCCTTCGGACCGCGTCCCGGTCCTCGGGCGGTGGATCAAGATAATGGCTTGGCTCACCACGCGACCGGTCGGCTTGCTCGGCGGATTCACGATCCCGAGACCCCCGCGTGTCGTCCCGACCGGTCCGGGCATCCTCGTGGTGATGAACCACCAGTCGCTCTTCGACATCCCGCTCATGGTCCAGTCGGTCGACGGGCCGGGATACCCGCTCATCGTCACCCGGGAGCGCTACGCCCTCTGGATCCCCCTGATCTCGCACATGATCAGGTTGTACGGGTTTCCCGTGGTGGACCCCTCGGCCGGTGGCGAAGTGATCCGGCGATCGCTCGGCTCGATCGCCGAGAAGGCGCGAACGAGTGAGGTACCGCTGGGCGTCTTCCCCGAGGGCACCCGGACGAAGGACGGGGAAATCGCCCGTTTCAAGCGTGGGGCGCTCTCCCACCTCCTCGCGGCCCGACCCTGGAGGGTGTACGTCTATGTGGCGGACGGGTTCTGGAGGGCCGCCAAATACAAGGACTTCATCCACAACGTGCGCCACGTGCGGGGTCGCGTGGAGCACGCCGGGGTGCTCGAGTGGAGCGATCCGGCTGCTGACCCGGACGCATTCATCGAGCAGATACGAGAGATGATGATCGAGCGCCTTCGAGCCATGAGGCGTGACAGCGCCGAAGCATGAGTGAGGTGTCCCCTGCCCAGGCTCTCGCCGCACGGCTGGTCGCCGCGGCCGATGGAAGCGTGCGCGCGGTACTCCTCTACGGATCGCATCTCCTCGGGGCGCGGCCGGGACGCCACAGCGCTTTCGACTTCGTCGTGCTGGTAGACGACTACCGCAGCTTCTACCGAGCGGTGGGGGCCGCCCGGGAGCTCCACCGACCACCTTGGCTCATGAGCGCGCTCGCGCGGGTGCTTCCGCCGAACACCATGGCGTTCGCACCCGACGAAGGGCAATTCGGGATCGCCAAGTGCCTGGTGGTGAGCAGCGGTCACTTCGCCCGAGCACTGAGCGACACCCCACCAGACCATTTCTTGCTCGGGCGGCTCGTGCAGCGCATCGGTACGCTGTGGGCCCGGAGCGCGGCCGATGGCGTCTGGGTCGAGGAGCGCTTGTCTGCGGCCCGGGCGGGAGTCCTGGACTGGATGCTTCCGTACCTGGACCAGCCTGTAGATGCGGCGGGGCTCGGTCGCCGCCTGCTCGAGGTATGCTACCGGGGCGAGCTCCGCCCGGAGGCTCAGGACCGGGCGCACCGCATCTTCGACACCCAGGTCGATCACTTTCGCACCGCGTTCCAGCCGGTGCTCGAGCGCGGAGCCTCCATTGGGGTGCTGCTGCGAGAGGGCGAGCTCTACCGGCCAACCGCGCCCACCCCGGACGCCGTCCGTCGTAGCTGGCGACGCTACTTCCGACGCTCGAAGGCAAGATCCACGCTGCGCTGGTTCAAGCACATGCTTACGTTCGCGAACTGGTTGCCGTACGTGGTGCAGAAGGTGGAGCGTCATACCGGCAAGACCATCGAGCTCACGCGTTTGGAGAAGGCGGTTCCCATCATTTTTCTCTGGCCGCGTGCCATCCACGTGCTGCTGACTCGCCCCCGTCGGGAGATTCGTCCGTGAGGAGCGATCTCCTGGTTCTGCTCGGCATCCTCGCTGTCGCCTTCGGCTCCATGCCCGTGTACGGAGCGCGCGCTGCCGGGCGCCGCGATCCGCTCGAAGTGGCGCAGCGCGGCTCCTTCGTGCTCGGAAGTTTCGTGCGCAACTGGTTCTATTGGTTCATCGGTCCGGTGGAGAGGGTCTCGCTTGCCCTCCGCATGTCGCCGACCGCGTACAACCTGCTCGGGGTTGCGTTCGGCGTCGCGGCGGGCGTGGCGTTCGCGACCGGAGAGCTCGGACTGGGTGGTTGGGCAGTGCTTCTCGGGGGCGCTGCAGATGTGCTCGACGGGCGCATCGCTCGTGCCCAGGACGTCGAGGGCCCGCGCGGAGCGTTCCTCGATTCCACGCTCGACCGCTTCGCCGAAGTCGGGGCCTTCGTTGGCCTCGCCGTGTACTTCCAGGCGTCTACGCCGGCACTGGTGGCGGTGGCCTCCGGTCTCGGGGGATCCCTCCTCGTGAGCTATGCGAGGGCGCGCGGCGAGAGCGTCGGCGTGGTATGCAAGGTCGGGGTGATGCAGCGGGCAGAGCGCCTACTGCTCATCGGGTTCGGCGGGATCCTCGACCCGATGGTGGCGGGGGCGAGGGGGTGGCCCGAGGGAACGCTCCTGCTGGCTTTGCTGGTATTGGTAGCCGTGGGCACGATCGGGACGGCGGCGTACCGCACTGTCTGGATTGCCCGCCGGCTGGGATGACTCAAGGGAGGATCGACATGGCAGGGACGTCCGAGGCGTTCGTCGGGTTGGGCCGAGCCGTAGTCGCGGCCGTCACGCTCGTCGCGACGGGGGCGGCAGCCGCCGGGGCGCAACAGGCCGCGGACATCGATGCGGAGCTGGTAACCCGAGTGGTGAGCACGCTCGCGGCCGACTCCATGGGAGGGCGCGACGCCTATACGCCCTATGGCATGCGGGCGGCCGAATACCTGGCGGGCGAGTTCCGAGCGGCGGGCCTGCAAAGCCCCGCGGGAGCGGATGGATACCTCCAGCGTTTCTCCACCCGAACGTTGACCGTGGGCACGGGCCGTGTAGTCGTAAACGGCCGCCAGCTCCTCCCCAACCAGATCGCGATGCGGCTCGGGGGCGGGGACATCGACTGGGAGACCGGCGATGTGCCGGTGATCGTCGTCGGACCGGACGACGAGCCCCTCACGACGGTGACAAGCGTCGCGAATGCGGGTTTCGACGCCTTGGTGTTGATCGATGAAGCGCATCGCGAAGGGTTTGGATCGCTCGTACAGCTCTTTCGACGCCCGGTGCGCGTGCTCTCGAGCGCGACGGGCGCCGCAGTCGTGCTCGCGCTCACCCGGGGTGCCGAGGACTCGACGTACCGCATCACTCACACGGTCACGGCGGTCGAGGAGCCCCTCGCCAACGTGGTCGGTGTGCTGCCAGGACGAAGGACCGACGAGTTCGTGCTCTTTTCGGCCCACTACGACCACCTCGGCTTCGAGCGGCCGATCTTCGGCGATTCTATCGCCAACGGCGCGAACGACAACGCCTCTGGCACCGCAGCCGTAGTCGCGCTCGCCAAATACTTCGCGGCTCGCGGCACGCCCGAGCGCACGCTCCTGTTCGCGGCGTTCACTGCGGAGGAGGTCGGAGGCTTCGGCTCGCGCCATTACTCCCGACAGCTCAACGCCGATCAAGTCGTGGCGATGTTCAACATCGAGATGATCGGGAAGCCAGCCGCGGCCGGTCCCAACCAAGCATGGATCACAGGCTTCGACCGGTCGTCGTTCGGCCAGATTCTGCAGCAGGCTTCCGCGGGAAGCGGTTTTCAGTTCGTGCCGGATCCGTACCCGAGCTTCAGGCTCTTTTCCCGCTCCGACAACCTGACCCTGGCGCTCCTCGGCGTGCCCGCCCACTCGATCTCCACCACGCCCATCGACACCGACCAAGACTACCACAAGTTCAGCGACGAGGTCGAGACGCTGGACCAGCAGCATATGCTCCGGACCATTCGAGCTATCGCGCGCGCGTCGGAGCCGATCGTAGCCGGTCGGGCGACACCCACGCGCGTGGATCCAGCCACGGTCGGACCCTAGCGCGCGTCCGGCCAGGCTTCTGACGGGGCCTGCTTGGCAGTCCGGCTGGTCTCCTGACGGACGAGGCCTGCCGTCAGGCTTCGAAGAACGCAGCCACGAAGTCGGTCGCGGGAGATGCGGCTAGCGCGTCTACGGTCCCGCTCTGTACGACACGGCCGCGCTCGAGCACGAGTACCTCGGCGCCCAGTGCACGTACGTCCCGCGCCTCGTGCGAGACGACGAGTGCGGGCAGTCGCTCGCGCGCGAGGTGCGATGCTAGGTACGTGCGGACTTCCCGACGGGCCGGTGCGTCGAGCGCGGCCAGAGGTTCGTCGAGGAGGAGGAGCCCCGGCTCGGCCGCGAGCGCACGCGCAAGCGCCACCCGCTGCTGTTCACCACCGGAGAGACCGTGTGTCGCACGCCGCGTGAGGTGCGCGCACCCTGTTCGTTCCATGGTCCGACGAGATCCCTCCTGACGCACGGCACGGGAGGCTCCTTTCGAGATCAAAGGAAATGCGACGTTGTCGATCACGCTCAAGTGCGGAAAGAGCCCGTAGCCCTGGGGCACGTAGCCCACGCCTCTACGCTCGGGTGGTAAGTCGATGCCTCGGCTCGCGTCGAAGACCGGAACTCCCCCGATCTCGATGAAACCGGAGTCGGGACGAAAGGCGCCGGCGATCGTCCTGAGCAACGTGGTCTTGCCGGAGCCATTGGGCCCGATGACCGCAACGGGCCCTTCCCTGCCCTGTACCTCGGCGTCCAATTCGAGTGATCCGATCCGCAGTCTAACGGCAGCGCGCCAACTCATGCATGCTCCTCGGTCGTTCCGTGGAACGCGGACCATGCCCTAGGCGCCATACGCAGAGCGAAGAGAAGGAGCACCGATGCTCCCGCGAGCACCAGCGAAAGGGCGACTGCCACCTTCACGTCGGACTCGAGCGCGGCATAGATCGCGAGCGGCATCGTCTGCGTGGTGCCGGGCAGGTTGCCTGCGAACAGGAGCGTAGCGCCGAACTCCCCCAGGGCCCGTGCCCACGCGAGGGCCGCGCCGCCCACCAGCCCCGGGAGCGCGATCGGCAGGGCCACACGCAGAAACGTACCCCGCCGTGTCTGTCCGAGTGTGCGCGCTACCAGGAGCAGATCGCGGTCCACTCGCCGGAAGGCGGCGGCCGCGGCCTGCACGTAGAACGGCGTCGACACCACCACCTGGGCGAGCACGACCGCGAGTGTCGTGAACGGAACCTGAATGCCCAGTGCAGTGAGCTGCGCCCCGAAGAGCCCGCTTCGCCCATACGTCTCCAGCAACGCGATTCCCACGACCGCGGGCGGGATCACGATCGGTAGGTCCACCAACGCCTCGGCTATCCGCACCGCGCGCCCTTCACCCGACGCCAGCCACCAGGCGAGTGGGGTCCCACCGACGAGCACGACCGCGACGCTGGCGACCGTCGTGCGCACGCTCAGCCAGAGTGCGGGTGCGAAGACAGGACTCCGGATGCCGGCTAGGAGATCGCTGGGCGACGACGCGACGGCGAGGGCTACCAGCGGGACCCCGAGCAGCAGCAGGATGGGTGCGGCCAGCATCAGGAGGGCGCGCCCCGGCCCGTCCCTGTGCGCCCCTCCCCCTCGGGTCATGGTCGCGGTACCGGGAGGGCGCACCCCCGCTCGCCCCGGTCCGAGGCTGCCCGGTCCCCGTGGGACGGGCTCATGGCGCGGTGAACCCGTGGCGCGCGAGCACGCTCCTGCCTTGGGGGCTCTCCACGAACTCGATCCAGGCCTGCGCGGTCTCGCCCGCACGGGTTCCCGACACCATCGCGATCGGGTAGTCGGCGACGACGTTGACCTCGGCGGGGATGGGTACCACGCGTACGCGGTCCGCCGCACCGGCGTCCGACCGGTAGACGATGGCGGCATCTGCCTCTCCGAGCTCCACCTTGGCTCGCGCCAGCCGCGAATTGGGCTCCTCGGACACGACGCGGGAGAGAACCATGGCCTCGAAACCCTCTCCGTGCGTGGGGCCTGCCTGGCGAAGCACCTGCCGGGCGTATTGTCCCACCGGCGCGTTGGCGGTTCCGAGCACCAGGCGGCTCGCGTGCGTGAGGTCCTCGAGCGACTCGATGCGGGCCGGGTTGTCCTCGGGCACGATGATTACGAGGTCGTTGTGCGCGAACACGCGGCTCTCCTCGACCAGGTCCGCACGCTCGAGTGCCCGCATTTGCTCCACGTTCGCGCTGGCGAACACGTCGGCTCCGGCGCCCTGTTCGATCTGCAGGCGCAGAACTTGACTGCCAGCGTACGTGATGGAGACGTCCGTGCCGGGATGTGCGGTCTCGAACATGGCCTCCAACTCGCCGAACGCATCGGTGAGCGATGAAGCAGCATACACGCTGAGCCTGCCGAGATCGGGCGTGTCGGGGTCCCCGCAAGCGACCGCCGACGCGCTGACCAGCAGAGCGACGAGGGCACGCAGTCGAGTCATGCGGCCTCCAGCGTCGTCGCGTGACCGCACGAGGCGGTGTCGTATCCGGGGATCTCACCGGCATCCGCGCGGAAGGCGGGGTCGTCGAGGGTTTCGATGAGGCGGCAGACAGGTGTTTCGTCGGCGAGACTCGCGGGAACCAGCAGGTCGAAGCGCTCCTCGACCAACGGGACGAACCCGAGACCGGCGGCCAAGGCGACCGCCTCGATCGCGACCCCGGCGTCCGCTGCCCCGCAGCGGACGAGCTGAGCGACCTCGTCATGACCAGTCGCCAAAGGTCCGAGGAGGTTGGCTCCCTCGACGCCCTCCGCCGCTGCGAGGGACTGCACGAGCTTCTGGGCCCCGGTGCCGGCCTCACGCCGCGCCACCTCGAGGCCGGGACGGAACAGATCTCCCCCCGACCGAATCCTGAGCGGGTTCCCCGCGGGCACGACGATCCCGAGGCGCCAGCTGGTCAGGTTCACGAGCACGACTTTCCGGCCCTGGAGGGCCTGCCTGCCCAACGTGGCGTTGTCCTCGCCCGAAGGAGAGCCGCCACCATGCACGCCGGCGACGTGCACCAGCCCCGCTCGCAGGAGCTCGAGCGAGCGCCCGCTTCCGGTGTCGAGCCAGGTTGCGCGCGCGTCGGGGGACTGATCCCTGATCCTTCGAGCAAGGGCGCCAAGGAGAGGCGCGCAACCCGCCACGAGGACGTTTCGACGGAGCCGGTGCTCCTCCGAGAGCGGGCGGACCAGGCCAGTCCAGTTGCTACCCTCCGACTCGAGCACGCCATCCGCCGCGAGGGTTGCGTCGGCCGGAAGGCGATGGGCGACCCAGCCTCCATCGACCTCGCCGAGCGCGACTCTCCGCCCCGCGGATCCGCGGGCGAGCTCTGCCGAGGGTGGCGCAACGCGCACGCCGATGCCCTCACCTCCCTGCAGGAGAAAAACCTCCTCGACACTCGTTCGCAGGGCGCGTGCGATTCGCAGGCCGAGAACGGTGGAAGGCACCTGACGCCCTGCTTCGATGGCCACCAGGGCCTGGCGGCTCACACCGAGGCGACGGGCGAGCTCGGACTGGGAAACCCCTACGCGCTCTCGTGCTTCTCTCACCCTGTTGTCGAGGCGACCCTGCGGCATGGGGTTCTCCTAGCGAGTTCGGCGCAGCACCATTTGCTGCCAAGTGTAGCGCTTGAGTGACACAACCGACATCTCAGAACGACGTACATGGACATAGAGTCGATGTATTGACGTAGTGAGAACACGACATACTGTCTTGTAAACACTACGCTCGGTCCAGGCAACTCGCGACTTGGAGCGCCCTGAGGGCGTCAGGTCCCTCGTACTGATCTTCCGGCGGCGGCACCGGTCTGCCGACCGGCTCAGCCTGAGGCCCTGTCGGAGCGCTTCCGCTGTAGATTGGTCCCCCCGCGTGGGGAGCCCTCGCGCTCTTTCCCGGGTTCGGACCACCAGCTTCTCGACCTATGGCGATTCCAGCGACCAGCATCCGCCGCGGCATGCCCATCATCTTCAATGGGAATCTCTGCCGCATCATCGAATTCCATCACCACACGCCCGGCAACCTACGCGCGATGGTGCACGCCAAGATGCGCAACCTCAAGACGGGTTCGACGCTCGAGCATCGGTTCCGTGCGAGCGACAGCGTCGAGGTGGCGCAGATGGAGACGCACGAGCTCCAGTACCTCTATAAGGACGCGAGCTCGTATCACTTCATGAACACCGAGACGTACGACCAGTTCGAGATGGATGACGAAGCGCTCGGGGACCACGCGCCGTGGATGAACGACGGCATGAAAGTGATCGCCGAGTACTACGAGGGCCGACCGGTGAGCATCGAGCTCCCGAACGCCCTCGTGTTCGAGGTCATGGAGACGGCGCCTGTCATGAAGACCGCCACGAAGACGGCTTCTTACAAGCCGGCGAAGCTCTCCAACGGGGTGACGATCGGGGTGCCGGAGTTCATCTCATCGGGCGAGAAGGTCCGCGTGAACCCGAACAGCGGGGAGTACCTCGACCGCGCCAAGGATTGACGCGAGGGGACGACGGTCAGCTCCGCACGGGCGGCGGCGAATCGTGAACTCCGCATGGGGAGCGGCCCGCTACCGCTCTCTGATGGCGCACGACGGGACACACTCTGTGCGGCGCTCCTGGCCGTTCCGTTCTCTGCATCACCAAGCCCGCGCGCTCGTTCGGTTTGCTGACGGGACAGAACTCGGTTGTGGGACTGCTCTCCGCTCTCTCTGTCGGCGGCTCACAGATGCCCCCGTGCCGCGCCGTCGATGTCGCGGACAAGTTCAACGGATCCAACTCTGTCCACGTTCGCCTGGACTGTCCCGCCGCGTCGAGCGACCTGTCGTGCGCCGAGTGGCAGGCGGACAGGTTCGCCGCCGCGCTCCTCATGCCTGCGGCCGACGTGCGCGCCACCGTGCGTGCGCTCTGCGGCGACACGCTGCCAACGTGGGAAGACGTCGAGGCGAAGCGGAAGGCTCGCGTGCTCGACGAGAAGCTCCGCGACCTCGCCACCGAGGTGATGGCGAAGGGCAACTTCACGAACGTGTCGAACGAGGCGATGCGCTACCGCCTCCTGGACCTGAACCTCGTCCTCGACGCGTCGAACCCCCAGAGGAGCCTGCTGTAGCCGCACGGCTTGGCCGTGCTCGGAGTGTCCACGGTTTAGTTCACAGTTCACAGGAGGCATCGTCCATGCAGCTCACCCCCACCGCCCCCAACCCGACGTCGCTTCGCGGCGTCCTCTTCGCTCGCGAGGAGGGCTGAGCCATGGCCACTTTCACGCCCGCGGCGCTCTCTGCGCGAACGCTGTCCACGCGCGCGTCGTGCTCGCGGAGCGTCGAAGGTCGCGGAAACGTGGGGGAGAAACGCAACGGCCCCGGAGATCGCTCTCCGAGGCCGCTGTTTACTGTCGCCGCTCGCGAAGTTCGCGAGCGGCTCGAAATGGCTCCGCATTCGGAGCCGTTTGCTAACCCGTTCGCGGCGCTCTCGGCGGGACGGGTTCGCCCCGCTCGCACGGTCCCGGAAATGCGAACGCCTGCGAATCCAGGTGGTTGCGCGACGCGAGCCGGGACGCTCTCTCGAATTCGCTCTGTCCCGCGACGAACGCGCGGGCCGTTCGAGGGCGGGACGGCTCCAGCTCGAATAGCCGCTATGCACGCAAAGCGGCCATTCGTCTGGCTCCCTGATGTCGCGCGCGTCAGGCCGCCGAAAGAGCGCCGTGGTCGTCGCAGTGACCAGCGTGCGGGTGGTGCAGGTGCCCGGCGACGAGGTAGTCGACGTGATCGCCGTGCGGGACGGCCTCGTGACCGCACCCGGCGCCGTGGACGTGGCCCTGGGCGTGACCGGCGCAGCTGTGCGAAGGCGTGCATGCGGCCGGGTTGGAGGCGCCGACTTCGAGGACGCACTCGTCCACGTGGCCATCGTGGCCGTGGTGGAGGTGGCCATCGTGGAGGTAGTCGACGTGGTCGCCGTGGCGGACTGCGAGGTGACCGCAGTCGGCGCCGTGGACGTGATCGTGATTCGGATGGGTGGTGTGGCTCATGACTTCTTCTTCTTTCCTTGGTGTGGCGAGGTGACGACTGAGGGCTCACCGGCGTGGTCGAGCGCGGCCCGAATGAGCTCGCGAACATGGTCGTCCGCGAGCGAGTAGTAGATGTGCTTGCCTTCGCGGCGGCGCTTCACGATGCGCTCTGCGTGCAGCACGCGAAGCTGCTGGGAGAGCGTGGA
>VGVR01000006.1 GCA_016873995.1 Gemmatimonadota bacterium
CGCACTTCGTCTGCAACGACTGTGGCGACGTCGCGTGCCTGCCCGAGAGCGCCGTTGCGCTGCGAGGCGAGGCCATTCGCAACCAAGTTGCGGAGGTCCAGCTACGCGGGCGCTGCGTCGCGTGCGTGCGCCCGTAGCCCCTGCGAACCAAGCGCTCCATGCACGTCCGCCTGGAAGATTCGTTCAGAGGCCTTCTCGAGAACGAAACAGCGGCAGGCAGTCCCCGTTCCAACAAAGACGTACACGCGGTGCGAGACGGCTCGGGAATCCATCGACACCCACTCGGATAGGCGAACGGACGCCTCCGCAGCCACGTGCAGCGCGCTCCGGATCCAAGCCTCGAGCGTGCGTGCGACGTTCGGATCGATGGCGCGGCGGCGCGGAGCGAGCGCGACCGGGCACCTCAGCTGCGCGGGTAGCAAGAATGTGGGCGCGCTCATGGGTCAGCCCTTCGAAATCTTCTTCTCTACGAAGATGACGTGCTTGCGGGCGATAGGGTCATACTTCTTGATCTCGAGCTTGCCTGGCGTCGTTCGCTTGTTTTTCGTGGTGACGTAGGCGAATCCGGTTCCAGCGGTAGAGACGAGTTGGATGACGTCGCGCATGGGTAGCTCCTCCGAGGCTGCGCACGGTAACCGGTCTCCGGCTTAGTTGCAACCGAGTTGCATGTATGAGATAGATGCGCCATCGAATCGGATGGAGGCTACATGCAGCAATTGCCCGTGACGGTGCTCAGCGGCTTTCTTGGCGCCGGGAAGACAACCCTGTTGAACCACGTGCTCGCGAATCGCGAGGGCCGACGCGTCGCCGTCATCGTCAACGACATGAGCGAGGTCAACATCGACGCTCAGCTCGTGAAGATGGGAGGCGCCGCGCTCGGTCGAACCGAAGAGAAGCTCGTCGAGATGTCGAACGGGTGCATCTGCTGCACGCTGCGCGAGGACCTCCTCGTGGAGGTCAAACGACTCGCAGCGGAGGGGCGGTTCGACAGCCTGCTCATCGAGTCGACAGGGATTGGCGAGCCGATGCCGGTCGCCGCGACGTTCTCCTTCCGCGACGAGCACGGCTTCAGCCTCGCGGACGTCGCGAAGCTGGACACGATGGTCACGGTGGTCGACGCGGCGAACTTCCTTCGGGAGTACGGCTCCTCGGAGGACCTCCGCGCACGCGGCATCGCGCTTGGCCCTGAGGACGAACGCACGATCGTGGATCTGCTCGTCGACCAGGTCGAGTTCGCGAACGTGCTGGTCATCTCGAAGTCCGACCTCGTCGATGCGTCCGACCTGGAGCGCCTGGAGGGCATCCTCCATCACCTGAACCCCGAGGCGCGTCTCGTACGGGCGCAGCATGGTCGCGTGCCGATCGACGCGGTCCTCGGCACCGGGCTCTTCGACGACGACAAGGCGGCGACCTACGCGGGCTGGGCCAAGGAGCTTGCGGGCATCCACACGCCGGAGACGGAGGAGTACGGCATCGGTAGCTTCGTCTACCGTGCGCGCCGGCCGTTCCATCCCGGGCGACTTCACGCATTCTTCGCCAGCGAGTGGGTTGGCGTCCTTCGCTCGAAGGGCTTCTTCTGGCTGGCGACGCGCATGAACGAGGTGGGCGCCTGGTCTCAGGCCGGTCCGGCGTGCCGCACGAGCCGCGCGGGCTTCTGGTGGGCAGCGGCGCCGGCCGCCTCGTGGCCGGAGGCGCCTGAGGCCCAAGCGGAGATCCGCCGCGACTTCCAGGAGCCGTATGGGGACCGCCGCCAAGAGCTCGTGCTGATCGGGATCGGGATGGACGAGGCGGCGCTCCGAGCGGGCTTCGACCGCTGCCTCCTCACCGATGCCGAGCAGCGCCTCGGCGCCGAGGGCTGGCGCGCCTTCGCGGATCCATTCCCTTCGTGGGGCGAGCTGTCCGTCGAGTCGGAAGCGGCGCAAGTCGCATGAGCCAGCGCGAGCAGACCCTCCGGGTGGTCGAGGTCTCCGGGTCACGTCGCGCGATGGGCGCGACGAAGACACCTTCCTCGCGGCGCTCTTGCGTCGGCTCTGGCAGCGCTATGAGATCGCGGGGTTGATCAACGCCTCGTTCAACGGCCCTGGCGAGCCCATCGTTCACACCCGGGCTGACGCACTGGCGTGCGCCCAGCGTCTGCGCCTCGACGGAGTCGTCCTGGACGGTGTGATGCGCCGCCTGTGATGACCTCGGAGCGCAGCCCCCGCGGGTGCACCGATCGCCCACGCCGCGCAGCTCGTCCCGCGCCCACGCGGCGCGCCCGCGTTTAGCGTTTAGCACCACCTGTTAATCGCTCTCGGCTTCTCTCTCCCCGACGGACGCCGAGAGAGGCGAGACGCTGTCCGCGGCGGCGACGGTGCTCGCGAGGGCGCGCTCTCTGCTCCGCGCGGCGCCGTCCGCGTGCGCGCCCGGCGGCCGCGCGAAGCTCGCGGAAACAAGCGCAGAAAAGACGAAGCCCCCTCGGATCGCTCCTTGGGGGCTTCTGTTCACCGACCCTCGCCCCTTGTTGGCGACGAGGTAGAAATGGCTCCGGCGACAGGACTCGAACCTGTGACCCGGTGATTAACAGTCACCTGCTCTACCAACTGAGCTACGCCGGAAAGGGCCCGCGCGGGCGCGGGCCGGGTTAATTAAGGCGAGGCTGTCGAGGTGTCAACCGAGCGCACTAGCCGCACGGCACTTGGTCCGCGCTTTCGTGAGGATGTTCCAGACCGCCGGCCCAACGTCGTGCGCCCGCTCCCAGACTTCGTCGTGGCGCCGGGCCGCCAGCCGCGCTGCCTCTTCCGTGAACAGGGCACCGAAGGCAGGTCCGCGATGGGCGTAGGGCCGCTCGAACCAGTGAAGTCCAACGAGAACGGCTGTCGGCCCTCCCGGACCGGAGAACACAGAGAAGTCCGGCGTCCACCCGGCGAGGGGTGCCGAACGGACCTCGAGCCGGCCGCTTTCCAGGAGCTCGCGGAGGAGGGTGGCGTTGGGGGCCCTCCTGGGGTCGGCCTCCAGGCTGCGCGCCTCCGCGTCGAGCTGGAGGGCGCTCATTTCGGCGACCAGGACGCGAAAGTGCTCGACCCCGGCCATTTCACGAACCGTCAAGTCGACGGTGCTCAGTCGCACGCGCGTGACCGCAGTCGCAATATCGGTACACCCTTCCGCGAGCATCCCGAATACGTCCCGGAAGTCCGGCCGGCTTCGCTCGTCGATTGGAGTGCTCTGAGAACCCATGCAGTGGAATGCCCAGTAGCTGCAGCTTGAATTCTGTCCGTTCGGCCAACCGCTGAACGATGCGGAAGTCATCCCTGTCCTCGGTAAAAAGCACCACATCGACCACCTCGAATTGGGAAGCGATGAGGTTGAAGTTGCTGCCCACGTGCGAGCGAACGAGCTCAAGATGAGACCGATCCTTCGTCGACTTCAGGGCAGGAGCGCTGGTGTCCTTCTGGACATGGATGATGTGGCTCACGCCGACGTCGTTCATGAGTTCCACGGAATGCGTCGCGATCAGTACGGACCCTGTGTGATACTCGCGCAGTAGCCTGATCAGGTCATGCTGCTTTTCGGCGTGGAGGTTGATTTCAGGCTCATCGAGGACGAGCAGTTCGTGTTCTCGAAGCCTCACCATGTGCGTCACGATCTGGAACCACACCTGTAGGCCCTGGCCGGCCCAGGACACCTCACGATCTATGCGCCCTTCTCGGTAGAAGGAGTCGATCTGCTTGGCCTTCCAGTCCCAGGAGGCTCCCAGTAACTCAACGCCTTCCCAGGATTCTGAAATGATTCTCTGCACCAACGCTCGCTCTTCCTGGTCCAGTGTCTGGAAGACGTGATTCCGGAAGTGGCGTGGTGCCAGGGTAGTGTCGAGGCTCTTCTTGAGATGCTCCTCCGATAGTCTCTCCTCTCGGGAGGCCAACTGGCCCAGCGGTGGCATGAAGCCGAAGAGCCTGTCCAGTCGAGCTGGAGCCTTGCCCCTCGAGTTCGCGTATATCACGTCATTGGCAGGGTCAACGTAGACGGTTACCTGGAATCCCCCTCTGAAGACACCGACGATTCGTCCGACGCGACTCCCGTAATTGTAGACCAGGCGACCGACCGTCAGGTCGCCCACATCCTGCTTGAGAAGGGCGTATCAAACGGCGCCGTCGAGGTCAACTTGATGTCGCTTCTTGCCGGCGACCTTCAGGCCCGCGTCAAGAAGGCGCAGAGCAAAGAGGATGTGGGACTTTCCTTCGTTGTTCTTGCCAGTTAGCAGGAGGCAGGCCGCCTCCGGCAGGTCAAGCGAGATCGAGTAGTTTCGGAAGGGGCCGAAGTCCCGCAGAGTGAGTTGCTTCAGGCGCACAGGTGCATCTGGTTAGGGAGCCTGGCTCGCGCTGGGCGTCGTGTGTGGACGTACCGACTGCACGCATTGTACTTACCTCTGACAGGAGCAGCAAAAAAGCGCCCGCCATGACTCATAGCTCCTTGTACACGAAGATGACTTCACATTCGTCGGACGAGTCCAGTTCATCGATCTGCTCAGTTCACACTGGCTCAGGGGCCGCGGGACTCTGGGCTGTGTCGATCTCCTCGATCAGAGCCCTGAGGGTCGGTATGTCCAGATGATCTCTATCTCGAAGGGGTTTGCTTGTGGCCACTCGTTCCATCAGAGGCTGCTCGAAGTCCGGAGCCAGCGAGGTGTAATACCAATTGGCCGTCGCGGCTATCCATACGAAGCAAGCCCAGGTCCGGGAGGAGATACCAAGAGCCGGTTAGAATGCCATCTACCCAGTGATGAATGGCCGTCAGGATCTCCCCGTTCTTCTTCGCCGCTTCAGTGACCAAGTCCACCGCCACCCGGCGCGTCGTCCAGCAGCACATGGCCGAGAGGCTTTCGCGCCTGGCGCCGCGTCGCCCACCCCTGACTGTTCAGCTGGCAACTCAGCCTAGCGCCTCGCCGTCAGTACTCCGTCAGGAGTCGCGGCGGAGCTCGTCTTGCCAGCGCGAAGCGCGGGTTGCAGGCGGCGCGGAACCAAGCCATGATTAGAACACGAATTCTGTTCTAATAGGAGCCGATTGTGCCCTCCGGACCTCAGCTCTCGCCCCCCAAGCAGCCTCGCTCGAAGAAGACGCTGGAGCGAATTGTGGCCGCCGGCGTGGCGATTCTCGAGGAAGAAGGACCCTCGGCGGTCACCGTGCAGGCGGTCGTGAAGCGAGCACGGACCTCCGTGGGATCGTTCTACGCGCGCTTCAGGGGCAAGGACGACCTGCTCGCATATTTGGCCGAGCATGTGCGGGAGTCGGCGCTCGCGGAGTGGAAAGCAGCCGCGAAGGGATCACGACCCGCGGAGGCCGGACTCCCCGAGGTCATAAGAACGGCGGTGGCGCACCTGTTCGAAGTGCAACTGCGATGGGACGCGGGGGTCAGGGCAGCCGCCGGCCTGAGAGAGCGGCCCGCGGATCATCGCGCGTTCCGCTGGGGCGTCGTTGAGGAACTTGCCGAGCGCTTGCTGGAACGCCGACACGAAATGACGCACCCGAGCCCGGAGGCCGCTGTCCGGCTCGGACTCTGCGCAGTCCTCGGTGTAATCGATCACTTGAGGCCGGAGGACACGTCCGCCGAGCTCGACCCAGACGCGCTCCGAGACGAGTGCGTCACCCTGCTCACGGCGTACCTGATGGGCGGTGTGAGTGACGCTGGCGCGCAGGTCGACTTCTTCGACGTGTGGAGCTAGCTGCCCGCGCCCGTTCCGAGCACAGACGACTCGACGTAGTAGATCGACCACGAGCCGCCTGGCGAGTCGCGATCACTGGCGAAAAAGAAGTACCGGCCGTCCGGGGAGAAGCTCGGATAGCCATCGTTCGCTGCGCTGTTGACAGGCTCCGGTAGGAGGCGCGGTGCGGACCAACCGTACTCCGTGCGCTCCGCCAGATACAGATCCTGCTCCCCGATCGCAGTGGACTCGCGGAAGGCCTGGAACACGAGTGTCCGCCCGTCAGGTGACACGGCGGGACTGCTTTCGGAACCGCTCGAGTTGAGCAGGAGAGGCCGAGGGTTCACGAATCGTCCATCGACGGACTCGGCCACGTAGAGGTCGCTTCCCCACTCGTTGCTCTCCGTGGTCCAATAAAGGAGCTCGCCACTGGCGAGGAGTACGGGGCCTCCTTCGCTGTGAGGTGGTGAATCGTCCTCGTCCCCACGTGGCCGGTTGACGTCGCCCTCCAACGGCTGAGGCTGTCCCCACGCTCCGTCCGCTTCGCGCTCGACGACCCAGAGGTTGTTGTTTCCTCTCGACGACTCCCATCCGGGGATATCCCGGCGCGACGCGAAAAGGAGGCGGCGTCCGTCGGGCGTCAGGAAGGGTGACTCCTCCCAGCCGGTCGAGAACGGCGCGGGCTCACCTCGTGACCACCGGCCCTCGTGAAACCGCGACACGAAGATCTGTGGCCTGCCGCGCCGCCCCCCGCCCTGCCAAGTGAAGAACGCCTCCGTCGCCCCCGGACCGAACGTGATGCCGTACTCGCTCCCGCCCGGCATCGACATCTCCGTTGCGAACGGCACGGGCACTTGCCCGGGCGCGGCGCCGAACGGCGTCGGCGGAGACTCGCAAGCGGCGAGGATCGCGCTCAGCATCGTCAGCAACGTGCGCGCCATCGGCATGACGAGCTATGCCTTGGCGGCCTCGAAATGCGCTCCGGCGATACTCCCGGCGAACGTCGCGAGCTCACGCGCCTCGTCGGGATGTGCAGCAATGAACTCGATCACGCCGGGATCTCCGAGGATGTAGCTCGCGGGATACGGCTTCTCGTTCGTGATGCGCACGTTGGTGAACCCGGCGTTGCGGAACTGCTCTAGATAGCGCTCGCGAAACGTCGGCAGACAGGCCGCCACGGCATCCAGGTTGCCTTCGAGCACGGACGGTACAGGCCGCTCGGATACCATGTAGGAGACTACGATGCGGCCCCCGGGCTTGAGCACCCTATACGCTTCCGCGAGGGCACGGTCCTTGGCGGGGCTGAGGTTCAACACGCAGTTCGAGATGATGACGTCGACACTCGAGTCTGCCACCGGGAGCTGCTCGATTTCGCCGAGGCGGAACTCGACATTCGTGTAGACGGCCTGCTCGGCATTGCCACGCGCCCGGGCGATCATCTCGGGTGTCATGTCGACACCGATGACCTTTCCGGTCGGCCCGACCTGCCGAGCGGCCAAGAAGCAGTCGATTCCGGCGCCGGACCCGAGGTCGAGCACCGTTTGCCCGGGACGGAGCGAGGCGATGGCGGTAGGGTTGCCGCACCCGAGCCCGAGGTTGGCGTCCTCCGGGACCGCACGGAGATCCGCCTCGGTGTAACCGATCTTCCGGCTGAGGTCGTCCGTTCCTGCTGACTCATCGTCGGAGCAGCAGGAGGGACCGCAACATCCGGCGCCTTTCTCGCCCGGCCGCTTGTCGGCCACCTGCCCGTACCGCTCTCGGACCGCCTGTTTCACCACGCCTGGTTCATGAGCCATCATGGCTCCTAGTTTGGTTATATGTCAGGTGCAACTACTTCACGACGCAACAGGTTCCGGCAGCGGCCTCCACCCCGGACACGAAGCACGATTTGAGTCTGCCGATCAGCCGATAGAGCTCGGCGCGCGTCCCTGGGTCGAAATCGGCGAGCAGGGCAGTGTAGTCCCGCTCCTCGTCCGCAGCGATGGTCGCGAGGATCGCGCGGCCCCGAGGGGTGGGCAGGAGGCGCACTGCCCGCGCGTCGTCCGGATGCGCCTCCCGAACCACGTAGTCCTTGTCGACCAGGCTGTTTGCGATCCTGCTCGCCGTGCTCTTGTCGACGTACAAGTAGGCGGCCAGGTCGTTGACCGTGAGCCCCTCGGCCCGAACGATCCCCCTGAGCGCGTAGCACTGGCTTACGCTCACATCGTAGCAGCAGACCCGGTCCCGATCTCGGAACTGGATGACCCGAAGAAGCTCGGATAGGGCTTCGGAGAGCAGCCGAGCATCATGGACGACCATGGAGTCGCCGTGTGCAGCGACCGCCAGGATGGGGAGCGGAGCGTGGGCAAGGCCAGTCGTTGTCATCAGCAACTAGTTGATGGGGTCGGGCGCTGGCGTCAAGCAGGTGGAGCCGCCGAGCACCGGGCTCGACTCGAGAAAGCACGTGACGAGGAAATGTATTGACATCGGATTCTCCCCACGAAAGCTTGTGAAATGACGCGGACCTCCCAGCTCCAGATCCGCATCTCCCCGACGGAGAAGCTGACCCTGAAGCGGCTGGCGGCCGCCACCAGTCAGTCCGTTTCCGCCTACGTCCTGTCGCGGGCGCTACCGCCGACCGCCGATCCCGTGGGGCGCGCCCTGGATGCTCTCCGGTCCGGAACGTCCACGCTGGGGGGGGCGATCGAGGAGATCCGCCGATCGATGGCCGGCCTTGGGCCGGCTGATCTGGAGGCCGCGCTCGGCCGGGTCCGCGTCTCCGGCTTGCCACCCGCGTCGCAGAACTATGTCGCCGCGGCGGCCGAGCAGATGGCCGCCGACGCCGGGTTACCCCCCCCGAGGTGGACCGCCGGCGTGCGGCCTCTGGAGCGGCCCCACTTCCGCTGGCCCCTCGCGAGCCTTCGCCCCTACCAGCTTCGGCTGAGCTCGGCGGCCCTGAAGCGACGGAACTTGTTCGACCCCGCCATCCTCCCGGCGACCTCGAGCCCGCCCGCGCTGCTCGGAGAGCCCCATCGGTCTCGGCTCCAGCAGCTGGGGGCAAACCTCGTCAGTCTAGAACTAGAGGTCGAGTTCTATTTTATCGAGGGAACCGTGATCCACCAGCTGCTGCCGCGCCGTGGGGGGAGCGCCCGCCCCGACCGACTCCTGCGCCACGGCCGGCGCGGTGACCCGCTCGCAGAATTCACGGCCAGCCGCCCGTGGCCGCCGTCATGGGCCTCGGAGGCGGTTATCGCCGTGAACGCGACCGCATACGCAGAGATGCCGGGAGTGAGCGTATTCAGTCCACCGTCCTCATACGCTCTCGCAACGAAGCTCGCAGCCCTTACCCGGGGCGACCCTCACACAGACGAGGACCTGCGCTTCCTCCTTCGCCGGCTTGGCTTGAACAGCGCTGCCGACGCGGTGGTGGCGGTGAGCCCCTTCCTCTCTGAACGCCAGCTGGCCTCCGACGCGCGGGCCGTGCTCGCAGCGCTCCTCGGCGCGTAGCTCCAACCCACGCCGGTCGCCTCAAACCCGGCAGGTAAGCCCCGTCAATGAGGCGGGTCCCCCAAGCGGCCCGCCCTCCGAAGTCAGCCAGACGTCACCTCCGGCTTCGACCGCCACACCCTCACCCTGGATCTCCTCCAGCGGGCGCAGGTTCACGAGGCCGTCGGACCGAGCGCGGAGTTGGTTGCCCGCCGTCCCGTAGAACCGGAGCGCGCGGTAGGTGCGGACCGCCACAAGCGACCCGTCGAGAGACGCGCTCGCACCCGTGACCTGGTCGACCAGGGGCTGCGCCCCATCGGTGAGGCGCTGCACCTCCTCGAGCGTGACCAACTCCGGACGGAGCTCGCCCGGGTAGCGGTATACCGTGACGGCGTGGTTCCTACCCTTCGTGATGAAGAAGACGCGCTCTCCTGGCAGCACGAAGATCGCCTCGAAGTCGCGCGGGCCATCCGGGAGACGCAGTGGAAACACGTCAGCACGCAGTGAGCCCTCTTCCGCCAAGCCGTCAGGCTCCCGCACTCCCAGGATACGCGCGTCACCGTCTGCTCGCCGCTCTTGGTTGTCTCCCGTATCCGAGAGGTAGAGGCACCAGCCCGTCTGGCACGCGGCGATCGCAAGGTCCTCGGGGTCGCCCGCGGCGGCATCCAGCCGGAACCGTCCAAGGACACCCCCTCGAGTATCCACGGCGAAGAGCTCGGCGCCTTCGTCGTTGTGCGTCCAGAGCACACAGGGCAGCCGTCGGCTTATGGCTACTCCGCTGGTCTCTTGTAGCGAAGCAGGGAAGAGCACCGCAGGGCCGAGCGGGGCACATCCTGGCCCCGCAGTCGCAACGGGCGCGCATGCGACGGCCGCCAATGCCAGCGCGACAACCGGCAGCGGGCGTGGCCCGAACCCATCGCCCTGCCGGCGGCTCGACCGCGTGTTCAGGCTCCCGGCGTTGGCGCCCGCGCGGCGCTGTCCGCTGCGGCCACGACTTCGGCGTGGACCGTGGAGAAGATCCCCCGAAACGCCTCGAGCGGCAAAGCGCCCTGTAGGGGTCCGTAGCCGACGATCCAGAACGTCGGTGTGGCCCGAATGCCGAGCTGCTGCGCAGCAACGGTCGCTCCCGCCACCCGCTCAATGCGTCGGTCCTCGGCGAGGCACGCATCGAATCGATCCATGTCGACCGCCGCCTCGGCAGCCCAGGCTCTGGCAAGCGCCTCCGGCTCATTGCTGGGCTTCCAGTCGGCCTGCCTGGTCCACAGAACCTCTCCGAACGCCTCGTACGCGGCAGGGCTTTGCTCGAGCACACACTCGGCCGCCTCCGAGACCGCGAGCGAGTTCTCGAACGTGCCGGTGATGAACGGCAGGAACTTCCACTCGATCATGCCCGTGTCGATGAACTCGGTCTCGAGCGTCGGAAAGGACTCCTCGTGGAAGCGGCGGCAGAAGCCGCAACCGAAGTCCGAGAACTCGATCACCTTCAGCGGGGCCTCGACCTGGCCCCGGTTGTATCCGAGGTCGGGCAGGTAGGCACGGTTGGCGCGACCGATGATGTCCGGCACCCCGTCGAACGAAGTGGCGGGCCCTCCCCCAGGAGTCTGATTCAACAGCGCCCGCGTCGTCGCGTCCGTCCGCTCGTGCTCGGACCCCTCTCCGCCGCAACCCGCGAGCCCAGCCGAGATGAGCAGGGCCGCCGCTGCCATCGACTTTCGAGACCTCATCCGACCTCCAGGTTCACCAGCTGGCCGAGCCCCGCCAGGAACGCCGCCAACTTCGAGAAGTGGCCACTCACCATCGAGAGGCCGATCACGACCAGCAGCGTACCCGCAACCCGCTGTAGCGGCAGCATCCATCTCCTCACCACGGCGCTCGCCGTGAGAAACCAACTGAACGCTGCCGCTGCCAGCACGAACGGCACACCGAGTCCAAGAGCGTAGGTGGCCAGAAGCAGCGTACCATGGACCATCGTGCCCTCGAGGCCGGCGTACAAGAGGACCGACCCGAGGATCGGCCCGATACACGGGGTCCAGCCGGCGCCGAACGCGATGCCAGTAGCGAAGGAGCCGAAAACGCCGGCCGGTCGCGACGACAGGTGGAGTCGCAGGTCCCGCGTGAGTCCGGGCACGCGCAGCAGACCCACCAGCAAGAGCCCGAACAACAGCACCACGACGCCGCCCAAGCGATGGATCAATGGGAGCGCGGCAGCGATCCGCACGCCGGCGGCGGTGGCGACGAGCCCCAGCGACATGAACACGAGCCCTAACCCCAGCATGAACAAGGCGGCGTGAAGGAGCGCCCGCGCCCGCACCCCCGGCGAGGCAGGGGCATCGAGCTCCCCGAGCGTGAGGCCCGAAACGAAGGCCACGCAGCTCGGCACCACCGGCAGCACGCAGGGCGACAGGAACGACACCACGCCAGCGGCGAACGCGAGAGGGAAGGAGACTTGGATTTCCACGGCGGGAAAGATGGTCCCGAGAGGGGCCTCAGGACACGACCCCCGCCGCCTGGCCGACCGCCCCCCCCACGATCCACTCGGGGGGCGCTGCGGCGCCCTAGCCTAGGGGAGCGACCAGGCCGTCAGCGTCGTCCCCGCCGGCACCAGAACGTGCTGCTTCCCGTCCACCATGTAGGTAATGGGGGACGTGCCGTGCAGCGTCGCTCCCATCTGGTAGTGCCAGAGGAGCTGCCCGCTGCGCGAATCGAGCGCGAGGAGATTGCCGTCCGGGTCGCCGGAGAAGATGAGCCCCGATGCCGTGGTCAGCAGGCCGGCGGTGGACGGCGAGAGGTAACGGAACTCCCACTTGCGCTCACCAGTGGTCGGATCGAGAGCACGTAAGGCGCCGTATGCCGGGTTGTCGGGGTCGACGACGCGCTGACCGGCACCGCCGGTGAAGCGATCGCCTGGGGTGTATTCGGGCTCCCACGAGTAATAGGTCATGCAGACCTCCCGCGCGTTCACGAAGAACGTGCGCGTGGAGGGGTCGAACGCTGGCGGCCAGAAGTTCGTGCCCCCCGTGAGATCGGGGCACGTCACGGTGCCTTCCTCACTGGGAGTGTTCCCGGGAAGGAGGACGGGGCGTCCATCCGGGCCGATTTCCTTGGCCCAGGTGGTCTCGACGAATGGCTTGGCGACGATGAGCCTGCCCGTTTCGCGATCCAGCGTGTAGTAGAACCCGTTCCGGTTCGCGAACATCACGACCCCGCGCGTCTGTCCGTCAATGGGGAGGTCAGCGAGGATCGGCACCTCCGTCGCATCCCAATCGTGCACGTCGTGCGGCGTGAATTGGTAGTGCCAGCGCAGGCGGCCCGTGTCGGCATCGAGTGCCACGATCGAGTTGCTGTAGAGGTTGTCTCCCTCGCGCATCTCGCCGAAGTAGTCGGGTCCCGGGTTGCCGATACCGTAGAACAGCAGGTTCGACTCCGGATCATACGCGCCGGTCACCCAGACGCTCGCGCCCCCGGTCTTCCACGAGTCGCCGGCCCACGTCGCGCTGCCCGGCTCGCCAGGAGCGGGGATCGTATAGAAGCGCCAGACGCGCTGCCCCGTCTCCGCATCGTAGGCGTCGATGAAGCCGCGAATGCCGTACTCACCACCGGCCACGCCTGTGATCACCTTACCGTTCACCACGATCGGCGCGATGGTGGATGCGTATCCGATGCTGTGCTCCTCTAGCTCCGCATCCCAGACCACCGATCCGGTGCGGGCGTCGAGCGCGATCAGGTGCGCATCCAGCGTGGCCATGAAGAGCTTGTCGCCCCAGATGCCGAAGCCGCGGTTCACGAGGCCGCAGCAGGCCGTCAGGTTGGTCGGTAGCTCGCGCCGGTAGCGCCAGATCTGCCTTCCGGTCCGCGCGTCGATGGCCCAAGCGACGTTCAGTGGCCCCGTCACATAGAGGACGTTGTCGCGGAGCAGCGAAGTCGTCTCGAAGTTGCCGAGCGTGCCCGTTTGGAACGTCCAGCGGGGTACGAGCTGCCCGACGTTCTGCGGGGTGATCTGCGTGAGCGGGCTGTGCCGCTGGTTGGCGTAGTCGCCGCCGAAGGTGAGCCAGCGTGAGCCGTCGCTGGGAAGGCCCGCGAGGATCTCCTGCGCGCTCACGGGGGCCAGCGGAGTGTTTTCCTGAGCCGACGCAACGTCGCTCGCCAGCATGACCCCGAACACCGCGGCTAAGGTCTCGAGACGCACGGTCGTAACCTCCTGAAAGAACATCTCGGAAAGACTACTTCAGAAAACCACAGGGGGCCGTTGCTCCACCGAGGGATCGAAGCCGCGGAGCGTGCCCAAGTACCGGACGAGGTCGGTCAAGTCGCTGTCGCTGAGGCGCTCGGGGCCGAAGATCGGCATCATCGATCGCCTGATGTCCACGACCGACCTGACCTGGTCCTTTCTGTAGCCTTGGATGCGCTCGCGCGTGTCCATGATCTGCACGGAGAAGAGATCCTCGTTCTTCTTCACGCCGCGAATGGGCGGACCTGACTCCGGCGTGATGGTTACGGGCTGGAAGCCGGGCCGCGGCTCGTCGATGCCGGTCCGGATGCGGCTCAGCAGAACCTCGCGGCTGCGCCCGGACCCGATGCGGGAGAGCTCCGGGCCGAGGAGCCCGCCCTTGGCGTTCACTCGATGGCAGCCCGAGCAGTTGTTCTCGAACACCAGGGCTCCGTTCCCGACATCGCCGGTCGGGAGATCGGTCGGAGCCGGCGAGGCGAGCGTGCGCAAGTACGCCAGGATCTGCCAAACATCTCGGTCGGAAGTGCGCGGCGCCGTGAACGCGGGCATCTCCGTGTTGCTCACCCCGTTTCGAACCGTGTTGAAGAGGCCACGGTCGGTGCGGCCGGACGACCATACCTGGGTGAGGTCAGGGGCGCGCACGCCGCGAGCGTCCATGCCGTGGCAGTCGGCGCAGCGCTGCCGGAACTGTCCCATGCCGGCGAGTACGGCGGCCGAATCGCCGTGGAACGGGTTCGTCTCGGGGAGATCTTGGGCGACGAGGCTCGCGCAGGCGAGCGCGGTCGCGAACGTGAGCAACGCCAAGGAACGCATCGTCGGCACCCTCCCTTCCTCAGTTGTCCCAACCCCACCGGGACTGCGAGGCACGCGAGACGTGCGTGACATGTTACGTGCCGTGTCGCCCGTGGAATAGGGTGACCAGCGGGCAGTCCGCGTTTCTCGCCCGAGAGCGGGACGGGGACGCTAGCGGGACGGAATCGGGGAGGAGATAGGGGCGCGAGCTGAAAAGGCCGGGTCCGCGCCGGCCTTCTGGGCAACTGCGAGCAGGGCCCCTACAGGCTGAAGTCCTTGAGCAGCGTCTTCTCTTCCGCGCCCACCTTGGCATCGACTTCGACGAGGTGCTCGATACCGCTCCCCTCCAGCTTGTTTCTGAGCAGCTGATCCAGCTGAAAGAGGCCGGCCGAGTTCGAGAGCTCGACCGTTACCGCCACGGGCTTCTCGGTGCCGCGGCCGATGGACACCGATTCGACGGCGGCCGCCGACACGGAGTGGATGGAGAGGGAGCCGGAAGCGAAGGGTATGCGGGACCGCCCCTTGGCCATGTCGAGCGCGTCGGCGATGCGCACCACGCCTGCCTCCACGGTGAGTGGCCGGCCGTCCGAGCGGTGGGCGATGATCGCGTGCAGGATCTCCGAACGCACGATCGTTTGTTCGCGCGGCGGATAGATTGCCGGCAGCAAGTCGCGCAGCTTGGCGTCCGCGATGAACAGCGAGTAGCTCTCGTGATCGTCGCGGTGGATCGACATGCCCAAGTCGTGCAGAAGCGCGGCCAGCGCGACCACCACCTCTGCGTCGTGCGCCTCCATGCGGTAGTTCGACACGATGCCGGCCTCCACGCCCGCCTCCATGAGGAGGCGCATGATCCGCACGGCGATGTTCATGACGATCTTCACGTGCACGGGGCCATGGTCGGTCATGCCGAGCCGCTCGACGGCGTTCACGTTGGCGGCGGTCCAGAGCGCGTACAGGTCGTCGTCGGCGTTCACCAACTCCATGACCTTGCGGAGCTTGGCGTTATGACGGTTCGGTACCGTCATGACGATGCGCCGCCCGAAGCGGCTCTCGAGGTCGCGCGTGACCTCGCCGTCGGCGCTGGCGTCGAGGTCGGCTTCGAAGCGCTCTTCAGTCACAGGACGGACTCCCAGTCGAGGACCTTCTGTGGTCGGTCGAGGGCGACGACGGTGCCCACGATGCGATCGTGAATCGCCTGCCGGTTGGCATCCCAGTAGATCTGTGCAAAGCCCAGCAGCCCCGTGGCGAGTCCAGCGGCGTATCCGCCGGCGCGCTCGAAGGCCACCCACCAGGTGATCGGTTCACCGTCGAGCCGGAGTACGCGGATTCGGAACAGTCGCTTCCCTAACGTCTGACCCTTCCACCACGAGAGCATTACAGTGAAGTAGAGGGACGCCCACCCGAATCCGAACCCCAGCTCGTCGAGGAACGAGCGAAACGTGTTGAGCAACCCCCGTGATTCGAGCTGCTCGACTTCGGCGCGAGTCTCGCTCAAGTCTTCTTCGGCCTCCTGGACGTCGTCCTCGAGATCATCGACACGGCTTTCGAGGGCGCGCAGAGTGTCCGCGGCGAGCTCGCTCGCGAGTCTCGTCTCGAGCGCTTCACGGCGGGCGAGATCCATGTCCTCGGTACGGCCTGAGCGCAGCAGCGCCGCGTACGCCTCAAGCGCCTCCTCAGTGGTGTAGAGCGAAACCTCGTCGCGGATGGCGGCTGCATCACGCGACTCGATGGCCTCCGTCGGCGGACGCGGCAGAATGCGGTCGAACATCGCGGGCGCGTCCTCGGCCCAAGAAGCGTCGTCCGGCACGGCTGCCGTGAGCACCGCCCGCAGGTCCTCGGGCGCGATGCCCAGCTCCTGCGAGGCTTGAACGAAGTCGCGGGTGGCTGACTCGGCCTGGGCCAGGGTTTCGGCCTCTTCGAGCGCCCGCTCGACGACGGCCGTGGCGACGGTGCCGAGCACGCCACTGGCGGCGGCGGGAAGGCCGAGGCCGGCGACCGTTTGCTCGTCGCCTTCGTCGCTCGAGCCGCCGCCGGGGCCTACGCTGACCCAGATGATCGCCGTCACCAAGCCGATCATGACCCCCAAGCACCCGACGGAGCCGCGCATGGCACGGTTGAACACGCTGTGACGGACCGGCGTGCGCTTGAAGCCTGCCCGAATGAAGAGGATGGCGGCGATGACACCGAGAATGAGCGAGAAGCTCCGCGTCACCGCCGTGAGGACTGCGACGACCAGCAAGTCGGCGAGCATCGCGCCGAGCCGCCGGCCCGGAGGAGCGAGCCTCAGGCCGAGTAGGCTCTTCGAGACCTCGAACGCGTCGGGAGTGACGACGCTCCGCGGGTCGCGCCCTGCCGTGGCGGGAGTCATGATCCCGTGCTTACGCGGCCTGCGTCACTTGCGACGCGCCCAGAGAAAGAGCGCGAGCCCAGCAGCAGCGCCGAGCAAGATACCCGCCGCCATGACTCCATCGCGGGTCCGCACCGTCTCGACCGAAGTCGTCGGGGCTGGGGGCCGGGGCGCGGCGCGACGAGCCGCTCCTCGCGGCGACGGAGCTCCGACGGGCGACGGAGCAGCCGCCCCTTCCTCTCCACCCCAACCGCACTCGGGGCAGGCGATCAGGCCCTTCTCCTTGGCGGTGCGGTTCGGGTGCACCGCTTCGGCGCCGCAGCTCGGACAGCCGACCTGAGCCGCCAAAGGCCGGATGATCTCGTAGAGTGCGCCCTTGGAGAGGTCGAGCGCGTCGGCGATCTGGTTCACGCTCATCTGCGAGCCCCAATACAACTCGTTCGCCCGATCGTCTGCGTTCAAGGCGCTCGCGGAGGCGTCCATCGGATCCTCATAGGTGGCTTGACCGACCCGCGCGGGAGTCTGAACATAGCCTGACCCTCCAGTGCGCACAGCAACTCCATGTTGATTCCAGTTTCCCACGGCCATCTAGAGGCCGTGCTGAAAGAGCCGGACTCCCCGCCGAGGGGGGCGGCGATGGTGTGCCATCCGCACCCCTTGTTCGGTGGGACGATGCACACCAAGGCCGTGTATCGGGCGGCCCAAGCTCTGAACGAGGCGGGGCTCTTCACGCTCCGATTCAACTTTCGGGGCGTGGGCGCGAGCACGGGGAGCTACGACGATGGCGTGGGCGAGCGCGAAGACGCGCGCGCTGCTCTCGACTGGCTCGGGGCACGCTATCCCGGACTCCGACTGCTCGCTGGCGGGTTCTCGTTCGGGTCCTTGGTCGCGCTCGCCGTGGGCGCCGCCGACGAGCGCGTGGCCGCGATGCTCGGTCTCGGTCTCCCGCTCACGCGCGACGAGCGCTACGACTACTCGTTCCTGAAGAGTGCCGCGAAGCCGGTCCTGGTGGTGCAGGGCGAACAGGACGAGTTCGGCTCGGGCGAGCACGTGGAACGAGCTCTCTCACCCTTTGGCTCGCACATCACGCTCGTGCGCGTGCCCGGCTCGGACCATTATTTCACGGATCGCGTCCAGGAGCTGCAGAGCGCCGTGCGCTCCTATTTCGAGCGCGGTCCCGGGTCATCGGCTTTCGCGGAGGTACACCATGCGCGCTCGTGATCGCGTCCTGCAGAGTCTCGACAACGTCTACCGAGGAGCTTTCTCGGCCGCCGAGCAGGCCGGCGATACCGAGGCGATGGCGCGGCTCGACCTCGAGTACCAGCGGGAACAGCTCCAATTGGAGGTGCTGTTGGACATTCGCGACCTGCTGGCGCCCACTACGGCGGATGAGACGAGCTCCGTAGACAAGGCCACGTCCTTCCTGGAGAAGGCGCAGCAGATCCGCAGGTTGACGCGGCTCGTGCCGTGAAGATCTACACCCGTACGGGGGATGCTGGCGACACCGCCCTCTTCGGTGGGGGGCGGGTAGCCAAGTCCCACCTGCGTGTGGAAGCGATGGGAGGGGTGGACGAGCTGAACGCCGCGATCGGGTGGGCGGCCACCCAGGTGGTGGGGGATCGCGGGCGCCTCGAGGCGCTCCAGCACGAGCTGTTCACCATCGGCGCTGAGTTGGCCGCGGGGTCCGCTTCCGGCGGGCGGGCGCCCCCGGCGACACTCGAGATCGGTGACGATCGGGTATCCGCGATCGAGACCTGGATCGATGAGGTGGAGGCGGGGCTGAGCCCGCTCAGGGCGTTCGTGCTCCCGGGCGGCACGCCCGGTGCTGCCGCGCTCCACTTGGCGCGCACCGTATGTCGGCGTGCCGAGCGCGCAGTGGTTCGCCTCGGGGACGCCGAGACTGTGCGCGGCACGGTGATCGCCTACCTCAATCGACTCTCTGATCTCCTGTTCGTGCTCGCACGCCTTGAGAACCGACGCGCGGGCCGAACCGACGTGGAGTGGAAGAAGGAGATCGACAAGTAGCGGGAGCGGGCGGACCGCCTTGCGACCTGTGGGCGGTTGCAACACCTTGTGGCCGTTGTACCCCTCGAGGACACCCAACACGCACCGAGCATGACCTACATCATTGCCCAGCCGTGCGTCGACGTGAAAGACGCGAGCTGCGTCGAAGTCTGCCCCGTCGACTGCATCTACGAAGGCGACGACCAGTACTACATCCACCCGGACGAGTGCATCGACTGCGGTGCGTGTGAGCCGGAGTGCCCTGTGCAAGCGATCTTCCCGGACACCGATATTCCGGAGCAGTACACGAGCTTCCTGGCGAAGAACAAGGACCACTTCAACAAGTAGTCCCGTCGTCCTGAGGTTGGGTCCGCCCGGTCAGGTCTGCGGCGAAAAAGAAGCGGCGGGGGAGCCGGTGGCTCTCCCGCCGCTTTCGTTCGTACCGCAGGTACCGCGTTCGGACGTGGGTTAGGCTATAGGCCGAGCTCCCGGATGCGCTCGAGTGAGAGGTCTGTGGGTTGGGACTCGCCGGCGGGAACCAACCGAGGGCTCTTCGCCGCTTCCACTTCCTTCTGCTGGCGCACCAGGAGGATGGTCGCAGCCACCGCCGCAGCGCCGAGCAGGCCGAGCGTCAGCTTCTTCATGCGACTCCTGACTGGAGGGGGAGGAATTTGGCCGCGGTGTGTGCAGGAATCGGGCCAGGGGGCGCCATTCTGGCCGACGACCCTATCTGACTCGTGGCCAGGGAGTTACGGTAGGCGCACTGCAGGTCCCTGATCGATCACCTGAGGCACGGCCGCCACGGGCAACCGGCGGTATCGCGGCGCATGAACAACGATCACTCCGGCCAATTCGAGACGGCCCGAACCGGAGACCCCGTCGCGCTCGCCCGGCTGCTGGTTTCGATCCCTTCCGTGAACCCCGTGCTCGAGTCGCAGGGTGCGGGGGAGAGCGGGGTGGCGAAGGTGTGTGCCGAGCTGCTCGAGGGGTGGGGACTCGACGTCGAGACCGCCGAGGTTGCTCCCGGCAGGCCGAATGTGGTGGGGCGCCTGGAGGGCTCCGGCGGGGTCACGCTTCTGCTCAATGGCCACCTCGACACGGTGGGCATCCAGGGCATGTCGGTACCCCCGTTCGCCGCGAAAACGCTGGGCTCTCGCCTGGTCGGGCGCGGCGCCTGCGACATGAAGGGTGGGGTGGCCGCGCTCTTGGCCGCGACCTACCGACTCGCCCAACGCGGACCGCGCCCGAACTTGCTGGTCGTGCTCACGGCGGACGAGGAGCACGCAAGCCTCGGGATGCAGGCTTTCGTGAGCTCACGCCCCTCCGCGGACTTCGCGGTGGTGTGCGAGCCGACCTCGCTTGCGGTCATGCCAGCGCACAAAGGGTTCGTGTGGGTGAAGGGGGCATTCCGGGGTCGGGCGGCCCATGGCTCGCTTCCGGAAGAGGGGGTGGATGCGATCCGACACGCCGCTCTCTTCTTGGGGGCTTTGGATCGCTACGCGGCCGCATTGCGGTCGCGCGGCCGACACCCCCTTCTGGGGTATGGCTCGGTCCATGCGGGAACCATCCATGGTGGGTCGGCGCCCTCCGTCTATCCCGATCACTGCGAAGTGCAACTCGAGTGCCGCACAATGCCCGGGCACGAGGCCGATACGGTGATGGCGGAGCTGGAGCACGTGCTCGCTGGGGTTCGCACGGTCGAGCGTGCTCTCGGGGCTACTCTGGAGGTGACGCTGTCGCGGCCAGGTACCGAGGTGTCGACCGAGTCGCCGCTGGTCCAGGGGCTCGTGGCCAGTTGCGAAGCCCATGGGCTGGCGGCGAAGGTGGCCGGCATGACGGCGTGGGTGGACGCTGCCTTCCTCAACCAGGCTGGCATTCCCGCGGTCTGTTTTGGGCCCGGTTCGATGGCCCAGGCCCACACGGCCGACGAGTGGATCGAGACTTCGGAGATCGTGAAGTGCGCCGACGTACTGGAGGGATTCGCGCGGAGTCTCGTCGGCCGCGGATGAACGGGGGCGGGCTCGGCGCCGTACCCGCTTCGGCAGCATATTGTCAGGCCCCAATCAAATGGAGCATCCAACTCGATGACCAACGAAGGCGCCGAGGACGTCACTTCGCCGCTGGGCCAGACGCGCCAGGTGACGATCGACGCACTCTGCGAACATTTCGCCAACGACGCGATGGCGGTGGAAGAGTTCGAGCGCCGCATCGACGTCGCGCATAAGGCGGCGAGCGTGGAAGAGCTCAGGGAGCTCTTGCGGGACCTCCCGGGCGGCGGTCTCCCCGTGCCAGCAGGTGAGGCTGGCAGCGTGGCTCCGGCGGCGCGTGGCTACTCCGTGATGCCGGCTGACCAGGTGCGGCAGAGCGGCTTCGCGATTGCGATCATGGGTGGACTTGAGCGGGCCGGGCGCTGGGCTCCCGCGCGGGTGAACACTGTCATCGCTTTCTGTGGCGGTGCGGAGCTGGATTTTCGCGAGGCCGTGCTCGGCCCGGGCGTCACGGAAGTCCGAGTGGTGGCGATCTGGGGTGGTCTCGACATCATCGTTCCACCGGGGCTCAACGTCGAGTCGAACGGCGCCGGGATCATGGGCGGTTTCGGCCATGCGCACGATGCGGCGTCGACCGCAGGCGCAGGAGCGCCTACGTTGCGGATTAGCGGGATCGCACTCATGGGAGGCGTGGACATCACGGTCCGGCATCCTGGTGAGTCGGCGAGAGACGCCCGTCAGCGCCGAAGGCTCGAGCGCCGGGCGCGCCTGCGCGAAGTGAAGGACGATGCCCGCGAGATCGCAGCGGACGTGAAGCGACAGCTCCGGGGACCGGGGAGCGGCTCCTTCTAGAGAGGGCGGCTCCTAATCCTGTTAGGAGGAGCGGCTCGTTCGAGCGTGAGCGGCTCCTTCTGGATAGACGGCGCCCTTCCGCGATACTAGCCGAGCGTCCGCCCCAGGTAGGCTTTCAGCCTGTTCCAGGCGTCGAGCGCGGGAGCGGTGCGCACAGCGGGGTCCTCATCGACGTGCAGCCAGAACCCGTGCCCGACCTCGTCATAGATGTGCAGGTCGTTGGCGATACCCGCAGCCCGCGCCGCCGTCTCGAAGGCGGCGACTTGCTCCGGCGACGGCCCCGTGTCGAGCCGTGCGAACGTCCCGTAGACCTCGTGGCTCATGCGAGCGAGTACGCCGGGATCGTCGACGAGGGCGCCGTAGAAGATCGCGGTCGCGTCGTGCTGCGTGCCGTCGAGGCCGAACGAGAGGGCGATGCCGCCCCCGAAGCACCAGCCCATCGCCCCCACACGTCCGGTGACGTCAGGACGGGCCTTCAGGTAGGCCACGGCGGCATCGAGGTTGGTGATCACCTTCGGCATGTCGCCCCGGGCAGTCCGCACCAGAGCCATGTTCTCCTCGGGGTTCGTTCCGGTCTGCCCGGAGAAGAGGTCGACGGCGAGGGTCACGTACCCTTCGGCGGCGAAGTCGTCCGCCACCTGCCGCACCCGATCGACGAGACCGTTCCACTCGTGCACGATGACGAGCGCGGGGAACGGACCAGCGCCTTGGGGAACCGCCAGGTAGCCGATAGTCGCCGGGTCGGACGGGAGGTACTGCACATTCGTGCCCTGCAGGTCACCGCCCTGTCCGACGATCGCAGGTGGGAGCTGGTCCGGGGCGGTCGGCGCGAGCGCGATGCGCGGACCATCCGGAGTAGTCGAGGCGCCGGCCTCGCCCGTCGAGCCGTCCTGACCGGGGGCGCTGCAAGCGACGAAGACGAGGGTGAGCAGGGTCGAGAGCTCGCGATGGTGGCGCGCCATGGTTTCTCCGGTCAGTCAGCGGGACGGGGCAAAGTCGGTGGCCCGGCCTCCCCCTGTCAATCGGGTGCGCGGTCGCCGGGAGCGATCGCCGCGGCGAACGGCTAGACTCGAGCCATGCAGACCGAAGAAGCGTGGCTGACGACACCTCGGCTCGGCCTTCGACGCTTCCGCCCAGGCGACTCGGACTTCCTGGTGGCGCTGTACGCCGACTCCGACGTCACCCGCTACCTGGGCGGCACCAAGGATGCCAGCCAGACAGCGGCGATGCTCGAGGAACGAATACTCGGCTACTACGACGACCACCCCGGCCTGGGCATCTGGATGACCGTGGAGCGGACGACCGGCGAGCGGGTCGGCTTCCATCTGCTGAACCACATTCAGGGGGAGGACATCATCCAGGTGGGATTCACGCTCGCGCGGCGGTACTGGGGTCGGGGCTACGCGACCGAAATGGCGCGCGCGGTGCTCCGCTACGGCTTCGTCGACCTCGAACTGCCCCGGATCGTGGGCATTGCCCACCTCGGGAACGGGGCCTCCCAGAACGTGCTCGGGAAGATCTGGTTGCGCCGTAACGGGGAGCGCGCTTTTCCCCATCCGGCGTATACGGCCGCGGGGCCCATGGCGTGGTTCGAGGTCGGCCGGGAAGAGTGGCTTGCCATTGGGGGAACCGGCACGGCCCGCGGCTTGTATGTATGAGCCCGCGGTCGGTCCATGACTCCGGCCGTCAGCAGGACGTACAGACATCGAGGCGAGATCACTCGCCGGAGGATTTCGATCAATGATGGGACGTGCGCGCGCAGGGCTGCTTTCGGTGGCAGTCCTTCCACTCGGGATCGGGTTCACCGTCCAGCCGAATGAGCCCTGGGTCCAAGCGGGACCCCCGAGCTACGCTCGCCAGGTGGCGCCCATCCTGCGTGCCCGGTGTGTCGAGTGCCACGGCGCCGACACCAAGGAAGCCGGGCTCGACCTGAGCACCTACGAGGCCGTCATGAAGGGCTCGGAATACGGCACGGTCGTCGAGGCAGGGGATGCCGCCGGTAGCCTGTTGGTCGAGATGGTCACCGCCGGCGAGATGCCCCAGGACGCCGACCCGCTCCCGGCCGAAGAGATCGCCCTCATTCGGGCGTGGATCGAAGCAGGCGCCACGAACAACTGACGCCTCGCTCGTCCTTTCCGGGGCTCCGATTAGACAGGGTGCTCCGGGGAGCGTAGGATGTCGCCATCAGATACCTCGGGCTCTTTCGGAGGCTGCCAAAACATGAAGCGCATCATCATTGCCGTGGTCGGCGCGATGTCGGTCGCGACCGCCGCCGAGGCGCAAACGGACGCAGAGTTGATCCGGCGGGCCACCTTGGCGGCGCCCGCCGCCGCTCGTGAGACCGCCATGGTGGTCAAGTGGAGCGGGAACAGCTACTCGACCATCCGTGAGGGGTCCGGGCTGGTTTGCTACGACCACTCGGGAGCGGTAGGCGAGCAGCCGTTCTCGGTGCAGTGCACGGATCCCGGGAACTTGCCTCGCGTCGCGCAGAACTATCAGCTGGAAGCTGCCGCGGCGGGTAATCGCGATGCCCTGAATGCCAGCCTCACCGCGGCCGAGTCGAACGGCACTCGCGTACGGCCCGTCTTCGGGTCAGCGTGGCTCTCGATGACCGGGGCCGACGAGGCGAGCGCACGTCGACACACGACGATCGCCGTGCCGGGTGCGACGCAGGCCTCGCTCGGTCTTCCTGAGGCGCGGAGTGCCGGCGCGTGGATCATGAACGCTGGAACGACGACTGCGCACCTCATGATCCCGGGGATGTAGACGCTCCGTAGTCGCAGCAAGCAAAGAGGCGCCGGGCCCCCTGCGGGGCCGGCGCCTCTCGGTTTGAAGGGGTACTGACCCGACGCGCTGCCTACCGGCGCCGCGCGGTGAACGTGCCGGTCGCGAGTCCCCCCGCGATGTCGATGGTTCCGGTCATGACGCCTTGGGCGTCGACGGTGGCGACGTAGAGGACCGGAGCGTCCTGCCCCTGCAGGCTGGCTGTGAACCGGATGCTGACCCGCGAGCCTTCCACGGTGCCGGTGATGTCGGCCTCCCCGAGCGTCTCCGAGGAATAGTGTCCGGTGAGCTGCGCGCCGTTCTGCACCAGCGTCATGGAAGGGGTGGTGGTACCGCCGGCCTCCGTGGTTACCTCCATGGCCCAAGCGCCCGCGACGTTCACGCTCTGCGCGCTCACCCGAGCGGCGCCGAGGGTGAGGATGGCGAAAGCAGCGGCCCACCCGGTCGCGAATCGAATCCAGTTGCCCTTCACGAAGGTCTCCCCTATTTCGTGTTCCCCGGGCTCGCGACTCGCGGGAGCCCGCTTGCGCGGATTGAACGACCCGGCTGTCCGAGGATGGTTCCTCGGATCCCCGGCGAACCCACCTTCGAAGGCAGGAGAAAACGGTAATGATGCGGTCACGTGTGCAGCGCTTCGGTCTTGGCTTGGCGATCGTGCTGGCTTCGGCGTGCGGTGGCGAGAGTGGAGAGGCTCCCCCTCCGGCCGAGAGCACCCCGGCGGCCTCGGAGCCGGCAGCGGCCCAGGAGGCGAGCCCGTCGACGTCCTCCACGCCCGCGCCGTCAGGCGCACCTGCGGCACCGTCAGCTCCCGCCACGCTCGAGGTGCCCGCCTCCTACCGCATCCAATTCGAGACGAGCAAGGGGAACTTCGTGGTCCAGGTCGACCGCTCCTCCGCGCCGAACGGGGCCGACCGCTTCTTCAGGCTCGTCACCGAAGGGTTCTACGACGACGTGCGCTTCTTCCGCGTCCTCAGTGGGTTCATGGCGCAGTTCGGCATCAACGGTGATCCAGAGGTCACCGCACGCTGGCGCGCGCAGCCGATCCAGGACGATCCGGTCGTGGGGAGCAACTCGCGCGGGACGATTACGTTCGCGAAGACGAACCAGGCGAACTCGCGGACGTCGCAGGTCTTCATCAACCTGGTCGACAACGCGAACCTCGATGGGATGGGCTTCGCGCCGTTCGGCCGCGTGGTCGAAGGCATGGACGTGGTGGACCAGCTCTACGCCGGCTACGGCGAGGGCGCGCCGCAGGGGAACGGTCCCGCACAGGGGCAGATCGTGTCGCAGGGGAACGCGTATCTGACGCAGAGCTTCCCGCTGCTCGACCACGTGGTGCGCGCGCGGGTCGTCAACTGAGTGAAGGGCGCGGGCTCGAACAACGGCGGAGGTGCCACATGAAGGGTGCACGGGCGATAGGGGTCAGCGTCGCGGCGACGGTGCTGGTAGGATGCGGGAGCGAGGGCGCTCAGGTGACACTCTCGACCGTGCCCACTCCGCCGGCGTGGACCTGTCGGCGGTTTCCGTGACGGTCGGTGGCGAGCCTGCCGAGCGTATAGGACCCGCGCCTGCGGACAGACTCGGTCGCGAGAGGAATGCGGTCCTTGCGCTGGTGGACGGGCTCACGCTCGGCGACAACCAAGTGGCGGCCTCCCTCGACGGTGAGGAGGTCGCGGCCCTGACGGTCACCAACTGGCTGATCGAGGGGCCCATCTTCTCGGGCGAGCACCTGGAGCCGTACCTCTGCCTCGCGGATCTCGCTCCGAGCAACGGCAGGCCTTCGGTCTTCCCGATCGGCACCGGCGAATCACTGGACTGGACGGACTTCGGGGCCGACTGCGCCATGGAGACGCGGGTCGACTTCGTTTACAGGAGCGCGGGCGAGCCAGCGCAGTGGAAGCCGTTGCTGGCGCCTTCGCCGCTTCCTGACGACATGGCACGCACGACCACGTCGGAAGGGAAGTCGGTCCCCTTCCTGGTGCGCCTCGAGACCGGCACGATCAACCGGGCCATCTACCAGACCGCCGTCCTGGTCGACCCAGGGGCGGGGGAGCCCAGCCCGTGGAGCCCGCCGGCGCCCTGGAACGGAAGGCTGGTCTACACCTACGGCGGAGGGTGCGAGGCCGGCTTCTTCCAGGGCACCTCGACGGGTGGCGTCCTGCGTGCGGACGTGCTCGCCGAAGGATACGCGGTCGCGTCGTCGACGTTGAACGTGAACGCGCAGGGCGGGTGCAACGATCCGCTCTCGGCCGAAACCACGCTGATGGTGAAAGAGCGGTTCGCAGAGACGTATGGCGTGCCCCTGCACACGATCGGCAACGGCGGCTCGGGTGGGGCAATGCAGCAGCTCCTGATCGCACACGCCTATCCCGGAATCCTCGACGGCATCCTGCCAACGATGACGTTCCCCGATGCTGTCAGCTACATGATCGACTCGTCGGACTGCGGACTGCTGCTCCGGCCGTATCTCAACAAGAAGGGATATGACGACGAGACGAAGCGCGTCTTCGGCGGCTGGGCGATATGGGGTACCTGCGACGAGTCGCTCGGCCCGCGTCCGAATCGCATTGGACCCGAGGACTGCCCGGAGGTAATTCCGGAGGCGGCGCGTTACGACGCGGTTCGCAATCCTACGGGCATTCGTTGTTCGATCTACGATGCGATGCGGAGCATCTTCGGCACCAGGCGGTACGCGGAGGTCGAGCCGACACCGGCCGTGGACTTCGGTCGCAACCCGCACGACAACGTGGGCGTGCAGTACGGGTTGCTGGCACTGAACGAAGGCAGGATCTCCAAGAGCGTCTTCCTCGACGTGAACGAGAACATCGGCGCGCGCGACATCGACTCGCAGCCGACGCGCGAGCGCATGCATGCAGATCCGGCCGTGGTGCAGATCGCCTACGAGACGGGCCGCATCACCAACGGCAAGGGCGGCCTCGCGGTCACTCCGATCATCGAGGAGCGAAGCTATCTCGATCCGACCGGCAACTTCCACACGAGCTACTACTCGTTCGTGACGCGCGAGCGCCTACGCCGGGACAACGGACACGCAGACAACTACGTGCTCCAGCGACACGGTACCGGCACGCCGCTTGGCGCCGAGAATCTGGCCGCAATGGACCGCTGGCTCTCGAACCTGGCGCTGGATGGATCCACGGACCCGCTGGCGACCAAGGTCGTGCGGGCCAAGCCTGCGGACCTCGTAGAGAGCTGCTGGGACGACGAAGGACAGGAGGTCGTCGAGGCGCAGACCTTCGACCGCGCCCGTGTCTTCGACAACACCGAGGGTAGATGCAACACGCTCTATCCTCCGCACACGGGGACGCGGATGATCGCGGGCGCACCGTTGGAGAGCGACATCCTCAAGTGTCAACTGAAGCCGCTCGACCGTGCGGACTACACGGTGGCATTCACAGACGCCGAGTGGAGCAGGTTACAAGCGATCTACCCCACGGGCGTGTGCGACTGGTCGAAGCCGGGCGTCGGGCAAGAGGTGGCGCCGCGGACTTGGCTCGCGTACGGCCCGTCGCCCGTGAACCGTTACACGCCGCCCGCCTAGCGCGTGCGGCCCGCGTACTCGTGGTCGGTCACCGGCTCGAGCCAAGTGGTTGCGGCCTCGATGTTGAGCGCCACGTGCGTCATGGGCCCGTCTCCGGACGCGCCGTGCCAGTGTCGCTCGCCCGGCGCGATGGAGACTATGCCGCCGGTGCCGATCTCCTGAACGGGCTCGCTCGCCTTCTGGAACCGGCACGTCCCCTCCACCACGAGGAGGAGCTGTGTGCCGCTGTGCGTGTGCCAGTTCGTCCGCGTGCGCGCCTCGAAGCGGACCCGGTACGCGTTCACCGGCGGGTGCTCGCTGACGCCGTCCATGCGCACGAGCGTGCCAGGGCCGGTGAAGTTCGCGGGGTCGACGGGGTCGGCCGGTCGGTCTGCGAGATGGAACGCTTGCACGGTAGCTCTCCGGGAGCGCTGACGAGGACACATCGATGACGGGCGGCACACTCGAGCGCCATCTCCGACTCAGGTCTGCGACCGCGCTCGTGATCGCGAACATGATTGGAGCGGGCATCTTCACGACGACCGGCTTTCAAGCCGCCGACCTGCGCCACCCGCTGCTCATGTTCGCGCTCTGGACCGTCGGCGGTATTCTGGCGCTGCTGGGCGCGCTGTGCTATGCCGAGCTCGGTGCAATGATGCCCGAGGCCGGGGGCGAGTACGTCTATCTTCGGGAGACCTACGGCCCAGCCTTCGGCTTCATGAGCGCGTTCGTCTCGCTGACGGCGGGGTTCTCCGCGGCCATCGCGTCCGCGACGGAGAGCTTCGTCGTCTATCTCGGGACCTTCGTGCCGTTCTTGTCGGAGGAGCGTACGCTGCTGGCCGGCATCGGCGTGGTCGACGTCGTGGCGGTCGCGGTCGTCTGGCTGCTGGTGTGGATCCATCAGCGGCCCGTGCGGTCGGGCACCGGGTTCAACGACGCCATCACCGCCGCGAAAGTCATCGGGATCGTCGCGATCTTGCTCGCGGCGGCGGCGCTCGGAAACGGCAACGCGTCGAACCTGGTCACGCCGTCGCCCTCGTTCGCCGAGCTCGAGCGGGGTGAGCTGTTCGCGGCCATGGGCACCTCGCTCGTCTTCGTGATGTTCTGTTACGCCGGATGGAACGCCGCTGCGTACGTGGCCGGCGAGATGGAGGATCCACAGCGCGACCTCCCGCGCGCGCTTCTCCTTGGAGCCGGCACCGTGCTGGTCCTCTACGTCGGACTGAACGCGGTGTACTTGTACGGTGCGGGCGTAGACGACTTGGCCGGACAAGTGGAGGTGGGGGTCGTCGCCTCGCGTACGCTCTTCGGCTCGTGGGGCGTGGGCCTGGTGACGGTCGTGTTGTGCGCGTCGATATTCGCCTCTGCCTCGGCGATGACGTTCGCGGGGCCCCGCGTCTACTACGCGCTCGGCAAGGACTTCCCGCCGTTCGCCGCGCTCGCCCGCACGTCGGTCGGGGGCGCGCCGTCGACCGCGCTCGTCACGCAGGGACTCGTGACGTCCGTGTTCATCGTCTCGGGGCGGGTCGACCAGATCCAGCAGTACGCAGGCTTCACACTGAGCCTGTTCGCGAGCCTGGCCGTGTCATGCGTGATCGCGCTCCGGCTGCGGCGACCCGAGGCGGAACGCCCCTTCCGGGTACTGGGGTATCCTCTGACCCCAGTACTGTTCTTGGCCGTGTCGGTGTGGATGATGTACTGGGCTTTCCAGGGCCGGCCGATCGAGTCGGCTCTGGGACTCGGGACGGTGGTGTTGGGAGGTGTGCTCTTCGCGCTGCAAAGGAGGAAGTGATGGCTCGGCTGCTACGTGGTCTGACGGTTCTCGCCTCGATGCTCGGCGCGGCCCTCGCGATGTCCGGGACGGCCTCGTCTCTGACGGCACAGCTCGGCAGCCAACCTGCCGATCGCTGGGCGCTCACGCTCGAGAGCGGGCGGAGGCTCGAAGGCCTCGAGATCGAGGAGGTGGTCGCGGCCATGGGCCTCCGCGCGGGAGAGACCGTCGCGGACATCGGTGCCGGCACGGGCATCTTCTCGGTTCCGATGGCGCGGGCGGTTGGCGCCAGCGGGACGATCTACTCGGTCGAGGTGGATGCGGGCTTCCTGCCGCTCATCGAAGCCAAGGCACGCGAGGGCGGCGTGACCAACATCCGTACCGTGCTCGGAGAGTTCGGCGACCCGAAGCTCCCGGTGCGCGACGTCGACGTCGCGTTCTTCCATGACGTCCTGCATCACATCGAGCAGCGCGCAGCATATATCCGCGCCCTTGCGGCTTACATGCCTGCGGGGAGCCGCATCGTCGTGGTCGACTACGACAAGAGCGTGCCGGGCGTTCCGCACTCCGACCAGCCGGCGATGCTCATTGGGCCCGACGAGGTCGCGGGATGGATGTCGGCGGCGGGGTTCGACGTGACCCGCGAGATAGAGATGTTCCCCGACAAGTTCTTCGTGGTGTACACCAAGCGGAGCTAATGGCTCGAGTCAGAAGTCCCTTGGAACACCGCTGCTAGCGGGAGTTCGCTCGGCCGGCGGCGAGCGCCCAGCGCACGTCGACCGCGAAGGAGTACGTGAGGGCAACGAGGCCCAAGGCGGCTGCGCCGGTGGCGAGCGGGCGGGGGATGATCGGGCCCAGAGCCACCAGCAGCACGATGCCTTGGACGACGCACACCACTTTGCGTCGCATGCTGGGCGGTAGCTCCGCCGCGAGTGCAGGCCAGATCCAACTCGCGGCGACGAACGCGTAGCGCATGAGGCCCATGAGGAGTACCCAGGTGCCCACGCGACCGTCCCGCCACACCAGGATCGCGAGCGCCATGATGAGGGCGGCGTCGAGCTCCATGTCGAAGCGGGCGCCGAAGGCGCTCTCCGTGCCGGTGCGTCGTGCAACCCTGCCATCGAGACCGTCGAGCAGCATGATCGCCGTGGACACGCCGATGATCCACCACGCCGTCCGGCTGTCAGGTGGGTTGGGCCAGATCGCCAACGTGAGTACCGGAACCGCGAGGGCCGAGCGCGCGAGCGTGATGCGGTTGGCCCACCCCACACCCGGTCCGCGGACGTCGGGTGGTAGGGTCCGGAGCAATACGCGTGCTCCCACGAGCGCGACCATGAGGCCGACCAGGACGTAGCTGGCAGTCAGGCCGAGAAGCCACCAGGTTGCATCGACCGCCAGGAGCGCGAGGACCAGGGCCAAGCCCAGGTCACGGAGCGCGCCGCGGGGCCGGGGTGCCCGAGGCCGGCTGCTGCCTCTGTGGTCGACTTCCGTCATGGAGCTCACGTTGGATACCGAGACTGCCCGGCAATTCTGGATTCGGTCGCCGGGGATTGGAGAGATCGTCGCCGCGCCCCTCCCTCCGCAGCAAGAGGGCGAGGTCCTCGTACGCGCGCTCTACAGCGGCGTCAGCCGGGGCACCGAGGCGCTCGTCTTCCGGGGCGAAGTCCCGGCGTCGCAGCGTAGAGCGATGCGAGCGCCCTTCCAGGAGGGAGACTTCCCCGGGCCGGTGAAGTACGGCTACTCGAGCGTGGGGAAGATCGTCGACGGTCCGGCGGGCCTCGAGGGGCGCCACGTGTTCTGCCTCTACCCGCACCAGGACGTCTACCGTGTGCCGGCGACGTCGGTCACCGTCCTGCCCGAGGGCCTTCCGCCTGGGCGCGCCGTGCTCGCAGCCAACGCCGAGACTGCGCTGAACGCGGTGTGGGATGCCAAGCCAGGGCCCGGGGACCGCATCATGGTGATCGGGGCGGGGGTGGTGGGTTTGCTGGTCGCGTGGCTCTGTGCGCTCCTGCCCGGCGCCGACGTGCGCGTGCACGACGTCGATCCGGGGCGCGCGCGGGTTTGCGACGCGCTCGGCCTTGGGTTCACGGCCACGCCGCCGCTGGGGGTCGACGCCGACCTGGTCGTGCACGCGAGCGGCACGGAGGCAGGGCTCCGTGCGGCGCTCGAGTGCGCCGGCATCGAGGCCACCGTCCTCGAGTTGAGCTGGTACGGAAGCCGCGCCGTGTCGCTGCCACTCGGCGAAGCGTTCCACGCGCGTCGTCTGACGCTGAAGAGCAGTCAGGTCGGGCGGATTGCTCCGGATCGTGCGGCCCGCTGGGACCACCGACGACGCATGTCTGCCGCCCTCGAGCTCCTGCTCGACCCACGTCTCGACGCGCTCATCAGCGGCGAGAGCGACTTCGCGGAGCTGCCCGCCGTGATGTCGAGGTTGAGTCGTGACGGCAGCGGCGCGCTCTGTCACCGAATTCGTTACTCCCAAACTGCCATCGAGTGAGCGAGAGATGTACAGCTTGAACGTCAGAGATCACTTCATGATCGCCCACAGCTTTCAGGGCGAGGTGTTCGGTCCTGCGCAGCGCCTGCACGGCGCCACATACGTGGTGGACGCAACGTTCCGCCGTCGCGAGCTCGACGCGGACGGACTGGTCGTGGACATCGGCCGGGCGAGCGAGCTGCTCCGCTACATTCTCGCCGGCATGAACTACCGCAACCTCGACGACGACCCGGCCTTCAGAGGCAAGAACACCACGACGGAGTTCCTCGCGCGCGAGATCTTCGAGCGCATCGCGCGCGCGGCGCGCACTGGGGACCTCGGCGCCGGTGCTCGTGGGCTTGCTTCCATCTGCGTGACGCTGCGGGAGTCTCACGTCGCGTGGGGGAGCTACGAAGGGAGCCTGTGACGGTCGACCTGCACTTCGTGGTTCCCGGGCCGCTCGACCAGCTCACGGGCGGATTCGTCTACGATGCGCACATGGTGGCCGGACTCAGCGAGCTCGGCTGGGCCATACGCGTGCACAACCTCTCAGGCAGCTTCCCCGGGCCCGACGCGGTTGCCCGCGAGAGCCTGGGCGCCGCTCTCGCCGGCGTGCCAGCGCGGGCGCGAGTGGTCATCGACGGGTTGGCGATGGGTGGGATCCCCGAGGCGATCGAGGCCCAGGAGCGGCGGTTGCGCCTGATCTCGCTGGTCCACCATCCGCTCGCCGAAGAGACCGGACTGTCTGCGTTGGACCAGCAGCGTTTCGCGGCCTCGGAGCGACGGGCGCTTGCGGCCTGCGCGGGCGTCATCGTATCCAGCGCGTACACTGCGCGTGGGCTGAGTGCTTATGGCGTCTCCGCTGGGCGTGTGCGCGTGGTCGTCCCGGGCACTGAGCCCGTGCCTCCCGCCGTGGGCCCGGGTCCGGGGCAGCCCCCGGTGCTGCTCTGCGTCGCGAGTGTGACGCCGAGGAAAGGCTATGACGTGTTGGTGTCCGCGCTGGCCAGAGTAGCCGATCTCGAATGGACGTGCGTGTGCGCCGGAAGCCTGACACGCGACCCGGTCTGCGCAGGTGCAGTGCTCGGCGCAGCTGCCCGGGCCGGGCTCGTCGAGCGCCTGCGGTTCGTCGGTGAGCGCGAAGGTGCGGAGTTGGAGTCGCTGTACCACGGCGCGTCCGTCTTCGTGCTCGCATCCCATTACGAGGGGTACGGGATGGCTCTGGCGGATGCCTTGGCCCACGGACTCCCGGTGGTGAGCACGACGGGCGGTGCGATTCCGTTCACGGTGCCTGCGCAGGCTGGGCTCCTGGTGGAGCCCGGAGACGCCGAGGCGTTCGCGGCCGCCTTGCGTACGGTGCTCGATCCGGAGGCACACCGTCGGGGCGAGCTTGCGGCGGCGTCGCTTCGGCATGCCCGGGAGCTGCCGACGTGGCGCACCGCGGCGGCGGCGTTCGCAGACGCGGTGCGGTCACTGACGCCATGAGCGAGACTTTCGATGCTGCATGGCTCGAATTGCGCGAGTCCGTGGACCACCGCTCGCGCGCGGTGCCTATACTCGATCCACTGCTCGGCTGGTGGACCGCGCGCGGCGCCTCGTCCGTGCTGGACCTGGGGAGCGGCACGGGCTCCAACCTACGCTACTTGGCGCCCAAGCTACCGGGGCAGCAGCGCTGGACGGTCCTCGACCATGACGCGGGGCTGCTGCGGCGCGCGCGGTCGACGAGCCCGGCGGTGACCGTGCATCCCGTGGTGCGAGACTTGGCCGGCGTGGGCCTGACGGAGGTGAAGGGGACCGACCTGGTGACCGCTTCTGCCCTGCTCGACCTGGTGTCCGAGGCATGGTTGGACGGGCTTGTCGACGCCTGCGTCGCTTCGCGGTGCGGCGCGCTCTTCGCGCTCACCTACGACGGGACGATCGGCTGGTCGCGGGACGCCGAGGATCCGTTCGACCTGCGGATTCGCGACGCCGTGAACGAGCACCAGCGACGCGACAAGGGCCTCGGACCGGCGCGCGGACCCGATGCGGCGCCCGTCGCCGAGGAGTTCTTCCGTGCACGCGGGTATTCGACGTGGCTGCGCCCCAGCCCTTGGTCGTTGGGACCGAGTGACGCCGCGTTGTCCCGGGCGCTGATCGCCGGTTGGGTCGTCGCGGCGGTGGAGATGCTGCCTGCCGAAGCGGCTGAGCTGCGTGCTTGGGGTGCTCGGCGTGCGGCCTCTGCCGAGTCTCCGACCTTCACGTTGACGGTCGGCCACTGGGATCTCTTGGCCTTGCCGCCCACCGCCGCGTCGAGCAGGTCGTGAGGCGCGGGCTCGCCTTCGCGCGCATCGCTCTAACCGGCGTGGCGCTCTGGCTCGTCGCGCTTTGGGTGGACGCCGGCGACGTGCTGGCGAGGCTGACCGAGCTGAAGCCGTCGTGGGTGGCGCTCGCACTCGCCATCTCGGTGGTGCAGGTGCTCATCCTGGCCTGGCGCTGGCGCTTCACCGCGCTGCGCCTCGGCCTCGACATCTCGCTGCGCGATGCACTCGGCGAGTACTACCTCGGCATCCTGATCAACCAGGTACTTCCCGGCGGCGTGATGGGTGACGTGACTCGCGCGTGGCGCCACGCGCACGCCACGGCGCTCACCGGACCCGCGGTGCGTGCCGTGATCCTGGAGCGCGTGTCCGCCCAGGTCGTCATGGTGCTGGCAGCTCTGGTGTCGCTCGCCTTCTTGCCCGGGCTCGCGGTGTGGGCCGCCGCCGGAGCGTTGGTCTCGGGCGGCGTGGCGATTGCGGCGCTCCGTCACGAGGCCGACGACGCGACAGCGCTCGGACGCATCCGGCAGGACGCGCGGCGCGCGTGCCTGGCTCCCGACGCGGTGGCGCTGCAGGCTGCCAGCGCCGTCGCCGTCGTGGGCTCCTACATCGCCGTCTTCGTGGTAGCGGCCCGCGCCGTCGGCGTCTCTGCTCCGCTGGGCGCGGTGCTGCCGCTCGTCGCTCCGGTGCTCATGACGATGCTCATTCCCGTGACGGTCGCGGGCTGGGGGGTTCGAGAAGCCGCGGCTGCAGCGCTCTGGGGGATGGTCGGGCTGGCGCCCGGCGAGGGCGCAGCCGTGTCAGTCGCCTACGGGCTCCTGGTGCTCGCGTCGAGCGCGCCCGGAGCGCTCGTGCTCATGCGGACCCTCTCCGCAGGTCGAGATCGAAGAGCACGTCCTCACCCAGAATGAACCGACGGCACCCCGGCCGGAGCGCTTGCTCGAGGCTGGCGATCGGGGGGAGCGTGATCGACGGGCGCCCCGATCCGATGAGCATCGGAGCGACGGTGAGGTGCAGGCGGTCGAGTAGGCCTGCCTGAAGGAACCGGGACACGGTCACTCCGCCCCCCTCTACGAGGATGCGCCGCAGCCCGCGCCGACGCAGGCGATCGAGAAGCACCGGGAGGTCGAAGCCGGTGCTCTCGGACCAGGGCACGCGGATCTCCCCGCGAGCCAGATTCGTCGAGCGGGTGGAGCCGGCTTCGCGCACGACGACCAGGGTACGCGCGGCGGAGTCGGTGAATACCTTGCGCCCTTCGTCGAGTCGCTCCGACGGGTCCAGCACGACGCGGACCGGGCTCGGCCCCTCGACGAGCCGCACGGTCAGGCGCGGATCGTCGAGCTCCACCGTGCCCGCGCCCACCACCACGGCATCGACGAGGGCTCTCAGTCGATGGAGCCGCTGGATGTCCTGCGGACCCGTGACGAAGTGCGAGGCGCCGGCGTCCGTCGCGATTCGGCCGTCGAGGCTCTGGCCGAGCTGTCCGATCACGAAGTCGGGCGCCGAACGAATCGGGAGATAGAGGTCGAAGACGTCCCGCGCTGCGGGCGTGACACGTCCGGACGCGCGCCAGGAGCCGTCAGCGCCGACCTCCAACCAAGCGGATGGGACGCCGTCGGCAAACCCACGCTCCGCAGCACCAGGGGTCGTGCCGAGCACGAGCGCCCATGCCGTGCGCTCGTCGAGGTGACCGTCGCCGGAGGACCCTCGGTCGCTCGTGAGCGTGTCGAGTGGGAAGGTGCATGCGTCGCGAATGATTTCGGCGAGGATGCGCCCGTAGTGCTCGACGAGGCGAGCGCCGAGGGCAGAGGTGCCGAGGCTCGCGTCGCCCACGACGCCCATGGGATTGAGGTCGCCCGCGAGCCATGCGAACGGCGCCTCTCCCTCGGGGCGAACCCGACGAAGTGACTCCTCGAGGCGAGCGCCGAGGGAAGGAAAGTCCGCGACGGCCTCCCGGCGGACCAACTCGGGACGCAGATGCAGCATCATGGCCGTCTCGAGCGCACCGCCATGGAGTCCGTGCCGCCATTCGGTGTCGGGCAGGGCGACGTCCGTGGGGCGGGCGAAGCGGAAGTAGTTCGCTTTCACGACCAGCAGGTCGTGTTCCGCGCGTAAGATAAGCGCGGCTGCGTCGACCGCTGCCTGGTTCCCTCCGTGGCTGTTGAAGAGGACGATGCGCCGTACGCCTGAGCGCGCGAGCTCCGCCCCCAACTCCACGATGCGCGCGATCATCTCCTCCGTCGTCACGCTCTGGGTGCCGGCAAAGCGCGTATGCTCCAGGCTAGCGCCGACCCTGACGACGGGAAGCGTCCAGACCTCGAGGTCAGGTGGAAGCTGCCTGAACGCCGCGTCGAGGATCCCGAGCCCGATGTCGACGTCGGTCGACGCAGGGAGGTGCGGGCCGTGCTGCTCCGTGGCCGCGAGCGGCAACACGATGACGGGGTCGCGCCTCGCGGCCTCTCGAGCCTCTCGAGGCGTGAGGGCGTCCCACTCGCGACGTGGCGCTCCGGTCGAGCCAGTCATGGCGAGGTCAGGCCGCAGGCCCGAGTCGGGCGTACACGTCGCCCGAGGATGCGCCGCCGGCACCCGTGGAAAGCCAGAGGTCGACGGCGTCTGCGTCCATCCACGCGTCGAAAGCGAATCGACGCCCCTCGCCCAGCACCACGTTGAATCGATACGACCCGAGCTCCCGTAGCCTGCGCACGCACGCCGACGCGACCTCGAGGTGGCCTGCGACGAACTCGAAGGAAAGCGCCGGGAGGGGCTCGTTGAGCCCGGCGAGCACCTCCGCCTCGAATCCCTCGACGTCGATCTTGCAGAAGCTCGGCCTCCCATGGCTCCGGATGAGCTCGTCGAGCGTGACGACTGCGACCTCGGCACTCTCGTCCCAGCGCACGCCCTCGAACCCGGGGTGCGCACGGGTCATCGACGTCCGCCAAGGTTCGGAAAGCGTGGAGACGGTCGGATGCCGGGCGCTGATCGCGAGGCGAGCCGTTCCGGGGGTCGCGCCGACGGCCTCCGTGCGGACCACGATACGATCGTTCCTACCCACGATGCGGCGCAGCCAACGCGCGACATGAGGTTGTGGTTCGAGCGCTATCACCCTGGCACCGAGGGCAGCGAAGGCCACGGATCGGTCGCCCAAGTGGGCACCCACGTCGAAGACGAGGTCGCCCTCACGGACGAACGTCGAGTAGAGTCTTCTCAGCGCACGTTGCCGACCCGGTCGCCAGTAGACGACGAACGAACGGGCGAGTCCGATCCACTCGAGCACGGGCTGGAGTCAGCTGGGCCTGACTCGGAGGGTAGCGAAGACCGCGTAGTGATCCGAAGGGTATCGCCCCTCTTCGTTGTACAGGACCGTCTCGACGCGCAAGACGTCGATCGGACCGCCGACCAAGATCCAGTCGATGCGTCCCATCCTGTTGTCGTCGGGGGCCAGGAAACCGCCGAAGGTCTCTGCAGGGCCCTCACGCTCGGCCGCGATGTCCCATGCATCGCGCAGACCGGCGCTCGTTGCCACCCGCCATGTCTCGCTCCAGCCAGCGGCTGCATTGAAGTCGCCAATGGTCAGCACTGCGCTCCCGGGGGGGAGTCCGGCGATGCGCTCGTTGATTTGTGCGGCGGCTACGAGGTGTTGCTCTCCGGCTCGCGGGGAAAAGTGGGTGTTGTAGACGTAGAACTGCTGGGAGCTGTCGAAGTGATGGAAGCGTGCCCACGTCACGATGCGGGAGCCGCCACGTCCCCCGCCGCGACCCCGGTACTGTCCATTCGGTGGATCGCCCAGCCAGAACGTGCCGGACTCGATCGGTACGAGCTGGTCGGCGCGGTAGAAGATGGGCGTGGCTTCGCTCAGACCCGTGCCTCCGTTCAGGCCTCGGTCGACCCCCAGCCAACGGTGCTCGGGGAGCGCCTGCTCCAAGTATGCGATCTGTTCTCCGAGCGCCTCCTGCATGCCGACCACTTGCGCGCCTGAACGCCGGATCGTCTCGGCGACGATCTCCTTCCTGAACTCCCAGGAGTCAGGTCCGTCGTCGATGGCGGAAGTCCGGATGTTGAACGTCATCACGCCGAGCCCCATGGGCTCGCGCCGGGGTGGGACGTCCTGAGCCGATATCACCGCCGCCTGAGCCAGCAGGGCGCAGAGCGCGCCGGAGGCGAGCAAGAGGCGGGGCTGGGTCACGGGAGAGATCACCTGGCGAGAGGGGACACAGGGCCATCGTACGCGCCTGCGGCGCATCGCGACACTACCGCCCCGCCTTTTCGAAGACCAGGAGCTGATATCGCACGAAGCCTTCACGAAGGCCGATCTGGAGGGCGTTGCCCCCGATCAGGTTGCCGTAGAAGGGCATGCGGACCAGCCCCATGCGGGCGACCAGGGGGCTCAGAAAGCCGGTCAGCCGGTCGCGCAGGCGGCTCCCGGGCCGCGTGAGCGAAGTGAGGTCGTGCGACACGTCGACGGAGAGACCGTGTCGCGCGCCGTGTCGCGTGAGGCCTTCCACGGTGCACAGCGCTGGCAGGCGCCACCCGGTGCGCAGCTCAGCGACGCGTGCGCGTTGCCCCTCGCTCAGGACTGACTCGTCGGCGGCCAGGAAGTCGTCCACGACGATGAGCCGCCCGCCGACGCGGAGGTGGCGAGCCACGTTGTCCAGGAAGTCCGGCGCCGACGTGCTGTGCGCGAATGACTCCACCGCGACGACCACGTCGGCCGTCGACCCGAGGTCGACCGACTGGAAGTCACCCAATACGAACGCACATCGATCCGCCACGCCGCCCTCGCGCGCCAAGCGCTCGGCGATCCGCAGCTGCTTCGGGCTCAAGGTGACGCCCGTGAGGCGCGCGTCCGGGAATCGCTCGGCGAGATGGAAGAGCGTGCCGCCGACCCCGCAACCGAAGTCGAAGACGGTCGGGCGCGAGCCGAGCGCGAAGCCGGCGATCGTGTTCGCGAGGAGGGTGTCGACGTGACGGATTGCACGCTCCGGAGAGTCCTCGCCCGGTGCCCAAAGCGCTCGGTGCATCGATGGCACACCGCTTCCCATGAGCAGGAAGCGACGGGTGTTCCGGTCGTAGTACTCGGCGACGTCAGACGTCGTGGTCGCCTCCATGGAGCGCGATCGATCCGCCGGCATCAGTAGCCGACGGGTGCGTCGATCAAAACGCGGTGATCGCGTAGGTACGCGTACGCGGGCTCGAGCGCCGCTGCCACGATCGGAGCGGTCAGATCGGCGTCGACGGTGATGCGTTCGGGCAGGTAACGGCGGCACTCCGCGAACTCGGCCTCGTACTCGGGCGTCGGGAAGCGCAGCGTCAACGTCGTCGAGTTCCCATGTCGTTCCAGCGCATATAGCGGGTTCACTGCGAGCGCGCCGCGGACGTCCTTGGACATCGGTACCTGGTAGCGCCGAAAAGCGTCGGTGCGGGGGCTGCTGATCAGGGTGAACGACGCCTCCGTGCCGAGCTGCTCTGGCCGAACGTCTCTGGTCAGGTCGACGACGCGGCCCTCCACGACGTCCTCGAAGAGCCGTTCGTCGCTGAAGAGGCGCGGAAGTCGCTCAGGGAAGAGCGCCTGGTAGGCCCCCGGCGTGAGGGTGTCACCCGCCGAGTAGTTCTCGCCGAGCGCGCTGTGGAGGTGCGGCATCACGATGAGCCCGTTGTCGCCCACGAGTCGCACCATCTCGTCTGCGAGCATGCGCTTGTGCCAGATGTACGGGAAGGCGTCCGCGAGGAGCACGGTGGAGAACGAGTGTCGTGCGAAGGGGAGTGAGTTGTTCCCATCGCAGCAGACGGCGGCGACGCCGGGCGAAGTGAAGCGACTCGCCAACCAGATCTTCCAGAAGCCGACGTCGGCGAGCACGGTGCCAGCAGTGGACACGCCATCGGGCGTACGCTGGGCCTCGAGCACCCGTGTCAGGTGGCCAGTCCCGCCGCAGAGGTCGAGCACGCGGCCGCGAAACGGCCACTCGGCCTGGCCGAGCGCGCCGATCAGGGCTTCCGCGGTAACGAACGTGGGGTCGGCGAATCGGTGCACACACCAGGTCCCTTCCGCGTCGTCGCAGAGGAGCTCGAGCGCCCTGCGATAGGTCGCCTCCCCACTCCGCAGCAGGTCCAGCAAGCGCTCGCGACGGTGAGCATCCGACACGCCGAGGAGCGCGAGGAGCGCGTCGTCCCGGTGCCCGTCCTCAAGCGCATGCATCGCGTCGCGTGTGGCGTCATTCGCGATGAGCACTGGAATGCCCGCTACGACCGGGAAGGCGCAGCACTCGCACCCGAGCACGCCTTCGTCGATCTCGTCCCCGGTGGCGCGGAGGGCTTCGTTCTCCACGAGGGAAAACGGGGTGCCGCAGAAGGGACAGCGCAGGATCTCGAGCAGCGTCGCGTGCATGCGTGATTCAGCGCGATGCGAGCGCCGGCGCGGGCGCGCAATAAGCGTCCACGAACGCGGCTGCGCCCGAGCCTACGCTGGCGTGACGATAGTGCTCGACGCCGATAATGCGCGCCTCAGGCTCCGTGAGCAGCTCGAAGACGCTGCCGGCCACCTGTGTGCGGTGGCATTGCAGAGCGCGCAGCTTCAACCCCGCGAAGCGCCCAGCGTCCAGCACCAGCGTGGGCAGCGGCGCCATCGCGCCGAAAGCGTCGGGGTCGAGTCCAGCGACGATGGCGGGCCGCGACGCTCCGCCGCCGCCGTCGCCTCCGCGAAGCGTGGCGGACGCCGCGCTCACCAGCTCGCGCATCGCTCCGGGGCGCATGCTCGCGTAGCGGAGCGCGGGCCCCACGGCACCCAGCCCCCCGACCACGGCGGTGGTCCGCGCGTGCACGGCGACGTGGTCGGGGTGCCCGTAGAGGCCGTCCTCGTCGAAGGTGACGACCACGTCCGCCTCGGTACTCTGGATGGCTTCCAGGATGTCGGCGTCGAGTCTCGCGGGGTCGATCCAGGGGAGCATGCCATCCTCGTGATCGCGCAGGATGACGTCGTGGATGCCGAGCACACCCGCCGCCGCCTCGAGCTCGCGGGCGCGGACGTCGGCCAGCGTGACCCCCGCGGCCAATGAGCCGCCCGTCGGCCCGTGCTCGCCCCGCGTCAGGCAGAGGAGCGAGACGCGCGCGCCTTCCGCGGCGGCACGCGCGAGCAGGCCGCCGCACGCGAGCGACTCGTCGTCCGGGTGCGCGAAGATCGCCAGGAGAGAGGAACGGAGGCTGCGGCGGTCACCTGTGGCTCGATCACGAACGGCCATCAGTGCCCTCCGGTCCGCGCCGCCGCGACCACGCCCGCGTACGCACGCAGGTGCGCGTCGACCATCCGGTCCGGGCCGAAGCGCTCGACGGCGCGGGCGCGCACCCGTGCGCGATCGAGCGCGAGCACGCGCGGGAGGCCGTCGACGAGGTCGTCGACCGTGTCGAACACGGCGCCCGTGACGCCGTCGTCGACCACCTCGTCGACGGGGCCACCGCGCAGCGCCGCAACTGGGGTGCCGCACGCCATCGCCTCCGGCATCACCAGGCCGAACGACTCGGCAAGCTGGACCGGGTACAGAAGCGCGCGCGACGTAGCCAGCAGCTCCACCTTGTCGTCGAGTCCGAGCTCGCCGGCGTAGACGACGTGGTTGCCGTCGACGAGTGGCGCGACCACCTGCGCGAAGTACTCGTTCGCGGCGGCGGCGAGCACCAGTCTGTGGCCCGTGCGCCGCGCAACCTCGATCGCCTGGAGCACGCCCTTGCCTTCGGTGAAGCGGCCGAGAAAAACGAGCTGGTCGCTCGGCTCACCCCGCGGCACTAACGTCGCGACCTGGACCGCATGGTGGATCGTGGCGACGACGTTGAGGCCGTCGAGCCGCCGCGCCTGTGCTTCCGACACCGCGATGAACGGCGCCTCGCCCGACGACGACGCCCGCGACCAAAGCGCGACCTCCGTCGCCGCCGGCGCATGATGGACCGTGGTCACCACGGGTGTCGGCACGACGCCCGCGAACGCCAGGGAGACCGGCGCATACTCGGCCTGGTAGTGGATGACGTCGAAGTCCGCGGCCCGCTGGACAGCGGCAGACAGGTTGAGCAGCTCGCACAGCTCCCACGGCCACAAGTCCGCATCGTCGTGATAACCGCGCGCGAACGTGGCATGCAGCCGCGCGGCGGTGACTGACGATCCGGTGGCGAAGAGCGTGACGTCGTGTCCACGCGCGAGCAGCCCGTCGACGAGGAGCGCGGTGTGGCTCTCGACCGAGCCCGAGCGCGCGGGTGGAATCGACTGCGCGACCGGTCCGACCAGCGCGATGCGTAGATGCGTCGACTCCGCGCCGGAGCGCCCCGCGGGCGCAAGCGTGGCGGTGCGCGTCATCCGCACGCCAGCTCCAGCAGCGGAGGAAGGACGCGCGAAGAATCGAAGTGCTCGCGGGCGATCTCCGCCGCCGCCGTCGCGTGCACACTGTAGTCGCGCTCGAGGCGCTCCAAGCCCGCCACCGCTTCCTCGACGCCCGAGAACCCGAGCAGCCCGGTGCCTTCGGGCAAATGCGCGCTCCAGCCGGTCTCCTGCACGAGGGCGGGCCTACCCGCTGCGAGGTAGCACTCGGTGCGGTCGCTGAACCACCCCGAGCGCGACGCGACATACGCGTGCTTCGCCACCCCGAACTCCGCCTTGGAGTCGCGGATGAAGTCACGGTAGTCCCATAGCGACCGGGACACGCTCATCGCCTGCACGGGCGCCCAGCCGCGGTCCTCGAGCAACTCGAGTGGCCCGTTTACGGCGATCTCGAAGCGCGCGTCCGTGCGGGCCGGCAGATCCAGGAACGACGCGAACTCGCGATCCTTGCCGCCGTCGACGTCGGGGAAGCTCTGGTTCTTCCACGTCATCACGGTGGTGAAGCGATCGCGAGACGGCGGGATATCGGTACGCCAGAGGTCGGTCACCACGGGCTGGCGGGTAGGATGCCACGCGAGTCCACTGGTCGGAACGTCACACGCGGCGGTGCCGATGTTGGCGCCGAAGGTGAAGAGGTGGTCGAAGCCCTTGAAGTAATCCACGTACCAGGGCTCGCCCTTCGCGATCGCGAGCTGCGTGAATACCGGATCCGAATCGATGAACACACGGTGGGGAATGGACGCATACTCGTCGCGCCAGAACCAAGTGCCCCCCGACAGGTTGACGAACAGGTCGGCGTCGGCGCAGAACGCCCGCACGTCGGCCTGCGACCGTCCGTGGTAGCTGCCCTCGTAGTTCACGAAGCTCCAGCGATCACCGAGTCCGAACGGCTCCAGCGCGCGGTGGATGTAGCGCGTGCCGTAGCCGGGGTCGGTGGAGATCGCGTCCTGCTCGGGGTCGTAGACGCACTCGCCGGTGTCTTCGATGTACAGGACCTCGTGGCCGAGCGCGCGCAGTCCGAGCAGATACATCAGCGAGCACCAAGTGACGCCGCCGAACGGATAGCGGGCGATGATGCCCGCGAAGACGATCTTCACGATCCGACCCGAAGGATCTGCTCGGCCGTCGTCTCGTCGTCGAGTGACTGACCGACGGCGAGTCGAGCGCACATGCGCCGGTAGAGCACGGAGGTGCGGGTGAGCTCGTCGTGTGTGCCCTGCGCGACTAGTCGGCCGCCGTCCAGAACGAGAATCCGCGTGGCGTCTCTGATGGTGGAAAGCCGATGCGCGATGACGATGGTGGTGTGACTGGCGCGAAGGCTGCGCAGAGAATCGAAGATGGCGCTCTCGGAGATGGCGTCGACCGCCGACGTGGGCTCGTCCAGGATCAGGATCGGTGCGGCCTTCAGGAGCGCGCGGGCAATGCCGAGGCGCTGGCGCTCGCCGCCCGACAGCGTCGCTCCGCTCTCACGCACCTGAGTGGCGTATCCATCGGGGAGCTTCGACACGAAGTCGTGCAGGTGTGCGGCGCGCGCGGCGGCGGCGACCTCGGCGTCGGTGGCGCCGAGGCGGCCGTAGCGGATGTTGTCGGCGATCGTTCCCGCGAAGAGCACCGGCTGCTGCGGTACCAAAGCGACCTGGGCGCGCAGCGACGACAGGGAGTACCGCGCCAGCTCGAGCTCGTCGAGCAGGACGCGGCCCGAGGTCGGCTCGAAGAAGCGCGGAATGAGGCTCGCGATGGTCGTCTTGCCTGCCCCGGTCAGCCCCACCAGAGCCACCAGCTCGCCGCGTCGCGCTTCGAAGCTCACCCTCTCCAGCACGCCGCGCTCCGCGTCGTACGCGAAGCCGACGTCCTCGAAGCGAATGTGTCCCGACGTCACAGACGCATCGCGGCCGGTCGGGTCGTCGAGGACCTCGGGAGTGAGGTCGAAGATCTCCCGCACACGGCGTGCGCTCGCCACCGCCTGCTGGAGCGACCCGGCGGAGTGGGCGATGGCGGAGAGCGGATCGTACACGGCAGCGAGGTAGGCCACGACCACGAGCAGCTGGCCGAGGGTGAGCGTGCCGCCGAGCACGTGCATCCCGCCGACGGTGAGCACGGCCGCGGTCCCGACGAGCGTGATCGCCGTGACGGCGACGGAGAAGGTCGACTCCTGCCACGTGAGGCTCAGGCGGGCCCGCATGGTCGCGTCGCCCGAGGTCGCGAAGCGCGCCAGCTCGTGCCGCTCGCGCGTGAAGCTCTTCACCGCCGCGATCGACGAGAGCGTCTCGAATGCCCGCTCGATGAGCGTGGACTCGAGCGCTTTCACGCGCTCGGCCCGGTCGAGCATGGTGCGCGAATAGAAGCGGAGGCAGAGGAAAAGCAGCGGCGCCACCGCGAGGGCGAGCAGCGCCAGTGTCCAGTCGAGGTAGACCAGGACGGCGAACATCACGGCCAGCTTGAGTGCCGCGACCAGGAGCGGGAAGAACCCGCCGATGATGAGGTCGTTGACGCAGTACGCGTCGGCGTCGAGCCGGTAGACGGAGTCAGCCGTGGGTGTCACCAGATGGTGGCGGAGCGGCAGCGCCTGGAGGTGTGAGAGGAGCTGCTGGCGGAGCGAGTACACGACGCGCTGGGCCACGCGCGTCTGCAGCTGGGTGTGGACCATTCGCACGAGCTCGCCCGTCAGCTGAATGAGGAGCCCTGCGAGCACCACTGCGATCAGCAGCGCCACCGCGCTTCCGGCGATCGCCTGAGGGGTGAGCGCCGCGAGCACTTCGGGGAGTGGCCGGCCACCGAGCACGTGATCGACGATCACCTGCAACGGCCAGGGTGCGAGAGCCACCAGGCCGATCTCGACGACCGACAGAGCCACGACCGCCGCCGCCTGCCTCCGGTAGGGGCGCAGGAACGCGAGCGTCCAGGCGGCGACGCTCACTCCGGTGACCTCAGCTCACGGGCTGCGACGGCGCCGTCGCCGGCGCGCCGGCGAGTCGGCTCCAACCGAGGCTCGTGCATCCGCTCGGGCGGCGACGGGGGCGTGGGAGCTTGCGCCCCCGCGGGAGTCGGGTGCGCCGCGGGGCGCGCGACACCGACCGCCGCCCCGCCGGCGCGCGGCAGCTTCTTCAACCCGGCACCCTCAGTGACGCGCTCGACCGCGAGCTCCAGCACCGACGCACCGCGTACCACCTGCCACGCGGCCCACGCGCCGATCGCGGCGATGCCCAGGGCCGATACCACCAACGTCTCGATCGGATCGTAGATGAAGACAGACGCGCTCATGCCGCCCACGACGACCACCGCCAAGGTGGCTCCGCGCAGTGTGCCGACGAACGACGGCCGCAACCGACTGCGGACGCGCAGCATGCACGCGCCGTGCTGGTGCTCCTCGAGCACAGTCTGCACGTGCAGCCAGGCCCACCTGCCGACGCCCACGCTGAGATCGCGATCTGCCCGCCATCCCTCGTCCACGTCCACGACCTGCGGTGGCCGGGCTGCCCGCAACACGCTCACGAGCTCGGTGAGAATCTTGGTAGGCGATACCCACGCCTCGCTCCAAAAGGAGGTCTCGACCCCGCCGCGACTCACGAGCCGCAAGGCGCCGAGTACGTCGCGCAGCGTTGGCCTCGACACTTTCCAAGGATGACCCGTGCGGTGCTTCGGCGTGACCGCGTGCGGACGCGACATCCCACGCAGCCTGCCCGCGAAGCGCGCCATCGGCTGCAGCACGTGTAGCCAGGAGATGAGCAGGCGGTACTGCAGTCGACTGCGCCGGGGCGAACGCCCCAGAATCGTCGGCAGTCCGTACAGGTTCGATCGCCAGGCCAGCTGAAGGCAGCGTCCAATCGTGATCGCGCCGCCCACCGTCCCGGCGATGAGGGGGAGCCAGGCCGCGTCCATGCCAGCGAGCGGCCCGAAGAAGCCGATCAGGAAAAGCACCGCGGATGCGACCATCCACAGGGGCGAGTGCGGGAGCCAACGCCAGCCGTTCCCCTGGGTGCTGTAGACCGACGGGAACGCCGCGGTGCCCCACACCCCCGTGTTGACGCGCTGATCCGAGCCGCCGCGCATGAACGGAAGCGGACTGTAGATACGCCCCCGCCAAACCAAATGGCCGCCGAGGAATTTCTCGGGGTGATGGGCGTCGAGCCAAGCCTCCGCCTCCCCGTACCCCACTTGCTGGCGCCAATACGAGCGCACGCTCGAGCGATGGCGGTGCCAGACCAGGGCCCCCGGCGCGAAGCCGATCTCCTGCTTGCGGGCCTGCAGTCGCCAGCAGATGTCCACGTCGTCGCCGGCGCGTACGTAGACCGGGTTGAAGCCGTCGATGGCCAGCAGCGCGTCACGGCGGAAGGCCATGTTGCACCCGGGCACGTGCTCGGCGACGCGGTCGTCGAGCATGACGTGGACGGGGCCGCCCGGCGCGCGCGCCACGCACTGCGACACCCACGGGTCATCAGACGGCACCACGTTGGGGCCGCCCACGCCGACGACGTGCGAGCTGAGAAACGGCTGCACGAGGTAGGTCAGCCAGTCGGCATCGACGCGCACGTCGGCGTCGGTGTAGGCCACGATCTCGCCACCAGCGGCGGCCAGGCCCACGTTGCGCGCGGCGCTCAGGCCGCCGTTCGGCACGTCGATGACGCGGGCACGCGGGTGGCGGCGCGCGATGTCGCCCGTCGCGTCTCGCGACCCATCATTGACGACGATGATCTCGTAGTCCGGGTAGGTGAGTTGCTCGAGCGACGTGAGGCACTCGTCCGTTGTGGCCTCGGCGTCGTACGCGCACACGACGACCGACACTCTGGGCCAAGCCGCTCGGGCGGCGGCAGGGAATGGCACGTCGGCGAGCGTGCGGCTCACGGCGGCGAGCGCTGGCTTGGGCTGACGCTCTCCGTCCACGAGACCGAACGCCCAATCCTCCACGTGCGAGCCGCCGCGCCACCACTCGTCCGTCCACGAGTAGGCAACTGCGCCGCACGCGCCCTCCTCGAATGCGACGCGGATGTGGCCAGCGGTGATCGATGCCTGCCCGTCGAGTCCCTCACGGATGCTGTCGCCGCCGGCTTCGGCGAGCAGAAGCGGCCGCGACCCGGCCAGGTGCTGCAGTCGCGCGAGATATCCGCGCAGATCGGGTGCGCGGTGCAGATAGACGTTGAACGCACAGATGTCGAACGTCTCGAGGTCGAGGTAGTCGGTGGGCGGGAAGTTGACGTACGTGAGCAGGCTCTCCGGCGCCGCGCTCTTCACCTCGTCGTAGAGGTCGCGCAGGAATCGCTCGATGCGGCGGGCGCCGTACCAACGGACGAGCCCTGGCGGAATCTCGTTGCCGAGTGCGAAGAGCAGCGCCGACTGACGCGCGGCGCCGGCCTTCACCGCCGACACCGCGTCGCTGCGGATGCGGCGCACCAGCTTGCGGTCGTCGAGGAACGCGATGTGCTGCGGCCACGCGAGCCCCGCCAGCACCCGGAGCCCATGCTTGTCCGCCATGTCCCAAACGACCGTCGAAGGCGCAGTGTACGTGCGCACCGTATTGATCCCCGCGCCGGCCATGAGCGCGAAGTCCTGGTCGACCCGCTGCGCACGCGGGAACTGGGCGCCGTCCAGGTCAGGTGCAAACGTTCCGTAGGCCACGCCCTTGATCAGGAAGCGCTGGCCAGAGACCTCGAGGAACTTTCCGTCCACCCTGGCGCGGCCCACGGACGCCGCTCGGTCACCCTGCCTGGGCTCTGTCATCTCACTACTCCGTGGCGGGCGACGATCCCGCCGCCTACGGCTCGATACCCGAAGCGCGCTGCGAGATCATGTCCGTCAGCCAGTGACCGGAGCGATCTACTTTGGCCTGGACGTACCGCAGGTTGTGGCGGTTGATGCCGCCGAAGATCGGTGTGCGCGCGGCGACCTGGATGCCGCTCTCCTCCAGCGCACGCACCTTCTGCGGGTTGTTCGTGAGCAGCTCCACGCGCCGCACCCCGAGGTGGTGGAGGATGCCCACGGCGGCCTCGTAGCGCCGCCCGTCCTCGCCGAAGCCGAGCACGCCATCCGCATCGATGGTGTCGAGCCCAGCCTCCTGCAGTGTGTACGCTCTGATCTTGTTGCCGAGGCCGATTCCGCGGCCTTCCTGGGCGAGATAGACCAGCACCCCTCCCCCTTGGCGCTTGATGTAATCGAGGCTGCCGCGCAACTGCTCGCCGCAGTCGCACCGCATGCTGCCGAAGAGGTCGCCGGTCAGGCAGGCCGAGTGGAGTCGGGCAGGAACCGGGTCCGGCCAGGCCTCGCGCGGACCGATCAGGACCGCGACGTGCTCGAGCAGCCCACCTCCCTCGCGGAAGAAGACGATGCGGGAGTTCTCCGCGACCGCGAGCGGCACAGGTGCCTCGGCGACAGGGCGCACGTCAGCGGCGGTGCCGCCCTCGGCGCGCTCGACCTCGTCGGCGGAGACGTCGAGGACCACCCCCTCGCGGAGCCAACGCTCCAGCTGCGCGGAGCCCGGCGCCAACTCCACCGCCACGATGGCGGGGAGGAGGCCACCGAGGCGGACCAGGGTCAGTCCGGCCGTCTGGGCACGGGACGCCGGTGAGGCGCCGCGCCCCATGCCCGAGCTCGGCCGAGGCGTGCGCCGGTCGGCCGCGAGCGCGAGGATCGTCTCCGGTCGTTCCTCTGCCGCAAGCTCCAAGCTGATGTTTGCGCCGCCCTCGTGTGGGCGCAGGCCCATCGCCCGGCCGCGATGGGCGGTCACGACGAGTCGCAGAGGTTCATCGAAGGAGCGGAGCTGGTCGAAGCTCCCGACGCCCAAGCCCTCTACCGCCGCGACGAGAGCCCGCGGACGATCCGGTCCATCCGTGATGCAGAGGACGCGCCCCTGCCGGAGCTCGAAGACTCCCCGTTCCGCTTTGTGTGCCATTCGCCCCGGTGGTTATCGTTGGCCGAGAGGGGCCCGAAACCGGGTGTCGTGGGGCGGCAAGCCTGGAATGGCGATCATGGCGGGCAGGTCGTCCCCGACCGGTTCAGGCACTGGCGGGCGCTCGAGGCGCCCGTGGACTCCGGCCGGTGAGGTGATGGTCAGGCTCGTTTGCGCGTGGATGCTTGTCAATGGGCTGATCCTGGCGCCTTCCTGGATCCCGGCGGCGGTCCATGGCTACCCCCTTCCGTGGGCTTCGGTCGAGGCTGCACTCCTGGTCGGTGCGGCCGCGCTGCTTCCCCGTCGTCGCTGGAGCGTAGCTCTCGTGTGGGTCGTTTCCTGCGGGCTCGTTCTGCTGGCGATGGCGCTCTTCGCCGACGTGGTCTTCTTCGAGAGCCTCGGGAGGCCGCTCGACCTGTCCCTCGACCTGTATCTGTTGGACGCCGTGTGGCGGCTCAGCGTCGGCAACCTCGGGCTCGCGAAGACCGTCCTCTGGTTCGTGGCCGTCATCTTCGCCGCCGGACTCGGCGTGGCCGGGACCGGGTGGCTACTCGCGCCGACCAAGTCCGACGCCAGCCCGTCACGCCCCGGCGCGGTTCGTCGCGTGGCCGTCGGCCTCGCGTCGGGAGCGGTGCTCGCGGGCCTCGTGGGCTTCGTCGCGCCTCCCATCGCAGTCCGGTTCCCAGCGCCCGGTGCCAGTTTCCTGCGCGCGCAAGTCGGCCAGGTGCGTGCACGCCGGGCGGAGCGCGTGGCGTTCGACGCGGAGCTGGCAGCGGACCCGCGGGCGTTCGCGGAGCTGCCGGGGCTCCTCGCACGCCTGGAGGGTCGGAGCGTGGCGCTCGTCTATCTCGAATCCTACGGGATGGCAACGCTCGAGGACCCGCAATTCGGGGCGGTCGTGCGCCCGCTCCTCGACTCGGCGAGCACCCGCTTGGAAGCCGCTGGCATTCGCATGCTGACTGGCTCGCTCGTCTCGCCCACGCTCGGCGGTCAGTCGTGGTACGCCCATGGAACCATGCTGAGCGGCCTCTGGCTCGAGAATCAGCTGCGCTACCAGCTGCTCCTCACGAGCGACCGTGAGACCCTCATCGACGACTTCCGGCGTGCCGGATACCGCACGGCCACCGTCATGCCCGCGATCACCACACCCTGGCCGGAAGCAGTGCGCATAGGCTACGACGAGGTTCATACCGCTCAGAACATGCCCTATGCGGGGCCGCAATTCTACTGGGTGACCATGCCCGATCAGTTCACCTGGTCGTTTCTAGGTGCGCTCCTGCGCGAGGCGCAGAGTCCGCTCTTCGTCGAAGTAGGGATGGTGAGCAGCCATGCGCCGTGGACGCCGGTCGTGCCGCTCGTCGACTGGGACGCAGTGGGAGACGGATCCGCGTTCGAGGCGCACCGCGTGGAGGGAGAGCCACCAGAGAACGTCTGGTGGGACGTGGACTCCCTGCGCGTCAATTACGCGCAGTCCATGGTCTACTCGCTCGAGGCGATGACGCAGTTCGCGGAGCGGTACCTGGACGACAGGACGCTTCTGATCGTGGCCGGAGACCACCAGGCCGCCCCCTGGGTGACCGGCTCAGCCGAGCCCGACGTGCCTGTGCACGTGTTTGCGCGCGACGCCGAAGTGCTGGAACCGTTCCGGGAGCTGGGCTTCGTCGAGGGACCCTTGCCGGATCCGGCCCGCCCACCCCGTCGCATGGACGAGTTCCGCGGGTGGTTCGTGGGGGCGTACAGCGGGGGGAGCGCTATTCGGTGACGCCGGGGTCAGAGACCCTCGGGACTATGCCGCCATGCCTCCCGAAGGGGCACCACCCGCTGCTTCTCGAGCGAGCGGTCTGCCATCGGAACCACGAAGTGCCGCCCATAGAGGTTCTCCCGACAGCCGCGCCCGACCTCCTCCTGACTGCCCCCTGACCTGGGCGCGGGGCACCTTGGGTGGCCGCGACCCCATCTCGCAGGGGCGCCCCGACCGACTCTCTCCCGGGCGGGCGCCCCGCGGGGAAATCCGCGGCGAAGATGCGCCCCCGGCCTATCGGTTCGGGGGCGCACTCATTTGCGGGGGTCACGCAGACCAAGCGACCGATGGGCGATGAGCGGCGTGCCGTGTGCGACGTTGCGGGGCCGACCTCCCCCCACCAACCCGGATTAGGCCCTGCGTGCTCACCCTCTACGACATGCTTGGCGAGATGATGAGCACGCAGGGACGCTTCGGCAGTCCCTGAGACCTATGGGTTGTACGTGATCGTGCGATTCGAGAGCGCCTGGCCCGTGTGCGTCGGTCCGGGGCCAAAGTCGTCGAAGAGGATGGTCCCCGTCCCGTTCGTCGAATAGGCGGAGTAGTTGTTCTGGAGCGCCACGTACCTGTCATTCGTGTGGGTGCCGTTGAACACGCCTACCAGGATGTCCTCGCTGAGGACCGTGCCGTACTGGACCGTGATCCTGCCGCTCGCCTCGAGCGTCGCCGTCGCCGTGTTGGTCCAGGCGTCGATGTCGTTGTCCTGGAGTTGATTGTAGGTGACGACGAAGCGGTCGGAGCACGACTGATACTTCATCTGGTTGGGACGCGCGGTCGAGGTCACGTTGTCTCCCGCATCGAGGTCGCCCCAGAAGAACGCGATCCCGGGGGATGTGACGTCGGCAGCCGCGACGTCGTAGTCTCCCTCGCCCGCTCCGAACGTCATGCCGCCGTTCGTGTTCAAGAACACGCTGGTGTACTGGGCTCCGAATCACGAAAACGTGAATCCACCTGCGAAGGCGACCTGGAGAAAAGAGTCGTCCACATCCGCGAAAGGCGAGGTCGCGTCGCTGACCGGTGTCGGGAAGAGGTTCACCTCGGGGTCGCAGGTGGACACGTCCGTGGGGGAATCTCCCCCACATGCCGCGAGTGCAGTTGCGGAGAGCGTGAGCGCAGCGCTCAAGCTCGTCCGGCGGTTCGAAGTTCCGAACATGGTCCCTCCAGGGCTCGAGTCAGAGGGGCTGACATGAGAAACGGCTGCCCCTGGACCAATCCTAATCGATGCGCAGGTGGGTCACCACGCGGCCAGCGAGAGCCTGTATCGATCTCCTCCGCGGTGCGATCTTGGAGGGATACGTGGATCAGCGTTGTGGCGACTGCACCCGACGCGGCGGATATGCCCTGCGTAACTTGGGTGTCCGCTCGAAGTCGTCGGTCGACTCCGACCGTAATGCCGGAGCCCTACCCTCTCGCCGTCTCCACCGCGTGCGCCGTCCAGGCGGTGGACGCACCCTCGTCGCACTTCACCGACACCAGGATGTGATCCAGGGCGATGTGGTGGTCGAGCGGCCCGGGCTTCTTCAGCCAGCCGGGTAGGCCACACTCGAAGAGCACGGTGGCCACGGTGGTGAGCACCGCGCCTATGGCGACGCCCTCGAAGGTGATGACGCCGGCGGGTGGGAGCCCAACGATGGGCTGACCGCCCGTCGGGAGGGGGTACGCCTCCGAGGTGAGCTTCACCATCAAGAAGAACGCGGTGCCCCCCACAGTGGCGCCGGCGAGCGATGTCCACGGAATGCGCGACTTGATGGTCGCGCCGACGGGCACGACGTCGTGCTCGAGCGGCACGGAGCTCCTCACCTCGACGTTCTCCGGGGCGACTCCGTCCTGGCCGAGGCGCTGCAGCGCCGCCCGTGCATCCGCCGCCCGTGCGAAGACCGCGTGAAGCCGACCGTCAGCCATGGGAAGCCCCCTCGCGCCCTGCCCGGAGCGCCTGCTCGGCTGCAAAGGCCCGATGTGTCAGGTGCTCGCCCTCACGCACCTCCCAGAGCGAGACGATGGGGGCGAGCTGCAAGAACGCGAAGTAGAGGAACCCGAAGAGCCCGACCGAGCCGACTAGAATCCCGATCTCGACCCAGCTCGGTGTATAGAAGCCCTGCGTGTACTCGAGCCGAGGCGTCGACAGCGTACCGACGACGATCAGGTAGCGCTCGATCCACATACCGACCAGCACACCGAGCCCGACGATGGCGGTGCCGAGCGGCTTGCGTCCCTTCGGCCACGGCAGAATCAGGAGCGGGATGACGGTGTTCACGATGATCATCGTCCAGAAGAAGCCGGAGAACTCACCCGTGATGCGCCCGTCGAACACAGCGCGCTCCGCGTGCTCGTTGCCGTACCAGACGGTCAGGTGCTCGGCGAAGGTGAAGTAGCTCCACAGCATCGCGAACGCGAGGAACATCAACCCGAGGTTGTTGAACACTTTGTCGCTCAAGTACTCGTGGATGCCGAGGCCCTTTCTGAGGAGGTACATCGCGACCATGAGCACCGCGACGCCGGAGTAGATGGCACCGACGACGAAGTACGGTCCGAAGATGGTGCTGTGCCACATGGGCTGAATGGCCATGGCGAAGTCCCACGACACGATCGTGTGCACTGACACGGCCACGGGGATGATCACCACTGCCATCGCCTTGATGCCGGCTTCGAGCGAGAACCACTGCTGCGGCGTGCCACGCCACCCCAGCGCCGCCACGCGGAAGAAGAGCGTCTTCAAGCCCTTCGGGTACTCGCGGAGCCGCTTGTCGCGGATGATCGCGAAGTCGGGGATCATCGGGAGCAGCAGATAGAGAATGCTCCCCATCAGGTAGGTCGTGATCGCCAGCACGTCCCACATGAGCGGCGAGCGGAAGTTGGGCCAGATGCCGCGCTCGTTCGGGAGCGGGATCATGTACCAGAAGATCCAGGGCCGACCGAGGTGGATGAGCGGGAAGAGTCCGCCGATCATGAGCGCGAACGTCGTGATCGCTTCCGCGCATCTCGTCACCGGACGGCGCCACTCCGCCTGCGTCACACGCAAAATCGCGGAGATGAGCGTGCCGGCGTGACTGATGCCGATCCAGAAGACGAAGTTGACGATGTAGAAGCCCCAGAAGACGGGCCGATTGATGCCCGCCACACCGATGTCGTTGACGATCTGGTAGCCCCAGGAATAGAAGAGCACGGCAACGAGGAGGCCGGTGACCAGGCTGCCGAAGAAGAGCTTCGGGCGGAAGCCGCTGAGAGGTCGGACCAGTGCCTCTTCGTGAATGCTCGCTGCGGGCCCGGACATCTAGCGTCCTCCCCTCAAGTAGATCACCGACGGCTCCGTGGAGAGGTCCTCGAGCAGGTGCGTGGTGCGTTCCGTACGTGCGAGCAGGGCGACCAGGCTCTCCGGGTCGTCCAGGTCACCGAACGTGATCGCCTGCGCCGGGCAGGACTGCGAGCAGGCGGTTTTGATCTCGCCGTCGCGAACCTCGCGCTCCTCCTGCGCGGCGACTTCCTGTGCGTCCTGGATGCGCTGCACGCAGAACGTGCACTTCTCCATGACGCCGGCGGGGCGCACGCTCACGCTCGGGTTGAGCTGCCGCTCGAGCGGCGCATCGAACTCGGGCGCGAACCAGTTGAAGTAGCGGGTGGTGTAGGGGCAGTTGTTCGCGCAGTAGCGCGTGCCGATGCAGCGCGCGTACACCATCGCGTTGAGCCCCTCGGGCGTACGGTACGTGGCGTACACGGGGCACACCGGTTCGCACGGAGCGTGACCGCACTGCTGGCAGAGTACCGGTTGGAAGCGGACCTTCACGTCCGGGAAAACGCCCTCGTAGTAGCGCTCGATGCGCATCCAGTGCATCGCGCGCCCCCTGGCGGCCTCGACCTCCCCTACGGTCTGGATGTTGTTCTCGGCGTGGCACGCCACCGCGCACGCGCCGCACCCGGTGCAGCGGTCGGTGTCGATCGCCATTCCCCAGCGCGTCATACGCGGGCCCCCCGGATCTGCACGAGTTGGCTCGTCTGTTGAGGTGCCCATCCCACCGGAATCAGCTCGGGCTCACCACCCTCGTAGCGGCGGCCGAAGCGCACCATCGTTCCCTCACCGACGCGCGTGATGCGCACGCGCGTTGCAGCCCAGGCCGATGCCGTGGTGCCGTCCACGCGCCCCGCGCCGACGAGCGCCATGACGTTGGCGCCGCGGCCCTGCGCGTAGCGGCCGTTGTCCGCGTAACCGTGACCCAACGGCATCGACACGACGCCGGGCCGAACCGCCGGGTCGATCACCGCGTGCGTCTCGACGGAGCCCGTCTGGGACTCGACGCGGACGCGGTCGCCGTCGTGGATGCCCAGCTCGGCCGCATCCGCCGGGGAGAGCTCCACCCACGAGCCCCACATGACGGTGGAGAGCGGGTCCGGGTGCTCCTGGAGCCAAGGGCGGTTCGCGCCTCGCCCGTCGCCGTTCTTCACCGAAGCGAACGGGAGGAGGCCGAACGCGTACTCGGGGCCCCCCTCGGAGAGAGCGCCCGGCAGCTCGGGGGCAGCGCCCGTGGGACCGGACGGCGCCGACATCGCCGCAGCGTCACCGAAAATGCCGCCGCGGTCGATGGCGGCCGACAGATACGCGGATGCGGTGGCTCCAGCGCTCCCCGGCATGCGCGCCAGGTCTTCGCCCACACGAGCGCGCACCAGAGCCTCGTAGCTCGCCCACGTGAACCGTGAAGCGACGGACTCGGGCAGCGCGCGCGCGACAGCAAGCAGGATATCTGCAGGGTGCTGGCCGTCACCCATCGGCTCGACCACCGCTTCGGCCAAGCCGAGCGCGGCGACACCCGCCGACGTCGGCGACTCGTAGGCCTCGAAGCGCTCGAGCTCGGTGGCGAGTGGCAGGATCAGGTTGGCCTGGAGCGCCGTGTCGTCGCGGAAGCTCGACAGTACGATGACGGTCTGCACACGTCCGATCGCCTCGCGGATGCCCCAGCCCGCCGGAAGCGCGTGAACCGGGTCGGCATCCGCCACGATGAGCAGCTCGACCGGCTCTCCCGACTCCCCACGGAGGCGTGCGGCCAGCTCCGCGATCGGCGAGTCTGCCGGGTTGCTCGGCTCGACGGTGCGCGTCAGTCCCAGGGAAGCCGGAGCGAACACCCCGCCAACGCGGCCGAGGTTGCCCAGCAGCACGTTCAGGCCGAGCGCCGCCGCGACGTTGGCGAGACCGTTCGAGTGCGCCGCAGCGGAGCCGCCGCCGATGACCAGCCCACGCTCGGCGGTCCTCAGCTCTTCAGCAACCGCGACGATGCGCTCCTCGGGCACGTCGCACTGCGTGGCTGCGTCCGCTGTACTCGGTGCATCCCCCGGGAAGAGCACCCGATAGCGGCGTGCCGCATCCGCGGGCACCGAGCCGGATGCGAGAATGTGGCCGGCGATCGCTCGCGCGAGCACGCCCTCCGTGCCGGGCCGAACCGGTAGCCACACGTCGGCGTTGGCCGCCGTGAGGGACATGCGCGCCTCGGCCTGGATGAAGCGGCCTCGGCGGGTCGGGCGTGCGCGCCGCATGTCCGCGAAGGCGCGCGTGAAGTGCACCTGGCTGCGCCCTGGATCCAGGATCGGAGCGCCGATCGAGAGCACGCAGTCGGCGTTGGCGATGTCGAAGTACGGCAGGTCGGTCGTGCCGAGCGCGAGCTGTGCAGCCCGCCGCTCGACCTCCAACTCGGGAGCCTCGAGGAAGGCGGGAGCCGGTGCGCCGAGTGCAGCCGCGAAGCGGCGCCAAAGCGCGCCCGTGAGGCCGGAGCGGTCCGACGCGACGATGGCGATCCGGTCCGCGGGCACCGCGCCAATGGCGGACACCACCTGCGCGATCGCGTCGTCCCAGGCCACGGCCTCGAAGGCGCCGGAGCCTCGGTTGCCCGAGCTGCGTTGCGCCTGGAGAATGCGGTCGGGGTTGTAGAGCTCCTGCAGGAGGGAGTGTCCGAGCGCGCAGACGCCGCCCTTGTTCACGGGGTGGGCTTGGTTGCCCTCGATCTTCTTGGCGTCACCGTCGACGACGCGCACCACGATGCCGCAGCCGGCCGCGCACTGACGGCACACGCTGAAGCGCCAACCGCTCTCGCCGGGCAGCTCGGGAGTCTGGCGCACCCGCTGCACGATGAACTGCTCCTCCGGGCTCCCGCACCCTTCGAGCAGCGTGGCACCCGCCGCGACCGAGGTCGCTTTTACGAAGTCTCTTCTGCGCAACCCTCTCTCCCTAGTGATGACAGGTCATACAGTCGATGCTCGCGTCCTGCTCGCGATGGCAGTCGAGGCACCAACCCATGTTGGCCACGTCGACGACCTGCTGAGCCACCGTCATCGAGCCCACGTCTCCGTGACAAGTAGCGCAGTCGACGCCCGCTCGGACGTGCGGGCTGTGCTTGAAGTGGACCATCGCCGAGGTGGGGATCACGTGCACCTTGCGCCACACCATCGGCTCGCCGTTTCCGTTGGCGTACTGCTCCATGAACTTCACGACCTCGGGATGATCCGCGGCCTGCCGACGGTGGCACGAAGCGCACGCTGCCATGGCGGGAAGGCCGGCCTGGGCCTGTGTCTCGACACCCTCGTGACAACGCGTGCACTCGATCTCGTTCTCGATGTGCACCGAGTGGCTGAAGGCGATAGGTTGCGGCGGAGGCGGAGGTAGCTCGTCCGAGCAACCGACCATGACCAGCGCCATCGCGGCGACGCCGAAGGCCGCGAGCCGCGGCCGCCGACTACGCCGAGACGCCGTCTCGCGCCGCGCGATCCCGAGCCTATGACCCAGGATCTCCCTTCCAGACTGCGGGCCCTCTACTCCGGTGAGTGGGAGGAGGTGTGGGCGCGGATCGAGCGAGAATCCCCCGCGACCTACTGGGAGGAGAACGCGGTCTTGGGTCGGATCGACACCTACCGGGCGCTGCTCGGGCGCCTCCAGCCGATCGCGGGACGGCGCATTCTCGATGCAGGCTGCGGCCGCGGGCTGATGGCGCAGCGACTGGCGGCGCAGGGCGCGCGGGTCACCGCGGTCGACGTGTTGGCCGATCACGTGTCAGAAGCTCGGGAGCGGGTAGGAGAGCGCGGGCCAACCCTGGCGGTGGCCGACTGCAAGGACCTGATCGCCGCACGCGGCGCGTTCGACGACATCATTCTTCACGAAGTGCTGGAGGAGTACACGGCGGACGAGACGCGTGAGCTGCTGCGTGTACTGGCCCGTGCCGACGCGCGCCGAGTCCACCTGGTGTTCAAACAGCCGCAGCAATGGGGCGGCTTGATCCGTTCCCTGCTCCCGGCTGCCTTGGTGGGCACGCTCGACCCTGTTGCGGTCCTGCGCTCGTTTCACCGCAATACCCCCTATCGACTGGCCCATCAGGAACCCGTCCGCCGCCGCAGCTACCACGTCCAGATGGTCGAATTGACCTTGCAGGAGAGTCTGGAACACGGCGACCCCTGATTTCAGCGGCCCGAGACTTTGCGGGGTGAGCCCCCTAGCCGCAAGGGTGTCTACCGAACCTTAACAGTGCTCGTCGTAGGCAGCCCGGAGATCCGCTGCGATCTCCTCGGGGTAGCGACCCTCGATCTGATGGCGCTCCATGAAGTACACGAGCTCACCGTCCTTGAAGAGCGCCACGGAAGGCGACGATGGCGGGTACCCGGCAATGTACTCGCGGGCCCGGTCCGTGGCCGCCATGTCCTGGCCTGCGAAAACCGTGGTGAGCACCTCCGGTTTGGCTTCGCCCTGGAGGGAGAGGTAGACCGCCGGGCGCATCATGGCGGCGGCGCACCCGCACACCGAGTTGACGGCGACGAGCGTGGTGCGCTTCTCGACCCCGAGCACCGCATCGACGTCTGCTGGGCTCTTCAACTCCTTGAAGCCGATGCGGACGAGATCCTGACGCATCGGCGCGACCATCATCTCTGGGTACGGCATTCTCGGGTCTCCTGCCGACGGAGTGTCGGCGACGACACCAAAACTACGTCGGTGCGGGGGACTGTCTACCGGAGCCCGTGAAGTGGTCGCCGCGGGGCAGTGGAGCTTAGCTTTCGGCGACGCACGATTCGCGGCCCCTGCCTCGATATGGTCCGGGTCCACCCGTGATGACACCTGGTAACATGAAGTCCGAACACGACTTAGGTACGCAGGGCCGATGATTCGATATCGCGCCCTTCTCGGCCCTTTGATGGTCGTCCTGATCGCCGTGGCGGCCATGCTCTGGTCGCCGCTGGAGCCGCACCGGCCGCCCATCGTCGAAGACATAGGGGCTCCGGTCCCAACGTGGGCGGACGAGGACTGGGCGATCTTCGAGGCGAGAGTGCGGTGGGCGTCGGATCAGGGGCTCGACACCGTGTCGCTCGCCGAGGCGACGGCCGCCATCGGCCGCTCGTTCGTCGGCACTGCGTACGTGCCCCGGACCCTCGAAGAAGACGGGCCCGAGCACCTCGTCATCAACTTCCGCGGACTCGACTGCGTCACGTTCGTGGAGAACGCGTTCGCGCTCGCGCGCTTCGTGAAGGCCGGCGGTGCCGGGTCGCTCGATCGTCGAGCGGAAGCCGAAGCGGCCTACGGCAGGCTGCTCACCCAGCTCCGGTATCGGGATGGGGCCATCGCCGGGTATCCGAGCCGGTTGCACTACTTCAGCGATTGGATCGAAGACAACGATCGTCGCGGGCTGGTGCGCGACCTCACTGGCGAGCTGGGTGGAGTTCCCGACGCCGAGCCGATCGACTTCATGAGCACGCACCCGGATGCGTACCGACAGCTGAGTGACCCTGCGAACCTCGCGGCCGTACGCGCGACCGAAGCGGCACTGAACGGCCGCGGACGAGTGTTCATTCCAGAGGCGCGTATCGCCGAGGTGGCGGTTGGCATCCGTGACGGCGACATCATCGCCGCGACCAGCACGGTAGCTGGGCTGGACGTAGCGCACACCGGCCTCGCGCTCTGGGTGGACGGGAGCCTGCACCTACTGCATGCGCCGCTGGTGGGTGACTCGGTCGAGATCAGCACGGTCTCGCTCGCCGAGCGCATCCTCTCGATCGGCGGGCAAGACGGCATCATGGTCGCGCGGCCGGTCGAGCCGAGTCCTTGAACCCGCTCGCGCTCCTCGCGCTCGGCGTTGCCGCCGCGGGGGGCGCATACTGGCTGGACCGGGTCGCGAATTCCGTGATCCGGCCCACGCCTCGCCTCCCCGAGCGGTCGCTGCCCGAGTCGGGACTCGCTCACGAGGACATCGTCATTTCCGGTGCGGGGCATGCCCTGGCGGGCTGGTTCGTGCCGGCCGCCAGCGCGGCGGCGAAGGCGCCGCTCGTGCTCATGGCCCACGGTTGGGGCGCCAACTACGGCACGGTGCTCAGGCTCGCAGAGCCGCTGGTGCGCGCAGGGCACGACGTCCTCTTGTTCGACATGCGCGGGCACGGCCGCAACCGAGCCGCGTCATTCGTTACCGTGCGGCATATGCGCGACGACGTGATGGCCGTGGTCGCCTACGCCCAGCAACGCTTTCCCGGCAGGCCGCTCGTCCTGCTCGGGCACTCGTTCGGCGGCGCGGCCAGCGTGTTGGCTGTGGCCGAAGGCGCGAAGGTCGCGGGCCTGGTTCTCATCGCGACACCGTCCGACGTGCTCCGCATCACGGCGGAAGCCTTCTCGCAGAGGGGACTACCTGGGGGGTTGATGGTGAAGGTGCTCCGGCCGTTCTGGTGGTGGCGGCTCGGGGGCACGTTTCGGCCGCACTCGGTGACGCGACGCATTCGGGAGCTGCGCCGGCCGACCCTCATCCTCCATCCCGAGAACGACGCGCGCGTGAGCCGCGAGCACGCGGAACGACTCTCCCAGGCCGCCGGCATCCCGTACCGGCTCATGCCCGGATCCGCGCACACGGATGTCCTCTCCGCCCCCATGACCGCAGCGGTCGTGAAGGAGTTCATCGCGACGCTCTGAGCGGTCGCGGCGCGTTACGCGACCCGGCGACGCCTCATAGTAGGAATACGCGCACGAGGAAGCTTCCGAGCAGCGTGATCGTCGCGATCGACCACAGGTTGAGCCACCAGCCGGCGCGGGCCATCTGACCGATGGTGAGGTACCCGGACGCGAATACCATCGCGTTCGGTGGAGTCGCCACAGGCAACATGAACGCCATCGACGCCGAGAGGGCCGCGGCGGCCATGGGGAGGAGCGGCTCGACCCCGAGCCCCGCCGCGGCCCCCGCGACCACCGGCATCACCATGGTGGCGGTCGCGGTGTTCGACGTGACCTCGGTGAGGAAGACGATGAGCGTGGTGACGACCAAGACGACCACGATGGTCGGCACGCCCGCCAGTCCCGACACCAGGCCCCCGATCCAGGCGGCGAGGCCCGAGACCTCCATGGCGCGCGCGATCGAGAGGCCTCCACCGAACAGAACCAAGACGTCCCACGGGATTTTGCGAGCCGTGGGCCAGTCGAGCGTGAACTCGCCCTTCTTCCAGTCGACCGGGATGAGGAAGAGCACCACCGCGGAGATCATCGCGATGGTGGAGTCCTCGAGGTTCGGGGCCCAAGTCTCGAGGCCGGGTATGGTGACGCCCCCGAATGTCTTCTCGGCGCGGAGGATCCAGCCGAGCGCCGTGGCCACGAAGACTATGGCGACGATGCGCTCTCCCTTGCTCCAGGGACCGAGCGCGTCGGTCTCTTTTTGGATGACCGCTCCGGCGTCGCCAGCGAGCTCGCCGGGCGGATAGAGGCGCAGCAGGATCAGCCAGGTGATGGGAATGAGGAGCGCAGCAATCGGGAGTCCAACCGCCATCCATTGGACGAACCCGATCTCGACGCCCAGCAGCTCATCTGCGGCGCCGGCCAGGATCGCATTGGCTGGCGTGCCGATCAGCGTCGCGACACCGCCGATCGAGGCCGCGTACGCGACGCCCAGCATGAGGCCGACGCCGAACTTGTAATTCGCCGCTCCTCCACGAGGCTTCAGCATCTCGCCGACGGCGATCGCAATCGGGAGCATCATCGCCGCCGTCGCCGTGTTGTTGATCCACATGGAGATGAATGCCGTGGCGAGCATGAAGCCCAGCACGAGCCGCCTGGGGCTGGACCCCACCGCAGCGATGATACCGAGCGCCACGCGCTTGTGGAGCCCCCACTTTTCCATGGCTGTGGCCAGGAAGAAGCCACCCATGAACAGGAAGATCAGCTCGTTCGCGTAGGGCGCGGCCGCAGCCGGCATCTCGAGCACGCCCAGCATGGGGAAGAGGCCGAGCGGAAGGAGCGCCGTCGCCGGGATCGGGATCGCCTCGGTCATCCACCAGACGGCCATGAGGACCGTCACGGCAGCGGTGCGCCAACCGGCCTCGCTCAACGACGCAGGCGCGGGCAGGACGAGCATTGCCGCGAACAGGGTGGTGCCGACGAGGAGGCCTAGGCGCTGAATGCGGCGGAAGTCAGTCACGTGAGGCCACCTGTTCGTCGATAGCGGCGCGCTGAGACAGGCGGACAGTCTGCGGGTGGAGCGGTGTTGTGGCAACCTCTGAGGCCGTTTGCTCGACGCTAGCGACTCGTCCGCTCCAGCAGTCGCCGCAGCGTCGGCAGCGTGAGTCGATCCTTCTCGCGCCCCGTTGCCTCCTTGGAGCGAATGACGTCGGCGAGGGCCGCGACCGGAGCGTCAGGCCGTGTACCATCGATCGTTGCCGGCCCGAGTGCGCCCTAGGGCATCTCGAGCTCGCGGCACCAGCGGGCGAACGGGATGACCGTGACCTTCCCACTCTGTGCGTACCGCTCACCGAGATGGACCTGGTAGAAGACAGGCACGCTGGTCCGTTCGGCGAAGTAGCGAGTGGCCTGGCTGATCGCACCCTCCCCCGTCTTGCACTCGACGGCAAACAGCGGAGACCGATTGCGGAGCACCACGAAGTCGACCTCACGCCCATCGGTGTCGCGCAGGAAGCGCAGCTCCATCCGATGACCCTCGATGTCCTCCTGAAGGTGGCAGTACTTGAGCAGCTGACATGCGACCAGGTTCTCGAATCGAGCGCCGGCGTCGGGCACCACCGACCAGTCCCACAGGTAGAGCTTCTGCCGCTTCCTGAGTGCGCGTATGTGCGGCGCGCCGAATGGCGGGATGCGGAAGCACACGTACAAGTTCTCGAGGATCGTGATCCAGCGCCCGGCGGTCTTGAAGTCCACCTCGAGGTCTTCGCGCAGGGCGGCCACGGACAACAAGGAGCCCACTCGAGCCGGCAACAGGTCGACGAGGTGCTCGATGAGCGACATCTCGCGCACGCGCTCGAGGTCCCGTAGGTCCTCTCGCACAACTCGCGTAAGCCGTTCCCTCTGCCAGAGACGGAGCGCCCGCTCGCTTCGTGCCAGCAGCGGCTCGGGGAAGCCGCCGAACTCGAGCAACGCCGCCAGGGTGTCTCGAACTCCGTCGTCCGACGTGCCCCCCAGTTCGGTGAGCGAGAAGGGGTGAAGTCGGAAGTGCCGGTACCTCCCTGCGAGCGAGTCGCCGCCCTTCCTGTAATGGTCCAGCCGCGCCGAACCCGTGACGACGAATCGGCGCTGACCCTTCTCGGTGTCGTAGAGTCCCTTCACCAGATTTCGCCAGCGCGCGTACTTGTGGATCTCGTCGAGCACGACCAATGGCTCCCCGGCCGGCAGCTCCCCGCGGCGGAGCGGGGGCCGAGTCTTGGGGTCGTCCCAATTGAGATAGGCCGGGTGCCGTTCGGTCGCCTGCGGCCCGATCAGCGACAGGGCGAGCGTCGTCTTTCCGACCTGACGGGGCCCGCCGACGAACACCATTCTCGTCCGCAGCACTTCGGCGAGATGGGGGGCGAGGTAGCGGGGGAGGTTCACGCGCGGGCCAGGGCGGCAGAATGTGCAACCGGCAGAATGGATGATAGTCCATTTTATACGTGAGTAAAGTGGACTTTGGTCCAATTTCCATCCCTTCGCGTCGCGGCTCGCGAGCTAGGGCCCTCCGGTGGCACGCCTCGACCCCGGCCCGTAACGTTTCGTAACGGCTCGCGGGCGCAGGCCGCCAGTGGCGGGGCCGCAACTGCTGGCGTCGACGCGACTTGGCTGGGTCGCGTGAAGCAGGGCGCGGAATTGGCGGTAGCGACCCAGATTGAGTCGCGCACCCCGCACCGCAGGAGGGAGATGCCAGGTCGCCTACTGCTGGTCGAGGATGACGACGCGGTGCGCCGCTCACTCGACGAGACCCTGCGTGAGGCGGGCTACGACGTAGCGGTCGCCGAGGACGCCGAGCAGGCGCTCGCGCGCCTCGGTGAGACCGCGCCCGATGTCGTACTCACGGACGTGCGCATGCCGGGCATGGACGGCATCTCGCTGCTCAAGCTCCTCCGCGAACGAGTGCCCAACACCGATGTGATTTTGATGACGGCCTTCGACGACATGCCCACGGTGGTGAGCGCCATGCGCGAAGGCGCCTTCGAGCTGCTGGTGAAGCCGCTGCGCCTCGCGGAGGTCCGAGACGTACTGGCGCGCGTGTTCGAAGACCGCCTCACCCGCGAGGTAGCGACGCAACGGGTGCTCCTCGACGGCTCCTCGCGTACGACGGCGACAGTGGTTCTTCCGCCCGAGTACCCTTCGAACGGGAGAGGTACGCCCGTGATCTCCCCTACCGGCGATCGGATTCTGTATTCGAGCGGTGTGCCGGCTCATGAGCTCTGGGGGCTCGAGGGCCTGGGGCCGACACCACGATGACCGCCGGCTGCTGAAATGACTGGCACGCGCTGAGCGTCACAGGCCCGAACCCTACGCGCCTCCCCGCTCGATCTCTTCCCGGAGGACCTCGAGTTCGGCCACGACCTCGAGGTCCTTCGGTCGCCCGGCCGCGCGCTTGACGCGGATGAGCCACGGCAGGTCGAGAATCCGGATCTCGTGGCCGAACACGGGCACGACGGTCGAGTGCGGGAGCAAGTCCTCGTAGCGCCCGCCCCCGACGATCTCACCGAGGAGGTCGATATCACCCGAGGTGGTCGTCAACGTGAAGTTCAGTCCGTGGCGAAGCGTTCCGGCTGACCAGTCGAAGGGTAGGCCAGGCGGCGCCCCGCGGAGATATGGCTCAAGCGGCGCCAGAGCCGCGACGATGCGCGCGAGGTTGGCGTCTGATCTCGCGTACGAGATATCGACGTCTTGGGTGAGCCGCGCGGAGCCGTGTGCGCGGGCAGCCATGCCACCGACGAGGATGTACTCGACGCCGGCGTCGGCGAGCGCGCCCAGCAGGCGCTCCAGCCACGTCATTTCGGCCTACCCGACCGGCCGGCAGCGGTCCGCACCGCCCGGCTCAGTTCGTGGCCGGCGGTCACCATCTCGGCTCCGGCGCGCAGCCGCTCGTCCACGCTCCGCTGGAGGTTGTGGCGGAGCAGCGACCGATCGACGTCCCGCCGGTAGGCTGCGATCACCGCGTCGTCGACGCCGCCTGGACTGAGTTCCATCACGAGCTCGAAGCCGGCCGCCGCCACCATCCTCGTCAGGGTGGCGAGCGTGACGGAACCGCGGCCGCTCTCGATGCGCGCAATCGCGGGCTGGGACGTGCCAGCCCGCTCGGCGAGTTCCTTCTGACTCAGACCGGCGCGCTGGCGCGCCTCGCGGACGAGGGCCGAGGGGATGGTCATATCACAACTGTAATGCACATAGCTATGCCAGTATACACCCGAAGAAGACCCACTTCGGCATGTCTCCGCCCCGGCGCCCGATCGAGTGTGGAGGGCTACCGCAATCTTACGCCACAATAACCCAACTGTTAGGTTTCGTGTGCCGACCGTACATAGGGAAGACGGCATCTCGTTCCGGATCTACTTGAACGACCACTCGCCTCCGCATGTGCACGCGGTCAGGGGCCGGGGATTCGCGAAAGTCGCTCTTCCGGCTGCTGGGGAGCCGGCCCGGGTACTCAGATTGGGGAGGCACATGACGAAGGCCGATCTGATCAAAGCAGTGCAAGTGGTCGAGCGAGAGTCCGATCGACCGCTCGAGGCATGGAGGCGCGCTCAAAAGCCTAGGCTAACTGTCACCGAGATTCTCGCTCAACGAGAAGCGGCGCGGAGTGCGACGGCGTCCGATGCCGATGCCGAGCCACGCGCGCGGCTGGCGCGGTACGACAGCCGCGCCCACCGCATCGAGGTCGAGCTGACGAACGGTTGTCTGTTCGCGTTTCCAGTGGACCTCGCGCAAGGGCTCCGCGGCGCGGGTCCCGAAGATCTCCGCGATGTCCAGGTCGAGCTCGAAGGAGAGGGCCTGCACTGGGAGCGACTCGATGCAGACCTACTGGTGCCGGAGTTGATGCGCGGCGTGTTCGGGTCCAAGCGATGGATGAGCGAGATCGGACGGAGACTCGGCAGTGTCCGAAGCGACGCCAAGGCAAGAGCAGCCCGGATCAACGGCCGCAAGGGCGGCCGCCCTCGTCGGGAGACGAGTGCTGGCACCTCTCCGGAGCCCGCCCGAGGCAACAAGTAAGAGCCAGAGTGTACTCCGCCACCATGCCCTCCCAAGCCTCGAAGCCGTCTCCCAAGAAGCCCTCGGACTCCGAGTCGATTGTCTCCGAGCTGATGATGCCGCATCAGGTGAACAACCTGGGGCACGTGTTCGGCGGCGAACTCCTGTCGATGGTGGACCGCGCCGCCGCTGTGGCCGCGATGCGGCACGCCGGTTCCAATGCCGTCACGGTGTCGATCGACCGCGTCGACTTCCGCGAGCCGATCTATACAGGTGAGCTGGTCACGTGCACGGCACGCGTGAACTTCGTCGGGCGGACCTCCATGGAGATCGGCGTGCGCGTGGAGGCCGAAAATCTCGTGAAGGGGACCAAGCGCCACACGAACACGTGTTTTCTCACCTTCGTCGCCATCGACGCGAAGCACCGTCCCTGCGCGGTACCACCGCTCGACGTCGCCGATCCCGAGGACGAACGCCGGTTCCGGGAAGGGAAGCGGCGAAGGGAAGTCCGGGAGGCCCTGGACCGGGAGCTGGCGGCCCGCTCCGGGTAGCGTTTTCGGGGGGCCACACCGGAGCATTGCGGGTGCCTCGGGGGCATAGGGACTTTGGAAGTATGCGAACTCTACGCCCCCTGGGCGCCCTAGCCCTGGTTCTCGGCTCGCTTTCCGCGTGCCAGCAGGTGGACCAGCGGCTGCCCTTCGACCTCGACGAAGGTGGGCAAACGACGATCGGTAACAGCGGCGGTCTGATCAGCCTTCCGCCGAATTTCTCCATGCAGGTTCCGTCCGGTGCGCTCACGACGAGCACCAACGTGACCGCTGCCACCCGCCTCACCTCATTCCCGGCCGGCGCCGGAGTCGTGGTGTCGGGCTTGATGTTCGACGTAGGTCCCATCGGGACGCAGCTGGCGCAGCCCGCGACCGTGCAGATCGCGGTGCCGACGGAGTTGCTCACGCTCGGGCAGCAACTGTCGCTCTCGATCGCGCTGCTGACGCAAAGCGGCGCCATCGAAGTCCCGACGGCCACGTACGACCTCGTGAACGGGGTACTGACGGCTCAGATCGATGAGCTCGGAGCGGTTGCCGCGGTGGTCTCGGCGGATGCGATTCCGGCTCTCAACCTCGCCAACATTCCACCGCTGGGGGGCGGAACGATCCAGCCCGTCGCGCCGGTGCAGTCGGGGCCCGCGCCCGCGCCGCTGTTCGGTGGCTCGGTCTATGCGGCGAGCTGCTCCAGCTTCGCCCAACAGTGCTTCTCATCCGGCATCGTTCAGCTCTGGGTGGACAACGTCGTCTTCAAGCATCTGGGTGCGGATATCATCCTGATGAACACCACCGTGAACGCCAGCCTCGAGTTCTTCAACTTCGTCGGTTCCAACCCCACGCAGGTCTACGGCCTCATGGAGGTGAAGGGTGATCTGCGCACGCGGCTGAACAGCTCCGTGGTCGGGCGTCGCGTCGACGACGAGGTCCGCCTCTTCACGGGCAACGGAACGTCCCCGTTGCCTTCGGCCGTGACGTTCTCGGGAACGAACATGTCCATCGCCCAGACCTCCGAGGGCGACCCGGAAGTGATGGGCTACGACATCGACGGGATCGGGACGGGCTACGTGCTCACGCTTCGCCTCGAGGGCGACCTCGAGTTCACCGACGAGAACGGCAACCCCGAGATTGGACGGATCGTCGCGCACGTGAGGCTCCGTCGATGAGGCGCATAGCCGTAGTCTTGGCGTTGACCGTGTTGGCCTCCACGCAGGGCGCGCTCGCTCAGTTCGCGCCCGGCGCACGCTCCGTCGGCATGGGCGGCGCGGGCATGGTCTTCTCGACCGGCGTGGACGCCATCGAATGGAACCCCGCCAACCTGGCGCTCGAGGGCGGCTGGAATATTTCGCTCGGTGAGGTGGGCGCTGCGGCGCTGTTCAGCGGAATCACGCTCGATGACTTCCGGTCGATGGTCGAGGACGACGGGGCCGCTTCGGCCGTCGTGGCTGATTTTCCCGCATCGGGCCTCACCCTCGCGACCTCCACCGAGGGCTACCTCACCGACAGGAGCGCGGAGGGAGAGGACCTGCCGCGCACGGGTTCTGCGCTCCCCACGATCGGTCTTTCGTTCGGCTCATTCGGCCTCCGCGTGAGGAGCCGTGTGCTCAACGAGGCGCGCATGAGCAAGGAGCTCGCGGACCTGATCGTGGATGGCTTCGACCCGTCCGAGATGCAGAACTACCGCATCGGAAACACTGGCCTCCGGACCACCTCCTTCACGGAGATCACCGCCGCCTACGGCGCCATGCTCGGCGACCGTATGGCGATCGGCGTGGGCGGGCGCTACGTCCAAGGTCACAAGCTGATCGAGACGAGGTTCTTCGAGCCTGTGCTCGATCTGCTCAACGAGACAGCTGACGTGACGGCTGCGGCAGTGGAGGCACCGGGTGGGGGCGGGTATGGTCTCGACGTGGGTCTCGCGCTCGATCTCTTCGCCGGGTTCCGCGTATCGGCTTCGGCGACCAATGTCATCCAAAAGATGACGTGGGACGATGCGCTGGTCGGGTACGAGTACACCTACCATGGCTGCGACAGTGGGACGTTGGGCTGTAACAGCTCGTTCGACCTCGACCCCGAGGAGCTGCTCGACTCGCTCCGGTTCTCGGATCGGACGATCGATCCGTCGGCCATGAGCTTGCCCATGTATCAGACCGCCCAGGGCCTCTACCCGGGCGCGTTTTTTCCGACGGTCTATCGGCTGGGAGTCGGTTGGCAGGTGGGCTGGACCACCATCGAGCTGGTGGGAAGCTCGGTGTCGCCCAAGGGGCGTGAGCACAGCCAGTGGGACGACCGGATCTCGCTCGGCATCGAACAACGGCTCTTCTTCCTCCGGCTACGGGCCGGCGGCGCGAAGGGCTCGGACGGGCTGCAGGTGATCAGCGGCGGCGTGGGTCTCGGGCTCGGGCCCGTGAACCTGGATGTGAGCGGCGGGCTGATGTCCGGCGGCTTCGAGTTCGCCGAGTCCCTGGTCACGCCGGAAGACGTCGACTATGCTGGCGGGCACGTCACGTTGTCGGTCCAGATCAAAGGGGGAGGTAGTTGAGACCTGCTCGCCGGCTGTTCGCACTGCTGTTTGCGAACGGCGGCGTAGGCTGCACCGATGGTATTGCGCCCTCGCCCGAGGGGTGTCGCGCTGCTCTTCTCGATCGAGGCGCCGGCTGCCATCTCTTCGGCCGAGACCGACGCGCTCTCGACTGCGTTCGCGCTCGTCGACACGTATCATGTCATCGTTTTGGACAGCCTGACCGAGACGACACTCGTAGACGCCACGCTCAACGTGGCCGCCGGCGGTAGCTAACACGCGATCGACATCACCCTCCCGCGCCCGCTGGTCGGGAAGACCGTCTTCGTCACCGTAATCGGGCTCGACGGCCCGCAAGAGCTCTACCGCACCTCCGGGTACATGCGTGTGCAGGACTCCTCGATCGCAACGCCCGTTGCGCTGGGGGTGCGCTACACCGGTCCGGGAGTCCGCGGCCGGATCACGAACTCGACCGGGACTCCCCTCGCGAACGTGGCGGTCGCACTCATGCAGGGGAACAGCATCATCAGGTCGGGGACCACGGAGACCGACGGCACGTACCTGTTCGTCGGCGTCGCAAACGGGCTGTACCAAGTGCTTCCCACGCCGCCGGGGACACAGGTCGTCTGCCCCGCGCTGCGCAACGTGAACGTGTCCAGTGCCACCTCGTCGATCATCGCCGACTTCTCGACACAGACGACGGCGTGCCAGATCGATCTGCTCATCGTGTCGGGAGGTGACCTGGCGTTCGCGGGCGACACCACGACCGTGAAGGCACTCTTCTCGGGCGTGCCGAACCTGACCACGCGCGCGTTTTTCTTCCTGAACAACACGCCCGGGTTGAACGTCCTCTCGCAGTACGACGTCGTGCTGCTCTTCGCGAACGGACTCTTCAATCAGTCCGCGGCACTCGGCGATGAGATCGAGGACTACGTGCAGCTGGGCGGCAACGTCATCACCGCGACGTTCTACTGGCAGAACCGGAGCGACAGTGGACTCGGATCGCCCGGGTGGGGGAGTCTGGAAGCGATCGACCCCTTCACCAGCTTCAGTGGCACCGGTCAGACGTACACGGCCAGCTCATTGAACGTGAGCTCGATCGTCGCGCATCCGTTGACGACGGGCTTGGCGACGCTGACGTCCACCGGCTTCCGCGGCTCGGTTACCGCGAAGGCCGCCACCTCGGTGGTGGCGCGCTGGAGCGACAACAGCCCGCTCGTCGGCTACCAGGTGCTGCCGCAAGGCTCGCGCATGGTCGCCGTCAGCCTCTTCCCGGCGTCCGGGGCTGCCGCCACCGGGGACGTGACGACGCTCTGGCGGAACGCAGTGAACTGGGCAGGAGCGGCCGGCGGGCCGATCCCCTAGGCGGGCGAGCGGCGGCCGGCGGCCAGCGGCCCGATCCAGCAGGCGGTCTAGCGGCGGCCCGATCCAGCAAACGGTCGAGCGGCGGCCTGATCGGGTGGCGGTAGGTTAGGCGGTGGAGGTGCGACTAGCGCCGCTCCAGCACCATCGCGAAGCCCATCCCTCCCGCCGCGCACACGGTGATGAGGCCGAACTGGACGTCGCGCCTCTTCATCTCGTTGAGGATGGTGGTGGTCAGGCGTGCGCCCGTGGCTCCGAACGGATGACCGATGGAGAGTGAGCCCCCCATCACGTTGATGCGCTCGATGTCCGGGTGCCCAACGGGAGAGCCGCGGCCCAGCTCCTTCTGCGCGAAGTCCTTCGAAGCCAGCGCCTGCAGGTTGGAGAGCACTTGAGCCGCGAACGCCTCGTGCATCTCCATGAGCCCGATGTCGGCCATGGTGAGCTCCGCGCGGTCCAGTGCGATGGGCGCGGCGTATGCGGGTCCCTGTAGGAGCTGTGCCGCCGGATCGAGCGCGGTCCACGCCCAGCTGCGCACGTAGCCCATGGGCTCGATGCCCTCGGCGCGCGCCTTGTCCGCATTCATGAGCACGACCGCTGACGCGCCGTCGGTGAGGGGCGACGCGTTCCCCGCGGTCACCGAGCCGAACTTGCGATCGAAAACGGGCGGCAGTTTCGCGAGCTTCTCCGCCGTCGAGTCTGGCCGGATGAGGTTGTCCCTCTCGACCACGTTGGTGAAGTGTGGCGGCACGTAGACCACCGAGATCTCGGCGGGGAGACGTCCGTCCTGCGTGCCGGCCGCCGCGAGCCGGTGTGAGCGGAGTGCCCACTCGTCCTGTGCCTGCCGCGAGATCCCGTTGAGCTTGGCCATGCGCTCGGCGTCCTGACCCATGGTCTCGCCGGTCGTGGGCTCCGCGATCGCGGGCTGCTCGGGGAGCAGGTCCTTCGGGCGGATCGCTTTGAACGCACCCAGCTTCTGGCCGACCGTCTTCCCCTTCGAGGCGGACACGAGGCTCTTCGAGAGCCGCGCGCTCACCGTGATCGGGATGCGGGAGAGGGACTCCGCTCCGCCGGCGACGACGACGTCGGCCTGACCCACTTCGATCAGCTGCACCGCGTCGGTAATCGCCTGATTGGCCGAGGCACACGCGCGCGAGACGGTGACGGCCGGCACCGTCTTGGGGAGGACCGCGAGCCCGACCTCGCGCGCGATGTTCGGGGCCTTGGTGTCGTGCACCACCGTGCCGTACACCAAGTGGTCCACGCGCTCGCCGGTGAGGCCGCTACGAGCCAGCACGTCCCTGACGGCCATCTTTCCGAGCTCGATGGCGCTCAGGTCTACGAAGTCGGTGCCCGACTTGAGGAACGGCGTCCTGCACCCGGCGATGATGGCGGCTTTCATCGCCTGAAGCTCGCGAGCGAGGGCCCCGGAATCAAACGCCTGCGCGCCTGCCTCCGGCCCGGGCCCCAGCTATATTGGCGCCCCGTTTTCCCACGAACCGAAAGCCCACCGCCGCCACACATGCTCGGCACCGTGACCCTCCTGGCGCTGCTGCAGGCCCCCGCCCAGCTCCAGTTCGCGCCCGGCACCGAGTACGACCCAGCGATCCCGACACTTCGGGCGGTGGCCGGGCACGACTTCGGCGAGGAGATCACGGCGCCGGACGACATCGTCCGGTACATGGAGGCACTCGCGGCAGCGGCTCCGACGAGGACGCGCCTCATCCGCTACGCCGAGAGCTGGGAGGGACGCCCGCTGGTCGCGCTGGTGATCGGGTCGGCGTCGCGGATGGGGCGCCTGGACGACGCGCTTTCTGGGCTCGGGCGGCTCGCCGACCCGGAGGGTTTGTCCAACGCGGAGGCCGAGCGTCTCATCGCGGAGCTGCCCGTGGTCACCGCGCTCATGCACGGCATCCACGGGAACGAGATCAGCTCGAGCGGGGCCGCGATGGCGGAGGCGTACCACCTGCTCGCCGCTCGCGGGAATGCTGCGGTCGATCTGATTCTGGATCAGTCGCTGGTCCTCATCGACCCGACGGAGAACCCTGACGGGCGTGCTCGTTTCGTCCAACAGAACGCGATGGCGCGGGCGCGCTGGCCTGACGCCGCAGTGTACTCGGCCGAGCACGACGAGCCGTGGCCGAACGGGAGGACCAACCACTATCTGTTCGATCTCAACCGGGACCTGTTCATCCAGAGTCAGCCGGAGAGCCGCGGAAGAGTTGCGCTCTTCCTGCAGTACTTCCCGCACATCGTCGTGGACCTGCACGAGATGGGTGGCAACTCGACTTACTTCTTCCCGCCCACTGCACCCCCCGAGAACCCTTGGTTCGGCGGGCGGCAGATCGCGCTCATGGATGTATTCGGGCGTGCCAATGCGCAGGCGTTCGACGCGCGCGGGTTCTCGTACTTCAACCGAGCCACGTACGACCTCTTCTATCCTGGCTACATCGACGGATGGCTGATGGGGCAGGGTGCGCTCGGCATGACCTACGAGCAGGCGTCGGCCCGCGCGCTGGTGCTAGGGCGCAACGACGGGGACCTGCTCACGTACGGCGACGGGGTGCTGCACCACTTCACCGCGGCGATAACGACCGCAGAGACCGGGGCGCGCAACCGCGAGCGCATCTTGCGCGACTACCTCGCGTTTCGGCGCGAGGGCTTGGACGCACCGAGCGATGGGCCGGCCGAGTACGTACTGCACTCGGCACACGACCCCGGCATGGCCGAGCGCCTGGCCCGCCTGCTCGTCCGGAACGGCATGGAGGTCCGGGCAGCGTCCGGACCGGTAACTGTGGCGGGCCGCACGCTGCCGGTGACTGGGACGTTCATCGTACCGATGGCGCAGCCGTCCAGTCGGTTCGTACGTAACCTGCTCGATGCCCATGTGGCCATGGACGAGGAGTTCATCGCGCGCCAGATCGAACGTCGCGCCCGGCGGGAGAACGACGAAATCTACGACCTGACCGCTTGGAGCCAGTCCCTGCTCTGGGACGTGGAGGTAATTCCTGCCTCTCGCGCCACGGGAGCGGCGGGTGCCCCGTTGACGGCCGACGCCGCAGTTTCGAGCGACGCGCTCCCCGAGGCGCGCGTGGGCTATCTGCTGCCGTGGGGCACGAACACCGCCGCGACGGTGACGGAGTCGCTGCGCGAAGGGCTTCGCGTGCGGGCGGCGGGCGGCGCGTTCACTCTGGGCGGCCGGCGATACGGCATCGGAACTGCCATCGTCCGCGTTGCCGACAATGGAGCCGACCTCCGCGAGCGGCTCGGCCGCATCGCCGGGACGCACGGCGCCGAGGTGGTACCGATCGATGATTCCTACGTGACCGAGGGCATTTCACTCGGAAGCGCGAGCACGCGCTCCTTGCAGGAGCCCAGGGTGCTGCTGGTCTACGACGAGCCGGCGAACGTGAACTCGGCCGGGTGGGCGCGCTACGTGCTGGAGCGGCGCTACGGGCAGCGGACCACGATCGTGCGTGCGCGTAGCTTGGGCGCTGCGCGACTCGACGACTTCGACGTGCTCGTGTTTCCGAGCGGTGACTTCTCCGACGTGGTCGACGACGACCTGCTCGAGGATTTGAGGGACTGGGTGGGCGACGGCGGCACGTTGATCACGATCGCGGCCGCGACGGGGTGGGCGACGCGTGCGGAGCTGCTGTCGACCACGGCGGAGCGCCGCGGTGGTCGCCCAGCCGGCGAGGATCCCGACGAGCCCGAGACGCCGGATCAGCCCATCAATTTCCTCGACGAGATCGTGCCCGACGACGAGGCCCCGGAGCCTGTGCCGGGCGCCATTCTGAAGGTGATCCTGGATCGCGAGCACTGGCTGTCCGCAGGAACGGACGGCGAGATCGGCGTGCTCGTGGAGGGCTCGCGGGTGTTCAGCCCGCTCGATTTGGACGACGGGACCAACGTGGGCCGCTATGCAGCGGTCGACTCGTTGGTCTTGAGTGGCGTCGTGTGGGAGGAGGCCCGTCCGCAGCTCGCGAGCAAGGCGTTCCTCATGCACGAGCCCGTCGGGCAGGGTCACATCATCGCGTTCGCCGAGGATCCCAACTATCGCGCGTATGTCGAGGCGACGGAGCTGTTGTTCATGAACGCGGTGCTGCTCGGGTCCGGTCGGTCTGCCAACTGAGGACATCATGACGAATCCGAGACACATCATTGCGGCGATCGAGACGGAGTACCGGCGGTACAAGTCGCTGGGCGAAGGCACGATGAGCCAGCTGGAGGACGAGCAGCTCCTCTGGCAGCCGACCCCGGAGAGCCTGTCCATCGCGATGATCGTGTGGCACGTGTCGGGCAATCTGGAGTCCCGCTTCACCGACTTCCTGACCACCGATGGGGAGAAGCTCTGGCGGAACCGCGACTCGGAGTTCGAGGTGCGCCGCGCCGCCAGAGACGAGGTGCTCGCGAAGTGGGAGCGGGGGTGGAAGATCCTCTTCGACGCGCTCGCCTCACTCACCGACGCGGACCTCGTGCGGATGGTGGTGATTCGAGGCGTGGCGGCTACGGTCGGCGAGGCCCTCGAGCGCTCCCTCGCGCACACGATCTACCATGCGGGCCAGATGACCTACCTGGGCAAGATGCTGCGGCGAGACGCGTGGAAGTACCTGAGTATCCCACCCGGGGGCTCCGTGGCGTACAACGCCAACCCGACGTTGGAGAAGGGACGGAGCTGAGGGGTGGTGGCGGAGTCGCGGGACGAGGAGCCGTCCGAGCGCGAGGTGGTGCTGGCGCGCTTCCGCTATCGTCACGAAGCGGAGCTCGCCGCGGGCTTCCTGCTCGACGCGGGGATCCCCTATCGTCTGCAGATCGACGACGCGGGCGGGGTCGATTTCGGCACGACGTTCTCGCGTCCGCCCGTGCTCTGGGTGCTCGCGGCGGACGAGGCAGAAGCGCGCGAGCTGCTGGAGCTCGACGCCGGCGATGCAACCACTCCGTAGACGAGGAGCTGCCGTAGCACCATGCGTGCGGTCACGTTCGACGTCACGGTGCCTGGGTACGTGCTGGGCAAGGCGCTCGGAGGCGTCACCGAGTCGGTGCTCTTCGGGGGAATGAGCGGGGTCCGCCTGCGAGACGTCGCCGAGCCCGAGCTTCCGGGCCGGGACTGGGTACGCCTCGAGGTCCTCAGCTGTGGCGTGTGCGGCTCCGACCTCGGCAACATCACGTTCAAGTCCAGCCCGGCCATGGAGCCGTTCGGCTCCTTTCCTGCGGTGCTGGGTCACGAGATCCTCGCGCGCGTGGTGGAGGTCGGCCCCGACGTGCGGCGTGTGGAGCGCGGTCAGCGGGTGGCGGTCGACCCGGTGCTCTCGTGCACCGTGCGTGGCTTCGCGGGCACCGAGCGGTGCCGGTCGTGCGGCGACGGCCTACACGGGACGTGCGAGCGCTCCGGCGACGAGGGGACGACAGTCGTCGCCGGTCGCCGGCTCCGGCGCGGGCTGACCATCGGCTACCAGGCGGACCTGGCGGGTGGCTGGGGCGAGCGGATGGTCGCGCACGAGAGCCAGCTCTTCCCGCTCGACGACCGCATCTCGGATCGGACCGGCGTGCTCATGGAGCCGATCGCGGTGGGCATGCACGCCGCCCTCGGCATGCGGCCGTTCGGGCAGGGCCCCGCGCTCGTGATCGGGAGCGGACCGATCGCGCTCGGAACGATCTGGGCGCTCAGGGCTGCCGGGTACGAGGGCGAGTTGATTGCCCAGATCAAGCGCGGTCACGAGGCCGACATCGCACGCAGCCTGGGCGCCAGCGACGTGGTGTCGCCCGGCGACGAGGCCAGGCAGGCCCTGGTAGAGACGGGCGCGCAGGCGTACATGCCGATCATCGGAGACGAGGTGTACTCGGGGGGCGGCTTCCCGTTGATCTTCGACTGCGTAGGGAGCGCCGAGACCGTGAAGCAGGCGCTCCGGTATTCGTCGCCCCGTGGCCGCATCGTCATGCTCGGTTGCGCCGCGGAGATCCGGAAGCTCGACCTGACGTTCGTGTGGGCGCGCGAGCTCCAGATCAAAGGGTTCGTGTGCTACGGCCGCGAGGAGTGGCGCGGCGAGCGTCGCCACACGTTCGAGGTCACGCAGCAGATGCTGCTCGAGACAGGGGCCCCCGTCGAGCGCATGGTGACGCACGTCTATCCGCTCTCGCACTACCGCGAGGCTCTGTCGACGGCCTACAACCGCCGCCGCACCGGATCGATCAAGGTGCTTCTCGACCCCAAGGTGGGTTGATCGCCGTCGATGCCGACCGGAAGTAGCCCGCGCGTCGTCGTGGTGGGCGCCGGCGTGATCGGCGTGAGTTGCGCGTACTACCTCGCGCGCGCCGGCGCGCGGGTGGTGATCCTGGAGCGCGAGCGGCTGGGCGCGGGCGCTTCCTGGGGCAACGCGGGCACCGCGACGCCCGGGCACCCGCCTCTGAACAAGCCCGGGCAGGTCGCCAAGGCGGTCCGGCAGATGCTCGACCCGACCAGCCCGCTCTACATCCATCCGAGCTGGAATCCGGGGCTCTGGCGGTGGCTGATCGGCTTCGCGCGCTACTGCACGCCTGAGCACGTCACGCGTGCCGTGGCGATCATGGCGCCGCTCGGCCAACAGTCGCTCGCGCTCTTCGATCGGCTCGTCGTGGAGGAGCGCATCGAGTGCGAGTACCGCCGCGAGGGCTACTACGACGTGTGCGCCACGGAGGCCGGGCTCGCGGAAGCGCGGCGCGAGGCGTCGCTGATCGAGCCGCATGGATATCGGCCCCAGGTCCTCGACGGGGACGAGATGCGCCGTCGCGAGCCGGCGCTCGGGCCGCACACCATCGGGGCTGTGTTCCATCCGGAGGCCGCATCGATGGATCCCGCGCTCTTCGTCGAGCGGTTCGCGCGCGCGGCGGTGCGGCGGGGCGTCGAGCTGCGCGAGGGCGTCGAGGTAGCCTCGGTCGTCGTCAGCGGTGCCCGCGCGACGGGCGTCGCACTCGCGAACGGGTCGGTCGAGCCCGCGGACGCGGTGGTTCTCGCGACGGGTCCGCTCAGCCTCCAGCTCGCACGTCGGCTCGGCACCCGCCTGCCCGTGCAACCGGGGAAGGGGTACCACCGCGACATCCCCATCGGCCCCAACGGGGCACCGCGCATGCGCATCGCCTGCGTGCTGAACGAGGCCTCCACGTTCTGCCTGCCCATGGAGACCGTCGTACGCTTTGCCGGCACCATGGAGTTCTCGGGCGCGAATCGGGTCATGCGCCTGCCGCGCCTCCAGCAGCTCACGCGCGCCGGGCGACTCTACTTCCCAGGGATCGGCACCGCGCGCCCCGTGTCCGAGTGGTGCGGGCTACGCCCGATGTCCGTCGATGGCATGCCCATCGTCGGTCCGCTGCCCGGCGTCGAGGGCGTGAGCGTGGCGACGGGACACGGCATGCTCGGGCTCACGCTCGCGCCGGTGACGGGCGAGCTGATCGCGAACCAGGTGATGGGGCGTGGCGATGCGAGGCTGGAGGGGCTGGCGCCGGGGAGGTTCTGAGGCGGGGCGGGCGCCGACTGGATTGACGCCGCGTAGATGCCGAGATGTATTCACCGCATGCCCAGGACTTCGGTCTACCTCGACGAGGGCGTCCACCGTCGGCTCCGAGCGGCCGCCGAGCGCCAGGGACGAACGGTATCAGACCTCGTGCGCCAAGCGGTGGAGCGGGCGTACGGGCCGGGCGACGTCGACCGGAGGCTTACGACGCTGGAGGGAATCGCCTCGCTCTGGCGCGACCGGGACGATCTCGGCGCAGCGGCCGAGTACGTGAGGCGGTACCGCGGTTCACGGCGAGGCCGGCAACGGGAGTAGCCCGAGCTGCGCTTGACACAGCGCAGCGCCCCTAAAGATCCAGCGGGATCACCTCGGGGTGCACTTTGCTCGTCGGCTTCACGCCGTCGACGTCGATTCCCTCGAGCTTGAGCAGCGCGACCTTCGCCGGTAGCCCGCCACCGAATCCGGTGAGGCTCCCGTCCGACGCCACCACGCGGTGGCACGGCACCACGATCGGGATGGGGTTCGAGCCCACGGCCTGACCGACTGCGCGCGCCATGTCGGGTTTGCCGATGTCGCGCGCCACGCGGCCGTAGGACACCACCTGCCCATACGGGATGGCGAGGAGTCGGTCGTAGACCTCGCGTTGGAACTCGCTGACCGAGTCGGGGAAGTCGAGGCGTAGCTCGAACGTCCGTCGGCCCTTGGCGAAGTACTCGTCCAGCTGACGGACGGCATCGGTGAGAAGTGGTGGCCATTGCTCCCGCGGGTCCTCGCGGTGCCCGCGCGGCAAGGCGCCGAACTCGATCCTGCGCACCCCCGACGGAGAGACCCACAAGGTCAGGGGCCCGGCGCGCGTCCCGGCCAGATGCGCCGAGTGGACCTCGACGGAGGTCAGTGCTTGTCTCCCGCGGGGTGCTTCTCGAGGGCCTGCTGGAGCGCGTCGAAGCCCAGGAGAGCGCATTTGATGCGCACAGGGAACTTGCTCACGCCACGGAGCGCGCGCAGGTCGCCGAGCGCTTTGTCCTTCGCAGCCTCTTCGCTTCCGTGCATCATCTCGGTGAAACGCTTGGCCAAGGCATCGGCATCCGCGAGGGAACGGCCTTGGAGCAGCGTGGTCATCATGCTCACCGCCGCTTGGGAGATGGAGCACCCAGAGCCCACGAACTTGGCGGCTGCGATGCGGTCGTCCTCGATGCGGAGCTGGAGGCGGATCTCGTCCCCGCACACCGGATTGGCGAGGTGCACTTCGAGCGTCTTCTCGGCGAGCTCGGCCTTGTTCCGCGGATTGCGGTAGTGCTCGAGGATGAGCTGCTGATAGAGCGAGTTGAGCTGCGGGGTGTCCATCGATGGGCGGGTAGGAGGTGCGTGAACGAAATCTAGGCCGCGGGCCCCCGAATGCCACCACCGGCCTTCGCGCGGCGCGGCTTCTCCGGCGGCCCGGCGCCCGCGAGCTTTGGCATACCGACGACTCGAACCGCTCGCGTGATGCACACACCACTTCTCGCCGACCTGGTCACGCTGCTGGTGGTATCCATCGGCGTGCTGTACGCGTCGGCTCGCGTGCGCCTCCCGCCGATCGTCGGTTTCCTCATCTCGGGCATGCTGCTCGGGCCGCACGGGCTCGCGCTCGTCGAAGGTGGCGAGGACGTCCAGCAGATCGCCGAGATCGGCGTGGTGCTGCTCCTCTTCACGATCGGCCTCGAGTTCTCCCTGGCCGAGCTCATGCGCATGCGGCGAGCGGCGGTGCTCGGGGGCTCCGTCCAGATCGCAGCCGTGACCGGCGTCGTCTTCCTGACGCTGATCCAATTCGGGGTGGCTCCTGGCGGCGCGCTCTTCCTCGGGCTCACGGCGTCGCTGAGCTCGACGGCGGTCGTGCTTCGGTTGCTCCAGCAGAGCGCGCAGGTCGACGCACCGCATGGACGCATGAGCGTCGCGATGCTAGTCTGGCAGGACCTGATGATCGTGCCGATGATGCTGTTGATCCCGGTGCTGGCCGGCACTTCAGGGGGGCTGCTCGGCGCACTCGGCGTCTTCGCGGCGCAGGCGGCGGCGATCCTCGCGCTCGTGGTGGTGCTGGCACGCTTCGTCGTACCGAAGCTGCTCGATCGCGTGGTCCAGACCAGGAGCAGGGACCTATTCCTCCTGACGATCCTCACGCTATGCCTTTCGATCGCGTGGGCGTCGTCGCTCGCGGGTCTCTCGCTCGCGCTCGGCGCCTTCCTGGCGGGTCTTCTCGTCGCGGAGTCCGAGTACAGCCATCAGGCGCTCGCGGATATCCTCCCGTTCCGTGACGTATTCGCCAGCTTCTTCTTCATCAGCATCGGGATGCTGCTCGATCTGCAACTGGCTGTGAGCGAGCCCCTGCTGTTGATCGGACTCGTGGCGGGCGTGCTGCTGGTCAAGATGCTCGCCGGCGCCCTGGCGGTGGTCGTGGTGGGCGCGCCCCTTCGCACCGCGGTCCTCACCGGCATGGCGACGAGCCAGGTCGGAGAATTCTCGTTCGTGCTCGCAGGTGCGGGCATCGCGGCCGGCTTGGTGAGCGACACCAGCTATCAGTGGTTCGTGGCCACGACGGTCGCGACGATCGGGCTCACACCCCTGATGCTCTCGTCCGCGCCGGCGGCGGCGAGCCTGCTCCACCGGCTCCCGCTCCCGCACCGGTTGCAGAGCCGCGGCAGCGTCGGGGAGTCCGGGCGGACGCCCAAGCAGCTCGAGAACCATCTGGTGGTGATCGGCTATGGAGTCAACGGTCGCAACGTCAGCCGCGCGGCGAGCGTCGCGGGAATCCCTCACGTCGCGGTCGACATGAACCCGGCGCTCGTCACCGCGGAGCGGGAGCGCGGTGTGCCCGTCTACTACGGCGACGCCACGCGCGAGGCGCTCCTCGAGCATCTCGGCGTGCCGCGCGCGCGCGCCGTCGTCATCGCCCTCTCCGACGCGGCCGCCACGCGTCAGGTCACGTCGCTCGTCCGCGCCCTCAACCCGACGTGCTCGATCGCAGCGCGCACGCGGTACGTGCGCGAGGTAGATGCGCTGAAGACCTTAGGCGCTGATACGGTGGTGCCCGAGGAGCTCGAGACTTCGGTGGAGATCGTGTCGCGCGTGCTGACGGGATACCTCGTGCCGCGCTCCGAGATCGATTCGTTCATCTCAGAGATCCGGGCGGGCAACTACGAGATGTGGCGCCAACCCACGGCGACCGCGCCCAGCCTCCAAGACCTGAAGCAGACGCTGACCGACGTGGAGATCAGCACGCTGCGCGTGGAGGCGGGCAGCGTGCTCGCGGGTCAGCGGCTCGTGGACTCGGACTTGCGCCCTGTGTTCGGCGTCACGGTGGTCGCCATTCGGCGCAACGAGGCGCTCATCCCGAACCCGCGCGGCGAGGAGCGCGTGGAAGCCGGAGATCTGCTGGTGGTGCTCGGGCTGGCGGAGGAGATCGTGGGGGCCAGCGCGTTGGCGAAGGGGCCAGGGTAGGCGTCTCACTGGCGCACTTGGCCGCCGCCATGCCGCCGACGTCGAGTGTGTGAGAATCCGGTGCTTGTGCGTCCCATAGAGCAAGGGTCGGGGTCGACCAAGCGACGGACCCGCACACATCGACGGAGCCAGGTATGAACCACCGAATCGCTCGCGCTGCCGCGTGGCCGCAGTTCATCGCACTGACACTCACGATTGCTGTCTCGGGCTGCGCGTCGAGAGCCCGCGTTTCGGAGGTGAGCGTCGCCCGAGATGTCGTCGTGACGGTCGAGAACCAGAACTACAAGGACGCGGTGGTCTATGCCATCTGGGGCGCGGGCCCGCGCGACCGCCTGGGCATGGTCACGGGCAACACGACCCAGACGTTCGAGTCGGCGGTGCGCGGTGGAGGCGAGCTGCGCGTGGAGGTGGACTTCTTGGCGGGCGTCGACCTGGTGGCGGAGCGCATGGATGTATTCGAGGGCGACGACATCCATGTCCTCATTCCTCCGCATATCTGAGGCGGGGTGCGGGGAGGTCAGAGGTGGTGGCGTCGCCACTTGCACTAAGGCGCCGTTTCGCCCCAGGCACCTACGAACCGAGCGAAGGACCGCGAGTCCCTACCGAGACTCGAGCAGTTCAGGGACTACTGGCTCGGCACACGAGGTAATGACGGACCGTCCGGCTCGAACCGCGACCAACCTCAGCGGAAGGACCGCCTTCCTCGCCCCCTACCCGAAGATCCCTACAACCAGCCCCAGCCCCTCTACCAGCCGGTCGACGTCTTCCTCGGTGTTGTAGAGGTAGAACGAGGCCCGCGCGGTGGCGGAGACGCCGTAGCGCTTCATCACCAGTTGCGCGCAGTGGTGTCCTGCGCGGATGGCGATGCCTTCCGCGTCGAGAATGGTCGAGATGTCGTGCGGGTGCGCGTCACCGAGCGTGAACGATACGACCGCCGAGTGCTCGTCGAGCGACTCCGGGCCGTAGATGCGGATGCCGTCGAGCGCGCCCACCTTCTCGAGCGCGTACTCCATGAGCCGGCGCTCGTGGGCCTGGATCGCATCCATGCCGATCTCGGACAGGAAGTCGACGGCGGCGCCGAGCCCGATCGCGCCGGCGATGTTCGGCGTGCCCGCCTCGAACTTGTGCGGCAACTCTGCCCAGGTGCTCTCGTCCCGGTGGACGAAGTGGATCATCTCGCCGCCGCCCTGATAGGGCGACATGGCCTCGAGCAGGTCGCGCCGGCCCCAGAGCGCGCCGCTCCCGGTCGGGCCGCACATCTTGTGGCCGGAGAGCGCGTAGAAGTCGACGCCGAGGTCCTGAACGTCCACCTTGGTGTGCACCGCACCCTGCGCGCCGTCCACGACCACCACCGCACCCCGCGCGTGCGCCGCAGCGGCGATGCGCTTCACGGGGTTCACGGTGCCGAGCGCGTTCGACACGTGCGAGATGGCGACGACCTTGGTGCGGTCCGTGAGCAGCGAATCCAGGTCGTCGAGAATCAGGCGACCCTGCTCGTCGATCTCGACGTAGCGGAGCTTTGCGCCGGTCCGGCGAGCGAGCAGCTGCCACGGTACGATGTTGGAGTGGTGCTCGAGCACGGAGAGCAGGATCTCGTCGCCGGCGCGTACGTTGTCGAGCCCCCACGCAGAGGCGACCAGGTTGATCGAGCCGGTGGTCCCGCTCGTCCAAATCACCTCGGCCGGGTCGGACGCGCCGATCCAGCGCGCGACCTTGCCGCGCGCCTCCTCGAAGCCCTCGGTGGCGCGCCGCGACAGCTCGTGGATGCCGCGGTGTACGTTCGCGTTGTCGCGCTCGTAGTAGTCGTCGAGCGCACGCAGCACGTGGCGAGGCTTCTGCGAGGTCGCCGCGCTGTCCAAGTAGACGAGCGGCTTCCCGTTCACGTTCTGGTCGAGCGCCGGGAACTCGCTGCGGATGCGGAGCGGATCGAAGGTCATCGCTTCCCCTACGTCAGCCCACGTCCACGTAGATGTCCCCGTCGCGCACCTCGATGGGGTACGACCGCACCGGCAGCACCGCCGGCAGCGCCTTGCGCGCACCCGAGCACGCATCGAAGCGCGCCCCGTGATACGCGCACACCACGTCGCCCCCGTCCAGCTCGCCGTCCGATAGCGGGTACTCCTCGTGCGAGCATCGGTCCTCGAGGGCGCAGATCCGCCCGTCCACGTTGGCGAGCACGATCGCCGCCCCGCCCGCATTCGCGGCCGTCAACCGCCCAACGGCGCAGTCCGCGGCACGCGCCGCACGCACCCAGTTAGGCATGAACGTTCGTGCGCCAGGAGGTTGCGGTTCTGCCCGCGCGAAACGTGAGAACGGCGACGCTGCCCGCGCGCAGGGCGCATGGGGTACGCTTCTCGTAGGGGACATCGGCGCCGGGACTCGGTCGGCCCGGCGCCGCTAAGCGAGGCCGCACACGCGCCAGAGCACCCACCAGGTCGGCACCAGAGCGGTCCCCGAAGAGGAGCGTGCCCCGTGCGCCCGAGCCTACGTCACCCATGCTGCGCCAACTTCTCCTCGATCACGCGCGTCACCTTCTCGGACACCCCACCCAGCGGCAGCTTGGACAGCACCTCGCCCAAGAAGCCGAGCACCACGAGCCGCTCCGCCGTGGTGCGGTCCAGTCCGCGCGACATCAGGTAGAACTTCGCCTCGGCGTCCAGCTCGCCCACCGTGGCGCCGTGCGAGCACTTCACGTCGTCCGCTTGGATCTCCAGGTTCGGCAGCGAGTCCGCGTGTGCCTTCGGAGAGAGCAGCAGGTTCCGGTTCTTCTGGTACGCGTCCGTCTTCTGCGCGCCCGGATGAACGCGGATGATCCCGCGGAAGACCGCGCGGCTCGAGCCGTCGAGTGCGCCCTTGTACAGCAGGTCGCTCGACGTGTTCGGCGTGATGTGGTCCTGGCTGGTGCTGAAGTCGAAGTGCTGCGTGCCGTCCCCGAAGTAGAGCCCGAGCATGTCGGAGTTGGCGCCGGGCCCGAGCAGTCGGGCGTTCAGGTCGACGCGGCTGACGGAGGCGCCGAGCCCGACGTTGAGCGTGTCGAGCTTCGCATCGCGACCCGCCAGCGTGCGCTGCACGGACTGATAGAACGCGCCTTTGCCGAGGCGCTGCACCGCCACGTATTGCACCTGCGCGCCGTCGCGCGCGACGACTTCGACCGCCGTGGAGGAGAGCGTCTGGGAAGCGAAGTCCTCCGAAAGGATCTCGTCGACGTACGAGACCTGGCTCTCGCGCTCGGCCACGATCAGAACGCGGCTGAAGTAGGCGGCGGAGGCCTCGGAGAGCCAGCGCGTCACGCGCACCGGCAGCTCGAGGCGCACGCCCCGCGGCACGTACAGGAAGACGCCGTCGGCCCAGAGCGCCGCATTCAGCGCCGCGAGCTTGCCGTCTTCGGCGGGTACCACCGACGCGAGGTGCTCCTTCACGAGCGCGTGGTGCTCGTCCACCGCCTCGTGCAACGAACAGAGCAGCACGCCCTTCTTCGCCAACGTCGCGTCGAGGTCCGCGTGCACGACGTGCCCGTCGATGAGCACCAGGTGCCCCGAGGCCGCGTGGTCCTCGTCCATCGCGTCGCGCAGCCGTTGCGGCCACTTCGTGGCGTCGTCGGGCGCGACCTGACCGTCCGCGAGCCGCAGCGCGTCCCACGAGAGCTTCTTTCTCAGGTCGGTGTAGCGCCACTCCTCGAGTTTCGTGGTCGGGAGCGGCGTCTGCTCGTAGACGGACCACGCGTGCTCCCGCCGCTCGGCTAGCCACTGCGGCTCGCCCGCGGTGAGCCGCTCCACCGCTTCTGCATGGAACGCCGCCGTCACGCCTTCGGGCGCTAGGGTCTGAGTCGCGTCAGCCAACGCTCCCCTCCATCTCCAGCTCGATCAGTCGGTTCAACTCGACCGCGTACTCGAGCGGCAGCTCCTTGGCGATGGGCTCGATGAACCCACGCACGATCATCGCCATCGCCTCGTCTTCTGGGATGCCGCGGCTCGTCAGGTAGAAGAGCTGCTCTTCGCCGATCTTCGACACCGAAGCCTCATGACCGACGTTGGCGTCGTTCTCGTCGATCTCGATGTACGGATACGTGTCCGTGCGCGACGTGTCGTTGATGAGCAGAGCGTCGCACTCGACGTTCGAGCGCGCATGATGCGCGCCCTTGTAGACCTTGCAGAGCCCGCGGTAGGTCGCGCGGCCCTTACCCTTCGAGATGGACTTGGACACGATCGACGACGTGGTGTGCGGCGCGACGTGCACGACCTTGCCCCCGGTGTCCTGGTGCTGGCCGTCGCCCGCGTACGCGATCGACAGGATCTCGCCGTGCGCGCCCTCACCCATCAGGTAGCACGACGGATACTTCATGGTCAGCTTCGACCCGAGGTTCCCGTCGAGCCACTCCATGTGCCCGCCCTCGGCCACCATCGCACGCTGGGTGACGAGGTTGTACATGTTGTTCGACCAGTTCTGGATGGTCGTGTAGCGGAAGCGTGCGTTCTTCTTGACGATGATCTCGATCACGCCCGAGTGGAACGACTCGGTCGAGTAGACGGGCGCGGTGCATCCCTCGATGTAGTGCGCGTGCGCGCCTTCGTCGCAGATGATGAGCGTGCGCTCGAACTGACCCATCCGCTCCTGGTTCACACGGAAGTACGCCTGCAGGGGCGTCTCGAGGTGCACACCCTTCGGGATGTAGACGAACGAGCCGCCCGACCACACGGCCGAGTTCATGGCGGCGAATTTATTGTCCTGCGGTGGCACGACCGTGGCGAAGTGCTCGCGGAAGAGCTCGGGATGGTTCTTCAGGCCGTCCTCGATCGAATCGAAGATGACGCCCTTGTCCTCCCATTCCTTCCGGAGCGAGTGATACACCATCTCGGACTCGTACTGCGCGCCGACGCCCGCGAGGATCTTACGCTCCGCCTCCGGGATGCCGAGCTTCTCGAACGTGTCCTTGATCTCTTCGGGCACGTCCTCCCATGAGCGCTGCATGCGGTCCTGCGGGCGCACATAGAAATAGATCTCGTCGAGAATCGCCTCGAGGCCGTCCAGCTCGCCGCCCCACTTCGGCATCGGCTTCGACTCGTACGTCTTCAGGGCTTTCAGGCGGAAGTCGAGCATCCACTGGGGCTCTTCCTTATGCGCGGAGATCTGACGCACGACCTCCTCGGAGAGTCCCTTCTGGGCGCGGAAGACGGGCTCGGCTTGCGTGACGAATCCGTACTTGTACTCGTCAAGGTTGAGCTCTTGGATCGTCTGATCTTGCGGCATGGAAGGTCTCCTTCCGTCAGGACTGCTTGGACTTCGTCGACTTGCTGGACGGCGAGCTGCCGTTCGTCGATGGCTCCTGGCCCTCGTACGTCTTATATCCCTCGGCCTCGAGGGCGAGCGCGACTTCGGGCCCGCCGGAGCGCACGATGCGGCCTGAGACCATGACGTGCACGAAATCGGGCTTGATGTAGTCGAGCAGGCGCTGGTAGTGCGTGATGAGGAGGATCGACATCGAGGGATCCTCGTCCTGCAGCTTGTTCACGCCGTTCGCGACGACCTTGAGCGCGTCGATGTCGAGGCCGGAGTCGGTTTCGTCCATGACGGCGAGCTTGGGCTTGAGCACCGCCATCTGTAGGATCTCGTTGCGCTTCTTCTCGCCCCCGCTGAAGCCGTCGTTCACGTGACGCTCGGCGAACGCGAGATCCATATCGAGCATCTGCATGCGTTCGGCGAGCATGTCCGTGAACTCGAAGATGTCGAGCTCCTGGCCTTCCTCGAGACGCGACTGCACGGCCGTACGCAGGAAATTCGCGATCGACACCCCGGGAATGTCCACCGGATACTGGAAGGCGAGGAAGACGCCAGCCCGCGAGCGCTCGTCCGCCTCGAGCTCGAGCAGGTCGTGCCCGTCGAACGTGACCTTGCCGGCGGTGGGCTCGTACCCGGGGTGCCCTGCGAGAACCTTGGCCAGCGTGCTCTTGCCGGACCCGTTCGGCCCCATGATCGCGTGGATCTCCCCGGGGCGGATCGTCAGGTCGACCCCCTTCAGGATGCCGAGCTCTTCCTCGGCGACCTTGGCCTGGAGGCCCTCGATCTTCAGAATGGGGGCGACGCTCATCTAGACCCTCGGGCAGTAGGGGTCACCGCACCCGGGCGGGGCAGTTTATCAAGAATGATTCTTTGTTTCGGGGTCGAAACGTAGGCCGGGAAAAAACGGGGGTCAAGTGAAGGGAAAGGGGCCTGAAAGGGGGCTTCCGGCGCGGGCTCCAGAGCCTCCGGGGAGCGTCGGCGAAGCCAGCCCGGGGGGCGGCGGCGGAACGTGGCTGGTACTCGGCGGAGGTGGCCTGAAGGGCCTGGCGCACGTCGGCGTGTGGGAGGCGTTGGGCGACGCCGGCGTGGAGGTCGATGGCATCGTCGGGACGAGCATCGGGGCCTTGGTCGCCGCGCTCGCCGCCAGCGGGATGCCGGTGAATGAGATGCGCGCGCACGCACTGGCCCTCGACCGCGCCCGGGTCGCGAGGGTGAACCGTCGTGCCGTGTGGATCAACGGAATCCGCCAGCCCAGCCTGTTCCACGGCGAGACACTGCGATCGCTCTATGCATCGATCCTCCCGCGGAAGGGGTGGGGTGCGCTCCGTATCCCCGTCCTCATGAACGCGGTGGACCTGGCCGACGCTTCCACCGTGTGGTTCGGCGCGGGCGCACGCACGGATCTCTCGCTGACCGAGGCCGTCTACGCTTCGTCGGCGTTGCCGGTGTTCTATCCGCCGCAGGAAGCCCGCGGGCATGCCTATGTCGACGGCGGTATCGCGGATACATTGCCGATCGGGAAAGCGGCTGATCAAGGCGCCGGCCGCATCATTGCGGTCGACGTGGGCTCGGGTGGGAAAGCCGATGTGCGCGAGGTGCTGCGTGGAGGCATGATCGCGGTCCACCAGCGAGTCGTGGCCATGATGATGGCGGAGCGGCGGCACGCGATGGTGGCCGACTGGCCAGATACACGCCTCACTTACGTTCGCCCACAGCTGGCCGGCTACGGCACGTTCGACTTCGAGCACATTCCGTACTTCCTCGACGAAGGACGGCGGGCCATGCGTGAGGCCCTCGTCGCGTCGTGATCTCGCTGCGGGCTCTCGGCCCGGTCGCGGTCGTAATCGTGGTGACGGCCACGGGGTGTACGGACCAAGGGCCCGTGTCGGCTCCCGGGACGCTCACCGCCACGCTCGTGTCGCCGAACGGCGCCGAGGGCGCTGCGGTCGTCGCTCTGACGGGCGAGGGCATCGGTCCCGCGAGCGGTGTCGGGGACGTGACACTCTTTCGCTCCGACGACCCCGACGGGACCACGCTCGTGCTGGTGAGCCCGGGCGGTGGCACGCTCGCGTTCGCGATGGCGTTGGCGTATACGACGCGCGTACCCGCGAGTGCGGTCGAGCAGGTGGCGGGGACCGACGATGAGATGCGGACCTCGGTGGCGACGTACCGGGTGGTGTGGAGTCGATGAGTGCGAGGCGTATCGCGCCGGCGTGCACGGCCGCGGCCGCGGCGCTGCTGTTCCAACCCGCGCCCGCCATCGGGCAAGACATCGCTGCTCTCGCGGCCTCCCGCGGCCTGCCGCTCCCGGCTGCGTACTATGAGCAGGTGCAGGCCGACTCGACGGCATATCAGTTCTCTCGCGCGCTGTTCGCCCGTTCGGTGCCCGAGCGCACGCCTGCAACCGGCCCGGTCCGGCTGCCCGTCGTGCTCGCCCTGTTCGCCGACTCGCCCACACCCTCCGTCACTCGGGAGATGGTGCAGGCATCTCTGTTCGACGGGCCCTCGCCGTATGGCACGCTCACCGACGCCTATCTCGACATGTCACGGCGCGCGCTCGACGTCCGCGGTGATGTGTTCCCGTGGGTGCGCACGTCGTGGTCGGTGTCGCAGGTCGTGGGCGCGAGCGACGGGCTCGGCAACGACGGGAAGGTCGGCGCGTACTTTGCGGAGGCCCTCGACTCTCTGGACCGCACGGTGAATTTCGCCGCCTACGACAGCGACGGTCCCGACGGCGTCGCGAACAGCGGCGACGACGATGGCTTCGTCGACGTGATCACCTTCGAGTACCTCGAGGTGGCGGCCTCGTGTGGCGGGCCGGCGATCTGGCCGCACCGCTGGACGCTCGGGGCCCGACTGGGGGCGCCGTATCGCACGAACGACATCGGCGTGCGGGGCGACACCATCCGCATCCAGGACTACATCACCCAGGGCGCGACCGATTGCGCCGGCACCGGCGTGCAAGGTGCGGGAACGCTCGCGCACGAGTTCGGCCATGCCCTGGGCCTACCCGACTACTACCATTGGCTCGACGTCAGCGCAGGCGCGCTGGGGCGGAGATGGGTTCTGGGATGCTGGGAGCTGATGGCCGCGGGTTCGTGGGGGTGCGGGTCTTCCGCGGACGTCACCGGCACGTTCGGGCCGACGCACTTCACGGCGCCACTCAAACAGCAGCTGGGGTGGCTGGATTACGTGAACGTCGGTGAGGTCTGGAACCAGGTGGTGGAGCTCGACCCCGTGCAGTCGTCCGCGAAGGCGCTCCGCGTCCCCATGGGGACGAGCGGCCGCGAGTTCCTCATCGCCTAGTACAGGCCCCGCGTCGGGTTCGATCAACACCTCCCGGCCGGCGGCGTGCTCTTCTACAAGCAGGACGTGACCGCGGCGCGCCAGCCGAGCCCCACCAGCGGTGCGCCGTACTACCTGACCTTGCTCGAGCGCGACGGGAATCGTGGGCTCCTGCGAACCCATCCCGAGGGCGGCAATCGCGGTGAGGCCGGCGATGCATGGGCGGTGGGCGGCTTCGATGGAGGCGATCTGCACGCGCTCAGTTCTCCGGCGCTCAGGCTCACCGATGGGTCGGCGACGCCAGTGGTGGTGCACGAAGTGAGCGTAGTCGGCGGCCGGGCTCGGCTCGTGGTGTCGACGTCAGCGACGCCGAGGCTGATCACCGGAGGTTGGTGGGGAGATCCGCCCGTACTCCCGGTTCGGGTGGCGGGGGGCGTCATGCCCTACACGGTGACGATCGAGTCGGCGGCCGAGGTCGTGTGGGGGGTGAGCGGCGACGACGTGACCGTCACACCGAGCGTACCGCGGACGACGCCCGACGCGGTGATCTCGGTGCGCGACGCAGCCGGCGCGACCTCGCAGCCGGTCTCGGTCTCGACGGCCGGGGTGACGCCGTGGTCCCCGCCTGCGGTGGACCTCGCGGCCTACTTCACGCGCGGCGCCGCCGGCTCCGGCGCGCCGACACCCGCTCAGGTCGACTACCTCGACCGCGTGGGCAACGCGAACGGCGCGTACGATGTGGGCGACCTGAGGAAGTGGCTGCGCACGCACGCACCCTGATCGGCCGGATGTACACGAGCCCCGCCCGGACTAGGCCGGGTCGGGGCTCGGAGCGGGCTCGCCGGGTGCGTGTCAGCGAGGCCCGAACCGCCTGGGCCCGCCCACCGGGCCGTCTCCCCTGAAGCCCCGAGAACCTGGAGCGAAACCACCCGGGCCGAAGCCGCCCCGCCCGCCGCGGCGAATGCCGCCGCCGGGTCCGAAGCCCCGGGCGGAGCCACGGCCGACGCGACCACCTGGACCGAAGCCCTGCCGTCCATTTCGCACACGCTCGGCACGCGTCCGCATCTGCTCCACGGAAGCGCGCTGCTCTTCCGTCAGCACCGCGTCGATCCTGGTGCGCCGCTGCTAGGCTCGGTCTTCGGCTGCAGCCTGACGGTCCTCCCGCGCGCCCATGACTTCACTCTGGCGAATCTGCCCCGCGGCGAGGCGCGAACGGAGCTCTGCCATTTCGGCCTGCTCAGCGGTGCGCTGCGCGACCATCTCTCGACGGATCGCATCGAGCTGCTGGATTTGTGCATCCGTCAGCTCGAGGGTCTCTCGAGCGCGTATGATTGCTTCAATGCCCTGACCCGCAACTTGGCCGTCGCTCAGCGCTGCGAGGGCACACACGACGAATGCTCCCCTCTTCATGCCCTTCATGTTCTCATGACTCCCCATCGCACCCTTGGACTCGGAACGACTCCCTGTCGTCCTTCGTTGGATTGGACCGCGCCGGGCGGGGTGTCGTTAAATGCTTCTGCGCGCATGGTCGATTCGGTGCGGCGGGCACCAGAGCGCTGTCCCAGCGGATGCAGGGGATGGCCGAATTCTGTGGACTTCCGAGTCGAGACCCTAACCGATCACCACGGCGATCAGACGTCCGGGTCCGTGCACTCCTTTCACCATCACGTGGCCGATGTCAGCCGACTTGGAGGGACCAGAGTGCAACCCGATCGCCGACGGAAGGTCACCCCTCATGCGCTCCAAGGCGCCGCGGAACGTGTCGTGCACGCCGCCCGCCCGGACGAACACGACGTGAGTCGGCGGGAGGAGCTGGGCGCGGCGCCCGTCGCGTGCGTCCATGAGCAGCGAGCCGGTCTCGGCGATGGCGCCCCGGGCCATGGACACCCCGAGTGGCGCCGTGTCAGGGGCGCCGAGCGGAAGCGGCGGGCGCAGGCCGGGCGGCACCGTCGCTCCGACCGCGGCGGAATCGAAGTCGGCCGAGAAGCCGGCCAGCCATGCGGTCGCGGCCTCTTCGCTCGGCACCCGGACGACCTCGCCGCCCGCATTCTGCAGCATGGTCGCGAAGCCACTCACCCCCGCGCGCACCGCGCCCTCCGGCCGCCACCCCTCGAACGAGCCGGGAAGCGGCGTCGCCGCTCGGGCGGCCAGTGCTTCGCGCACGCGTCCGAGGATACGCTCGCGGGCGCTCACTCGATCCCGTCCTTCCACAACGAGCTGAAGCTCCGCCGGCTCGGTTGCGGCGCCGTGCGCTCCTGCATCCATCCGCCTAGGATCGGCAGCGCCCTTCCTCCCAAGCGCCACGGGAGCCACCGGAGCATCGCTCCGCCCGCGGCGAAGAGACCTCGATGCTCCGCGGCGGTGGTGTATGCCGTCAGTCCCACGGCCTCGGTCGTGCTCGTGAGGCCGGCGTCGACTGCCTGCTCGCGCCAGTGCAGCAGGAGGTCGGGGATCGGGATGCGGACCGGACAAACGTCTGCGCACGCTCCACACAGTGTAGACGCGAACGGGAGCGGCATCGCCTGCTCGAGGCCGAGCAGCGCCGGGGCGATGATGGCACCGATGGGCCCCGAGTAGGTCCACCCGTACGCATGCCCACCCGTCTGCCGGTAGACAGGGCAGATGTTCAAGCACGCGCCGCAGCGCACGCAGCGCAGCGCCTCCCATGCCTCGTCGTCGGCGAGCAGATGGGTCCGGCCGTTGTCGACCATGATCACGTGCACTTCTTCGGGACCATCGGGCTCGCCGGGCCGACGCGGCCCTTGGATGAGCGACACATAGTTGCCGATGGGCTGCCCGGTCGAGCCGCGCGTGGTCAGCTGCACGAAGCCCGCGACGTCCTCGAGGCGCGGCACGAGCTTCTCGATACCCACGAAGGCCACGTGCACGCGCGGCAGCGACGTGCTCAGGCGGATGTTCCCCTCGTTCTCGATGAGCGCGATAGTGCCGGTGTCGGCGGCCAGGAAGTTCGCGCCGCTGATGCCCAGGTCCGCCGCGAGGAACTCCCTCCGCAGCACTTCACGCGCCGCTTTGGCGAGCAAGTCGGGGGAGCCGTCGAGCGGCGTGCCGAAGCGCTCGTGGAAGAGGCGCTGGCAGTCCGCCACGCTCAAATGGATTGCGGGACCCACGATGTGTGTCGGCGGCTGGCCGAGCATTTGCACGATGTACTCGCCGAGGTCGGCTTCTCGCACGTGCACCCCGAGTCCCTCGAGGTGCGCGTTCACGCCGAGCTCCTCGGTGAGCATGCTCTTGCCTTTGATGGCGCGCTTCAGGTCACGCTCGCGCACGATGCCGCGTAGCGCGGTGAGCGCATCCGCGGCGGTCTCGGCCCAGTGCACTCGCACGCCGTTGGCGGCGAGGCTGGCATCGGCCTGCTCGAGATAGTGGTCGAGGTGGGTCAGCACGTGTGACTTCACGTCGCGCGCCCAGTCGCGCCAACGCTCCGAGTCGATCTCCGAGTAGGCCCGCCCCCGGTTCGTGTTGGAGTGGTCGGTCGCGGATGTCACGGCCGCGCGGACTCCCGGGCGCTCGGTGAGCGTCCGCGCCGCCTCGGCCCGGTACCGTCCGGGAGACGTGCCGCCGCTCATCGACCCACCGCCTGCCAGAGCACGCTGGCGAGGTGACGGAAGCGCGGGCTGCCGCGACGGCGGGCGGCGCGCCCCGAGAGTTGGAGCAGGCATCCCGCGTCCGTCGACGTCACGAAGTCGGCGGCAGGAAGCGTGTCGAGCTTCCGGTCGGCCATGCCCGCCGAGACTTCGGGGAGCTTGGCGCTGAAGAGGCCGCCGAACCCGCAGCACTCTTCCGCCGCCACCCACGGAAGCACCTCGGCACCCGCGCCACGCAGGAGCGTGACGGGCTCGTCGCGCACGCGGAGCTCGCGCAGCGCGTGACAGCTGTGATGATAGACAGCGCGCGTGCCCGCGAGCCCCGCGCCGAGCCGCTCGACGCCGAGGACCCGGACGATGAACTGCGAGAGCTCGTAGGTACGCTCCGCGACCGCCGTGGCAGAACCGTCATGCGCGACCGCCCCGGCAGGACGGTCGCCGCCGACCGCCTGCGCCGGACCGTCATCCGCGACCGCCGTGGCAGGACGGTCGCCCGCGAGCAACGAGGGATAGAAGCAGCGGATCATCCCCGCGCAGCTCCCCGACGGGAGCACCACGTACTCGGCGTCACGCAGCACGTCGACCGTGTGGCGCGCCATGCGAGCAGCCTCGTCTCGCCGCCCCGCGTTGAATGCGGGTTGGCCACAGCACGTCTGTCCCGCCGGAAAGTCGACGCGCGCCCCGAGGTGGCGAAGCAGCCGCACGGCATCCGCGCAGGCCTCCGCGTAGAACTGGTCGCCCAGGCAGGTGGCGAACAGCGCGACGCGAACGCTCATGCGGGAGGCGCCCCTGACTCGGTCAGCACCTCGAACACGGCCTCGTGCTGTGTCTCGAGCACCAAGCGATACCCCGGGTCGTTGAGCAGGTACAGTGCGAACCTCGGGTTGCGGTTCGGCTCCACCACCACCCAGCGCGTCCCGAAGTGGTCTGTGAGGACGCGATGAGTGTCCGTCGCGCCGCCGCTGGCACACGGAAACGCATCGCACGTCCACGCGACGTTGATGTCCGCCGAGATGTAGAAGAATTCCCAGTAGAGACGGGGGTCGTGCGAAAACTGGAAGATCGGGTCCATCCCGCCCAGGTAGCGGTTCGACCGGTTGTGCGCGAAAAGCGGGCCGAAGTTGTCCCACTTCCCGTGAAAGACGACGTCGCCCGGAGCGGTGTTCGCTTCCAGAAAGCGCGCTACCTCAGCCATGGTGTCGGGCCGGGAGGCCACCAGGTCGACGTTCAGCCCGTGCCGCCACGCGCCCCAGCCGAGGTGCCCCGCGATGACCAGCGCCACGCCTGCCCGCACTGCGCGCCCTCCGGCGAGCGGCGCCATACGCGCCCACAGGAAAGGGAGGGCCAGCGCGCCGAAGGCGACCCAGTACTCCATCGCCCGTCTGGCCGAGAAGAGCGTGAGGAGGAGGAAGGCGAGAGACACCAGCAGAGCACTGACGAGGAGCGTCCGCTCCCTCGGCGCGTCGTCGAATGCGCCTTTCACGCACGCGCGCACGGCCAGTGCGACAGCGCCGAGCCAGACCGCCAAGAAGAGCCACGACGAGCGTGCCAGCTCTACCACCGACAGAGGATACAGCTCGACAGCGAAAGTGAGCGGTTCCTGGGTGGACTTCTCGGCCAGGAGGCGAATGATCTGGACGCCTGCGAGCGCCCCGGTCTCGATCGGATGCGGCCGGAGCAGCCACCCGGCTGTGACGCCGAGCGTCACCGTCGCGAGTGCCGCAATCGGCGGAACGCCTGCAGGGTCGCGCGGCACGCCCAGCGCGCGTTCGACGGCGCGGACGAATGCGTACGCGCCAGCGACGGCGAGCGGCGCCCACGCCAGGCTCAGGTGCATCCAGGCGATGCCGGTGGCGAGCAGTGTCGCCTGCCACCATCTCCCGCGCACCAGCACCGAGAGCAGGAGCAGGCAAGCAGCGAGCGAGAGCATGTGCGGCCGCAGCATCACCAGCCGGAAGAGCACGTTCGGGACGGCCAGGAAGAACACGAGCGTCCACCAGGACGCACCCGACACGCCCAGTCGACGTAGCGTCGCGTAGAACGCCCCGATGAGCACGAGCGTCAGCGCGACCGCCCCGACGCGCACGCCCCACTCCACCGACCCGAGCGCGGTGAAGGGCAGTAGCACGACGTGGAAGCCCCACCACAAGTCGGCGCCCCGATCGGAGATTACCGACTGCGTCGCCCAAGGAAACGAAGTGTCGAAGATCGATCCTTCCGCGTATGCCGCGGCGTGGCCGAGGTGATAGAAGCCGTCCAGGTCGGCGATCTTCGGGAAGAGCGATACGTGCGCCGCCAACACGGCCAGGATCAGAACGATCCCGGGGAGCGTCGGCGCGCGCGACATGGACCCGCGTCAGGCCGCGGCTCGAACCTTCTTGAGGTCCCGGAAGCGGATCAGCTTGCGGCTCTCCTCGTCCCAGAGGGCGAGGTTGATCAGCTTGAGGGTGTCGCGGAAGCGCACGCGATTCACGACGTGGAACTCGGGGTTCTCGTCATGAACCTGCTGCAGCTTGTAGTTCGGGATACGCGCACTCATGTGGTGGACGTGGTGCACGCCGATGCTCGCGGTGAGCCACTGCAGGGGCTTGGGGAGCACGAGATACGAGCTCCCGTGCAGGGACGCGTCGTAGTAATCCCACTCCTCGTGCCAATGCCAGTACGCGTCCTCGTACTGATGCTGCACATAGAACATCCAAATCCCGATGGTCGACGCGATCATCGTGATCGGTAGCTGCACAATAAAGAAATCGCCCAGGCCGATCGTCGTCCACGCCACGGCCAGGACTCCGACGAGGGTGAGGTTCGTCCACCACACGCTCGCCCAGGCCTGCTTCCAGTCGCGCGGGATGTCCCACGGGAAGCGGTGCTTCACGATGAACTGATAGAAGGGTGCGAGCCCGAAGAGCACCAGGGGATGGCGGTAGAGTCGATACCGGAGTCGGCGCCACCGCGGCCAGGACATGTACTCGCGCACGGTGAACGTGTCGACGTCACCGAAGCCCCGGAAATTCAGGTCACCCGAGTGCGCGTGATGGTAGGCGTGGGTGCGCTTCCAGTAGTCGTAGGGGGTGAGCAGCAGCACGCCGATGCCACGCCCCACCCAGTCGCGCGCGGTGCGGGAGTGGAAGTACGAGCCGTGGCCGCAGTCGTGCTGGATCATGAAGAGCCTCATCATGAACCCCGCGGCTGGCAGCGCCACCAAGAGCGTGAGCCAGTAGCCTACCTCGAGACTCCGTAGAGCGAGCCACCAGAGCGCCGCGAAGGGGACGAAAGTGACGAGGAGCTGAGTCACACTCCGGCGCGTATCCGAGCCCTGGTAGGGCTCGAGGATGCGATTCCAGCGCGCCACGGCCTGACGGTCGGGCTTTCGGTGGGTCATCGGCTCGGGGTGCGGATGGGCGAAGGGCGGCCGCCGTCGCGGCCTCCGACGGTAGGAGCGACCCCTACGCAGGACAAGTGGGTGCGGGTGATTCCGGACGGTCGGGCGGCGCCCAATCGGGTACGTTCGAGACACCTGCCGAGTAGGTGGGGAGGGTGTGCTATGAACGCCATTTTCAGGTATCTGTCACGGGCGCTCCTCGTCGCGATGCCACTCTTGCTGGCATGCGGGGAGCCCGCTCCGGAGACACGGGGCGAGGTGTCGATCACCTCCGGTCGCCCGATCACGCTCGCGGACGTCCAGGCCTTGGGCATCTCCAACTCGGCGATGCCTCTGGAGAACGTGCTCACCATGGGCCAGCCGACCCCAGAGCAGCTGGCTCGGCTCGTGGACCTCGGCTACACGAATTTCATCAGCCTGCGTCCGTCGACCGAGGAGGGCACGGGTTGGGAGGAGGCCATCGTGTCGGACGAGGGCATCTCGTTCGTTCGGCTTCCGGTGTCAGGCGCGGAGTCGCTGACTCGCGAGAACGTCGAGGCGCTGGACCACCTGCTCGGCGCAGCCGGTGAGAATCCCACCGTGCTCTACTGTGCGTCGAGTGGCAGAGTGGGCGCGATGCTCGCGTTGCGTGCGTATTGGCTGCACAGTGCGAGCTCCGAGGAGGCACTCGCGCTCGGCCGCGAGGCGGGACTCACGCGTCTCGAGCCGGCGGTCGCCGAGCTGTTGGCAGCGCCGCGGTGATGTGAGGGTTGCAGGGGGGCGCGAGGCGCCCCCCTGCTCTCGTCCAGAGGCGAGTGCGGCGACCGCAGTGGCGGTGTCCGCGCCCGTGACCGCCTACTTCATCTGCGAGAAGTCCGTCGGGTCGAGATACTGCCTCACCACCTGCGTCACGATGCGGCCATCGCGTTGCGACTCCTCCGAAACGCGTTGCCACTCGGGGTCGGCTGCGAAGTCGCGCCAGGCCTGGTCAGCCGCGGCGCGCGAAGGGTGTGCGAGCAGGTAGACGAGCGTGTTGCTGCGCAGCGCGGTGTCCTGCGGGAGCCAGTAGCCGACGTTGGTCATGCCGTGCCGCTCGAAGATCCGCATGGTGTGGTTGCGGAACCGGGCGAGGAGGTCATCGAGCTTGCCCTCGGGGGCGGTGTACGTGCGCAGCTCGAATACGCGATCTGCGGCCTCGAGGGACGCGAGCGGGCTCGCCTCCGCTTCTGGCACGGGGCCGAGTCTCCCGAGTGCGTAACCCGCACCGAAGAGCGCGACCATCGCGGCGGTGAGCAGGACTCGCTTCGTAGCCATCTTCGATCTCCTTCCCCAAGGTGGGTAGTCGATCGAAGAGAAGGGTCCGGGGGGTGTTCCAGCAAGAAGGGGTGGCAGGCCGGAGCCTGCCACCCCCGTCTGACGGTGTGCTACCGAGCGCTCAGCGCCGGCGCTGCCTGAGCTGGAACCCGCCCTCCCTAGCCGCGAGGTCGATCTCGCGCGACACGCCGTTCACCACCGCAGTAGCGGTGCTGTCGCCATCGAACGTGATCGCGACGTCGACGGTCTTCGTGTGCGTCCCGTTGGGCCCGGTGATCGTCACCGTCAAGGAGCGCGTGATGGTGCCCGACACGGGCCAGCGCGGAACCGTTCCGGGGATCGGCACGACGACGTCATCATAGGTGAACGAGCCGTCCGCATCGTACGAGCGTTCCTCGCCCGCCAGCGTCACGCCGGTGCGAGACACTTGCTCATTGCCGGTGCCGTTCCAGGTGCGGTGCGTCTCCCTGCCGAGCAGGCCGGTGACAGTCATGTCTCGCTCGCGGTGCACCGACACCGTCCAATCCTAGCGCGAGTGCTCGCCATCGATCTCGTGCACGATGTGAATGCTGGCCGTGGTCAGCGAGTCGTACGCGGGCTGCTCGACGCCGCTCCCGTCGTAGAAGGTGACCTGGCGTGTTCCGGAGCGGTCACCCGACCAGCCGCCGTGGCCGCCCGGGGGGCCAGGCAACAGCGATGGTCCGAAGCCGAAGGGGAGGCTCCACATCGTCACGTCCTCGAGTGTCGCGTCGGCGGCGAGGATCGCCATGTCGTACGAGATCGCGGCGTCGAGCGCCTCTGGTCCGGTGCTGTCGCTGCATGCTCCCGTGGCCACGGCCACGGCGAGCGCTGCAAAGGATCGCCCGATCCTGACCTGGTCGCGCATCATTCTGCTCCTCTTCGATCTTGGGTTACGTCGGCCTACGTCTTCGTTCCTGTGCATTCGACGACGGGCCCGTCTTCTTCGTTAACTGCGGGACTGGTCCTTGGCCAGGGCCCCGTGCTCTTGCGCCCGGCGCGCCACCGCTGGTCTCGCGAGCCCCCGCGCTCGGGGCACCCGCGTTCTTCAGCAACCTGCTGGGGCCCCCCGTGCCGAAGTTAGGGCCCGCCGTGCCGACGCCGGCGCCCCCCCGTGCCGACGCTAGGGCCCGCGGGCCGCCGCCGGCACTACCGACCCGAGGCCCTCGAGCAGAGGGGGCGGCGTCAGCAGCGCCGCCACGTCGTAGCGCAGCACCGCCCGGTCGCTTCCGGTGCTCACGTCCGGGGCGAGCTCGGGGGGACGTCGGAAGACGCTCGGTCCGACCAGCTCGGCCGGTCGCAGCAGGTGCTCGACGACGTGCAGCTGGAAGGGCGCCCCCGGAGGGAACGCGAAGTCGAGCACGACGAGGCTGTCGGGCTCGCCCCAGTGCTCCACCCACTGCAGGCTGTCGGGGGTGACGAGCGCGTGCCCGTTGATCGCCGCCAGCCGGACGCCTGGTAGGTCCGGCATCTGGAAGCGGAGCAGCTCCGCGCCCAGGCCCGAGCGTACTCCGAGTGTCACGCGTCGCACCGATAGGTCCGCAGTGTCGCGGAGCAGGACGACGGTCGGCGGCGTGGCTTCGTACACGGGCGCTCGGGCGACCGACATCTCGCCTTCGGAAATTCCGAAGTCGCCGAGGTCACGCGTGCCGGCATAGGGCGCGCCGGCAGGAGCCGCGGCCCACGCGAGCGCTACGGAATCCCGCGTCGCGTCTCCGCCGCGGACGGTCGCCCAGAACGCAGCCGTATCCCCCTGCTCGTAGGCGTAGATCAGTGTGCTCGGTGCCGGGCGCTCCGCGCTCGGCCGCGACGTGAGCGTGCCGACGCCCATGGCGCCCGCGGCCACGAGCGTCCCGGCGAGCGGCGCCCACCAGCCGTTGGGTTGGCGCGTGAACTCGAGCGCAGGCAGGCACAAATAGAGGACGACGGCCATGAGTGCGCCGAGGATGGGCGCCTGGGCCAGGCTCAGTGTCACCCAGAGCAGCTCGACCACCGGCGACAGGAGCACCAGCACAGGTACCGTGCACACGATCGACACGATCCAGCCGACGACACCATAGGCGCGGGAGCGCGCGGCGGCGACCACGAGGCTCGCGAGCAGCGCTCCCGCGACCGGCCACTGCAGGTTCATGGCACCGAGCGGCGCGGCGAACCCGAGCCAGGCCGACAGGCCGAGAGGCACGATCAGCGCTCCCACCCCGAGCTCGCCGGGACGGAGCCAGCGCCGCGCCAGGCCGTTGACTCCCGTGACGATCGCGAAAACCGCGCCCGCGAGACCGAGCACGTACCAGCCTTCGTCGTGGTAGAGGGAGCCACTCAGGCTACCAGCTTCCGGGTGGAGACCGACGGTCCAGCGGTGGAGACCCAGCCCGGCGCCGTAAGCGAACGCGCCCCCGAGGATCGTCACGCCGACTCCCGCCAGCATGCCCGACGGCCGCGACCCGCCGCGGAGCGCGAGCAGCACGAGCAGGAGAAACGCAGCCACCAGTCCGCCCGTGATGACGATGACCCAGCTCGGGTCGTACGTGATCAGGCCCACGAACGGAAGGCGGAAGTAGACCAGATTCGGCGCATCCACCGTGCTCAAGTCCGCGTTGCCGAACCAGCGCAAGGCGGCGAGCGCGCGCAGGCCGTGATGCTGGAGCGTGGCTTCCGAGAGTCGCTCAGGCGTGTCGGTCGATTGGTGGTAGACGTGCGCACGGCCGATGGCTGCGAAGTTGAGCCCCTGCGTGCCCGCCTCTTTGAAGGGCGTGAAGTCCGTGTCGTTCGGGAGGCGCTCGTAGACCTCGTACGCCAACGAGTTCGCGAATGGTCGCGGGTCGAAGTCGGCGAGCGCGCGCACGACCCAGCCGTTCTGCTCGTTGGTCTCGAACATGATCGACGGCCCGCCCGCACCTCGCATCTCGAACGAGAGCACGAGGGACACGTCGTCGAGCCAGGGGTGCTCGTCCACGAACGCGCGGGCTCCGAGCAGGCCCAGCTCCTCGCCGTCCGTGAAGAGGACGATCACGTCGTTGCGCACCGACCCGCCGGCCTGCAGAGCGCGAATCGCCTCCAGAATCGCGACTACGCCAGACCCGTCGTCGCCTGCCCCGGGAGCGAGCTCACGGCTGTCGTAGTGCGCCGTGATGAGGACCGCACCGGTGGAGTTGGTACCGGGCAGTCGCGCGACCACGTTGCGCACGGTGGCCGCCCGGGCGGCGTTGCCGCGCTGGATGATGCTCGTGGCCGTCTGCACTTCGGGCTCGAGTCCGAGCGACTGGAGGCGGCCGAGCAGGTACGTGCGTACCCGCGCGTGCTCGGGAGAGCCGGTAGGGTGCGGCATGCGTGCCACCTCGACGAGCATGGCCATCGCGCGTGCCGACGAAAAAGCCGTGTCGGGGGCGTTGGCCGGAGCAGGGCGGGGTAGGCCGAAGCGCGCGCTCGACAGCGCGACGAGTGCAACGAGGAGCGCTGCGGTGAGGGGTCCCCGCCCACGCTTCTTGGGTGGCTCGTCGACCGGAGTGCTGCTCTTCGCTTCGCTGCCCTCCTTCTTCTTCGTCTTCTTCTTGTCTTTGGACTTCGAGCCCGCGGCCTTCGCCCCCTTTGCACCGCCCGGCGAGTCGCCCAGGAGCGCGAGCAGCTCGCCCTTGGAGAGTTCGCCCTCGCCGGCGTCCTGGTCGCCGTACTCCTCCCTGTCCTTCTTGGTAATGCCCAGCTCTGCGTCGGAGGGAAGCTCGGGAATCTTGTAGTCGCTCATGTCGCTCCGAAGAGGCGGCTGCCGCTATCGCGCCAGGATCCGGACGATGTCATCGATGCCTTGCTCCACGATCTCGTCGTCGAGTCCCGCGCCGTTGGCCAGGATCGAAAAGATCACTTCCTGGCCGTTCTCCCGTACGAGATATCCCGACAGAGAGTTGACGTTCGAGATGGTGCCGGTCTTGGCAAAGACCCGTCCCTCGAGCCCCGGCAACCGCTCTTCCAAGGTCGAGTCTTCCTCGCCCGGCTCGGGCATCGCAGCCCGGTAGGCCGCCGCATCGGGCCGGGCCGCCATGTACCCGAGGACCCGCACGAGGGCACGCGGCGTGACCAGGTTGTAGGCGGACAGCCCCGAGCCGTCCCGCGCGGAGACGTCGAGCGAGTCGATGCCGACGTCGTCGTGCAGGAACTCGTGCATGAGTCGCAGTCCTTCCGGCCAGCTCCCGCGCTCCCCCTGGGCGGCCCCGAGCGCGAGCAGGAGCTGTTCCGAGACCCAGTTCTGGCTCGGCTCGAGGACCACACGCACGAGCTCGCGAAGCGGCGGCGATTCGATCGCGGTGAGCACGCGAGCGCGTGGGCACCCCCGCACGGCGCCGGCGAGGCAATTTGAGCCGATGGGCTCGCCGGGCGTCCACCGGACGGCCGACCCCTGGGCCACCGAGATTCCAGCGTGCTCCAGCGCGCGTGCGAGGACGGCGGTCGCGAGCCGTACTGGGTCGCGCTGCGCGATCGCCAACGAATCGACGGTGCCGACCTCGATGGCACCAACGAGCTCGATGCGTCGCGTCTCGGGCTGGTAGCGCGCGACGATGCGGCGACCCTGTCCCTCGGGCACTGTCTGGATCCGCGACACCACCATGCCCTCGTCCACGCGCGCAGTCCAGTCGACGTCGGCCGGGAGTCCCACCCAGGGTCCAGCGCGCACGATCACGTCGAGCTCGCCTTCGTCGATCGCGAACGCGCCGCCCGTGGCTCCGTAGTCGAACGCCAGGTCGTCGACCTCCCGCGTGGGGGCCACGGTCGTGGAGTCCCACGCGGACACGTCTATCAGCAAGGAGCCCGTGACGTGGCGCACGCCCGCCGCGTCTATGCTGTCCGCGAGCGCGCGTAGCGCGGCGAAGCCCCACTCCCAGAACCGATCGGAGAGCGATGGGTCTCCCGAGCCGATGACGACGAGGTCACCGTCGAGCACACCCCCAGAGAGTTGCCCGGCGGCCCACACCTCGGTGCGAAACCGATGCTCGGCCCCGAGCCGAGTCCACGCGGCTGCCGTGACCAGGATCTTCTGGTTGGAGGCAGGCACGAACCATTGCTGTTCGTTGCGCTGATAGAGCGTGCGCCCCGTGCGCGCGTCGACTGCCATGACTCCGAAATGCGCCCGATCCAGCGGCTCCGCCTCCAGCACGGCGTCGATGGCGCTGCGGTCGACCCCACCCCCACCAACGCCAAGCGAAGCGCAGCTGGCCTGCAGCGCCGCGAGCAGGGCCACGCAGGCGATCCGTCCCAGTCGGTTCCGCGGCGGGCGACCCCGGTCGTCGTCGGGGAAGAGCGCATCTCGCACGCGCTCCATACCCCCGTGCTCCGAGATCTCGCGGGGCGTGAGGCCCGTCTGGCTCTTCATGGCACGTGCGAGCGACGTGGCGGTCGCGTACCCGAGCGAGAAGGCGACGTCCTCCACCGTTCGGCCGTCGCGGCCGAGCCGAGCGCCGGCGAGCAGGAGGCGACCCCACAGCAGCACGCGTGTGGGGCCGGGCAGTCCCGCGTCCTCGAGCGCCTGGCGAAGGCTGCGCGGAGTGTGACCGAGCGCGGCCGCGAGCTTCTCCACGCTCGTGTCCGGACCGGCGTGCTCGACCGCCCACCCAATGGCAACCGTACCGGGCGACGCGAAGCGCCCCTCCAGGCCGCGTGCGATGCCGTCCGCTCTCGCGGTGGCCAGCGCCCGGTCCACGATCGAGCGGACTGCCGGCGCTTGCGCACCGGCAGCGACGATGCCGGCGACGCCGAGCCCGCCCAGGTCGTAGTACGCGAGCGCGTAGCCCTCCTCCACGCATGCGATAACCGCCAGCCCCGGCTGCTCGTCGCGGAGCCGCGCGATCTCACGGGCGGCGATGTGCCGGTTGGGATGATCGGCGTCGACCAGGCAGCCGTCGAAGCTCCTGCGCCCCAGCGAGCGCTGCAGCGCCTCCCACGACGAGCACACCAAGACCTCGTGGTCGTCGGCGAGCGCCTCGTAGAGACGTGCGACGACTCGTGCGTCGGCTTGCATGATGACCAGAGCCGCCAAAGTACCCCCGGGGCGGGAAGCGGTAGGGGCGAAGATGCCCCGGCGCGGGGACCGTCAGCAAGCGATTTCGGAGGCGACTTCGGGCGCCGGGAGCGCTCAGTCGATCGGCTCGAGCCTCACCGCAGTGCCGTAGCAGAGCATCTCCGCAGCGCCGGACATCACCTCGGACGTCTGGAAGCGCACAGAGAGCACGGCATCCGCCCCGAGGGCTTGAGCCTCCTCGACCATGCGGTCGATCGCCTGTTCGCGCGCCTCGGCCAACACCTTCGTGTACTCGCGGATCTCGCCGCCCGCGAGGTTGCGAAGTACCGCGATCACGTAGCGACCCAGGTGACGGCTGCGGATGGTGCTGCCGCGCACCAGGCCCGAGGTCTGCTTCACGCGCTGACCCGCCACGTCGGCGGTGGTGACGACGATCATCGGTGTACGTCCCTATAAGGATCTCGGAGCCACTCCTGGTACCGCTCCCACATCACGGACGCGAACAGGATGAGGATACCGATGGCGACGGCGCCGGTCGCCATCTTCTCCCACGGGTCCGAGGGTGAGGTGGCAAAGACGTAAGCTCCGTACGAGAGCCACACCCCGAGCCCGGTCACGAGCAGGATCCAGCCAATCGGGCGAGTCACGCGAGCGTTCACCCGGTCCCAAACCGAGGTATGTCGGGCGGCCGGATGGAAGGAGAGCTCCTGGAAGTCGGACTTGAGCGCGCGGAAAATCGCGATCTCGCGCTGCAGCTCCGTAGACGCAGCCAGTTCGGCGTCGACGCGCGCGCGCTCTTCGGGGGACAGCTCCCCATCCAGGTAGCGCATGAGGTCGTCGGTCGAGACGCGCGCGCTCATGGCAGCTCGGCCCTCATCTCGAGCAGCGCGTCACGCAGAGCGTGGCGTGCGTGAAAGAGCCGGCTCGCGACCGTACCCTCGGGGATCTCGAGGATTTGCGCGATCTCGCCGTACCTGAATCCCTCCAGCTCCTTGAGCACGAGGATCTCGCGATGCTCCGGCCCGATGTGCTCGAGGCCTTTCCAGAGCACCGCGCGGGCGTCGTTGCGCTGCCGGGCGCGCTCCGGGCCCCGCTCGGCGTCCGCGGGCCGCTGCTCCAGGAACTCGTCCACCTCCTCCATCCGGAACTTGGCCTTCCGGATGCGCAGCATGTCACGACACTGGTTCCGGAGGATCTGGAAGAACCAGGGCCCGAACGGCCGGCGCAGGTCGAAGCGGTGGAGCGTGTCATACGTCTTGATGAACGCCTCCTGCAGCGCGTCCTGGGCGTCTTCGGTGTTCCCCATCATGGCCACGGCCAGCCGGAGGCCGGACGGCTCGTAGGCCCGGACCAAAGGCTCGTAGAACCGCGCGTCCCCTGCTTTGCACTTACGAATGAGCTCGCGCTCCAGCTCGGGCTGCAACCGGTTTCCTCTATGCGACTCGGGTGGCGGGCCACCCGGGAAGCTCGACTGTGCCTCTACGCGAGGCTGTGGGGATTCCTTCACCAAGGGGCGGAACCGCCCCATTTTCCGTGGTCGGCCGCCTCGCCCGCAACTTCGGCCAAACTTCGGCTCAACTACGGAGCTTCGTGACCGCGCGCACTTCCGATCGCTCCCCGGGCGACGCCCACGCCTCGAGGGAGGTCGTCAAGGAGGCCGAGAAGCTGCGCGCGGAGCTACACCGCCACAACTATCTGTATCACGTGGAAGCGCGTCCGGAGATCTCGGACGCCAAGTACGACGAACTCTTCCGCAGGCTGCAGAAGCTCGAGGCGGACCACCCCGGGTTGGTCACGCCGGACTCCCCCACGCAGCGCGTCGGCGCAGAGCCCCAGCGCGAGTTCGAGACCGTCGATCACGTCACGCCGATGCTGTCGCTCGACTCCAGCCAGGACGAGGGCGATGTGCGCCGTTTCAACGAGCGCGTGGAGAAAGCGCTGGGAGGTGTGAAGCCCAAGTACATCCTTCAGCCCAAGCTCGACGGCGCGTCCATGGAGCTCGTCTACGAGCGCGGTGTGCTCGTGCGCGCGGTCACGCGCGGCAACGGGCGCGCGGGCGAGGCGGTCACCGAGAACGTGCGCACCATCCCCTCGGTGCCTCTCCGCCTTCGGACGGAGAAGCGCGAGGTGCCCGAGCTGCTGGCGCTCCGGGGTGAGGTGATGATGTACATCTCGGACTTCCAGAGCTTCAACGCGGCCCTCATGGAGCGGGGTGAAGAACCGTACGCTTCACCGCGGAACTCCGCGGCCGGTGCGGTTCGCCAGCTCGACGCGACCATCACCGCGAGCCGGAAGCTCGATCTCGTCGCCTACGACGTGATCGCGGCCGACGGCGCGCGCTTCACCAGCGATTCCGAGGGAGTGAAGGCGATCCGCGACTGGGGCTTCAAGGTGCCCGAGCGGACGCAGGTGGCGCACTCGCTCGAGGAGATCCTCGAGTACCACGCGGCCTTCGCCGAACTGCGTGACGACCTCGACTACGAGATCGACGGCGTGGTCATCAAGCTCGACGACCTGAGCGCGCGGGCTGCGATGGGCACGACGTCGCACCATCCGCGCTGGGCGCTCGCGTACAAGTTCGAGCCACGCCAGGAAGTTACGCGCATCTACAAGATCGACGTTCAAGTGGGACGCACCGGCGTGCTCACGCCGGTCGCGCTGCTGCTCCCCGTCGTGGTCGGCGGTGTGACCGTGTCGCGTGCGTCGCTGCACAACCGCGAGGAGCTCAAGCGCAAGGACCTGCGCGAGGGCGACCGGGTGCGTATCCAGCGGGCAGGCGACGTCATTCCGCAGGTGGTCGAGGTCGTGGAGAAAGGCGCGCACCGCGCGCGCCCGTTCGAGATGCCCACCAAGTGCCCCGCGTGTGGCACGCGCGTGATCGAGGACGGTCCGCGCACCGTCTGCCCCAACCGCTTCGGCTGCCCCGCCCAGCTCAAGGGGCGCATCGTGCACTTCGGCGCGCGCGAGGCACTCGACATCGAGGGGCTCGGCGAGGAGACGGCCAACCTCCTCGTCGAGCGCGGACTGGTACGCGAGCTGGCCGAGCTCTTCGACCTCGAGCCCGAGCGCCTCATGGAGCTCGAGGGCTTCGCCGAGAAGTCGTCGACGGCGCTCGTGCACGCGATCCGCGCGCGCAAGAAGCCCGAGCTCGCGCGGTTCCTGATCGCGCTCGGGATCCCGGAAGTGGGCGTCTCCGTCGCGCGCGACCTGGCGGGCCAATTCGGCGACTTCGCACGCCTTCGTGGGGCGAGCCGCGAGGAGCTGGAGGCCGTCTCCGGCATCGGTCCGCGCATGAGCGAGGCCATCACGACCTTCTTCGCCGACGCGCGCAACCGGAAGGCGATCGATGCGGTGCTCGAGCGCGGCGTCCGTCCACAGGCGTCCGAGCCCGTGCGCGCCGACCTCCCCGACCTCGGCACGGCGGTCTTCACGGGCACGCTCCCGATCCCGCGCGTGGTGGCCGAGAATGCGTGGCGGCGCATCGGCGGGAAGACCGCGGGCTCCGTGTCCAAGAAGACCGCGTTCGTGGTGGCGGGCGACGACGCGGGCTCGAAGCTCGACAAGGCCGAGAAGCTCGGCGTCGAGGTGCTCGACTACGCCGGCTTCCTCGTCCGACTTCGAAAGCACGGTGGCTCGATCGATGCCTAGGGTAGCGCACCTGCTCGAGAACCTGGACGTCGCTCGCGAGCTGACCTTGCTCGCCGATCTGCTCGAGATCCAGGGCGCGAACCCGTTCCGCATCCGCGCGTACCGGAACGCGGTCAACACGGTGGAGGGGCTGTCGCGCCCGCTGCACGAGATGGTCGCGGCCGGCGAGGACCTCACGGAGCTCCCCGCCATCGGCGACAACGTGGCCGCGCACATCGTCGAGCTGCTGCAGACCGGCTCGATCGACCGTCTGCGCGAGGTCGAGGCCGAGTTCCCGCGCTCGCTCGTGGAGCTGATGGCGCTCGAGGGGCTCGGTCCCAAGAAGGCGAGGAAGCTCTTCGAGGAGCTGGGCGTGCGCACCATCGACGACCTCGCGCGTGCGCTCGACTCGGGAAAGGTGGCTACGCTCGAGGGGTTCGGTGAGAAGAGCGTGACCAAGCTCAGGCACGCGCTCGAGGTCCATCGCAAGCACGCGGGTCGCCCCCGGCTCGACGAAGTCGAGCAGCTCATCGGCGGCCTGCTCGAGCACATGCGGCGCGCGCCCGGGGCGATGGGGCTCGAGGTCGCCGGCAGCGTGCGTCGCCGCAAGGAGACCATCGGCGACGTGGACCTGCTCGTGCAGGCGGAGGGCGACGGCACGCCCATCGTCGAGCACTTCACGAAGTTCCGCGGTGCGGTCCGCGCAGAAGCTGCGGGGCCCACCAAGGGCAGCATCGTGCTCGGCTCCGGCCTCCAGGTGGACCTGCGCGTGGTGCCGAAGAAGTCGTTCGGGGCCGCGCTCGTCTACTTCACCGGCTCCAAGGACCACAACGTGGCCATCCGCACGCGAGCCGTGCGCGACAAGCTGCGGGTGAACGAGTGGGGCGTGTACCGCGTGCCGGCGGATGTCGACCCCGCGACGCTCGGCCCCACCGATGGCAAGCGCGTGGCCGGCGACACCGAGGAGTCGGTCTACGAGGCACTCGGCCTGGCGTGGATCCCACCCGAGCTGCGCGAGAACCGCGGCGAGGTCCAGGCGGCAGCCGACGGCACGCTGCCGCAGCTCGTCGAGCTCGAGGACCTGCGGGGCGACCTGCAGATGCACTCGACGTGGAGCGACGGGAAGGCCTCGATCGAGGTAATGGCGCGTGCGTGCGCGGAGCGCGGCTACGAATACCTCGCCATCACCGACCACAGCGGGGCGATGGCAATGCTCGAGGGACTCGACCCCAAGCGCGCACGCAAGCAGTGGAAGGAGATCGAGCAGGTCCGCGAGCAGGTGCCCGAGATCGAGATCCTGCGCAGCGCAGAGGTCGACATCCTGAAGTGCGGGACGCTCGACATGCCCGACGACGTGCTCGAGGAGCTCGACCTCGTGCTCATCTCCATTCACTCGTTCTTCGATCTCGACAAGAAGCGGATGACGGACCGGGTGCTGAAGGCCATGAGCCACCCGACCGTCGACATCCTGGCGCACCCGACTGGTCGCAAGATCAACAGCCGCGAGCCGATCGCGCTCGACGTGCAGGCGGTGCTCGAGGCCGCGGCGGAGCTGTCCGTGGCGGTCGAGTTGAACGCGAACCCTCGCCGCCTCGACTTGAGCGAAGCACACGTGCACCGGGCCAAGGAGCTGGGAGTGCCGGTCGTGATCAGCACCGACGCGCACGCCCCTGCCGGCCTGGACGACATGCGGTACGGCATCGACCAGGCGCGTCGCGCCTGGCTCGAAGCCAAGGACGTGCTGAATACCCGCACCGCCAAGCAGCTCAAGAAGTGGCTGGCGAGGAAGCCAAAGTGATCGGCGAGGGCGGGGCGCTGCGGCGCGCGATCGACCGCTGGGTCGCGGCAGGTCTCATCGACGAAGCCACGGCGTCGAGACTCAGGGAGGACGTGGGGCACGAGACGCGTGCCGGCACGCGCAGGCTCTCGCAGTACCTGGTCGCGGTGACGGCGGGCGCGGTCCTCCTGATTGCTGCCGGGGTCTTCCTCGACTGGGCGTGGCCGCGCATGGGGGACGCTTCGCGCTCGTTCCTCCTGGCGGCCGCCGGGGCAGCGGTCGTAGCGATCGGCATGAGCTTGGAGGAGCGCACGTACCGCTGGCGGCCCGCCGCGTATCTCATGCAGACGTCGGGCCTCGCGCTCATGCTGACGGCGTTCATCTACTCGGAGCGCGCCTGGGCAGACGCATCGACAGGAGGTCTACTCGCGGGGATCCTCGCGCTGGCCGTTCCGGTCGTGCTCACGCCCCGCGCACTGCGCCGCAACGCTGTCATGCCCGCGGTGCACCTCGCGTTCGCGCTCGCGTTCCTCGCGGTCTTCCTCGACCGGGCGGTGCACCTCTCGAGCGACGAGATCATCTGGGTGTTGGACGCCGCGCTGGCGGTAGCGACGCTCGCGCTCGGACGCATGCTCGCTCGCGACGAAGGCATGGCGCTCTATCCCTGGGCGCTGAACGCGTTCGTCATGGCCATCATGGCGGGCTTCGTGCTCGTGACCTGGACGGCGGTGGGTCCGCTCGAGCTCGCCGACCGTGCGGTTTGGCCCGTCGACGTCTGGCTCGCTCTCGCCGCGGGACTCACGGTCTGGGGGCTGGAGCGTGGCCCCGAGAGCATGCCTCGTGAGTTCCTCGGGTCGACGCTCGCCTGTCTCCTCGTCGCGTGGATAGGCCTCGGGTTCTTCACCGCACTTGAGGCCCTGAGCGGGCCGGCGGAACTACCGCTCCTCCTGGTCGGGGGCGCGGGCGTGGCCGCGTTCCTCTACGGGAACCGCGCCGGACTGCGTCCGCTCATGGGTGCCGCCGCGCTCGCCTTCGTCGCGCCGCTCTGGTACTGGGGGGTCGAGCGGGGCGGCGCGCTCGGGGCGGTGGCGGCGCTCGTGGCGACCGCCGGGATTCTCTTCTGGGTGTCGGGTCGCATCGGGTCCCGCGAGCGTGCGAAGTAGGTAGTTTTCCGGCAACCGGAACAGGAGCTTCGCCGTCATGCTGCCGATCGACCTCTCGGGCAAGCGCGCGTTCGTCGCGGGCGTCGCCGACGACCGGGGATACGGGTGGGCCATCGTGCGGGCGCTGGCACGGGCGGGCGCGTCCATTTGCGTGGGCACCTGGCCGCCCACGCTGCGCATCTTCACCAAGAGCCTGGAGCGCGGAAAGCTCGACCTGTCGATCCCCGGCGGGGGCCAGATCCAGTTCGAGAAGGTCTACCCGTTCGACGCCGTGTTCGACTCACCAGCCGACGTGCCCGAAGACGTGCGCACCGACAAGCGCTACGTGGAGCTGACCGGGTACACGATCGGTGAAGTTGCCGACCAGGTGCGCGCCGACTTCGGCGCGCAGTCGCTCGACGTCATCGTGCACTCCCTGGCGAACGGCCCCGAAGTGCAGAAGCCGCTGCTGGAGACGAGTCGCGGCGGATATCTCGCGGCAGTGAGCGCTAGCGCCTACTCGATGGTCAGCATGGTGCAGCGCTTCGGCCCGTTGGCGCGCCCGGGCGCGTCGCTCGTGTCGCTCTCGTACCTCGCCGCCGAGCGCGTCATCCCCGGCTACGGCGGCGGCATGAGCTCGGCCAAGGCCGCGCTCGAGAGCGACACTCGTACGCTCGCGTTCGAGGCTGGACGGAAGTACGGCATGCGCGTGAACACCATCAGCGCGGGCCCGCTGGCGAGCCGCGCGGCGAAAGCGATCGGTACCATCGACAAGATGGTGGACTACTACCGCGCGAACGCGGCGCTCCCGGAGGCGAACACCGCCGACGAGGTCGGGTGGACGACGGCGTTCCTGTGCTCGTCGCTCGCCGCGGGCATCACCGGCGAGACGCTGCACGTCGACAAGGGCTACCACGTGATGGGGATGCCGGCAGCGCCGCAGTTGTGACCGCTCCTCGGGCGTTCGGCTGGCGCCTTCCGGAGCTCCGCACCCCGCCGCCCGGACCGGCGTCGTGCGCTCTGGCGGACAGGCTGCGCGCCGTCGAGTCGCGCAACGTCACCTACCTCGCGGACGACTGGCCGATCTTCTGGCAGGAGGCCGCCGGCGCGAACGTTCGCGACGCCGACGGCAACGTCTACATCGACCTGTGCGCCGGCTTCGGCGTCGCGCTGCTGGGCCACTCGCACCCGTCCGTGGTCGCCGCGATCACGGAGCAGGCGAGGCGCCTCGTGCACGGTATGGGCGACGTGCACCCGCCGAGCCTCCGCGTCGAGCTGCTCGAGCGCCTGCGCGACCTGAGCCCCTGGCGCGACGCGCGCGCGGTGCTCGCCTCCACCGGCTCGGAGGCCGTGGAGATCGCCCTCAAGACCGCCCAACTGGCCACGGGAAAGCCGGGCGTGCTGGCGTTCGAGGGGGGCTACCACGGCCTCACGCTCGGCTCGCTCGCCACCACCGCGCGCTCGACGTTCCGGGGTCCGTTCAATGCGCGTCTGTATCCAGGCGTGGCGTTCGCGCCCTACCCGCAGGCAGGCCCCGGCGCCGAAGCCGCCGTGGACGCCGCCTTCGCACGCATTCGCGCCCTGCTGCGCGACGGCGCCCCGAACGGCGACGCGATCGGCGCGGTCGTCGTGGAGCCGGTGCAGGGGCGCGCGGGCGCGTGCGTGCCTGCACCTGGCTTCATGGGTGCGCTGTCGGCGCTCGCCCGCGAGGCCGACGCGCTCGTCATCGCCGACGAGATTCTCACGGGGATGGGCCGCTGCGGCGCCATGCTCGCCTCCGAGCGCGTGGGCCTCGAGCCCGACCTCGTCTGCGTGGGGAAAGCGCTCGGGGGAGGGCTCCCGCTCTCGGCGTGCATCGCGCCGCGCGCGGTCATGGACGCTTGGCCGCCGAGCGAGGGCGAGGCCGTCCACACCAGCACGTTCCTCGGCCACCCGTTGGCGTGCGCCGCGGCGCTGGCTGCACTCGACCGCTACGGCCCTGAGTCCGTGCTCGCCCGCTCAGAGGCGCTCGGGACGCGCCTCCGGGAGGGCCTCTCCGAGGGCCTGGCCGGGCGACTTTCCCCGGGAGGGGGTGTACGGCAAGTACGCGGGCTCGGCCTTCTGGTAGGCATCGAGTTGGCTACCGACGGGCCGGCCCCCGGCGCCAGCGTTGCGGGAGAGGCCTTGAAGCGAGGCGTGATCGTCCTGCCCGCGGGAGAGCAGGGTGAAGTCGTCGAGCTCACGCCGTCGGTCGCGCTGACCGACGAACAGGCCGACCATGCGGTGGAGGTGCTGGTGAAAGCGATCGGGGAGGTGGTGTGAGACTGGCGGCGTCCGTCGGCGCGACGCTGATCGTTGCCGGTTGGCTCAGCCTAGTCGCGGCTGCTCCCGCAGCGAGCCCCGCGCCACGAGCGACCGCGACCCATACATCAGCCCGTGCCCACGTTCCCGTGGTCCTGGTGCCCGGCTGGTTCGACACCGCGCGTGAGCTCGCGGCGCTCCGGATTAGCCTGCTCCGCGCCGGCGTCCCCTACGTCGAGACGCTCACGTTCGAGGAGCCCACGGGCAGCAACCGCCGTCACGCCGAAGAGATCGACTCGGTCGTGGAGCAAGTGCTGGCGGAGACCGGTGCCAGTGAGGTCGACATCGTCGCACACTCGATGGGTGGGCTCGCGACCCGCTGGTATCTGAAGACGCGTGCGGACGCGCCCGTGCGGCGGGCCGTGTTCATCGCTTCGCCGCACCGCGGCACGCGTTCCGCGCTGCTCGCATGGGGAGACGGCCGCGAGGAGATGTTGCCCGAGAGCGAGTTCCTCCGGTCGCTGAACGGCGGCGCGCTGCTCCCGGACGGTGTCGCAGCCATGACCATCAGCACTCCCATCGACACGCACGTGCTCCCCGGCGAAAGCGCCACGCTTCCCGGCGTCGAGGACCACACGGTGTGCTGCCCCACGCACCAGGGCCTACTGCGCAGCGACGACGTCTTCTATCTCGTCCTCGACTTCCTCGACCGCACGGCCACCACGGCGACGCACCGTTGACGAATACGCGCGCTTGGAAGGGCGTGCTCTTCGACCTGGACGGCACGCTCGCGGACACCGTCGAGCTCATCCTGATGAGCTATCGCCACACCATGCGGACGCACCTGGGGGAGGCGCTCCCCGACGCCCGCTGGTTGGCTACGCTCGGGACGCCGCTCCGCGACCAACTGCTGGACTTCGCGCGCGACCGCGAGGAAGCGCAGGCAATGCTCGTCACGTACACCGAGTACCAACGGCGCATACACGACGAGATGGTGAAGCCTTTCCCCGGCGCCGGCGAGGTGCTCGTCACGCTCCGCGCGCGCGGCGCTCGCGTGGCCGTCGTGACCAGCAAGCGCGGCGAGGTGGCGCGTCGCACGCTCGACGTGTGCGGGCTCCGGGCCGACGTGGACCTGCTCGTATCCGCCGACGAGGTGCGAAACGGCAAACCGCACCCGGAGTCGGTCCACCTGGCGCTGTCGAAGCTCGGTCTCGAGGAAGCTTCCCGGGACGTGCTCTTCGTAGGCGACTCGCCCTTCGACCTGCGAGCGGGTCGAGCCGCGGGTACGCGAACGGCTGCGGCGCCCTGGGGTGCATTCGAGCGGTCCGCTCTTGAAGCCGAAGAGCCCGACTACTTCCTCGACGAGCTCGTAGACGTGCTGGCGCTCACGCCGGACTGAAACCGGCTATTCGGCCTTCGAGGTGGCGAAGTCGATCTGCTCCGCGACATCCAAGTCCTTCGAGGTGATCCCGCCGAGGTCGTGCGTCGTCACCGACACGGTCACCTTGGAATAGCGCACGTCGATGTCGGGGTGGTGGTTGAAGTGGTCGGCCACCGAGGCGATTCGGTTCACGAACACGATCGAGTCGCGAAAGGACGTGAAAGCGAAGTCCTTGGTCAGCTTGTTCGCCTGCCGCTTCCACCCCTTGTGGGTGGCCAGCCATCCCTTGATGGCTTCGGCGGTGAGCTTCTCGAGTGTGCGCGTTCCCGGCATCGCGTTCACCCCTGTTCGTGAGCGTTCAACCCGTGCTGTGACACGCGGCCGCGCCAAGTCGTTGAGGGGTTGACCCTTGAGACGACCGCTCCTTAAGATTGCTCCCCTCCTGCCACCGGGAGGGGATTCTCGACGGACGCCCCCATCGTCTAGTGGCCTAGGATAACGCCCTCTCACGGCGTAGACCGGGGTTCGAGTCCCCGTGGGGGTATGGGCGGTAGCGCCTCGCCCGAGGTCGCTTAGCTCAGCTGGTAGAGCACCACGCTCACATCGTGGGGGTCGCAGGTTCAAATCCTGCAGCGACCATGCGAACCGGCGCTCGGGGCCGACCGGCCCCGAGCGTGACTCACGGGCACCGTCTCGGATGTCACAAGGACGCCGGCCGAGACGTTATCGTGGTATCGAACTCGACCTCGACCCGGCAGGCCCGCATGCGCTCACGCCCCGGCTGGTACCTCCTCGCTCTCACGGCTCTCGCAGCCGCCTGTAGCGACGCGACCGCACCCGACCCGGGCCAGATCACCGAGCTGCCGCGCGCGCTCACGAGCAGCGAGCGGTCGATCATCTCCGCCTCCAACGTCTTCGGCCTGGACCTGGTGGCGCGCGTGGTGGCGGCGGACACGCGGGCGAACGTGGTGTTGTCACCGCTCAGCGCTTCCATGGCGCTGGGCATGACCCTGAACGGGGCGAACGCGGCGACCTTCGACGCCATGAGAGACCCGCTCGGCTTCGGTGGTCTCACCCGGGAGGAGATCAACACCTCGTACCGCGGCCTCATCGATCTCCTCACGGACCTCGATCCTCGCGTCCGCTTCGAGATCGCCAACGCGATCTGGGCGCGGGAAGGCTTTCCCTTCCACCAAGCGTTCTTCGACGCGGTCTCCGCGGCCTTCGACGCGCGCGCCGAGTCCCGTGACTTCGACGATCCCGCCACGGTCGCGGCCATCAACGCCTGGGTGGACGAGCACACCGACGGCCTCATCGACGAGATCGTCGACTCGCTCGACCCCAGTCTGGTGATGCTCCTGGTCAACGCGATCTACTTCGACGGCGCCTGGACCACTCAGTTCGATCCCGCCGATACGCGTGTCCGCCCCTTCACGAGGGCCGACGGCTCGACGGTCGACGTCGACATGATGTCCCTGACGGACGTCGAAGTGCGGACCGGAGGCGGACCGAACTACGGCGCCATCGAGATCCCCTACGGCGGGGAGGCCTTCTCCATGGTGATCGTGCTCCCCGACCCCGGCACGAGCGCGAGCGACGTGATGGCGACGCTGGACTCGGGCGCGTGGGATGCGCTCACCGCCGGCTTGGCCCGGCGTGAGCTCGACCTGATCGAGCTTCCCAAGTTCACGCTCACCTACGACGCCTACCTGAACGACGCGCTCCAAGCCATGGGGATGGACGCGGCGTTCCGGCCGGGCGCGGACTTCACACGCATGTCGCCCAGGGGGGATGAGCTGTGCATCTCGTTCGTGCGCCAGAAGACGTTCATCGAGGTGGACGAGCGGGGCACCCGGGCCGCGGCGGTCACGGCGGTGGGTATCGGTGTCGTATCGTTCAGCGGCTTCGTGGTCGACCGACCCTTCCTCTTCGCGATTCGGGAGAGGCTCTCGGGGACGATCCTGTTCATGGGACTCGTGGGAGATCCCACCGCGGAAGACCCTGGGCCAGAGCCCCTCGACTCCGACTGCGGGTAGGGCTGGCTAGGAGCCGCGCGAGAAGAGCGCCGAAGCCAGCGCGACCCCCAGGGCGGCCGCGAGCACGCCGGTCGCCATGGACCCGAGGGTATAGACGGCGGCCCTGCTCCATGCGCCCAGGCGGATCAGCTCGACGGCCTCGATGCTGATCGAGCTGAACGTCGTGAAGGAGCCCAGGAAGCCGACCGCGATCAGCTCTCGAGCACCCGCCCCCACTGCCAGCGACTGGAGCCAGATGGCCACGAAGCCGATGGCGAGGGAGCCGGACACGTTCACGGCGAGCGTACCCCAGGGCAGGTAGGTCCCCGCGGCGGTCTGAACCCACCCGGCGAGGAGATACCGCGCCACCGCGCCCGTAGCGCCCCCGAAGGCAACCACCAAGAAGACCATGCGCGGAACGATGACCGATACCGGGTCGCACGAAAAGGTGCGTGCGGGCTCCCCCGCTAAACGGGGCAGGCCGAGCGGGGTTCCGGGTGGCTTCCACCTTGCGGCCGGGGCGGCCGCGGAGTAATCTGCCGGTTGCGGTGGTGCCGGCATCG
>VGVR01000007.1 GCA_016873995.1 Gemmatimonadota bacterium
CGCCGTCCGCAGTGCCGCTGCCGCAGGCGGGTTCGCGCTCCCCGGCGACGTGCTCTGGGCGGGACTCGCCGGCGCGGGGCACGAGGCCTCGCGCTTGGGCGTGGAGCGCGCGCTCGCCGGAGCCGGGCTCGCGCGCCGTGTGCACGTGGGCACCGACGTCGAGGCGGCGTTCCACGCGGCTTTTCCGGAGGGGCCGGGGCTGATGCTCATCGCCGGCACGGGCTCGATCGCGTGGGGGAGGCGTCCTGCAGGGGATCTGTGCCGTGTCGGGGGTTGGGGGCAGCAGCTCGGCGACGAAGGGAGCGGCTACGCGATCGGTCTCAAGGCCTTACGCGCAGTCGCCCGAGCGGAGGACGAGCGTACCGAGCCCACCTCACTGACGAGCGAGGTGCTGAGGGCCCTCAGCCTGGACGCTCCTGGCGAGCTGATCCCGTGGGCGGCTTCGGCGACCAAGGCCGAGATGGCGGCGCTCGTCCCGGTGGTGGCCCGCTGCGCCGACGCTGGCGACAAGACAGCCAGCGACATCCTCGAGGAAGCGGCCGCGCAGTTGGACGCGCACGTCTCCGCGCTGCTGCGCCGGACAGGCCCGTGGGCCTCGCGCCCGGGGCTCCTCCTGTCGGGTGGACTCATCGCCCCCGGCGGGACGCTCCGCCCCATCCTCCTGCGGCGGCTGGCCGCCAAACCAGTCGACGTCCGCGCCGACGAGGTGGACGCTGCCGTGGGTGCCGCGAGGCTGGCGATGTCACTCAGGGAAGGGGCGGCCCGGGCTCCCTGACCGGGCTGGCACGGTTCGCTCAGCCCACCTCGCGCCGCACCCGTGCGCCGCCGCCTCAGCCCTCGGCGGCGGCGTCCTGTAGGCGGACGCCGCGGCGAAAGAGGCCGCTCGTGCCGCGGATGCCGAACCGGCAGCCAGGCGCCCCGCCGGACGTCAGTCTGACAGAGCGCGACCGCCAGTAACGCGTTGGGCCCGTTCATCTTGGCAGACTCTACGCTGGCATGCCGGTTGCGTGGTGGAACGGCAACCATCAACCCCCTATCACGGGAGGAGGACTATGACACTGGTGAGATATCCCGCGTGGCGGGAGCTCGACGAAATGACGAACCGCCTCGCGCGCATGTTCGACGATGCCGCGATTCGCCGCAGCAACGCGGCGACCTTCGCGCCTGCCGTGAGCGTTGCCGAGACGGCGGACGCTCTGGTCATTACCGCCGAGCTTCCGGGCCTGACGGAGAAGGACGTGACGATCGAGCTCGAGAACGACGTCCTGTCGATCTCGGGTGAGAAGACCGAAGAGCACGCGGAAGGGGACGAGGAGCGGAAGTACCACCTCTGGGAGCGGAGCTACGGCTCGTTCCGTCGCTCGTTCTCGCTGCCCCGCACCGTCGTGGGCGCTGAAGCCACCGCGCGCTTCGACCAGGGAGTGCTCGAGATCAGGCTCCCGAAGGCGGCCGAGGCGAAGGGCCGTAAGATCGAGATCTCCAAGAACTAGGAGACCACAGCCTAGTTCCTGCGCTGCTGGACGTCGCGGGCCCGGGCACCTGCCCGGGCCCGCCGTCGTCAGGCGCCCAGCTCGTCCTGCAGCGCGGCCCGAAGTTCGGCGAGCATATCCGCGCCGTTCGCACCGCGGACGGGGCCCGGCGCCAGGCGCAGCTCATTGCCGTCGGGCCCGGTCGTCACGCCGCCCGCTTCGCGCACGAGCACCATGCCGGCCGCGAAATCCCAGGGCATGAGGACCTCCTCCCAGAACGCATCCAGCGAGCCCTGCGCCAGGAAACAGAAGTCGAGCGCGGCCGACCCGGCGCGCCGTACACCCGCCGAGCTCCGGAGCACGCGGTCGAGCTGCGTCAGGTACCTGGGCATCAGCTCGAGGCGCTTGAACGGAAAGCCCGTCCCGACCAGGGCGTCGGCGATGCCGCGGCGTCCCGAAACGCGGAGGCGTCGCCCATCCTTGAACGCACCCTCTCCGTCCGCAGCCCACCAGCGCTCGTCGCTCGACCCCGACACCACAGCGCCCGCCACCGGTCGGCCCTCGACGGCGACCGCCACCGAGGCGCAGTGGAACGGGTGTGCGTGCAGGAAGTTCGTCGTCCCGTCGAGCGGGTCCACGAGCCAGAGCGGTCGGCCGTCCCAGCGAGCGAGCCGAGCTTCTACGCTCGCGGAGCTCTCCTCCTCCAGGACCGCGTGTCCGGGATGATTCCGATGAATCACTTCGAGGGCAGCGACTTGCGCGTCGAGATCCGTCTGCGAGACGTAGTCGGCTCGCGCCTTCTCGGTCACGCCCCGCACGTGGCCGCGAGCGGCATCTCGGCGCTGCACGAGTGCCGCGGCTTCCGCGGCCTCGAGCGCCGTCGCGAGGAGTGGGTTCACAGGGTGGAAGTCCCGGGCTGCTCCGCACGGCCAAACACGGCTCGAGCGACTTATGCAGAGCTGCCCTCGGTGTGGAGCGACGGGCAGGAGTGCTAACTTAGCCAATGACCAAGGCCAAGGCGCCGCAGCGTCGCAGGCGCGTCTTCAGCGGCATGCAGCCCTCTGGGGAGGCACACCTCGGCAACTACCTCGGCGCGCTCCGTCGCTGGGTGGAGATGCAGGAGGAGTACGACTGTCTCTGGTGCATCGTGGACGACCACGCGATCACCGCGGGTGGCAATCCGGCGGACATGCCGAAGAACGTTCTCGACCTCGCGATCTCCTTCCTCGCCGTGGGCCTCGACCCCGAGAAGTCGATCATCTTCGTGCAGTCGGACGTGCACGAGCACACCGAGCTCGCGTGGCTCTTCAACGCGGTGACGCCTGTCGGCGAGCTCGAGCGCATGACGCAGTACAAGGACAAGTCGCAGCGCTTCGAGTCGATTCCGGCCGGGATCTTCAATTACCCGATCTTACAGGCCGCTGATATCCTGCTCTACAAGGCGGACGCAGTGCCCGTCGGGGAAGATCAGCGCCAGCATCTCGAGCTCACCCGTGAGATCGCGCGCAAGTTCAACACGACCTACGGCCAGACGTTTCCCGAGACGGACGCGCTCATCGACGAACAGGTCGGCCGCATCATGGGGCTCGACGGGGAAGCCAAGATGAGCAAGTCGCTCGGGAACACCGTGGGCATCCTGGCGGAGCCGGCGGCTGTCTGGGACCGACTGCGCACTGCCGTCACCGACCCACAGCGCGTGCGTCGCTCCGACCCCGGGCGCCCCGAGGTCTGCAACGTCTTCACGCTGCACAGGTTCTTCACGGGGGCGGAGACGCGGGCCGACATCGACCGCAAGTGCCGGGCTGCCGAGATCGGGTGCGTCGACTGCAAGCGCATCCTCTCCGACAACGTGGTGCAGGCGTTCGCGCCCTTCCGCGAGCGGGCGGCCCACTACAGGGCGCGGCCCGAAGAGGTCAAGCACGTTCTGGTCGAGGGTGCCAAACGGGCCCGGGCAATCGCTCAAGAGACCATGGCCGAAGTGCGCCAGAAGATGGGCCTCGACTGGCGGGCGGCGATCGACTGAATCGCCTTCCTCCGGCGCTGACAGTATGTTCGAGGTATAGCCTCACGGTTCGCGGAGGAACGACATGCAGGAGCTCTTCGGGGCCGCTGTGGAGCGGGGTGCCAGCGACATCCACATCAAGGCCGGCGACTACATGCGGGCGCGGATCCACGGGATCCTCCAGCCCCTCACCCAGCAGAAGCTCACGCCCGAACAGGTGAAGGGGATCGCGCTCCAGCTCATCCCCCACGACGACGACCGGCAGGGCTTCGACAAGATCCTCGACTACGACTGTTCGTGGGGTATCGCGGGCGTCGGCCGCTTCCGTGTGAACATCATGAAGCAGCGGGGCTCGCCCATGATCGTCATGCGCGCCATCCCCTTCGAGATCCCAACCGTCGAGGACCTCGGGCTACCCGCGGTCATCAATCGCATCGCCAACAACGAGCGGGGGCTGATCCTGGTGACCGGCGTCACGGGGTCGGGCAAGAGCTCGACGATGGCTGCGATGATCAACTGGATCAACAGCAACAAGCACGTCCACATCGTCACGCTCGAGAACCCGATCGAGTTCCTGCACCGCGACAATCAGTCGTCCATCACCCATCGGGATATCGGCACCGACACACCGACCTTCGAGTCCGGTCTGCGCGCGGTGCTGCGTCAGGACCCCGACGTCATCCTCATCGGTGAGATGCGTGACAAGGTGACCATCGAGACCGCGCTCAAGGCCGCCGAGACCGGCCACCTCGTCATCTCGACGCTGTACACCAAGAACGCCGTGCAGACCATGTCGCGTATCATCGCGGTCTTCGAGCCGAGCGAGCAGGAGATGATCCGCGTGCGCCTCTCGGAGTCGCTCCAGGCCGTCGTCTCTCAGCGGCTGGTCCAACGCAAGGCGGGCGGGCGCGTCGCCGCAGTCGAGGTCATGCTCATGACCTCCACGATCCGAGACTGCGTGCGCGATCCGGATCGCATGGAGGAGATCACCGACCTCATCGAGGAAGGTAAGGAGCACTACGGGTCGCAGACGTTCGACCAGCATCTCACGGAGTTGGTGAAGACCGGCGTGGTCGCCTTCGAGGTCGCCAAGGCGGCGGCGAACAACCCAGCCGACTTCGATCTGAAGATGAACATGTTCGGAGATGCGAAGGCGCAGCGCGCCGCGACGTCGAGACCCGGCGGAACGCAGAACCTCGCCGACGAGATGTCGCGGATGATGGGGCGCTGACGACGGGATGAACCGGGGCGCCTCGCGCGTCGATTCCCGAGTCGACCTGCAGTCGATTCCCGCGCCGACCTCCGCGTCGACTTGCACGTGGACCTCTACGTGGACCTGCACGTGGACCTGCACGTGAACCTACAGGGGACCTTCCTTCCGGTCACCACGCCGTTCCAGCCGCAGACGGGCGACGTCGACGTCGTAGCCTTCCGGGCCAACCTACGCTATTGGCTCGAGTGTCCGATCGCGGGCATTCTGATCGCTGGGACGAACGGCGAAGGCGCGCTGCTCGACGACCGCGAGCGGTCCCTCTTGGTCGAGGCAGCGGCTGGGTTGATGCCCTCGCACACGAAGCTCCTCGCGGAGTGCGGCGCCGAGAGCACGCGGCAGACCATGCGCCGGGTGAAGGTCGCGGCGGATGCTGGAGCGCACGTCGCGCTGGTGAGCCCGCCGGCATTCTTCAAGGCGGCGATGACACCCGAGGCGCTCGCCCGCCACTACCGGGCCGTCGCGGACGCGGCGCCCGTGCCGATCGTGATCTACCAGATCCCGCTCCGGGTGAGCACCATCGACCTGCCGACCGCCCTCGTCGCGGATCTCTCACGCCATCCGAACATCGTCGGCATCAAGGATTCGCGCGGGAAGCTCGACGTGCTGGGCCAGCTGGTCGAGCAGTGTGCGCCGGGCTTCCAGGTGTTGATCGGAAACGGGGCGCTTCTTCTGGCGGCGCTCGAGCTCGGAGCGGTCGGCGGCATCGTCGCCGTGGGCATGCTGGCGACCGCGGCGGCGGCGCGCATCCCGATCGCTTACCGCGAGGGCAGGAAGGACGAAGCGCGCCGCCTGCAGGAGCGCATCGCGCCGGTCCACGAGCTCATCGTGTCCGAGATGGGCATCTCGGGCGTGAAAGCCGCGCTCGATCTCCTCAACCTGCACGGAGGCGCGCCCAGGCCACCTCTCTCGCCTGCTTCTGCGGAGCGTATCGAGGCGATTCGGGGGATCCTCGGAACCGCGGAACTTCTCATGCCAGTCAGCGTCTGACGCGCACCCGATCACCCTTCGAGCGTCGCCCATGAAACTCCGCCGCCCCATTCGGTCACTTCTTTCGCTGCCGCTTCTCGCACTTCTCCTGCTGCCTGCGCTCGCCCACGCGCAGAAGCGCATCAACGCCGGGCAGACCGTCACCGCACGGCTGACGGACCGCGACCCGACGCTCTCCGACGGCTCCCACTACCAGCTCTACGAATACCGCGGGCGCGCTGGAGAGCGGCTTCAGATCACGATGAGGTCGGACGACTTCGACACGTACCTGGGCGGCGGCGTGATGCAGGGCGGCTCATTGAACGCCAGCGACACCGACGACGACGGCGCGGGCGGTACCGACTCGCGGCTGACCGTACTTGTGGGTGCGTCCGGGATCTATGTGATCCGCGCGAACTCGCTCTCGGGCGGCGTCACGGGCGAGTACACTCTGCTGGTCTATGTGCTCGGCGGTGGCGCACCCGCCACGTCGACCCCGACACAGGCGGCCGGCGGTCAGATCACTGCGGGCCAGACCGTGACGGGCCGGCTCGCCGCGTCGACGCCGACGTTGGGCGATGGCTCGCACTACGAGACCTACTACTACGACGCCCGCGCCGGTGAGCGCATCCTCGTCACCATGACCTCGACCGACTTCGACACCTACTTGCGTTGGGGACGTGAGCAGGGCGGGAGCTTCGAGTCGCTCGAGTTCAATGACGACGGCGCGGGTGGCACCAACTCGCGGCTCGAGATCACGGTGGGGAGTGCCGGCTGCTATGCGATTCAGGCCAACTCTTACGGCGCGGACGCCACCGGTGCATACACGCTTGCGATTCAGTCGGAGTCAGGAGGCACCGGCGGCCTGCCAACGATCGCGATCGGGCAGTCGGTGTCGGGTCGGTTCGACAGCTCCGATCCGGTGCTGGGTGACAACTCGCACTACGAGATCTACGCCTACCAGGGGCGGTCCGGCGAACAGGTCCTGGTGACGATGCGGTCGGGGGACTTCGACGCGTACCTCGCGGTGGGGCGGATGGTAGGCGGCTCGTTCGAGTCGTCCGAGATTAACGATGACGGCGCGGGCGGGACGGACTCGCAGATCCTGGCCACCTTGGGTGCCGATGGCGTCCTGGCCATTCGGGCCAATACGCTGCGGGCTGGTGAGACGGGCGCGTTCACGTTGAGCGTGGCCTCCGCGTCGGGCGGGCCGACCACGACTCCATCCAACTTGCCGCCGGGTGCGCGCGTGGTCTCGGCGGGACAGACCGTCAACGGGACGCTGCGCGCGTCCGACCCCATCCTGGCCGATAGCTCGCACTTCAACGACTACGTCTACTCCGGAGCGCCGGGCGACCGCGTGCGGATCACGCTCACGTCCGGCGACTTCGATGCCTACCTCCGCTGGGGGCAGATCAACGGGGAACGCTTCACCCAGGACGCCTACAACGACGACGGGGCGGGGGGCACCAACGCGGCCGTGGAGGCGACGGTCGGCGGCAGCGGCACGTACGCCGTCCGGGTGAACAGCTTCAGCGCCGGCGAGACCGGTGCCTACACGCTCGCGGTGGAGCGCCTGACGGGTGCGGCGCCGACCCCGGCCAGCGCGCCCGTGTCAGGCTCCGCGGGCAAGTGGCACTTCACCTACGTCGACTCGCCCAACGCCGAATTCCGTCCGCTCACGCAGCGCGCCAAGCAGTGGGGCGTGCTCGAGACGATCGCAGGGGACATGGCAGCGCGCTACTTGCTGCCCCGCGACATCGACCTCGCGTTCGACGAATGCGGCATGATCAACGCGTTCTACAATCCCAACGAGACTTCGATCACGTTTTGCTACGAGCTGCTCGCGCTGCTCCAGGACGTATTCGTGCCGGACGGCAACTGGACGCAGGAGGACCAGGACGAGGTGTCCGGGGCCATCTGGTTCATCATGATGCACGAGGTCGGGCACGCCCTCGTGGACGTGCTCGACCTGCCGATCACGGGTCGCGAGGAGGACGTCGCGGACCAGCTCGCGGTGGTCACCCTCATGGAGGCGGGCGAGAAGGGCGTGCAGGCGGCGTATTCCGGGACGCTCGCCATTCAGCTAGCCACCAACCAGTTCGAGCAGCTCGAGTTCGCGGACGAGCACTCTCTCGGCCCGGTGCGTCTCTTCAATGTGCTCTGCTGGATCTTCGGCTCCGACCCCACGAAGTACTCGCCCATCGTGACCGACGGGCACCTGCCCGAGGACCGTGCGGTTCGCTGCCCCGGAGAGTGGGACCGTATGTCGAAGTCGTGGCAGCGGATCCTGCAGCCGCACCTGGCCCAGTGAGGCGTTGACGGCCCCGGCGCGGGGCGTCTACCTTCCACCTAAGGATACACCAGCCAACGGGCCCATCCCCCTCGGGGGGTGGGCCCGTTGGCGCTTCCAGCGCTTTGGATTCCGGGAATTCGATGCCTCAGCAAGGTACCTGCACCGTCATCGTCGGCTGTCAGTGGGGGGACGAGGGCAAGGGCAAGATCGTCGACGTGCTCGCGGAGGACGTCGACATCGTCGCGCGCTATCAAGGCGGTGCGAACGCCGGCCACACTGTGAAGGTCGGGGAGGAGCTGTTCGTGCTCCACCAGATCCCCTCGGGCATTCTCCACGACGGCAAGCGGTGTCTCCTCGGGAACGGGGTCGTGCTCGACATCGTGCAGTTCTTCCAGGAGTACGACGCGCTCGTGGCTCGTGGCATCGAGCTCGATGGTCACGTGGGCGTGAGTCTGCGCGCGCAGCTCCTGCTCCCCTACCACCGGCTGCTCGACCAGGCCTCCGAGAGCTCGGCGGCCGAGAAGATCGGGACGACCGGGCGGGGAATAGGGCCCGCCTACGAGGACAAGGCGGGGAGGCGCGGCGTGCGGGTGGCCGACCTCGGCAATGCCGAGCGGCTGGCGAAGCGCGTGGGCGAAGCACGGGAGCGGACGCGGCGGCGCCTCGAGCTCCTCGGCGCCAAGGGACCCGCGGATCTGGACCGCGCGATCGACGAGGCGCTGGCGCTCGGACCGCGCCTCCTGGATATCGCATGCGACCCAGGTTTGGAGATCACCACGGCTCTCAGGGCCGGCCGTCGGGTGCTGCTCGAGGGCGCACAGGGCACCGCACTCGATCTCGACCACGGCACGTATCCGTTCGTGACCTCGTCCAACACCACCGCCGCTGCGGCTGCCACGGGTACGGGCATCGGACCGACGTGGATCGACGCCGTCGTCGGCGTCGTGAAGGCGTATACGACGCGCGTGGGCGAGGGGCCGCTCCCCACTGCCTTGGACCCCGACATGGACGAGAAGGTGCGCCAGCTGGGCGGTGAGTTCGGCGCGACCACGGGGCGCCCGCGGCGCTGCGGCTGGTTCGATTCCGTCATCACGCGGTACGCGTCGCAGGTGAACGGGCTCACCGGGGTCGCGGTCACCAAGCTGGACGTGCTCGACACGCTTCCGGAGCTCAAGGTCGCCACCGCGTACAAGCTCCCCGATGGATGCGTCACCGAGAGCTTCCCAGCCGATACCTGGTCGCTCTCCGCGGTGGAGCCCGTCTACGAGACGCTCCCGGGGTGGCTCGCGCCTACGGGTAACGTGCGCCGGCTGGCGGATCTACCCAGGAACGCGCGGGCCTACCTCGACCGCATCGAGGAGCTCACCCGCGCGCCCGTGCAGTGGGTGTCAGTGGGCGTGAAGCGCAGCCAGATCATACCGGTCGGGTGACGCGGGGGGTTGGTCGGAGGTCAGCCCAACAGCTTGGCGAGCGACCACCCTACCAGCGCGATCGTCATGATCAGGCAGGGAAAGAGCGCGAGGCCGACCGAGAACGTGAGCCCCATGCGGTAGAGGCTCGGGCCCACCGGGAGCACCGTGCGCCCCCAGATCTTGTCGATCAAGATCTCGAGGGTGGGGCCGAGGCAATACATCACGTTGGCTCCCAGGCCGAACATCACCACGAACGGCCACGGGACCAGGTGAGGTGTGCCTTGGAGGATGCTGTCCACGACCGACATCACCACGTAGGACGCACTGCCAGCCGCGCCCACCGCGACGTTGTAGAACAGGCGCCGCCCTTCCCACCAACCGACGATCGCGCCTGGGCTTCGTGAAGCCGGGGCCGGGAAGAGGAACTCGGTGAGGGAGCTCATGGGTTCTCCAGTATGGGGTCGGCGGTGGCCACTTGTAAAGTACTCTGTTATGCAAAGTACAGGCCGGGGTGGGTACGAGGCGCGGACTTCACTCGGGCCGCCGGTGCCGTCTAGCTTGTCGGGCCCGTTCACCACCGGAGGACCATGTTCGATGAGTTGAGCAGTAGGCTCGACGCGGCGCTGAAGAAGCTGCGCGAGCGTGGCGTGCTCACGGAGCCGATGATCAAGGACGGCCTCCGCGAAGTCCGCCGCGTACTGCTCGAGGCCGACGTGAACTTCCAGGTCACGCGCGACTTCCTGGAGCGCGTGCAGCAGCGCGCACTCGGCGAGGCGGTACTGAAGGCGGTTTCGCCGGGGCAGCAGATCGTGAAGATCGTGCACGACGAGCTGGCACACCTGTTCGGGGAAGGACGCCCGGCGCTCAACCTGCACGGGCGCGGCACCAACGCGGTCCTCATGGTCGGCCTGCAGGGGTCCGGCAAGACGACCACGGCGGCCAAGCTCGCGCGTCGCATGAGCAAAGCTGGGGGCAAACCGATGCTCGCGGCGTGCGACCTCCAGCGCCCCGCGGCCATCGAGCAGCTCCGCACCTTGGGCGCGCAAATCGGTGTACCGGTCGTGGCGGGCGAGTTCGGCGCAGATCCCATTGCCGCCGCGCGCCGCGCACGCGAGCAAGCGGAGGCCGGTGGGCACAACGTGCTCATCGTGGACACCGCAGGCCGCCTCCAGATCGACGACCGACTCATGGAGGAGCTCGGCAGCATCAAGGACGCCGTGACCCCGGCGGAGATCCTGTTCGTCGCCGACGCGATGACGGGCCAAGAAGCCGTGACCATCGCGCAGGGGTTCGACGGCGCGCTCGGCATCACCGGCGTGATCATGACCAAGATGGACGGCGACGCCCGCGGCGGTGCGGCGCTCTCCATTCGTGGCGTCACCGGGAAGCCCATCAAGTTCGTGGGCCTGGGCGAAGGCGTGGACGACCTCGAGGCTGCCGACCCCGAGCGCCTCGCGGGCCGCATCCTCCAGATGGGCGACATCGTCGGGCTCGTCGAGCGCGCTCAGGTCGCGGTCGACAAGGCCGAGCAGGAGAAGCTGGAGGCGAAGCTGCTCGGGAAAGGCGGGAGGTTCACCATGGAGGACTTCCTGGTCGCGATGCGGCAAGTGCAGCGCATGGGCCCGCTCGAGCAGCTGCTCAAGATGATCCCGGGCGCGGGACGCCTGAAGATCCCGACCGCCAACCTGGACCCGAAACGCTTCAAGCACGTCGAGGCGATCATCCTCTCCATGACCCCCGAGGAGCGCCAGAAGCCGAACCTCCTGAACGCGTCGCGTAAGGTCCGCATCGCCAAAGGGAGCGGTCGGCCGGTGGCCGAGGTGAACCGCCTCCTGAAGCAGTTCGAGGAGATGCAGGGGTTCATGAAGCAGATGCGGGGGATGATGGGTGGGATGGGTGGGATGGGGAGCCTGAAGGGCCTCATGGGCGGGCCTGGCCAGTGACAGCCGGGGGTGCCCCTGATATCCTTCCCGTCTACTTTTCCTAGCCTTATTTCGATGGATTCGTAGCAGATGCCAGTGAGAATTCGCCTCCGGCGGATGGGCCGGAAGAAGCAGCCCCACTTCCGCGTCGTCGTGGCCGACGGGACGTCGCCGCGCGACGGCCGGTTCGTCGAGACGATCGGGTACTACAAGCCGCTGTCCGACCCGGCACGCTTGGTGCTCGACCTCCAGCGCGTCGACCATTGGCTCGCCGAGGGCGCCAGCCCGTCGGATACGGTGCGCTCGCTCATCTCCAAGGCCCGCAGGGGTGGCGGTCAGGACGTGGCCGTGGGCGAAGTGGCCGCAGAGGAGCGGCAGACGAAGCGCGCCGAGACGCTCGCCGCCAAGCGCGCCGCCGAGCACAAGGCCGCAGCGAAGAAGGCCGACAAGGCTGCCAGCGAGCCCGCAGCCGAGGCCGCGGCCGACGCCGGAGCTCAGTAACCGGCCGCCGTCCCCGCGCATGGGTCGCAGCGGTTCGAGCAGTTCGAGTGAGCCGCGCTTTCTCGTCGTGGGGCATCTGAACAAGCCACACGGGACCAAAGGCGAGCTCTTCGTCTGGCCCCTGACCGATCACCCCGAGAGCGTGTACGCTCCCGGGGTGAGTCTTTTGGTGGGGGATGCGGAGGGGTTCGAGCCGGACCCTGCGGTCGGCGGGCTCAGGATCGTCGCGGTGAGGCCCTTTCGCAACGGCTATTTGGTCACTTTGCAGGGCGTTCGCGACCGCAACCGGGCGGAGGAGCTGCGCGGTCGGTACCTGATGATGCCCATTGAGTCGCTCGCCCCGCTCGAGAGAGGCCAGGTCTTCTACCACCAGCTCTTGGGCATGGAGGTCGTCACCAAGGAGGGTGAGCGTGTCGGGGAGATCGCCGAGGTCTACGAGCTCCGGCCCGCTGCCATGCTCGAGGTGCACGGTCCCGACGGAGACGTCATGATTCCGTACCTGAGCCACATCGTCGTCGAGGTCGATACTGCGGCGCGCCGCATGGTGATCGACCCGCCCGAGGGCCTGCTCGACCTCTGAGTCGGAAGCCAACGTGCGCATCAACATCGTCACGATCTTTCCAGACTTCTTCGCCGGGCCGCTCGGCCTGTCGATTCCGGCGCGGGCAGCGGCCGCCGGTTTGGTCGAGTATCGCGTCATCGACCTTCGCGACTACACGCACGACAAGCACCGCACCGTGGACGACGTGCCGTACGGAGGCGGAGCGGGCATGGTCATGAAGCCCGAGCCGTTCTTCGAGGCGGTAGACGCTTTCGCGCCCAAGGGGCCGGTCGTGCTTCTGTCCGCGAGAGGAAGACCGTTCCGCCATCAGGACGCCGTGCGTTACAGCGTGGCCGGCGAGCTCACGCTCCTCTGTGGGCACTACAAGGACGTGGACCAGCGTGTGGCCGATCACCTGGCCACCGAGGAGATCAGCGTCGGCGACTTCGTGCTGTCCGGGGGCGAGGTCGCGGCGCTCGCGGTGACCGATGCGGTCGTGCGGCTCCTCCCGGGGGCGATGGGAGACCACGACTCCGCCGCGGCCGACTCGTTCTACGACGGCGGGCTCCTGTCGCCTCCCTCGTACACCCGGCCGGCCGAGTACCGGGGGCACACCGTACCGGAGGTACTGCGCTCCGGGGATCACGCCAAGATCGAGGCGTGGCGGGCCCGGGAGGCGGAGCGGATCACGCGGGCGCGTAGGCCGGAGCTGCTTGAGGAAGTGGGCCCGGGGGAGTAGGAAACGCGGGGCTTCACGGCCCGGAAACGCCCGATTATGTTACCCTTCTTCATAGGATAGGGTGTCCGTAGCGGGAGTCGCGTATGGCCGATGTCATCCAGCAGATCGAACAGGAAGAGGCCCGGGAAGACGCCCTGGACTTCGCTCCGGGCGACACCGTGCGCGTGCTCTATCTCGTGAGAGAGGGATCGAAGGAGCGCATCCAGGCGTTCGAGGGCATCTGCATCGCCCGCAAGCATGGGGGTCTCGACGAGACGTTCATGGTGCGGAAGATCTCGGGCGGCGTCGGTGTCGAGCGCATCTTCCCGCTGCACGCGCCCACCGTCAAAGGCGTCGAGCTCGTCCGCCGCGGCAAAGTCCGCCGAGCCAAGCTCTACTACCTGCGTGGCCGCAAGGGCAAGTCGACCCGCATCACGGAGAAGCGCGCGGCGCAGCAGCAGGAGCAGTGACCGTGCGCCGGCGATGAAGCCGGAAGCGACCAAGACCGAGCGGCCCCGGGACGTGCTCGAATACGAGCGACAGTTCTGGGGCCGCGGTCGTTCGGTGGCCGGTGTCGACGAAGTCGGCAGGGGCCCGCTCGCGGGACCCGTGGTCGCTGCGGCGGTGGTGCTGGCCGAGGGTACGCTCATCGAGGGTGCGGACGACTCCAAGGTGCTCGGCGCGGACGAGCGGCTCGAGCTGTTCGCTCGCATTCGCGCGAGCGCCGTGTGCATCGGTGTCGGCGCGGCTTCGGTGCGCGAGATCGACCGGAGGAACATCCTGCGGGCGACGACCGTGGCGATGCAGCGCGCGCTGGACCGTTTGGTCGTTCGTCCCGACCACGTCGTGGTCGACGGCCTGCCAGTGAAACATTTGGGCAGGGAGCACGAGGCGGTGGTCGACGGCGACGCGCTCGTGCACTCCATCGCGTGCGCGTCGATCGTGGCCAAGGTGATTCGCGACCGGCTCATGCAGCGCCTCGCCCTGCGCTATCCGGGGTATGCGTGGGAGAAGAACGTCGGCTACGGCACCCCCGAACATCTGGCGGCGATCGACCAGTTGGGCCTGACGCCCCACCATCGACTTACCTTTACCGGACTCCAGTTCGAGCTCGAGATCTGAGGAAGACCAGAATGCAATCGGAGCACTTGTCGAACCTCCACCCCGGCTGGGTGGTCGGTGGGTGGCTCGCCGCGGTGGCCGTCACGGCCGCGCTCTACCTGGCCGGCGTGGGACTGGGGCTCGCGGCCCCCGACTCCGGTGCCGTGGTTTGGGTGGGCGTGTCGATGGGGGGAGGGTTCTTCGTAGGCGGGCTGCTCGTCGGCATGCGCTGGAGCGACGCGCAGATCCTGCACGGAGCCGCGATCACGTTCCTTTCCGTGCTGGTGTGGTTCTTGGTGCTGATCTTCGGAGGGCCAGGCGACCTCGAGCCGATGGCGACGGTGCTCGGCCTCATCCTCCTGCAGTTGGTGGCGGCGTGCGCGGGTGGGTGGGTGGGCAGGAGGGCGATGGTGGGGGGTGGGGGGAGTTAGGGCGTCACGACCCGGTAGCTCAGCTGGTAGAGCAACGGACTTTTAATCCGTAGGCCGTGGGTTCGAGACCCACCCGGGTCATCAAAATGAGGCAGACGCGCCGGACCGCGGTCGCTCACTCGCTCGCTGGCGGTGCCGCGGGCGCGGCGTCGCGCTAGGCCTCAGCGCATCACTCGTTCGCGGGCGGTGCCGTGGGCGTGGCTGCCCGTTGAGCCGTCCACGTGCCCTCCGCCATCCCACCGAAATCTGCGGTGCCCGACCAGGTCCCGTCCCGGAACGACCCCGTCAGCGTCGTGGGAAGATCCATCCCCTGATAGATGAGTGGCCAGAAGAACTCCACTCCGGTCGGCGTCTCGCGGCCGGTGAAGAAGACCACACCCGTCGGGATGCGGGCGACGAGGCTATCGCCTTCCTGCGTGATCGCGAGTGGGATGTCGAAGGACCCCTCGGGAGACTGGAGATTGAACGCCCACGATCCCTGCATTTGGCTCTGGGCCGAGACGGGCTGGGACGCGGCCAGGATTGCCGCAGCGGCGCATAGGGCGAGCATCGATCTACTCAACGGGTCCTCCCTGGGTGAACGGCGGGCGCTTCGAGACTCCGATAGCGTACCTCGGCCGGTCCGGTCGGTTCCTGAGGCGCGGCTCGGTCGTCCCGTCAGTGGGGCAGGGCGCAGCTGGTCACTTCGCCACCGCGAACCGAATCGGGACTTGAACCCAGACGGCGACGACCTCGTCGCCGTTGCGAGCCGGTGAGAACCGCATCGCGCGCGCGACGTTCTGCGCCGCTTGGTCGAGCGCCTCGTAACCCGAGCTCTCCTGCACCTCCGTGGACAGCACCCCGCCGTCCGTGGAGATGTAGAGCCAGAGAACGGGCGCGCCGCCGATGCCGGCGTCGCGAAGGACTGTCGGATACTCACGCATCAACGCCTCTTGAACCTCGGAAACGTTGGTGAGCGTGGGCCGGATCCCGCAGCACGAGGGCGGGGACCGCCAAGGCGAGCACGAGGGCGGCGAACCAGACCCACCGCTCGGGGCGTCCGTATCTGCGGAGCACCGCGGCCATGGCAAGGGCTGCCCAGGCGATGGGCACGCCGGCGGCTTGGTGTACAACATGGAGTAGGTGATCATCGCTCGTCCTCCATCTCTCGGAGACGCCGGTCGAGGAGATCCCTCATGCGGCGGAGCTCGTCCGGATCCAGCTCGGTGTCGACCAGGCGGAGCAGGAGCTTCTCGGGGGATCCGCCGAAGAGGCGCTCGGTCACGCGCTCGAGCGCGCTCTCGCCCGCCTCGTCGCGCTCCACCTCGGCAGCGTAGCGGTGCGCCCGCCCCTCTGGGCTTCGCGACACGTAGCCTTTGTCCTCCATGATCTTCAGCATGGTGAGGACGGTGTTGTACGCGAGGTCGTCCTCGAGGGCTTCGAGGACCTCGGCGACCGTCGAGGGGCCGCGCGACCAGAGCACGGACATGATGTCGAGCTCGCGCTCGGTGAAGCGGATCTCTCCCACTCCTGCCTCCTCCTAATGGTTTAGGAGTCACTGTACGGCACGGCGCGGCCGCTGTCAACTAGGACTTTAGGAGTCGGCCCGCCCACGCAACCCTCGGCGCCCGCCGGTCGTCCAACACCGGAGAGGACCGCGCCCGAATCCTCGCGCCGCCGCCCGGCGTAGGGTCCGCAGCCATGGTGCGGCGCATCATCGACCGGAACGCGAAATGATCACGCTCAAGCTCGCCGTTCGGACGCTGGCAAAGAGTCCCTTCGTCACGATCGTCGCCGTGGTGTCACTCGCCCTCGGCATCGGGGCGAACTCGGCGATCTTCTCGCTCTTCGATCAGCTACTGCTGCGCGGGCTCCCCGTCGAGGAGCCTACGCGCCTGGTGAACCTGTCCGCGCCCGGGCCGAAGAACGGTTCGAACTCCTGCAACCAGGCGGGCAGCTGCGAGGATGTCTTCAGCTACCCGATGTTTCGGGACCTCGAGCGGAGTGGGGTGGGCTTCGCCGGGCTCGCGGCGCATCGAGTCTTCGGCGCGAACTTGGCGCTCGACGGCCAGCCGATCAGCGCGGAAGGCATGCTGGTGTCCGGGCGCTACTTCGAGGTACTGGGGCTGACTCCTGCGCTGGGACGCCTCCTAGGTCCAGCCGACGACGAGACCACCGGAGCGCACCCGGTCGCGGTGCTGAGCCACAGCTACTGGGCCAACGATCTCGGATCGGACCGGAGCGTCCTCGACCGCAGCATCGTCGCGAACGGTCAGACGCTCACGGTCGTGGGCGTCGCCCCGCCAGGGTTCGAGGGAACGACGGTGGGAAGCCGCCCGCGACTGTTCGTTCCGATCGCGATGACCGGGGTCATGATTCCGGGATGGGACGACTTCGAGAACCGGCGCTCGTACTTCTTCTACGTATTCGGCCGCCTCCGCGGCGACGGATCGCTCGAGCAGGCACGTGCCGAGATCAAAGCGCTCTACTCCTCGATCATCAACGAGGTCGAGGTCCCGCTCCAGGAAGACATGACACCGGAGGCGATGGAACGCTTCAAGGCGAAGCAGATCCTCGTCGAGGTGAGCCCGCGCGGGCAGAGCTCCATCAACCGCGAGGCGCGCACGCCGCTGATCCTGCTGCTCACGATCACTGGATTCGTGCTGCTGATCGCGTGCGCCAACATCGCCAACCTGCTGCTGGCGCGGGGAGCCACACGCGCCCAGGAGATCGCGGTGCGTAGCGCGATCGGGGGGAGCCGAGGCCAGTTGATCCGTCAGCTGCTCACTGAGTCGCTCATGCTCGCGGCGCTCGGGGGCGTCGCCAGCATGTTCGTGGCGAGCTGGACGCTGCAAGCCATCGGCTCGCTCATGCCGCCGCAGGCCGCGCAATCTGTAAGCCTCTCCATCGACCCTCGCTTGGCGCTGTTCGCGGCTGCGCTCGCGATGGGCACCGGGCTCCTCTTCGGCCTCTATCCCGCGCTCCATTGGACGCGCCCGGATCTCATCGCCGCGTTGCGGGTGAGTAGCGCGCAGCCCTCCGCGTCGCGGTCCGCGCAACGCTACCGGAGCGCCCTGGTGACGGCGCAGTTCGCGCTGTCGATGGCATTGCTCGTGGGCGCCGGTCTCTTCATTCGCAGCCTGGTGGCGGTCGCACGCGTCGACCTAGGCATTGAGACCGACGACATCGTCACCTTCGGCATCTCGCCCGAGTTGAGCGGATACGACGCGGAGCGATCGAGCGCCCTATTCCAGGAGACGGAGGAAGCCCTCGCCGCCATCCCCGGGGTCACAGCGGTTTCCGCAGCGCTCGTGCCCGTGCTCGGTGGGAGCAGCTGGGGGACGAGCGTCTCGGTGGAGGGCTACGCCTGGGAGCCTGGCGTGGACAGCGAATCGCGCCACAACCAAGTCGGCCCGGGATACTTCGCTACGCTGGGCATCCCCCTGCTCGCGGGGCGGGAGTTCGCGGACACCGACGTGCGTGGTGCGCCGCGGGTCGCGGTGGTCAACGAGGCGTTCACGCGGAAGTTCAACCTCGAGGGTCGCGCCGCGGTGGGGAAGCGGATGGCCGCGAACCAGAGTGACGCGGACGAGCTCGACATCGAGATCGTGGGCGTGGTGCAGGACGCGAAGTACAACGATGTGAAGGAGCCCGTCCCGCCGCTGTTCTTCCTACCGTATCGACAGAGCCGCGGCATCGGGTTCCTCACGTTCTATACGAAGACCGGAGTCGATCCCAACCAGGTCATCCTGGCGGTGCCGGACGTCGTCGGCGCGCTCGACCACAACCTCCCCATCGAGAACGTGAAGACGCTCGAGCGGCAGATCCAAGAGAACGTCTTCCTGGACCGCCTCATCGGCACGCTCTCGTCGGCGTTCGCGCTGCTCGCGACGCTCCTCGCTGCGGTCGGCCTCTACGGAGTGCTCGCGTTCACGGTCGCGCAGCGCACGCGCGAGATCGGCGTGCGCATGGCGCTGGGGGCTGGGAGCGGGCGCGTGGGTCGGATGGTCCTCGGGCAGGTGGGCCGCGTCGTACTCGTCGGGGGCGTGCTCGGCGTCGTGGCGGCGTACTATCTGGGACGGGCGGCCCAGTCGCTCCTCTTCGAGGTGCAGGGGCTCGACCCGTTCGTGTTCGTGGGCGTGGCCCTGCTCTTGGCCGGAGTCGCGTTCAGCGCGGGGTACCTGCCGGCGCGGCGGGCGTCCCGGGTCGACCCGATGGTGGCGCTGCGGAGCGAGTAGCGCACCAGAACAAAACGGGGCGGGCAGCCTCATCGGCCGCCCGCCCCGTGTTACCGACAGGACGCCGTCAGCCCTATGGCATCGGGTACTGCCTCAGAATCTGACCCGCGATCTTCGACGGATCTGCACCCGGGATAGGCGTGAACTTCTGCAGCCGCCCGGCGAAGCAGTCGGCGATGTAGAGGTTCCGCTCCTGGTCGGTCGTCATCCCGTGCGAGCAGTTCAGGCCCCCAGCCTGCGGACCCGGCGCGCCCCAGCTGTAGAGGTGATTCCCCTGCTGGTCGAACTTGAGGATGCGCGAGGTCGGCGCGTCGCCCACCCAGAGGTACCCATCGGTGTCGATGAAGTGGTTGACCATGAGGGTGTTCTGGTTCGCCGGCCATTGCGGTGAGCGCAGTGGGAACATGTACTGGAAGACCCCGTTCTCGTCGAACACCTGCATGCGCTCGTGCCGCGCTCCGCGGTCGATCACGAAGAGCATGCGATCCGCGCTGATCGCGATGCTATGGACGGTGTTGAACTCGTTGGGCCCCGGGTTCTGTGGGTCGGCCGGTGGGCCACCCCAGTCCATGATGAAGTTGCCCTGGGGATCATACTTCGCCACGCGCGTGCCGCCGTAGCCGTCGCTGATGAAGTAGGTGCCGTCCGGCAGCCAGGCGATGTCGGTCGGGCGATCGAACGTGTTGGGCCCGCGTCCACGCACGCCGAGCTCGCCATGCGAGTACACGAGCTGACCGTCATACGTGAACTTGTAGATCATGTGAAGCTGGTCGTCGATGATCCAGACGTGCTTCTCCTGATCGTACGGACTCATCTTGATCTGGTGCGGCCCGCGTCCGCAGCGCTGTGCCGAGAAGAGCGAGTCGAGATGAGGCCACTCGTCGACCAAGTAGCCCTCACGATCCACGATGAAGATCGAGTGCTCGAAGCGGCGCTCCCAGCCACGTAGCGGGGCAGGCTCGCAGGTCGCGCTGATGCCGTCGGAGTTGGGCTGCGCGTTCGGACCGCCGGCCACGGCGCCATACGCCTGCCAAGGCTGCATGCCCGGTTGGAGCGGCAGCTCTCCGCGCATGGCGATCCAGACGCGGTCGGGTGTCTCAGCGTACACGCCGCCGAACGAGCCCCACGTCCACCCCTCGTGAGAGTGGCGGGTGTCCGGAAGCGGCTTGGGCCAATCCGGCACGACCTGATACGGGCCGGTGGGCCAGTCCTGGTAGCTCCAGATCTCGCCGCCGGCGCCCGGCCCGGCGCCATCCTCGTCCGCTGCCGGCGGGCATGCCGTCATGCCCACCGCCGCTACGAGGAGCGCCAAAGTTCTCAAGGAGCGGAATGCTCCGGTCATGATGTACCTCCACAGCTCGAGTAGGTGGCCCGACCCCCAAAGACGGGCCGCACGGGACAGTAGAGGCGCTCGGGGGAGGGAGCAAGGAGGCAGCGGCACGCCTATACTTCGTCCTTTCACGCCGCTTCCAGAGACCCTCGGAACGACCGCTTCATGTCCTCGATCTTGGCCCGGGCTGGGCGCGAGCCGCTACTGCATTTCATGGCGCTCGCGGGGATCCTCTTCGTGGTGGCTGCTATGGTTCGGCGCGACGACGACCGCATCGAGGTCACGCGGGCCGAGCTCGATTACAGGATCGCGCAGGTGGAGGCGCGCGAGGGGACGACCTTGTCTCCGGACGAGCGTCAGCTCGTCGAGGAAGCCTACATCGACGAGCGGGTGCTGATCCGAGAAGCGCGCGCGATGGGGCTCGAAGTCGACGAGCGCATCGACGACCTCCTCATCCAGAAGATGCTGCACATCCTGAGCGGAGACGTGATTCAGCCCACGGATGCCGAGCTCGCCGCGTACTACGCGCAGAACCAAGACCGCTACGCGGCAGATGCATCGGTTACGGTGGATGAGGTCGTGGTTCCCGAGGGCACGCCGCTCCCGCGCGCGCTGCTCGATGGGGGCTCTCCAGACCAGCTGCCAGCCGGGTCGGTGGTGAGCCAGCGGGTGATGGAACGACTGACGCCAGACGACCTCGCGCAGATCTTCGGCGAAGACGGCGCTGCCACGATAGCGAGCGCGGAGATGGGGGACTGGTGGGAGGTGCTGCAGGGCCCACGCGGTTCGCACTGGATCCGGATCCGTGAGCGCTTCGGCTCCGTCGTGCCGCCGCTCGACGTGGTGCGCGATGCGGTGCGCCTCGACTGGATCGGGGAGCGAGAGCAGGGGCTCCTGCTCGACCGGGTGGGCGAGCTACGCGCGACCTATACCGTCGTGGTCGAAGGGCGGTAGCGATGGCTAAGTGGGCCTGGCTCGTCGCCATCGTCGTGTGCCTCGCGTGGCCGGCCAGCGCTGCGGAGGCGCACGACGTCGACGTGACGTCGATCGCGCGCGTCTTTCTCGAGGAGATTGGACCCCGCCGCTATCTGCTGTCCGTGGTGGACGCGCAGGTGCCCGCGCTCACCGATCCGGCGGCGGTGCTGCCGGCGGACTGTTTGCAAGTAGACGACGCCGGCCTGCGCATCGTATCCGGATTCGCGTTCGAGTGTGCGTCGGAGCTCGATGCGGACGACACGCTCATGCTGCCATGGGCCCTGGCCGGTGTCGTGGTCGTCGCGCGCTGGGGTGATGGCTCGGGCGCCTCGGTCTACTTCCGCGGGAGCCAGGGGCGCGTGCCCGTGGCGCTCGGCGACCTGCGCGCCGTGCCGGGATCGCGCGCGCGGGTGGCCGGTACGTACCTGCGGCTCGGGGCCGAGCACATCCTGCTCGGCGTCGACCATCTGCTCTTCGTGCTCGGCCTCCTGCTGCTGGTGCGCGGCCTCGCTCCGCTCGTCATGACGGTCACGGCGTTCACGGTCGCGCACAGCATCACGCTCGGCGCCTCCGTGTTCGGGCTCATACCGCTCGACCGCGCACCCATCGAGGCCGCGATCGCGCTCTCGATCGTAATGCTCGCTCGGGAGATCGTGGTCGCCGACCGCGGTGTCGTGCATCTGACGCACCGGATGCCCTGGCTGGTCGCGTTCGTGTTCGGCCTCCTCCACGGGCTCGGGTTCGCCGGTGCGCTCGGTGACATCGGGCTCCCGGAGAGCGCGATTCCGCTCGCGCTCCTTTTCTTCAACCTGGGCGTGGAAGCGGGTCAGCTCGCGTTCGTGCTCCTACTGCTGGCGCTCCACCGGTTTGCGGGTGGTTGGGTCGCGACCAGGTTGCTCCGCGCTCGCCCCGTGATGGGGTACGCGCTCGGGGCGCTCGCAACGCTCTGGTTCTTCCAGCGCCTCCCGCCCATCTGGGGCGGCTGAGCCCGCCGCCGTCGAGCAAGGCCAATCGGGGTGGCGGACGCCGCTCCCCAGCGCCATGCTGACGCGCTCCCGAGGCCGTCGCACCTAGAGAAACAAGGAGTCGAGATGATGCGCATCGGCGTGGTCGCAGCGGCCCTGCTGGCGTTGTCGCCTCCGGCTGTCCAGGCGCAGGCGCCGGCGGCGCCGGGACCTTGGTTCGGCGTGACGCTCCCGCCGCCGTTGCTCTACCACACGTTGGAGGTGCTCGCGGAGCGGCCGCCGGCGCCCGCGGTAGTTCCAGCCGGTGAAGAGCGCTTCACCGAGCTCTCCGGCGCGAATATGCACCGAGACCTGGCCACCATCGTCGACTTCGCCAAGGAGAGTCGCCGGACTCGCAGGTCGGGGACGGCGGGATCTGGGGGCGGATCACGGGCTTACCGTCCGGCCAGAAGACGATCGAGTTGGCCACGGAGCAGTTCCGCGCCGCGGGTATCCGCGACGTCGAGCTGCAGCGCTTCGCTCAGGCGGCCAACGCGGGCATCACGTTGCCGGTGTCGTGGGAGGTGCGTGTTCTCGGTGACGCGGCATTCGGGTCAGGCACGCGCGACGTCGTGCTCGAGAGCGCGATGCCCCTTTCGGATCCCGACCTGCCCGCCGAGGGCATCACGGCGCCGCTCGTCTACGTGGGGACCGCAACGCTAGCCGAGCTCGCACGCGTGGACGTACGCGGCAAAGTCGCGGTGCAGAAGGCGATCCCCCAGGCGCACACGGTTTTCATCCGTGACCCCGTGGGCCCCAGGGCGGAAGACCTGCTGGAGCGCGGCGCGGTGGCGGTGCTCACGGTGATCGACCTCCCCGGCAACATGCGCGTGAACGACATGGGGTGCGGAGCGGGGCCGTGCTTCAACATCGGCGGGCGCGACGGGCTCTTTCTGGAGCGGGTCCTGAGTGCCGCCGCCGAGCGCGGCACGCCCGACGCGGTGAGGGTGCGGCTGCGGCTGGACAACGAGCGCTTCACGGGGCTCTCCGCCGCCAATGGCGTGGCCGTCATCCCCGGCACGACGCGGGCTGGCGAGTTCATCGTAATCAACGCGCACGCCGACTCGTGGTTCGATGGCGCGGGGGACAACGGCGACGGGCTCGCCGTCGCGGTCGCGCTGGCGCGTCACTTCGCCAGTCCCGACATGCGCCAGGAGCGGAGCCTCGTGTTCGTGGCCAGCGCCGGGCATCACTCGGCCGGACTCTCCGGTCCCGGCAACTTCGTGTCGATGAACCGCGACATCGTCGGGGGCGCGGTGCTCTTCATCAACCTGGAGCACACTGCCCAGCGCAACATCACGCCGGCTCGAACGGAGTTCGACGACGGGTATCGCCAGTGGACCGTGGACACGGGCGAGTCGCCGATCGTGGGGGGACTGACCAACCTGGCGCCCTTCCTCGAGGATCGGATCCAGCGGGGGATCGAGCGCTACGGCACGAACTTCGTGTCGGGCCCCAACACCACCGCGAGCGGTGAGAGCGGGACCTACAGCCGCACGGGTGTCCCGGTGTTCACGACCATTCAAGGCCCGCCCATGTATCACACGACCGGCGAGGTGCTCGAGATGGTGTCGGCGCCCGGGCTCGAGCGCATGGCTCGATTCATGGCGTGGTACGTCAAGGAGGTCAGCCGCGCACCGGCGTCCTCGATCGATCCCCAGTGAGGTGCGAGATTCGAAGCGAGTTCGCCCAACACCCAGAGGAGTGACGACGATGTCGAAGCGGGGAATCCACGTTGGAGTAGCGCTGTTGGCCGTCGGGCTCGCGGCGGCGAGCGATGCGGCGGCGCAGCAGCGCGGTGCCGGCGGTGGACGGGGTGGCTTCAGCCTGCCGCCCCTCCTCATGGAGACCACTGCATTCCCGGACGGCGGGATCATTCCGCCGCAGTACACCGGGCGCGGGGGCAACACGCAGCCTGGGTTCACGTTCCGGAACGCGCCCGAGGGGACCGTGAGCTACGCGATCATCTTCCACGACATCGACGTGGCGTTCGGCGGCAACACGGACGACGTGCTCCACTGGATGGCGTGGAACATCCCCGCCTCCGCGGGCGGCATTCCGGAGGGGAGCCTCCCCGCCGGCTCCGTGCAGGGCAACAACCTGCGCGGCCAGGCCAACTACATGGGTCCCGGCGCGCCCGCGGGTCCGCGGTACCACCATTACGTGTGGGAGCTCTACGCGCTGAACGCCAACCTCGACATTCCGCAGACTGCTACCCGCGCCGAGCTGATCGCGGCGATGGCGGGTAAGGTCGTGGCGAAGTCTGCGTACGTGGGGAGGTACCGCGCGGAGGGTTGACGCCGCGAGGCTCGCGCCCTCAGGCGCGGTTAAGGTCCTGGGGGGCGGTCGCCGAATGCGGCGGCCGGCCCCCTTGGACGTTTCACGGGAACCAGAAGCGAGGCAACGAGCTGCTCGTCAGGCGCTTGCGGGTGGCCAAGCGGGCCGCCAGTCTGCTCTATGCACCGCGCACTGCACCGCTTGCGCCGCCGTCGCCGCGGCACGCCTGTCGTCGCGGTCGCGGCATTCGCATTGCTCGCCGGCTGTGACGGCCTCTTGGAGGTCGAGCATCCGCACCTCCTGACCGCCGGCGACCTCACGAACTCCGCCAATGCCGAGTTCCAGATCAACTCGGCGATCGCACTCTTCGAGTGCGGCTACTCGACGTTCGGCTGGGTGGCGCTCGGGCACGAGGACGTGGCGGAGTACGTGTCTGGATTCGCGGCCAAGGCGCACGTGTTCCGCGCCGACCCCGCGACGGGCGTCTGTGACACCGGGTTCTTCCCGGCTCAAGCATGGTTCGACCAATTCATGGGCGCGCGGGCCATGCTCTCCAATGCCGACGGGACGGGCGTCTACCAACGGCTTCAGGGCGAGTGGTCGTTGGGCGTGCAAACGGAGCGCCTGTCGGCGCTGGCGGCGCTATACGTGGCGGCCGCCCTCGACCACTTCGGCGAGTATTACTGCGAGATCACGTTCGACGGCGGCGACCTGCTCACGCCCGACGAGGTGCTCGCGCTCGCGGAGGACTGGATTACGAACCGGGCACTGGCGCACATCGCGAACCACGGAGATTTCGCGCTCCCCAACGGGATCGCGACGAGTGCGCAAACGACGGCGATCGCGCTGCGGGCGCGTATCCGCTGGGCGCGGGGCGACCTCGCTGGGGCCGCCGCGGACGCGGCGACGGTGCCTCCGGGGTTCACGGCCTGGGTCACGCGCGAGTCGGGGGCGCAGCGCAGGAACAAGATCTTCGACGCTGCGACCTTCGGGTCGCCGTTCTCCGCCATGCTCGGGGTGAACAGGGCTTGGAACGGGGCCACTCGCAAGCCGAACCCCGTCACGGGGCAGCTCTGGCCGGACTCGGTCCCGTTCACTGGATACTTTTTCTTGGGCGTGATGCCCGACGGACGCGCCGTGAGCGACGCGGGGTATCCGGTACGCTGGGCCCAGGAGGTGCGCTCCCCAGCGCCAGCCAGTGCGCCGGTCTCGCTCGGTAACGGCGCGATCCCGGAGGTGCGCACGCCCCACACATTCAAGAGCGTCTCGGGCCCCGCGCCGCGCGAGGTGCCCAACCGCTTCAAGTCCGTAGCCGACGACATCCCGCTCGTCGACTGGAAGGAGATGTGGCTCATTCGGGCGGAGCACGCGGGCGGACAGGCCGCGATCGACTTGGTGAACGAGCTGCGTGTGGCCTCGGGGATGCCGCTCGTCACGTACATCACGGGTGCCTCGGCCACGGCGCAGCAGATCCGCTACATGCTGATCGAGGAGCGGCGTCGCGAGTTCTTTTCTCAGGCGGGGCGGTACTGGTCCACGAAGATCCTGAACACGGACATCCTTTGGTTCCCGCGCGGCGAGGGGCGCACCGTGTCCGGCGTGTATGCCCTTGAGGGCGGTGTGCGTCTCGCGATGCCGACGAACGAGTACCTGCTGAACCCTCATCTCGTTGCGCGCGGTGGACTCGCCGTGCGCGGCTCGGGATGTGATCCGGCGGAGGCGCCGGTGTTCCCATGATTCGCGTCGCGCGGGCACTGCGTGGGGCGAGTGCGGCGCTCCTGCTCATCCGGCCCGGACTCGCCGCTCAGACCGGGTCCTTCGAAGGACGGGTGGCAGACGACCACGGCCGACCGCTCGCTGGCGCGGAGGTCGCCATCGACTATCTGGGGCTGAGGGCACTCGCCCTGCAGGACGGCTCGTACGTCCTCACCGACGTCCCTGCGGGGACCCATACGCTTTCAGCGCGGCATGTCGGACATCTGGAGACGCAGCGCGTTGGAGAAGTGGCCCCGCGCCAGATCTCGATCGACATCGACTTCCTTTTGCGCGCCGAGCAGCGGGCGTTGGAGGAGCCCGTCGTCGCTGGCGGGCCCCGACCCACCACGCGCCGGGCGATCGGTGGCGTCACCACGCTGAACGTGCCCGACCTAGTCGACGCCGCGCCCGCTTCGTCGCTGCAGGACGTACTCACCGGGCGTGTGCCGGGCATCAGATACACGCGCCTGACCGGAATCGTCGGAACGGGGTCGCCGTTCACGCTTCGGGAGATGGGGAGCTTCGCCGGCGCACGCACGCGTCCGCTCGTGTATCTGGACGGGATTCGCGTCGGTGCCGATCCCGGCGTAGGCCCGAACATCGGAAGCGGGCGGAGCGCGAGCGCGCTCGATGATTTCGGCCTCGAGGAAGTCGAGCGCATCGAAGTCCTGCGTGGGCCGGCCACGGCGAGCCTCTACGGAACCGAGGGCGCGAGTGGCGTCGTTCACCTCCTCACCAAGAAGGGTCGCGAGGGGCCTCCCGAGTTCACGATCTCGATTCGGGAGGGCCAAAACTTCCTCACCGACCCGGCGGGACGGCTGGGCACGATGTACTTCTGCCCCACGCAGCCGATCTCGAGCGCGACTCTCGGCATTCCCTGCACGGACCGCAGCCAGCTGCAGCCGTACAACATGTACGACGAGGCGAACCTCTACCTCGCCCTGGGCTATGGCAAGGGTGACGCCTGGCTCACCGATCGCCTCTACTCGAATGGCCTGAGCCGGGGCTACGACCTCCAGGCCCGCGGCGGGACGGAGGCGATCCGGTATTTCGTATCGACGAACTACGATCACGAAACCGGTTACGTCTTCTACAACCGAGACGAGACGTTCCGCGTACGGGCCAACGTCGGCGTGGACTTCAGTGAGCGCCTCGGCGTCGAGCTCTCCACTGGGTTCGTGGACGGCTCCACGACGTTCGGCGCGGCGACGATCGTCGACGGGGGTGAGTGGACGGACCTGGTGTGGTCGAACGGTTACTACCTAGACCGGAACAGCCCCTTCGGCACGCTCGGTCGTTGCCCCCAAGGCACCGGACAGGCCGGTTGCGCGCCAAACCCGCGCCTGGGCGGTTTCCAGGAGCACCTGCCCTCGGATATTGCCGAAGACGTGGAGGCGACGCGCGCCTACCAGCGCTTCACGGGATCGGCCGCGCTGAGCTTCACGAGCGGCGACGTGAACGTCGGTGGCGTGGCCGGCTCGCTCGAGTCGCGCCTGCTCGTGGGTGTGGACCGCGGCTGGGACGTGAACCGGAACTGGTTCCGGAGGGAGGACGGTGTGGCGCCGAGCTGGCTGGCCAGGTACTGCTCCGATGCCGTGCGTCGACAGCTGGCTCCGGCAGCGCCGTCGACGTGCCCGGTGGGCTCCTGGAACTCGGTGTACACCGAGACCGCGACGGGCGAGATGACCTACGAGCGCCCAGTCCATTCCGACGTGAGCGTCGATTGGAGGCTGACGGCGAGCGTCCGACCCGGAGCGAGGTGGAGCTTCGCTACATCGATCGGCGCCCAGTACTACGCCAGGTCGCTCGAGAGCTTCTCGAACACCGGTCAGGGATTTTGATCCTCCCAGTCGAAGTCGATCAACCAGATCTCGCAGGCCAACATGGTGACCACGTACGAGCTCGTGGAGACCAAGTCTGCGGGATTCTACGTCCACGAGCAGGCCGACTTCGCCGACCGCATCTTCTTGTCGGGTTCGCTGCGCGTCGACGACCACTCTTCGTTCGGACCCGACGCGCCCATGCAGGCCTATCCGGGAGTGTCCGCCGCGTGGGTTGTGTCGGACGAGAACTTCTGGCGGGTCCCCCGTGTGGACGTCCTGCGCGTGCGTGGAGCCTGGGGTAGGGCGGGAAGGGCCCCCGGCACGACCTCGGAGCTGAGCCTCTTCGTGCCGGCTCCGGGACAGAGTGGTTCAACTGGCGCGCGCCCTGCGAGTTTGGGCAACGCCGAGATCGGTCCGGAGGTGACCACGGAGCTCGAGCTGGGCGTCGACCTCGCGCTACTCGACCACCGCGTCGCGGGTCAACTGACGCGTTATGCGAGGAAGAGCGAGGGGCTCCTCCTGGACGTCCCCGTCCTCTCGAGTAGCGGATTCCTGGGCACCATGGATCGGAACCTCGGGCGCATCGACGCATGGGGGTGGGAGGCCCAGCTGTCGGCGCACCTGTACGAGAGCGACTTGTTCGCGTTCGACCTCGACATCGGGGCCGACTTCATGGACAACGAGATCGTCGACATGTGCGAGGACGTGTCGGGAGTGAACGTGTGCTACGCGGGCACCGCCAACATCCGAATTGGCTATCCGTTCCCGAACCGAACCGTGGAAGACGTGGTGGTCGAAGCCGGCTTCGATGCGACGCTCCCGCCGTGCAGCACCACGCTTTACACCCTCGGCGCGCGCTGCCGGTGGGGCAGCAACGCGTTCGGGCAGGGCCTCTACGCCTACTGCGACCAGGGCGCGACCACCGCGCCCGGGGGGATCGCGGATCCGAACGTAGGGCGCTATGCACGCCTGCCCGGAGGCGCGGTCGGGCAGTGCGGAGACCCTGCGTTCGTCGATCAGCACCTCTATGCGGGGCGCGGCTTTGCGACGCGCACGTTCACGCTGTCCCCGCGGGTCACCTTCATGGACGGCGCCCTCCAAGTCTTCGCCCTCGCGGAGGGTCAGTACGGTCGTGTGTACGACGACAGCGGCCACCTCTGGGGCCACAACTGGCGGAACTCGGCGATGAGCCGGGTGCAGGACGACCCATGGTGGGTGGCCTACGACGTTGCTGTCCAGACGAGGTGCGCATGGGACAAGTGCCTGTACGACGCGGACTTCTGGAAATTGCGCGAGTTGGGCGCCCGTTATCGAGTTCCCGCTCGGCTGGTCGCGCGCGTCGGAGCCGAGCGCGCGACGGTCGGCCTCTCGGCCCGCAACGTCTACACGCTCTGGCAGGCTCAAAAGAGGATCTACGGCCACGTGGTGTCGGACCCCGAGCTCGGCAATCCGAACCAACTCACTGGGGGCGGGAACTTCTACGAGCAGCCGCCGCTATCGAGCGTGAGCTTCACGCTGCGGGTGACGTTCTGAGTGTCCCCTACTTGATCTCGAAGACGAAGTAACGCGCGGCGCCGGGCGCGTCGGCCTCGTGGCTCGTGCCCTGCTGGAAGTGGGTCACGCTGGGCCGGCCGCTCGCGTCGAACGAAACGACCACCGCGTCGCGCGCGTGGCGGTGGGCTGAAGTCGTCGAAGTCGCCGCAGCGCCGTACTCCCACACGGTCACCCGGTCGTTGTCGAGTCGCTGGCCGATGCTGCCGACGGGCAGATACCCCGGCGGAGGCGGGCCAGTTTCAGGGCCGGCGGCGCGCTTCATCTCGATGAACACGGCGCGCAGCGGCTGCTCGCTCGCGCCCTCCTCACTGTGCGTGAGCCCGGTGCGCTGGGAGGTGATGTTCCACGCTTCGGTGTGTGTGGAGCGCCGCTCCCCTTCGGGCGAGATGATGATGCGGTCGCCCGACTGATAGTAGACGCCCGTCATGTCGTAGGGATGGCGGTGCAGGGGATACGGTTGCCGCAGCCAAGCGATGTCCCAGACGCGCACTTCGTCGTCCTCGAGGAGCAGCGTGGCGCCCGGACGCGGGAACGGCGGCGGTGGAGCTTGTTGGAGCCCGAGCAGCACCAGGAGTGCGAGCGGCGTGCGCATGTAGCCTCGCCTATGCCTTGGGTGTGAACGCGAGGAAGCGCCGCGGGTTTTCCTCGAGCACCATGCGCAGCGTCGCCTCGTCCATGCCGGCCTCGCGCAGCATCGGGCCGAAGACGGTGGCGGTCTGAGCGAACCCGGGTCCGCCCTCGCGCTTGAGTGCAGGACGCGAGTAGAAATCGGAGGAGAGCAGCAGTTTGTCAGCATGACCCGCGTTGGCGAGCGCCATCGCCATCACCACGCGGTTGGCGTCGGGCATGGTGCCATTCAGCGTCACGCGGTCGAAGCCGACGTACGCGCCTCGGCTCGCGATCCGACTCGCGATCTCGGCCTGCGGGTCGTCGAGGCAGCAGACGTGTCCGATGCAGATGTTCTGCAGGTTGGCGCCCGCCGCCTCGTAGATGTCGAGCTGCCTGAGCGCGGCGTCGCGCGGCACGTCCGTAGCGCGGATGTTGTAGGCGTTGTGCGTGAACACCGGGATGCCGCTGCGCACGTGCGCGAGCGCGACGGCTTGGTGGACCTTGGCCTCGTCGGCGGTGAGCACGCCGCCTTGCTGGCCAATCTCGCCGAAGGCGCCGAGCCCATCGCGTCGGGCCTCGGCCACCAGCTCGTCCGCGATCTGCTGGGCTGACTTGGTGGCGATGTCCGCGGGGTAGGTGCGCTGCATGTAGTAGCCGCCGCTCGCCACCAGCGGGAGCCCCGACTCGCGTGCGATGCGGCGGAGCGCCTCGAGATCGCGGCGCATGTCGGGGTGGCCGCCGTCCACGATGAGCGCGATCCCGTCTGCCTTCGCGGCGCGCGCCTCGCTCACCATGAGGTCGACGTCCGCATGAAACGACGGATTCGGGCCGATCTGAATCGAGAAATGCTCGTGGAAGAGCACTGCGCCCCGCCCGAGCGCGCTGGCAGCCACGTCGCCCTGGAGCGTGCGGAAGATGGGACCCTGCTGGAGCGGGCTCGCGCCGGCGCGGCCGCCGAACGCCAAGACGCCGGATCCCACGAGCAGCCCCGCACCCCCCGCCTTGCCCAGCACCTGGAGCGCCTCGCGCCGGGTGAGGGTGGGTCGCTCGTCGCGCGTCGTGTTCATCTGCGGTCTCTCCATGCGGGCAGCGTCAGTCATTCCACCTCAACGTCCACTCGACTCCACTCCTGCGGCAAGGGGGCGGGGCATCTTCAGCGCCCGGCCAGCCCGAAGAACTCCGCGATGCCGGTGAAGCCCATCTGGAATCCGATCGCCACGAGGATCAAGCCGGAGAAGCGCGTCAGGATGCGCGTGCCACGGCCATGGAAGTGCGCCGCGACGAAGCCGGCCAGCGCGAACACGAGGTAGACCACGAGCGCGGTGACGGTGATGGCGATGAACGTGGCGACGGGTACCAACCAGACGAAGTAGACTTCGCGCACGGCCAGCGTGACCGTGGTCACGATTGCGCCCGGCCCGGCGAGGAGGGGCATCACGAGCGGGACCCAGAGTGCGTCTTCGGCGTCGTCCGAGCGGCGCTCGGCGCCGTGCGCCTCGGGCTCTCTGCCCTGGAGCATCTCGAGCCCCATCACCACCAACAAGAGCCCGCCGGCCGCGCGGAAGGCCGACACCTCGATGCCGAGCAGCGCGAGAAGCTGCAGTCCTCCCACCGCGGCGACGGCCAGGATCAGCAGGACGCCGACGGAGACTTTGAGGGCTGCCGCGTAACGCTCACGCGCCGGCCGGTCGCCTGCGAGCGTGAGGAAGAGCGGTACCTCGGCGATGGGGTTCACCATCGCGATGAGCGGGACCGCCATGAACAGCACTGTCTGCAAGAACGACATGTGGTCGGGCGGCTCTGTGCGGGATTCGCGTCGGGCCGCTAGTGGTTCGAGTCAGAAGTCCATTGAAGAACCGAGGGCACCGGACCCATTGCATCCGCAATGGGTGCCCCCCGCTCGGGCAAGGCGCGAATCGGGGTCCCCGCGAAACGAAGTTTCGTGGGGTGAGGGCGACGAGGAATAGCAGCGCTATTTCGAGGAGGAGCAACGCCGCCCCAGCGGATGCAGCGGTGGCCGAATTCCAAGGGACTTCTGACTCGAGCCACTAGGTGCGGCTCGGCACCTCGAGCATGTACGGCTCGAGACCCCGCAGGTTGTGCTCGATCTCCGCGATCTTGACTTCCGTGAGCTGAGGTGCCCGACCGCGCTGCGTCGTCGTCCTGAAGATCCCCCGCTTCCAGAGCAGGTAACGTCCCGCGCCCGGGATCTCCTCCTCGCAGTTCAGCATGACCAGGAGCTTCGCATGGATGTCGCGCACGTCGTCCCAGTTTCCTGCTCGGTAGGCGCCCCACATGCGGGAGAACACGTCCGCATACATGGCGCAGCCGCTGACGAGACCGTCCACGCCCAGGCGGAGGTCGTAGGCGAAGTAACGGCCTCGCATGGCAGAGTACACGCGCTGGATGCCAGGCTGGCCGATGAGCGCTTGGATGCGATCGAACACCGGCTCGGCTTCTTCCTTCACGTAGCCGAGGTGCGGGTACTGCCGCACGAGCTGGAGGATGAACTCCGTGTCGAAGGTGACACCCGGCAGGTTCGGCTGCGTTTGGATCATGACGGGGCGGCGCGTGACCCCGGCGATGCCGGTGAAGTAGCGGCGGTAGTCGGTGAGCGACGTTCCCACTTTGGGCGGCATCGCGATCATCATGGTCGGCTCGAGCGTCTCCGCGAAGCGCGCGAGCTCGACGGCGTCTTGCGTGGCATCCTGCTGCACGCCGAGCACGAGTGCCATGCCGCGCCCGCGATTCGCCTCGGCGAGCACCTCGAACCCGCGGCGGATCTCGTCGCGCGTGAGCCGCGGATAGTCGCTCGAGTTCTGCGGCCACACGAGCCCGTGCACGCCCGCGCGTTGGAGCCACTCGACTTGAAAGGCCATATCCTCGTAGTCCAGCGCACCGGACGCGGTGTACGGCGTCGACAGGATCACGAAGATGCCGCGGAGGTCTTCGGTGAGGGGCGCGGGCAGTCTCGCGTCCGCGGCGCTACTCATCGCTGGCCCCGCGTGCGCGGGGCCACCGGGCGCCGTCCTCGCATACCCGGACGCCGGGAGCCCTGCGGCGAGCCCCGCGGCCCCCATCAGCTTCAGGCTGTCCCTACGTGTGTACTTCGTCGTCATGGCGCCTCCTCGCTCAAGGAAGACGATACACGAGCAGAGCGTCCGTCGCGACGATCGCGACGTACTGCCTGCCGTCGCTGCCCCGGTACGTCATGGGATTCGCGTTCCCGACGCGTTCGAGGGTATCGACCCAGAGCTCCTGACCCGTGCGGGCGTCCAGGGCGCGGAAGCGCGCGTCGTCGGTCGAAGCCACGAACAGCAGCCCGCCTCCGGTGACGATGACGCCGGCGCGCCCCGGCCGGCCCGTGTTCTCCTTCTCGGGCGGGAGTCCTGCGGTGATTCCGACAGGCCGCACCCAAGCGATGTTGCCCGTCGACGCGTCGACGGCCGTGAGCCTCCCCCACGGCGGCTTCTGGCACGGCCAGCGCACACCGCCCATGTCCACGTCGAAGTTCGCGGGGCGCGGGGCGCTGCGCTGGTACGGTTGAGGCTCTCCATCGGGATCGTCCTGCATCCATCCGAACGAGCCGACGTCCTGGCTGAGCACGATCACGTAGCCGGTCGCGGGATCGAACGCCGCGCCTCCCCAGTTGGGCCCGCCGACCAGGCCGGGGAAGAGCAGGGTCGTGCGCGGCGGGGAGCCCGCGGGGCGGTACACCCATGGCGTGAACGCCCCCTGGTTGACGACCTCGCCGACGCTCTCGATGAGCGCCGTACACGCGGCGGCGTGTTCCGGTGTGGTGTCGTCCGCGGTGACGAGATCGCCCTCGCGGAACGCGACCCTGGCCATCGGCGGTGGGGCCGAGGGGATAGGCTGCGTTGGATACGCCAGCTCGCCCGGGACCTCGCTCGCCGGGACGGGGCGCTCCTCGACGCCGTAGAGCGGCTCGCCTGACGTGCGATCCAGGAGGTACAGGTAGCCGGACTTGGTCGTGACACCGAGGCCACGCACCGTCTGCCCGTTCCGCTGGACGTCGAAGAGGACGGGAGGTGCGGGGGGGTCGTGGTCCCAGAGGTCGTGATGGATGGTCTGGAAGTGCCACCGGTACTCGCCGGTGCGCACGTCGACCGCGACCACCGAGTTGGCGTACAGGTTGGCCCCGGGACGGTCGCCGCCGTATGGGAAGGGGAGCGGCGCCGCGAGCGGCACGTAGAGCAGCCCGAGCTCCGCGTCTACGGTGAAGTAGAAGGGCCACGCATTGGCGCCGAGACGATCCACCCAGCTCTCGCCCGCCCAGGTGTCGTGCCCGACCTGCCCAGGTTGGGCGACCGAGCTGAACTCCCAGAGCTTGGCGCCCGTGCGCGCATCGTAGGCGCGCGGATTGCCGATGCCGCCCGATGCCCCGGGCGGCGTATTGGCGCCGACGACCACGACGTTCTCGAAGACGAGCGGGATCGAGATATACGGAACGCCGATGTCGAGCGTGCCGCCCTCGCCGAACCCCGCAGATGGCGCGCCCGAGGCGGCATCGATGGCCATCAGCCGCGAGCCCGACGTGAAGAAGACGCGCGGAGCAATTCCGTCGGCGCCGGCCCAGTACGCCACGCCCCGCCGCGACGGGCCGCCCCCCTGGACCGCGTGACTCCAGAGCACGCCGCCCGTGGCCGGATCGATCGCGACGACCCGATCGGCGGCGGGCAGATACATGACGTCGCCCACCACGATGGGTGTGGCCTGCGAGCTCGGGTCGCGCGGGCGCGCATCTCCCGCGGCGGCGGCCGCCGCCGCCTCGGCGCCGAGTCCGTACCTCCACACGCGCTCGAGCCCCGCCACGTTGGCCGTCGTGATCTCCGAGAGGGGGGAGTAGCCCGTGCCCGCGAGGTCACCGCGGTACATCGGCCAGTCGGCCCTGGCGGGTGCGCCCTCGGAGCCGGCGCAGGCCGTGAGGGCCGACGCCGCGGCGAGAAGAAGGGCAGGGAACCGGACGGACGGGCGTCGTGTGCGCATCGCTCGCTCTCGGGCGCGGGGAGGTCTGCGCGACGAATCTGCGGCGCGCCCCCCGGCCACGACAGTGCACGCTTGCGCCCGGTCGCACGGCCAGCGGATGTTGACGCCCGCCCGAACCCGCTCCGGAGGATGACATGACTCGATACCTCGCGCTGGCCGGCCTCGCCGCCGCTCTTGCTGCGGCCCCCGTCACACTCGTCGCGCAGGCGCTGCCACCCGTCACCGCCGCCACCATCCAGCAGTGGGAGCAGGAGCTCTCCAATCGGGGCCGGTGGGGCCCGAACGACGAGTTGGGCACGCTCAACCTGATCACGCCCGAGAAGCGCGTGCAGGCAGCGCGGCTCGTCACGGAGGGCGTCTCGGTGTCGCTCTCACACGACTACCTCAAGGAGCGGGCGGAGGACGCGACGTCCCCCTGGGGGCACGACATCCTGGGCTCGCCGTCCGCCGGATTTCTCTCCGATCGGTACACGATCGCCTACCACGGATTCGCGCACAGTCACATGGACGCGCTCTGCCACAACTCGTCGGGCGGGCTCATGTACAACGGCATCGCGCGTACGACCGTCGACTCGGTTGCCAACGGTGACGGCTGCGTGAGGCTCGGCATCACGAATGCGAAGCAGGGCGTGGTCACGCGCGGGATCCTCATGGACATCGCCCGTCTGAAGGGCGTCGAGTACCTCGAGCCCGGCACGCAGATCACCGTGGCCGACCTGGAAGCGTGGGAGCGCCAGGCGGGTGTGCGCGTCGGCCAAGGCGACGTCCTGCTCGTGCGCTCGGGCCGCTGGGCCCGCCGCGCCGAAGAGGGCGCGTGGGCCACCGGTCGCCTCGCGGCCGGGCTGCACGCGTCCGTGGCGCCTTGGCTCCGGGAGCGCGGCGTGGCGATGCTCGGGAGCGACTACACCAACGACGCGCTTCCGTCGGGCGTCGACGGGGTCGCCATGCCCATCCATCTGCTCACGCTGGTGACCATGGGCATGTGGCTCTTCGACAACCTCGACCTCGAGGCCGTGGCCGCCGAGGCGGCGGATCAGAACCGCTGGGAGTTCCTGCTCGTCGCGGCACCGCTGGCGGTGCCCGGTGGTACGGGGGCGCCGCTCAACCCCGTGGCGATCTTCTGACCTGGTGGGGCTCCCGACCGAGCCCGGGACTCAGTTGAAGATGATGAAGTCGCCGCCGCCGCCGCCGAAGCGGGGGTTCACGACGTTGTTGAAGATGGAGCCGAAGCGGTACTGGATGCCGACGCTGTAGAAGTAGCGGTAGCTGGTCTCGAGCTGCCGCTGCCTGAGGAGGATCTGCTCCGTCGTGAGGCTCGCGGCGGAGATGTAGAGCTGGTCACGGACCCACTGGTAGTTCGCGTTCGCGAAGACGGAGAAGCCGCGAAAGAGCCGCATGTTCACGTTCCCGAACACGGTCACGCTCGAACGTTCCAGGTCGTGCAGGTACTGGGCGGCAGTGACTGACGTCGACCAGAGCCCCCACGGTTGGATGAGGGAGAGCCCGGCGGTGAGCGACTGCTGAAAGAGCGCTTCCACGGTCTGGTTGAAGATCGTGCGCTCGTCGTAGTGGTAGTAGTTCGGTCCGACGAGGTACTGGAGCGTGAGCGACCTGCGACTCGACTCGGTGTATGGGAAGAAGTTGAACTCGACTCCGGGCTCGACCGCGAGCCGAAGCCGCTGGTTGAGGCGCGTCGACGAGCTGGCGCTCCCGCGCATGCCCACCGCCCACTGCGCGCCCACACTCCGCACGAACAGCCCGTTCGCTCGCCGGTCCTCCTGCTTCACCTCGATCGTACGCGCCGTCGCGCCCGAGCCGACCTCGAATTCCTGCGTGTTGCGCGAGAAGCTGAGCCCGAAATCGATCTTCCAGGCCTCTGTCGTCCGGTTCGCGGAAAGCGCGGTCCGCCAGTTGGCGAACCTCGACGTCGCTTCTCCGTTGGCGTTTGCGCTTCCATTGATACTGAACGTCCAGAAGTCCCACGGATCCTGCTGGGCCCCCGCGGCCTGATTGGCTCCCGGGCGAGCCTCCGGAGCGCCCGGCGCCGCGGGCGGATCGGCGTCGTACGTCACGCGCAGCCGGTCGGCCGCGGGCGTCCCCTGCACGTAGCGCACGAGCCCGAGCTTGAGGCGCTCCACGATACCCTGCCGCTGGTCGTCCACCGTGGCGTCGGCGGGAGTCGAGAACGTGAGCTCCTGGTCTTGCCCGAGGAGAGCGCGAAGGCCCAAGAACGCGAGCGTGAAGAACCGTCCCCCACCGCCTGCGGCCTGCGACGTGACCAATACGTGAAGGTCGGCGTCGGCACGGTCGCGCATCCAGTTGACCCAGGGTGCCTCGCGGCGAGCGAAATCGAGGTCGCACCCCGGCGCCGCGCAGTCGAAGAACAAGTTGATGGTCTCGGGCACGGAGGCCTGCGCGCATAGGTCATCCGCCGCGCCTAGCGAAGCGAGCAACCCCATGAGCGTTCCCATCCGCCTCATACGTCCCTCCCCCGGGTCCCCGGACCTCAGGCCCGGCCACGCACCGGTACAACGGCCGCTACTCCTAAATGATTAGGACTAGGTATAAGCTGCGCTGGGTGCTACCGCCAGGGGGGCAGCTCAAACAGCAGGAAAGCAGCGGGGCCGCCGCGGAGAATCCGCGGCGGCCCCTGATACCGATTTCGGCGACGTTCGGCGGCTAGTGCGCCGCGCCCGCCTGCGGCATCGCCGCCGGCAAGCCGAACGCTGCCAGGCCGTTGCCCAGCTGGACCAAAATGACCTGGTGGCCGTTGTGCTCCCAACTGGACATCCCGTAGCTGCTCTGTCCCGGGATCTCCACCGCGCCGACGCGTCGCCCAGTCCGCTTGTCGATGGCGAACAAGCTCGGCGTGTTGTTTGCCGTCATGCCCGACGCAAAGAGCAGGTTCGGCGACACCACCATGGCCGAGTGTCCCTGCCGGCCGCGGTTGGCGATCTGGTCGATGTTCGGCACGCCCTGCAGGAGCGGATGGTTGCGAATCGCATCCTGCTGTGCCTGCGGTGCGTCCCCGTGCGGGGTCACCCACAGATGATCGCCGGTGTTCAGGTCGATCGCGGTGATGCGCCCGACCGGGCCCTTGAAGATGTCGAGTCCGTCGACCGTGGCACCGCCCCGGCCGCGGCCGCCTCCACCACCACCGCCCGCTCCGCCGCGGCCACCCGCTGCGGGCGCCTGACCACGGCCTGCGCTCCACTCGGAGTACGTCACTCCGGTCTGCTCCGGCGAATCGAGCGGAGACTCGTTCGCCGGCATGACCGACAGGTTCGAGCACGCGCTGTGCGACGTGATGAAGATGATGCCCTGTACCGGGTCGGCCACTGCCGGTCCGGTGATGTTCACGCCGCCGGTATCACCTGGGCAGACTCGTGCGGGGCCTGCGGGGTCCGTGACCGTCGTCGGTGGGTTGAAGAGCGGTGCGAACAGGTTGTTGTCCTGAGCGACCTGCAGCGCGCGGCGGCGGATCTCCGGCGTGTAGTCGATCAGGTGTGACTCGTTGCGCCCCTGCAGGTCGAAGGGCGCCGGCCTCGTGGGGAACGGCTGTGTGGCTGCGAGCTTTTCACCCGGCACGCGCGACTGCGGGACCGGACGCTCCTCGATCGGCCAGATGGGCTGGCCCGTCTCGCGGTTCATCGCGTAGAGGAAGGCCTGCTTCGTCGCCTGGTAGATGCCCTTCACCGGACGCCCGTTCACCGTCACATCCATCAGGATCGGGGCCGTGGGCGTGTCGTAGTTCCAGATGTCGTGGTGCACCATCTGGTAGTGCCAACGACGCTGACCCGTGTTCACGTCGAGCGCGATGATGCTCGTGCTGAACAGGTTGTCGCCCGGACGGAAGCCGCCGTAGTAGTCGATGGTCGCGCCGTTGGTCACGACGTAGACGAGGCCGAGCTCCGGGTCCGCCGCCATGGGCGCCCAGGACGACACGTCACCCGTCCAGTCCCACGCGTCGTTCTCCCACGTCTCGTGGCCGAACTCGCCCGGACGCGGAATCACGTGGAACTTCCACTTGAAGTCACCCGTCGCCGCATCGTAGGCGAGGATGTCGCCCGGCACGTTCTCGATGCGGGTCTGTTGATAGCCCTGCTCGGCGGAGTTGCCGACGACGACCGTGCCGTTCACCACGATCGGTGGCGATGACGTCGTGATGTAGCCGAGATCCTTGGGGATGCCCAGGTTCGGGTCGTACGCGCCGCCCCGCCAGCGCTCCCACGGACCCCACCCATCGATGAGGTCGGGGATCATGTCCACGCCGCCGGTCTGCTGGAAGCCAGGGAGCGGGATCGGCTCGCCCCAGTCCTCGAGCGGCCGCCCCGTGTCGGCGTCGAGCGCCCACAGGAAGAAGCCCGGGGAGGAGATGAAGACCACACCGCCACGACCCGGAACCTCTGCGTACGCCACGCCCTTACCGTAGCCTTTGCGCATGGAGTACTCGTGCCGATACGTCGTGGGCGGCTCGGTGAAGCTCCAGATGAGCTTCCCGGTCGATGGATCCAGCGCAATCACGTCCCGGTCCTCGCCGGTCACGGTGATGAGCTTGCCGTCCACGTACGAGGGCGTAGCCCTCGGCGTGCTCGGACCGAAGCTCGCCGCGTTGAACTGCCAGAGCATCGTCAGCTCGTCGAAGTTGTCCGCGGTGATTTCGTTGGCGGGCGTGTAGCGCGTGTGCCAGGCATCGCCGCCCAGGTACGTCCAGAGTCCGTTTTCGGTGCCGGGACCCTGAGCGGTGGCTGCCCACGGCAGTGCAGCGAGCGCGACCAGCGCGAGCGGTACCTGCGGGGACTGACGGCGGGTCTTGTGACTCGTAATGTGTCTTCTTGCTCTCAAAGGTGCGACTGACGTGCGGCCTCGATTCAAGTCTGATGGATCAGCACTCGGACCGACTCCCCGCGCGAAACGTTGAGGGGCGCGTTCGGCTTCGAGTCGGGTGACACTCGGTGGTAGACGCGTTCCATGGCAAGGGTTCCTGGGCTTTACACTGCCTTACAGTCCTGAAGGCGCCTTTGACCGCGAGCACCGCGCGCCCCAAGATGGTGCCCCATGTCCAACGGCCAATCCATGGAGTGGAGCCGGCGGCGCGTCATCGCGGCGCTCGCCGGGGTCGGCGTGGCGGCGCCTTTCGTGCGCGGGAGCCGCGCGAGCCCAGGCGAGCAAGTGGTGCTCCGGTACACGGGGCACATTCCCAACTCGCATGGTCTCTACACGCGTGTCTTCCTGCCTTGGGAGGAGATCTGCACCCGGGAGACGGACGGGCGCATCCGTTGGGAGACCTACATGGACGGTCTGCTCCACGGGGCACTCGACGGGTTCAAGGCGATCGCGTCCGGGGTCACGGACTACACGCACGGCTATGCCACCTACCAGCCGGGAAGCTTTCACCTCACGCACGGGCTCCAGCTCCCGTTCTTGTTCGAGAACCCGGGCGTGGCGTCGCTCGTCTCCGAGGAGCTCTACCCTCGCTACTGGAAGGACGAGTACGAGCGTATGGGCGTATATCTCGCGCACTGCGACGCGACCACCGCCTACGACATCATCGCCAAGGTGCCCATCCATACGCCCGACGACATCGCCGGCCTCAAGGTGCGCTCGACGGGAGGCCTGATGGCCGACATGATCCGCGAGCTGGATGCGGTGCCGGTCGTGCTCGCTGCCTCCGATACGTACACGGCGTTCCAGCGCGGGATCATCGACGCCGTCGCGCTCAGCGCGCCGGACATGGCGGCGTACCGCCTCTACGACCTGGGCAGCCACTACCTACGCATCGGGCTCTCGCACACGGTGCTGCAGTGGGCCGTCAGTCCGCGCGCCTTCGACGCGATGCCAAGCGACCTGCGCCAGAGACTGCACGATCTCTTCCGCCTGCGCGGACAAGTTGCGAACCAGAACTACTACGGCGGCGCCGCGCTCCAGACGGCCCTGGATCGGCTCGCCGACAATGGGGTGGAGCTGAGCACGCCGACGCCGGATGAGCGGCGTCAGTGGGCCGACGCAGTTCGCCCGGTCGAGCATCGGTTCATCGAGCAAAACGAGGCGCTCGGGCTTCCCGCGGCCGAATTCGTGGCGGAGGCGAAGGAGCGCGGGGCGCGTTACGTCGGCTGGACCGACCAACAGCTTTGGGACCACGTGGTCGAGAGCCCCCTCCAGGGCGTAATCGACCTTTGAGCGCGAGCGGAGACGCGGGGGCCGGGGAGCCGACACCTCCGGCGAGCGCGCTGGACTCGGCGTTCGACCGCATCGACCGCGCGTCCGCCACGGCAGCTCGGCGGCTGTTTGCCCTCGGCATCTACGTCATGCTGCCGGCACTCGTCCTGCTGGTCACGACAGACGTGGTCCTGCGCTACGTCTTCGACTCGCCCCTCCAGTGGGCGCGCGACGTGAGCGGGCTCTTCCTTCTGATGTCGATAGGCGCCGCGCTCCCGCTCGCTTGGGACCGCTCGTATCACATCCGCATGGAAGTCGTGTACGACCGCCTGTCTCCCACGCGTCGACGGCTGGTCGACGTGCTTTCTGTGGTGTCCGGTATCGTGTTTTTCGGGATGATGGCCGTGCAGGCTGCGCTGTACGTGCCATTCATGATCCGCACCGGCGAGACAGGGGAGGATTTGCTCTGGCCGCTCTGGCCGTACATGGCGTTTCTCGCGCTCTGCGGCTTCGTGGCGGTCGCCCGCTTGTTCGCGAATCCCGCGCCGTCGCGCTCTCGCGAGGGAGCAGCTCCGGTGCCGACGCCAACCGACGCAGGACAATCGTGAGCCTCGAGTTGGTCGGTGGGATCGGCCTCCTGGCGATGTTCGTGCTCCTCGTCCTCGGCGTTCCCATCGCGTTCGCGATGGCTGTCGTGGGCGCCGTGGGCCTCTGGGTGCTCGAGGGTCTGGGGGCGGCCCTCGCCCAGGCGACGCTCATCCCGTGGAGCGAAGGGCGGAGCTTCGTGTTCGTCACGATCCCGCTCTTCGTGCTCATGGGCCAGCTGGTCTATCAGACCGGGCTCGCCACCGACCTCTATTCAGGGATCCGGGCTTGGATCGGCCGCGTGCCCGGCGGGCTCGCGGTGGCCTCCGTGGTCGCGTGCGCCGCATTCGGGGCGGTCACAGGGTCGAGCATCGCCACGGTGGCGACCATGGGCGCGATCGTCATGCCAGAGATGCGCCGCTACGGGTACAACCCGCGTCTCGCGACCGGAGCGCTGGCCGCCTCCGGCACGCTCGGCATCCTGATTCCGCCGAGCGTGATCTTCATTTTCTACGGGGTGATGACGGAGACGTCGATCGGCGAGCTCTTCATCGCCGGGATCGTGCCTGGGATCCTAACCGCGATCATGTTCTCGGTCATCATCTGGGTCCGCTGCATGATCTCGCCCGACCTTGGGCCGCGTGGGCCCGCCGCCACCTGGGAAGAACGGTGGCGCTCCGCGAGCGGCTTCCTACCGATCGTGGCTCTCTTCTTCGGTGTGATCGGCGGGCTCTACGCTGGCGTCTTCACGCCCACCGAGGGTGCCGGGGTCGGCTGCGCAGGCGTCGTGCTCATCGCCGCGCTGAAGCGCAGGGTCAACTTGCCGGCCATGGGGCGCGCGCTCGAGGAGACGGCGCTCATCAGCGCGATGATGTTCGCGATTATCGTGGCTGGTTATCTGCTTGCGCGCTTTCTCGCCATCACGGGCACCACCGAGACGATCGTCGACTTGCTGGTTGGCCTCGAGCTCGGCCGCGTCGGCTTCCTTGTCCTGCTGGTCGGCCTCTATCTCATGCTGGGCGCGTTACTCGATGTGTTCGGCATGCTCGTGCTCACCGTACCCTTCGTGATGCCGGTGGTCCGGGAGCTGGGGATCGACCCGATCTGGTTCGGAGTCTTCGTGGTCGTGATGTCCGAGGTGGCGCTGGTCACGCCCCCCATCGGGGCCAACGTCTTCGTGATGCGCCGAGCGGCGCCTGACGTGCCCATGACGGAGATCTTCATGGGGGTGCTCCCGTTCGTGGTCGGGGAGCTGATCATGATCGCCTTGCTGATCGCGTTCCCTGAGATCGCGACCTGGCTCCCCTCGCAGATGGGGTAGGAGCTTCCCCCGCCGTCAGCGCCGCGGCTCGTCGTCCCTGGACGCCTCTAGCTCCGCCCAGACGCCGCCCGGTCCCGCGTTGACGATGCGCGTGTCCCCGACCAGCGACTCCTCTGTCCAACAGCCATGGATGTGCCCGCACACGACCAGCCGGGGCCATACGCGCTCTATCGTCTCGACCACGGCGCGGCTGCCGAGGTGCCTGCCGCCTGCGAGGTCCACGTGTCCGAGCGGCGGCGAGTGCGTCACCAGCACGGCGCCAGGCGGGCAGCCAGCAAGCAGCTCCGCAGCCTTCTCCTCGGGTAGGTCGTAACTCCACGGACCGAACGGCGTGACCGGCACGGCACCGCCGAGGCCCCAGAACGAGACTCCCTCGATCGTACATCCGCTTCCGTGCAGCACGTGCGCCCCCGCCCACCGTGCGCACGCGGCCGAGAGCTCCTCGTACGACTCCCCGTTGCCTGCGACGAGCACCGCCGGACAGGCGGCGCTCGCGAGCACATCGACGGTCTTCTGCAGTCCGGTGCGCATGACGCCCAGGTCGCCCGCGACTACCAGCACGTCCGCCTCTGCGGACCGCTCGACCAACCTGCGAGCCGCCGCCAGATCGCAGTGGATGTCGCTACAGAGCAGCAGACGCATCGAATGCAGGTTGCGCCGCGTAAGCGCTGTCATCCGTGAGCTTCTTGCGGAGCTCGACGGTGAGCATCCACCAGCTGGCAGCCGCCTGCAGCAGTACGGTCGCCACGGACGTGTACCAGAGGTGACGCAGCTCGAACCACGGCTGATACGAAAGCCACACCGCCGGGATCGCGAACGTCACGATGCGGGTCGCGCTCGCGAGCAGCGCGGGCACGGTGTTGCCGATGGCTTGGAACATGCCGGAGCAGGTGAACACGATCCCGGTGGCCACGAAATTCCAAGAGATGATACGCAGGAAGTCCGCACCGGCCGCCACCACGGCTGGATCGTCCGCGAAGAACGCGACCAGGACGCTGGGCCGCCACTGGCAGAAGAGCGTGAGCAGTACCATGAGGCAGCTCAGCGTCACCATCGCCGTGCGGAAGGTTTCGCGCACACGGTCGTGCTTGCGCGCGCCGACGTTCTGCCCAGCGACCGGCGATGCGGCCCACGCGATCGCCATGGCGGGCAGGAAGATCGCCTGCATGACGCGTGAGCCGACCCCGAAGCCCGCCTGGGCGGCCGGTCCGAAGTCGCGGATCACCCAGTAGATCACGGCCATGTAGACGAACATGAGCGTGAACTCGCCCCCGGGCGGGAGGCCGATGGCGAGGATGCGCTTCCACGCCTCGGCGCGCGGGCGCACGAGGCTCGCGTCGAAGCCGACGTAGTGCTCGAGGCGAACGAAGTACGCGATCATCATGATGACAGCCGCCGCCACCGAGATGGTCGTGGCAATACCCGCTCCCGCGATGCCGAGCGGAACGCCCGTGAGCCAGCCAGATATGAGGATCGGCGCGAGGATCGCGTTCAGCACCACGGTGGCGATCTGGACCATGATGGTCGGGTTCACGATCCCGGTGCCGCGCAGCGCCGAGCCCATGGAGATCATGGCGAACTGGAGCGCGAGGCCGGGCAGGAACCAGTAGAGGTAGGTGATGCCCGCCTCCGCGGTGGCCGCGTCCGCTCCGAGCCGCCCCATGTACCACGCCGACAGCGCGTAGCCACCGACGAGCGTGACGGCTGCGCACACCGCCGCGAGCACGAGGCTCTGGTTGAAGATCAGGTTCGCGTCCGCCCGGTCCTTCCGACCGGCTGCCTGCGCGATGAGCGCCATCGTGCCGACGCCGAGAATCTGCGTGATCGCCATGACGAGGAACTGCACGTTCCCCGCGGACCCTAGCCCGGCGATCGCAGCGTCGCCCAGGCGTCCGACGAAGTAGAGGTCGACCAGGTAGTAGGCCGTCTGAAAGACCATGCCGACCGCGATCGGGATCGCGATGCGCATCAAGTGGCCCGCGATCGGCCCCTCGGTCAGGTCGTTCATGTTCGCTCGAAGGCCTCCGCCGCCATGCGCGCACACTGCGATCGTACATCGGCCGGCCACTCGCTCGTAGCGGCCGCGAACTCACCACCGTCGCTTCTGTAGAGCGCACGTATCGCCGACTCGTAGCCAGGCGAGTCCCCGGCCATGCTCGTCATGAATCGGTACGTGGCGTCCTGCGCTCGCCTCACCACCTCGCGCCGCTCGTCCGTCCGGCGGGCTTCGTCCACGAGCCGACGCAACACGGCTGATGCGGTTCCCCGCTGGGCGCTCAGCCAGGCCCAGTGGCGAGGCAGAAGCGTAACCTCCTTCGACACCACGCCCAACTTGGGGCGGCCGCGGCCGCGGGGCGCGCGGTCGGCTCTCTGCGAGTCGGCGGAAGTCGGGGAGCTCGTAACGCGGGCGAGAACTTCGGAGGCGGTGCCGCGCAGGTCGAGATCGACGAGGCGACCGGTCGCTTCCTCGAAGACGAGGACCGGCGAGTCGGGGCGAGCCTCCACGCGTCTGCGGCCGGCCTCGGCAACCGTGAGGAGGTCGCCCAAGGCGAGCCGCTCCTGGCCGGCGAACGCCGCGAAGGTGGGGAGAGGGCCACGCGACATGGGAGAATTATATCCGGGTAGAATATGGCGGCAAGCTTCGCGTCGCCCGGTGGCGCCCGGGGGCCTGCCAACACTTCGGCGTTGCCCGAGCCGAGGCGAGCGGCCAACATCCGGCGGCGTAATCGTTCCTCTTCACCGGATCACGGCGTTGGCGAGCACGTCCCGGTCCCGCCGCGGGGCCCGGTCTTCGACGACTCTCTTGGGCGTTGTCCTCTTCGCTGCCGTCGGGCTCTCCTTCGGCCTGGCGCTGCAGGGGTATTTCGCCGCGCGCTCCCACCGACAGACCACGGAAGCCGTCCTGCGCGATTACGCCGAAGTCGCAGCGGCCGAGTATGCGCGCACCGCAGCCGCAGGGCTGTCGCGGTTCTTCGACGTCGCCTTCGATGAGGTGCCGCGCAGAACTCGAGGGGAGCTGCCAGGGATCGATGAGGTCGAGCGGGATATCGACGATGCGATGCGAGCACTCGAGTGTCCGTGCCCGGACTTCAGGGAGCCGTTGGCCCTCGCCCGCATTTTGCTGCCCGACGGCGAGGTCGAGATCGCCTGGGGGCCGGTGCCGAGCGAGGTCACCTCTGCCGTGGCCGCAGAGGCGACCGCCCGTTATGCGTCGGATCCCGAGGGGCGCTACGGCCTCTTTCATGTAGACGACTCGTCGGGCGGCGTGAGTGCGGTGGCCTACGCGACCGCCGAGAGTGACGCTGGTCCGCTGGCCGCGGTGTACGCGGTCATGGTGAGCGAGCGGGCGCTCGAGGAGCTCGCCTCTCACTGGCACCGCTCCAGCGAGTTGCTTCCGTACGCACTGGCGAATGGACTGCCGACGGATTCGGTGTTGTCGTTGACGCTGGCGCACCCCGACGGCGTCCCGATCTTCGAATCGCCCGTGCGCTACGAGCGTACCTTCTCTGCCGCGGATACCCTGACTCCCGCGCTCGGCGCCTGGGTCGTCACCGCTTCGATTCGTCCCGAGGCCGCGTCGAGTCTCGTGATCGGCGGCTTGCCGGACTCGCGGCTCTCCACCTCGCTGGCGCTCGTGGCCCTCACGCTCTTGGTTGGCGCCGCGGGCCTGTTGCAGATCCGACGGCACGAGCAGCTGAGCCGACTGAGGGAGGACTTCGTGTCGAGCGTCTCGCACGAGCTACGCACGCCCCTCACTCAGATTCGCATGCTCGGTGAGCTCCTCAGCGAAGACAAGCTGCGCTCGGAGCCGGAGCGGTCGCGCGCGCTGCAGATCATCCGCAGGGAGGCGCAGCGGCTGACCCAGCTGGTCGAGAACATTCTCCAGTTCTCACGCATCCGCGCCGCGCCTGCTGGCGCGGTCGACTTGCGGCGAGTGGACCTCGACGACGCCATCGGTGAAGTGGTCTCTTCATTCCAGCCGATGGCCGAATCTGCGGGCGCGAACGTGCAGGCGGAGGCAGCGACAGGGCTCGCGGTCCGAGGTCAGCGAGAGGGCGTGCGTCGTATACTCCTGAACCTGTTGGACAACGCCATCAAGTATGGACCGTCGGGCCAGACGGTGCAGGTCAGCGCGGTCGCCGAGAACGGAACGGTGCGCCTCACGGTCGAGGACCAAGGCCCTGGCGTTCCCGAGGCCGACCGCCAGCGCATCTGGGATCCCTACTGGAGGCTTCCGCGGGATGTCGACAGTTTGCGTCCGGGGAGTGGAATGGGGCTCGCGGTCGTGAGATCCCTGGCCGAGCAGTACGGGGGGTCCGCGTGGGTGGAAGGCGGTCCCAGCGAAACCGGCTCCCGCTTCGTAGTCGAGCTGTCGCGCGCTACTTCTCTTGAGACCGCAGTCGACTCGCCCGATACAGAGGGGGCCGTGCGCTCATGACGCGCATCCTGTTGGTGGAAGACAACGCCGATCTCGCGTTCGGGCTGCGCGCGACGCTCGAGTTCGAGGGGTACGACGTCGACCTGGTGTCGGACGGCCGCGAAGCCAACGACCGCATCGGCAAGCTCGAGCCAGCTCTCGTGATCCTGGACCTGATGCTCCCGGGCCTCGACGGGTACGAGGTGCTGTCGCGGCTCCGCAAGACGGGGAACCGGACGCCGGTGCTCGTGCTCACCGCGCGCGGCGAGGAGGCCGACGTGCTCACGGGTTTCGAGCGGGGCGCAGATGACTACGTGATGAAGCCGTTCAGTACCGCCGAGCTCCTCGCCCGCGTGCGCGCGCTGCTCCGCCGCGCCGGAGGGACGGCGGCCGAGCGCCTGCCGGTCGACCGCTTCGGCGAGATCGAGGTGAACCCCGCGTCGGGCACCGTCATTCGCGACGGCGAGCCCCTCACGCTCACGCCCAAGGAGTTCGACCTGCTGGTGGCGCTCCTCAAGCGCCGCGGGGCGGTCGCTTCCCGCGCCGAGCTGCTGGGTGAAGTGTGGGCGTACGCGAACCCAGACGTGGAAACCCGCACCGTCGACGTGCACGTCGCGGAGCTGCGCCGCAAGCTCGAGCGCGATCCAGCGGATCCGCAGCACATCCTCACGGTCCGCAAGAAAGGGTACCGTCTGCAGATGTAGTGAGCTCTGGGTTCCGGCAGGAAAGTTCGCTTACTCGGTTCTTACCGGGGTCGTACTGGAGCCGTACCACGGCTCACTCGCGGGCGTCCTAGCTTCATCCGCCCGTCCTCTGGCCTCCTCTCGCCACGCGCATGCTGCGACACCCCCTCCTTTCATCGCTCCTCTTGTCAGTCGCGCTCGCGAGTCCGGCACAGATATGCGCACAAGCTGCTGAACAAACGCCATTGCGTGTATATATCGACTGCGGCCGTTGCGACTTCGACCACCTGCGACGCGAGGTTCCGGTCGTCGACTACGTACGCGATCCCGCTGATGCGGACGTGCACGTTCTCGTCACGCTCGAGGGGACTGGCGCTGGGGGCGACGCGTTCACGTTCCATTTCCTGGGCATGGGTCCGCTCGCGGGTCGAGCGGACACGCTGCAGTACGTGAGTCAGCAGGCCCAGACCGCCGACGAGGTGCGCGACGGATACACGCGCACGTTCGGTCTGGGGTTGGTCCGCTACCTGGCCTACACCGGGCGTGAGGCGAGCGTCGAGCTCGACTTCGGCGACGTCTAGGATGCGGGGCGGCAGCTCGTTCCCGCGAACGATCCCTGGAACCTCTGGGTCTTCCGGGCCGGCATCGGCGCCGAGCTCCAGGGAGAGAGCCGTCGCAAGGACACGTCGCTCGACGGATCCTTCTCGGCGAGCCGCACGACCGAGGAGTTCAAGGTCGACATCGGCTTCCGGGGCGAGTACGAAGAGCAGGAGTTCGAGCTCAGGAGCGGGGCCAGAGAGGTGAGCAACACGCGGGAGCTCGAGGCCGAGGGCATCGTCGTTTGGAGTCTGGGCCCGCACTGGTCTTGGGGCATCGCGGGCGCGCTCGGCTCCGACCAGAGCGTGAATCAGGCGCTCTACACCGAAGCGGCGCCTGCGCTCGAGTACTCGTTCTTCCCGTACGCCGAGTCCACCCGGCGGCAGATCACGGCGACGTACCGCCTCGGCATGATGACGTTCTGGTACGAGGACCGCACGATCTTCGATCAGATTTCCGAGATCCGGCCCGCGCACAGCCTCGAGGTCGCTGCCGACTTCCAGCAACCGTGGGGAGAGCTGGTGGTGTCGGTGGAGGGCTCGCACTACCTGTACGATCCGGACCGGCACCGAGTCGACCTCTACTCGAACATCGAGATCCGCCTGCTGCGCGGGGTGAACCTCGACATCCAAGGGAACGTCGCGCGCATCAAGGACCAGATCTACCTCTCTGCCGCGGGGCTCGACGACAACGAGATCCTGATCGGGCAGCGCGAGTTGGGCACCGACTTCGAGTACGGCATGGAGGTCGGCCTGAGCTTCACGTTCGGCTCGATCTTCAACAACGTCGTGAACCCACGCCTACGCACCGGCGGCGACGACCTCGATTGATCCCGCGGGACTTCGTGCGCCGGTCGCATCCGCGGCCGGCGCACGGACGGGTTACATCATGCGGGCCTTGAGCGACTTCGCCTGCTCGGCCGTGAGCCCGAGCGGACGCCGCGCGAGCCCCGGTCCCTTCTGGAGCACGGGCTCGGAGCCGTCGAGGGAAGGGCGCTCGGTCTTGAAAAAGAGCCCGGTGTAGAGCGTGTCGCCCCACTCCATGGCGCGCTCGCACGCGCTCTTCCAGTCGGACGGGTCGTGGCCCACGTCCTCGAGCCGCTTCACGCGCGCCTTGAAGAACGGGTAGTCGTTGTCGTTGTTGAACGTCACGCACGGGCTGAACACGTCGATGAGCGCGAAGCCCTTGTGCTTGACGGCGCCCTTCATGAGCTCGGTGAGGTGCTTCGGGTCGCCGCTGAATCCGCGGGCGACGTACGTGGCACCCGCCATGATGGCCGACGTGAGCGGGTTGAGCGGCGACTCGAGGTTCCCCATAGGAGTGCTCTTCGTCTTCATGTCGAGCCGGCTGGTCGGCGAAATCTGTCCCGTCGTGAGGCCGTAGATCTGGTTGTCCATCACGATGTAGGTGATGTCGATGTTGCGGCGCGCCGAGTGCATGAAGTGGCCGCAGCCGATGCCGTAGCCGTCGCCGTCGCCACCCGTGGCGATCACCGTGAGCTCGTGGTTCGCGAGCTTGGCGCCCGTGGCGAAGGGGAGGGAGCGCCCGTGCAGGGTGTGCATGCCGTTCGCGTTGATGTACCCCGGCAGGTTGGACGAGCAGCCGATGCCGCTCACCACCATCAGCTGGTGCGGTTGCAGGCCGAGCTCGAAAACTGCGCGCTGGAGCGCGTTGAGCACGCCGAAGTCGCCGCACCCCGGGCACCAGTCTGGCTCGACGCGTCCCTTGAAGTCTTTCGCCGACGCCGCCTTGCGCGGCAGCTCTACGGTCTTTGCCTCGAGCGTCGCCTGGCTCATACGCTGATCTCCTGGGTGGGCACGTACACCGTGGTCTCTTGACTGAGGATGTCGAGCACGCCGTGCACGATGTGGCGGGGCGTCAGCGGTTCGCCGTCGTACTTGCGGATGTGCGAGTGGGCGGCAATACCCGTCTGGCTGCGCAGGTACTCCGCGAACTGACCCGTGTAGTTGTTCTCGACGACGACGATCTTCTTGGCCTTCGCGAGCGCTGCGGTGATCGCGTCCACGTGGAACGGCACGATCCACTTGATGGCGAGATGGTTGGCCGTCACGTCGTGCTCGGCCAGCCTCGCGATCGCCTCCTTGATCACGCCGTACGTCGACCCGAACCCCACCAGGGTCACCTCCGCCTTCTTGGCCCCCTCGAGCTTCGGCGCTGGCACGTCCTGCGCGACGGTCTCGAACTTGCGCGCGCGCTTCTCGACCATCTGGCGGCGCTTGAACGGGTTCGTGAACTCGTCGCTGATGAGCACTCCGGACTCGTCGTGCTCGTCGGTGGCGGCCGTGTACACGAAGCCCTCGTGGCCGGGGAGCACGCGCGGAGAGATGCCGCTCTCGGTGTCCGCGTAGCGGTGGTAGTCGCCGTTCGGTGACGGATCCTGGATGAGAGCGCCGCGGTCGATCTCGAGGTGCATGTTCAGGCGGTCCGGGTCGACGCTGAAGGTGCCCTCCGAAATGAGCAGGTCCGAGAGGAGGATCCCCGGGCACTGTGCCCGGTCGACCAGGTTGAAGAGCTCGGGCATGGTGTTGAACGCGTCGAGCGCGTTCAGCGGTGCGACGATGAAGCGCTCGAAGTCACCCTGGCTCGCGCCCAATGCCTGTCGCAGATCGCCCTGCTCCGTCTTGGTCGGAACGCCGGTGGAGGGCCCGGCCCGCATCACGTTGATGAAGACGCAGGGGACCTCCATCATGGCCGCCGCGCCGACGGCCTCCGTCATGAGTGCGAACCCACCGCCCGACGTGGCGCACATGGCGCGCACCCCCGTGTGGGCTGCGCCAATGGTCATGTTGGCAACGCCGATCTCGTCCTCGACCTGGCGCACCATGATGCCCAGGCCGCGTCCGTTCTGGGCCATCCAGTGGAGCACGCCGCTAGCTGGGCTCATGGGATAGGCCGCGTAGAACTTCACGCCCGCCGCGGCGCCGCCGATGGCGATGGCGTCGTTGCCCGCCCACACGGCCAGAGGCTTACCGCCGCTGGGCAGCGGCTCGGGGAAGGGCTCGAAGTTGGAAACCGCGTGGTCGTAGCCTGCGCGAGCCACCGAGAGGTTCTCCTGCACCACCTCGGGTCCTTTCTTACCGAGGCTCTGCTCGAGCACCTTGCCGAGCACGTCGAAATCGACGCGGATAAGCCCCATCATGACGCCGAGCGAGAGCGTGTTCTGGATCACCTTGTTCTTGCTGTCGCCCGTGAGCTGTTTCACGGGCATGGCGCAGAGATGCACGCCGGCGGCGGGCTCACCCGGCTGGATATCGTCGCTGTTGTAGAGGGCCCGAGCGCCGTCGCCCAGGAGCCCCAGGTGCCGATCCATGGTGTCCTGGTTGAGGCACAGCAGCATGTCGATGCGGTCGCCGTGGCTCAGGACCTCGGTCTGCCCCACGCGGAGCATGAGGAGGATGTGGCCGCCGCGGATGATCGACTGATGGGCGTTGTACGAATAGAGGTGCAGCCCTCGCCGCGCGAAGATGCGGGCTAGGACGTTACCGGGGGTGGCGATACCCTGCCCGGCGGCTCCTCCGATGGCGATGGTGAGGTCGAGGGGTCTGCTCATGTAGGGCTCCTGTGGACCGGCCAACCGTGGCGGCAAAGTGCGGGGAGGGGGGCTCGTCCGAAAGGTGGGCCCGGCTGGCGGGGCTGCTCCGTGGCGGACTATTCTGTGGTCGGAAGGGGAAACCAGGGGGTGGGAGGACTGCACGACCCATGCGGATGAATCATTCGCCCGCTGCCCGGCGGGCGCTGCTGGCGGCCCTGGCCCCCCTGGCCATTGCGTGTGCGGCGCCGCGCGTGGCGCCGCCGCCGAGCGCCACACCGAACCTGACCTCGACGATGGTGATGTCGCCCAACGGCCGGGCTGCCCCGCTCGACCTTCGCCACGAGTCGTCCGTCGGCCAACGCACGGTCGCAGCCTCCCTGGTGGCGGTGTGGGCCGTACTTCCCGCCGTATTCGCTCAGCTCGAGGTCGAGCCGACGCGAGTCGATTCCAGCGAAGCGGTGATCGGGAACCCGAACTTCCGCGCCCGCCGCATCGAAGACAGGCGCATGTCCGACTGGCTCGATTGCGGGCGCGCATTCGGTAGGGAATACGCGGATCATTACACCGTCTCGATCGGGCTGTTGGTGCAGCTCGTGCCTGCGGCGGAGGGCGGTACGATCGTGCGCACCGTGCTCGACGCGTACGCCCGGGACCCCAGCACGAGCGGGAACGCGGTGCACTGCATCACCTGGGGATCGCTCGAGCGCCGCATCGGTGAGCTCGTGGCGGAGAGGGTCGCGCCCTAGCGTTGTTGTTCGCCCAGGCCGCTTCCGAAGCCGCCGCGGTTCCTTCGGTCCTGGGGATCCGTGCCGAGTTCGTGCTCTTCGCGCTCACGCTCGCGGGCGTCGCCGTCTTCCACCGCAGCGCCATGCAGATCGCGGCGGGGGGGGCTCGCGGCGATTCTGGCTCTGAAGCTGGCGCTCGATCCGAGCTTCGATGCGGTCGAGCACATGGTGGGCTCGCCGGAGCACGAGGGCGAGTGGCGCATCCTACTCAACCTACTCGGCCTCCTGCTCGGGTTCGCCATTCTGGCGAAGCACTTCGAAGAGTCGAAGATCCCACTCACGCTGCCGCGCTACCTGCCGGACGACTGGAAGGGCGGCTTCGTGTTGCTCGTCATGGTATTCGTGCTCTCGTCCTTTCTGGACAACATAGCCGCCGCCATGATCGGCGGTGCCATGGCACTGGTCGTGTTCGAGGGGACTGTCCACGTGGGCTACCTCGCAGCCATCGTCGCCGCGAGCAATGCGGGTGGATCGGGAAGCGTGGTCGGCGACACCACCACGACGATGATGTGGATCGCAGGGGTGCCGGCGGTAGCCGTGCTGCACGCGTATGTGGCGGCGATTCCCGCGCTCATCGTATTCGGCGTGATCGCGGCGGTCCAGCAGGATCGCTTCCATCCCATCACTAGGGACTCGGCGGCCGACGTCCACATCGAGTGGCAGCGCGTGCTCGTCGTCGGGTTGATCCTGGCCGGCACCATCACGACCAACGTTCTGCTCGGGTTTCCCGCTCTGGGCGTCTGGGTCGCGCTCCTGGTCGGAGCCACGTTCACCTCGACCCCATGGGGCGAGCTGCGCCCGGCGCTGAAGGGGTCCATCTTCCTGCTGCAGCTGGTGATGTGCGCCTCCATGATGCCGGTCGACCAGCTGCCGCCGGCGTCTTGGCTGAGCTCCTTGGTGCTGGGCTTCGTGTCCGCGGTCTTCGACAACATCCCGCTGACGAAGCTCGCTCTCGAGCAGGGTGGGTACGACTGGGGCGTGCTCGCCTACGCCGTCGGGTTCGGGGGGTCGATGATCTGGTTCGGATCGTCGGCCGGGGTGGCGATCTCCAACCTCCATCCCCAGGCGAAGAACACCGGGGCCTACCTGCGGCACGGCTGGCACGTGGCGGCCGCCTACGTGTTGGGGTTCGCGGTCTTGATGGTGACGCTCGGGTGGCGCCCGCACGGGCCTGGGTGAGCCGGAGGCGACGGCTGTCGCCGTCCCCCCTCCCGTCGTCCCGACTTCCCCGCCTCCGGCTCACCTCTGCTGACGGCCGCGCCCCTCAGCTTCCTGCCAGTGCCCCGTACTCGAGAATCGATACCTCGGACGCACACAGCAGTGGCTGCACGGTCAGCCGGAGCACGCCTCCCGCGCCGGGAAGCAGGACGTCGCTGGCGAACAGCCGCTCCGAGTCGTGTGCCCGCACCAGCAAGCGCACGCCCATCAACGCCATCTGCCCTTGAATACGGAGCTGGTCGCGCTCGAGGCCAGCGACCGTGCCGACACGACGCGGCGTGTTTCCATCTGCGAGGTAGACGCCGACTTCCGATTCGCCGCGGTTCTCCACGTAGATGACGGTGCCCTTCGAGGTCGGGCCGACGGGGCGCGGCCGGGGCTTGGTGCACGCGGCGCTGAGTGCGACGAGGACCGCAATGAGCACCCGAGCGGGTGAGTCCATGGGCGATTCCAGTTGCAGAGTACGAGATGCTTGACCGCTGCAATCCTGCGCCCGATAGTGTCATGACACAAACAAATAATTCACACAAAATCCATGAGCAATCTGCATGGATAGGATCTGGCATGGCCATCGAGGTGCGGGACCTGCGACTCCTGAGCGCGATTGCCGAACAAGGGACGCTGACGCGTGCCGGGAACGTGCTCTTCCTCACGCAGTCGGCGCTCAGCCGGCAACTCGCGGACGTGGAGAAACGGCTCGGCGTGGCCCTCTTCCAGCGGAGCGGACGGCGGATGGTGCTGACGCCCGCGGGCGAGCGGCTGCTCGACTCGGGGCGCGAGATCCTGGGCGCGTTAGCCCGCGCGGAGAGGGAAGTTAAGCAAGCCGCGGGAACATCCGAGGCGGTGCTCCGCTTCGCTACCGAGTGCTATACCTGCTATCACTGGCTGCCTGGCGCGTTGATCGAGTTCCGGCGTGACTTCCCCACGGTCGAGCCGCGCATCGTGGCGGGGGCGACGCGACGCCCAGTCCAGGCTCTGCTCAAGGGGCAACTCGACGTCGCCGTCGTGAGTGAGCCGATCCGCGATCGTCGGCTTGCGCTGACGCCACTCTTCGCCGACGAGTGCGTGGCGGTCGTATCAGCTCGGCATCCTTGGGCGGAGCGCGACTTCGTCACTGCTGCCGACTTCGCGGAGCGAGAGGTGCTGCTCTACAACGTTCCACGCTCCGAGAGTACGCTCTTCAACGAGGTGCTCGATCCCGAGGGCGTCACGCCGCTGCGCGTGTCACGCGTCGAATTGACCGAGGCCATTCTCGAGCTGGTACGAGCCGGGCTGGGCGTCGCGATGCTGGCGCGGTGGGCGGTCGCGCCCTACGTCCGATCGGGTGAGCTCGCTGCGGTGCGCATCACGCGCCGTGGGCTACACCGCCAGTGGAGCGCAGCCACGTTGGCCCAGAAGCAATCACCGGAGTACCTGACTGCGTTCGTCGCCCTCCTCTCTCGCATCGGCGAGCCCAAGGAGTCGGATGTCGGGTGGCGGCCTGCGATCGTGCGGGGGCGGGCTGGGGGAGCCAGAGCGCGGAAGTCGGAGCGTGAGGAGTCCGTCGCTTGAGCAGCGAGCTGGCAGCGATCGCTAACGGCACGGTCCGTGGTGCGTGCCCACACGACTGCCCCGACACGTGCGCGATGATCACGACGGTCGAGAACGGCCGCGCGGTGCGCATCGAAGGCGACCCGGACCACCCGGTCACGCAGGGCTTCCTGTGCGCCAAGGTGAATCGGTACCTCGAGCGCACCTATCACCCCGAGCGGCTCCAGTACCCCCTCCGGCGCGCCGGCCCGAAAGGGAGCGGTCGCTTTGAACGCGTGTCCTGGGACGACGCGCTGACGGACATCGCGGGTCGATTGCGCGATGTGATCGACCGACACGGCTCCGAGGCGGTCCTGCCGTACTCGTATGCGGGCACCATGGGATACCTGCAGGGCGAGTCGATGGACCGGCGCTTTTTCCACACCCTCGGCGCGTCCAAGCTCGACCGGACCATCTGCTCCACCGCTGGCGGGATGGGCATGCGCATGACGGTGGGTGGCAACCTCGGGGCCGACGCCGAGTCCCTGCCCGACTGCGACTTGGTGATCCTCTGGGGCACGAACACGCTCACCTCCAACCCGCACCTCTGGCCCTTCGTGTTGCGGGCTCGGGAGAACGGCGCGCGGGTGATCTGCATCGACCCGATACGCACGCGCACAGCGCAGCAGTGCGACGAATGGATCCCGATTCGGCCGAGCACCGACGCGGCGCTCGCGCTCGGCATCATGCACGTGCTCTTCCGCGACGGGCTCCAGGACGACGACTTCCTCACTGAGCACACGCTCGGCGCCGACGCGCTGCGTGCGCGCGTCGCAGAGTGGACGCCGGAGCGCGTGTGTGCCACGACCGGCGTGCCGACGAAGACGGTCGAAGCGCTCGCGACGGCGTACGGTCGGGCGAGGAATGCGTTCATCCGCATCAACTACGGACTGCAGCGGCACTCGGGCGGAGGCATGGCGGTGCGCACGATCGCGTGCCTCCCGGCCGTCACCGGGCACTGGCGCCGTCCTGGCGGCGGCGTGCAGCTTTCCACGAGCCTCAACTTCCGCTTCAACGCCGCCGCCCTCCATCGGGCGGACGTCAGCCCCCCGGTGCGCACCATCAACATGATCCGGCTGGGTGACGCGCTCACCAAGCCGGACGCGGGCGTGGGCGGACCGCCGGTGCACGCCCTCGTGGTCTACAACTCGAACCCAGCTGCGGTGGCGCCCGACCTCGTGACGGTGCGTCGAGGGCTCGCGCGCGAGGACCTCTTCACGGTCGTGCTCGAGCACTTCCAGACCGACACCGCCGACTGGGCCGACTACGTGCTTCCGGCCACTACGCAGCTCGAGCACTGGGACGTGCACCTGGCCTACGGACACCTGTACGCCACCCTCAACCGGCCCGCCATCGCTCCGCTGGGGGAGGCCCTCCCGAACACGGAGATCTTCCGCCGACTCGCGCGCGCGATGCGGCTCACCCAGGACTACTTCCGCGACGACGACGTCAGGCTCATCAGGCAGGCACTCGACACGAACCACGTGCGCATGCAGGGCGTGACGTTCGAGGCGTTGCTCGAGCGGGGGTGGGTGCGCCTGAACGTGCCCAAGCCGTACGCGCCGTACGCCAACGGTGAGTTCCTCACGCCGAGCGGGAAGTGTGAATTCTACAGCGAGCGGCTCGCGCAGATGGGGATCGACCCCGTACCGACGTACACGCCACCGGCCGAAGGGCCCGAGTTGGCTCCTGACCTGGTGGCGCGTCGGCCGCTCACTCTGGTGTCGTCGCCGGCGCACCAGTTCCTCAACTCGACGTTCGTGAACCTGGAGCCCCTCCGCCGGGGCGCGCGCCGGCCGGAGTGCATCATCCACCCCGACGACGCGGCCCCTCGGGGCATTCGTGCCGAAGACGAGGTCGAGATCCGCAACGACCGCGGCGCCTTCCGGGCAATCGCCCGGGTCGAGGACGGCATCAAGCGGGGTGTCGTGTGGGCGCCGTCCGTGTGGTGGACGAAGCTCACCCCCGACGGGAGGAACGCGAACGACACCACCAGCCAGCGGGAGACCGACTTCGGCGGCGGGGCGACGTTCTACGACAACCAGGTGGAGGTGGGGCTGGTGTAGGGAAGCTAGAACCGCAGCAGGCGGCTGATCTTGAGCACGAACGCCCGGTTCTCGAGTTCGGGGATCCCGCTACCCAGCGTGGATCGCTCGTCGGTGTAAACCGCGAAGAACTCGCTTCCTGGGGCATACTCCCAGCGGAACCGGAGATTCGTGCTGAACGCGTCGGCGTCCGTGTCGTACTGCACGAGCCCGCCGACGAACATGAGCGGCGTGAAGGCGAGGTCGGCGCGCACGCCGACGACGGTCGCATTGAAATCGCCGGCGGGAAGGCGCACGTCGTTGTAGGAGATGGAGGGGAGGAGCGAGAGCCGATTGTGGAGCGCGATTCTGCCGCGTTGGAACTGTACCGTGGTGATCGTGCCGTCGTAGAATTCGCCGATCTCCAGGGATGCCTGACCCGACGCGCGCCGCTGGCCGCCGAACGTGTACTGCAGGGTGGCGCTCTTGAAGTCGTAGTCGCCCGCAGGAACCGACACGGTGCTCGAGACCCGGAGGGGCCTTTCGAGCCGCTCGACGTTCGACGAGCCACGCAGACCGACCATGTCGCTGTTCTCGAACTCGACGTTGAGGCCGCCGCTCCAGACTTCCGTTTCGAGGGCGCCGAGATCGAGGCTCTCGATGCGCTCGTAGCCGGCCTCCACCGTGAACTGGCGGATCCACTCGATGTTGCGAGGCCGCGGGCTGTAGCGCGTCGAGCCCGAGTACCTGCGGAAGTCGTCCCTCCGCACCAGGCCGATCTCCGGGTTGAAGTCGTCCGACACCACGAGGTACTGTCCGTTCAAGCCATACGTGTCGCCGTCGTAACTGGCCCGCGCCGTGTAGGCGTCCTTCACGCTCGCGACCCCCTCCGTGCGCGCCTGTGCATAGAAGCCCCCAAAGCCAACGGTTTGGCCGAACCCGAAGTTCGCGTCGACGCCATACGCTTGGTTGCTGCCGCAGCCCGTGAGCGATCGCGAGCGATTGGTGAAGAGGGCGCCGATGTTGCTGCGGCGCAGAACGTCCGACTTGACTCTCACGACGGTGAAGTTGGTGGCAGGCGCCATATCCGCGACGCGATCGGTCTGGACGTTCATCGCGCCGAATGCGAGCCGTCCTTCCTTTCCGGTCACGCGAGCCCCAGCCAGGATCGGAACTGCTTCACTGCCGATGAGCCCGATCCGTCGTGAGTAGAACATCGTGGGCATCCCGCGGCCCCCCCCCCCCCCCCCGCCGCCACCACCACCGCCGCCTCGTCCACCACCACCGCCTGTGCCCCGGCCGAAATCGAATGTCCCCTGTCCCTCGAGGAAGAATTCCCGCTTCTCCGGGAAGGACAGGCTGAAGCGACTCAGGTTGACCTGGCGCTCGTCCACCTCCACTTGAGCGAAGTCGGTGTTGTAGGTGAGGTCGGCGGTGATGTTCGCCGTGATGCCGAGCTTGAAGTCGACGCCCAGGTCGCCATCGACATCGTTCGAGATCCTCGGGACTCGCGTGAGGTTGCTGGTGAGGCTGGACGTCGCGTACGGCTTGATCTCGATGTTCTTGCCGGCAGGGGGTAGATCCAGCCCAGTCAGCGTCGCCGCAGCGGAGACGCGATTGATGCTCTGCCTGCCTCCCGTCGAGGCGGGCACGAACGCGACGTGAGAGTACTCGTTCCTGCGTCGAATGGCACGGCGGATCTGGATGCCCCAGGTATGGTCCGATCCGGACACGTAGCGAATCGACTTGAATGGGATGGCCATCTCCACGACCCAGCCCCCGTCGAACTGGCCCCCGCGCACGGACCACACGGGGTTCCAGTCGTTGTTGGGAGCTTCGTCGGTGACCCATTGGTCGTTACGCGCGCCGAGCCAGTTCGCGTACATGTTGAAGCCGTTGCGACCGTCGTGGAACGTGTCGAACAGCGCGCCGAAGAAGTCGTTCTCCCTGAGGCCGTCCGTATCGCGGCGCATCTCGTTGGCGACCCACCCTTCGGGGCCTGCCGAGTCCCAGCAGCGGCAGGACAGATAGAGGTTCTCTTCGTCGAACATCACCCATGCCTCGGTGCGCTCGGTGATGGGCTGACCCTCGTCGGGAATGGTCTGGAGGAAGCGGTCGATGGGCAGGTTGTCTCGATAGACCGCCTCGTCGAGCGCGCCGTCCAGCCGCAACGGTTCGCTCAGCCGAATCGCGCGGATGGTGGCGCGCCCGTCTTCCGTGCCCGCGAGCGAGGCCGGTGCCAACGGGGGAGGCGGGTTCTGTCCGGCATCCGAGGATAGGCTCGCCTGGGCGGCGAGCGCCGGCGGAAGTGCCAAAGCGAGCGCGAACGCCGAGCCCAGCCAGCAAACGGTTCCGTTTCTCATTCGCATCTAGACACGCTGCCGCACCATCCGGTTGGGGGCCGGGCAGCCAGAGGGTGGTGGCGACTCGCAGTCCGCGCCCTGTGTGCGTTTCCGGCGCTGGTTCGTCATATCTAACGAGAGGGTTCCAGAAAGCTGCGCCTCGGGCACCAACTCGTGAAGACCGATTGGGCGGAAGTCTACCGCGCCACCTACGGCGATCTCGTCCGTTACCTGTCATGGGGGTCGGCGACGAGGACCACGCGCACGACCTCGCACAGGAGGCGTTCGCCCGTGTGCTCGACCGAGACCCGACCAACGCGCGCGCGCTGATCTTCCGGGTCGCGGTCAACCTCGCGCGCGACGAGGCCCGCACGGTGGTACGCCGCAAGCGACACCTGACGCTCCTACGCGTCGAGGCGGACCTGCAAGCGGAAGCGGGCGCCTCACCCGCTGAGCAGGCGCAGCGGTCGGAGGCCGTGGAACGGCTCCGCCGAGCTCTCGACAAACTCGCGGAGCGGGATCGCGAAGTGCTTCTGCTGTGGGATGCGGGTCTCTCCTACGCGGACATCGCCGATCAGACCGGTTTGGCGCTGGGTGGCATCGCAACGACGCTCGTGAGGGCCAAGAAGAAACTCGTGGAAGCGTACGACTCGCTGGAGATGAACGATGCAGCATTTGGATGAAGCAACCCTGCAGGCGTGGGTGGACCGAGCGCGTTTTGGGCTCGACCCGTCCAAGCTCGCGCAGATCGAGCAGCACCTCGCCGTGTGCGGCAGCTGCGCTTCCCAGGCCGAGGCTCTCGGCGCTCTCGGCCTACGGGCGCATGCCCTACTCGCGATCGGGCGCGAGCGGCACGCTCCTCGCGTGACCTACGAGGACGTGGTCCGGCGCGCCCACGGGTCGCGCACGCGTATGCGCAAGATCAAGGCGACGTGGGCAGCGAGTGTGGTAGTTGCGCTCGGGCTGGGATGGGTGTCGAACAACCTCTATCGTGCAGGCTTCTCACCGGACGCGGCGGGCGCCGCGGGCACTTCGTCGTTGGCCACCTCGACGCAGTCGACGACGGTGCTCGGTGGGTCGCCGGGCGCACCAAGCCCGGGGGCAGCGTCGGTCGCAGGCACCGCCGCGTCCGACCCGAGCAGGCTGCGCTCAGCTGCGGATGTAGCGTCGAACGTCGCGTCCGCGTCGGGCAATCCCAACCAAGATACGTCCGCGGGCGCAGCAGGGTCGACAGCGTCGAGGGTCGATCCCGACGGTGTCGTCGTGCGCGGATTCGTGGCGGACGAGGGGGGGAGGCCGGTCCCGAGCGCCGAAGTGTACGTGGCCGAGCTCGAGGTCGGGGTGCTCACCCAGCAGAACGGACGGTACGATCTGCAGCTGCTGAGCGAACCAGATTCCTTCGAGTTGACCGTGCAGCGCATCGGCTTCAGGCAGCAGACGCGCGCGCTCAACAGCGGGGAAGGTGACTACATCGCCGCCGACTTCCGTCTGCGGGAGGAGGCCCTCGCGCTGGACGAGATCATCGTCACCGGGGAAGCAGACGGCACGCAGAGGCGGTCGAGCGGCAACAGGACGGCCGCCTTGCGTGCCGCTCCCTTCGTGTGGCGCCCCGCGCCCTCGATCGCCGCGGAGGGCTACGTGGGGTCCGACCTGTGGACGATGCCCGAGATGGACGTCTTGGCGCTCGAGGTCGCGTACGGCGACAACCCGAACGAGACGCATGTTGCTCGTGTTCGTCAGGCCTTGGGCGGCGGCAGGACTCTGACGCTCATCCAGGGCCGTACCGACGGGCGGCGCACGCGGTGGCCGATCCAGTCGGCAGGTGCGGTGGTGTCGACATGGCGCGGCGAAATGTTGATCACGGCAACCGCTGCCGTTTCCGCGGACTCGCTACGGGTGTTGCTCAGCCAGTTGCGGTAGCTAACCGAATGCCGTCGTGAGGAACCTTCCGAAGGCTCCTTCGGCGTCTTCGGTCGTGCGTCTCGGGCATGGCAGCGTGTGGAGCTACTGAAGCGCCGCGAGGGCCTCGTCGAGGGTCCCCTCTAAGTACGCCACATTGTGGAAGGCCTCCCACGCGATCGCTTGGGCCACGTAGCGCGCGTCACCTGCTGTCCGACCGACCACGACGACCCGGGTGTTGTGGTCTTCCATGGGCAAGCGCCCGTGGTCTTTCGCCAAACGGATCTCGCCGGCGTCCCTCGTGTCGAGGACGCCGCTTCGCGGGATGTTCACGGCATCTGGTAGACTCCCGGATGCGAAGGCGTCGGGCTCTCGTGCGTCGATGACCACCGCGGTACGGTCTCTCGTCAGTACGTAGCGTAGGCCGTCGGGCTCGATCACCGAGATGCCGCCGAAGGCGCGCCAGACAGGTATGCCGAGTTGATAGCGCCGTACGTTCGTGTGCCCGGCGGCCCGGAGCTCGGACGCCAGGCGGGTGCTCCTGGGGCAGTACGGTCCGTTGCAGTACAGCACCAGCGGCCGCGCGAGGTCGCCGCCGACGAGTCGGCTCACTTCGGCCACGTCCGAGACGTACATGGACATGGGCATGCCGGGCCGCGCGGCCACGTTGAGCGCGCCCGCGACGTGGCCGATCGCGTACTCGAGGTGCGGTCGCGCGTCGAGAATGATGGCGGAGTCGTTTGCCAGGAGTTGCTGAAGCTCCTCGGTCGTGATCTCGTCACTCGCATCCGCGATGTCGACACGGGCACCGCCAATTCTTTCCACTCCCCAGAGGCCCAGGGCGATCGCGGCGACTGCCCACGGGGCTGCCTGCACGAGGGTCGACCGTCTGCGACTCCCCAGCCGTGGCGCGGCGACATCGGTCGCGGTGCCTTGCTCGGACAGCGGCGCGCCCCACGGTTCGGACGCCCCGCGCACGAGCGCTTCACCGAACTTGGCCGCTGTGGCGTATCGATCCGCGGGGAGTCGCGCCAACGCCTTCAGCACCGCCCGATCCAGCGCCACGGGCGCGCTCTCTCGCAGCTGACGAATCTCCTTGGGGTGTTCGGTGAGGATCCGCGCCACCACCGACTGAGCAGTCCGACCCGTGAACGGAGGTTTTCCTGTCAGCATCTCGTAGACGACGCAGCCCAGCGAGTAGACGTCGGTGCGGGCGTCGAGCCCCCGCTCCCCGGTCGCCTGTTCGGGGCTCATGTAGTACGGCGTTCCCATCGATAGACCGGCCTTGGTCAGTAGATTGTCGGCGATCGTGCTCAACGCGAGCGCGATCCCGAAGTCCGTCACCACGGCCTGGCCGTCCTGAAAGAGAACGTTTTCCGGCTTCATGTCCCGGTGGATGACACCGTGGCGATGGGCGTAGTCCAACGCGCTCGCAACCGCGCGTCCGATATCGACGGCTTCCTCGACCGGAAGCTGCTTTTCCCGTTGGAGCCGTGCGCGGAGCGTCTCGCCCTTCACGTAGGGCATGGTGTAGTAGATCAGCCCGTCGGCCTCGCCCGAATCGAAGAGCGGTAGGATGTTCGGATGCTGGAGCGCCGCCGTGACGCGGATCTCTGCGAGGAGACGCTCGGCGCCCACGACGGCGCCCAGCTCTGGGCGAAGGACTTTGAGGGCGACCAGCCGGTCGTGTTTCACGTCGCGCGCGAGGTACACCGTGGCCATTCCGCCAACGCCGAGTTCGCGCACGATGGTGAATCGATCGGCGAGGGCGATCGAGAGTCGGTCGACCGCACTACTCACCCGGACCTCCTTGTTCTTCGTCTCCCGAGATACAGGGCGAGAGGGCCGTGCGCTCCTTACATGGCCCAAACATCATGATCATCGGAGGAGACGCGGGTTCACGCAAACATCCAGGCCCCGAGCGCCGGGGGCGGCGGATGCGGCCCCGCCCGAGGGTCCGGAGGTCTCGATGCCTCGGGGTCTGGTCCTCGGAGTCGCTCTAGGGCAGCCGCTCTGCGCGAGGTGGGGGGCGCGACCTTCCTGGCCGTGCTAGCTTCGAGCGCATGGAGCGCAATCGCCTTCCGGTGGAGTGGCTCGGGGTAGCTTTTGGGGCTGCCATCGTGGTGCTGTTCGCGCCGGCATGGGCGTTCGCGCAGCAGGCTCCTGCGGTGGATACCCCTTCGGTGACTGCCGCGCCGCGACTGCTGGCCACTCGCGCGAACGGACCCGTGACGCTCGACGGCGTGCTCGACGAGCCGGCGTGGGCCCTGGCGCCGGTGGCGAGTGGGTTCGTGCAAAACGAGCCCGCGGAGGGTCGGCCCGCTTCGCTGGATACCGAGGTCCGCGTCCTCTATGACGACCGCGCCGTGTATTTCGGCGTCTTCGCCCACGACGACGAGCCCGGGTCGCTGGTCGTGAGTGACCTGAGGAAGGACTTCAACGCGGCCGCGGGTGATGCCGTCCTGATCGTGATCGACACGTTCCTCGACCGGCGCAACGGCTTCGAGTTCGCGACGAACCCGGCGGGCGCGAAGTGGGACGCCCAGATGTCGAACGAGGGTCGCGAGAGCAACGCCAACTGGGACGGCATCTGGGACGTACGCACGCGCGTAGCCAGCGACGGGTGGTATGCAGAGATCCGCATCCCGCTGCTCACGCTCAGGTTCACGCGCGCCGATCCACAGACGTGGGGCATCAACTTTCAGCGTAGGCTGCGGCGGAGGAACGAGGAGAGCTTCTGGGCACCTCTGCCGCGTATCTACGACATCCACCGCGTTTCGATGGCCGGCTCCATGGACGACCTGCGTCAGATCCGGCCCGGCCGGAACCTCCGCGTGAAGCCGTATGCGGCCGGCACGTCGAGCAGCGGGGCGCGGCCCACGAAGCGAGAGCTCGACGGCGGCCTCGACGTGAAGTACGGGCTGACCGCCGGCCTGACGCTCGACGTGACCGTGAACACCGACTTCTCGCAGGTCGAGGCCGACGAACAGCAGGTGAATCTGACGCGCTTCAGCCTGCTTTTTCCCGAGAAGCGTGAGTTCTTCCTGGAGAACTCGGGGATCTTCCAATTCGGGCTTCCGTCCACCGGACAGACGGCTGTGGGCAGCGCCAGGCCGGCGGCGTCGGGGCGCCAGAACTCGCCGCCCGACATGAGGCTCTTCTTCAGCCGGCAGATCGGGCTGTCGTCGGCGGGGAGCGCGATTCCCATACAGGTCGGCTCCCGGGTTTCCGGTCGGGTCGGCGCCTACTCGATCGGCGCGCTGAACATCCAACAGGCGGAGCAGGGGACCGTTCCTTCGACCAACTTCACGGCTGTGCGCGCCAGTCGGGCCGTGCTCGCCAACTCCGATTTCGGCTTCATGCTCCTGAACAAGGAGGAGAGCGGCGCGGGCTACAATCGAGTCGGCGGTGTCGACGCGAACTTCCGCTTCGGCGAGCTCTCACTCGGCGGCTATGCCGTGAAGACCGATGCGCCTCAGAGCGTCGTGCCGGGCAGCGGCGAAGACTTCACGGCGCGCGCGAACTTCACCTACACATCGCGCACGTGGCTCGCGCGCGGGCTCTACGAAGTGGTCGGTCAGCGGTTCCGCAACGAGATGGGTTTCGTGCCACGAACTGGAGTGGACCACGTCGCATCCTATGGCCGGATGAACCTGAGGCCTGCGTGGGCGTCCGAGCGCTTCAGCATCCGCGAGATCGGACCCCACTTCCACTTCGACCAGTTCGACCGGCGCGATGGCACCGGCACGGAGTCCCGCTACCTGGACTGGCACATCGTGCTCACCATGAACGACAGCGGGTTCTTCGAGGCCGGCGTCAACGGCAATCGCGAGAACAACGTGCGACCTTTCACGCTCAACGCAGCTCGCGGCGTGATCGTAGCGCCAGGGGAGTACGACTTCGACGAGTACTTCGCGCTCTACCGATCGAACAACGCAGCGCGCTTCTCGTTCGAGACGCGCTTCTCGAGTGGTGACCTATACGACGGCCACCGTAATGGGTACGCCTTTGCGCCGACCATCCGCATGAACGAACACCTGAACGCCTCGTTCAGCGTGCAGGTCAACGACATCGACCTGCCCTCGACGTCGTACGTGTCGACGCTGATGGCGGCGAGGCTGGACTACAGCGTCAACACGCGCGTCTTTTTCAACGCGCTCGTGCAGTACAACACAGATACCGAGGAGTGGAGCTCGAACGTTCGTCTGAACGTGATTCACCGGCCCCTGAGCGACTTCTTCCTCGTGTACAACGAGCGCCGATCTGGAAGCACCGGCGACCTCGTAGACCGATCGATCGTCGCGAAGCTGACGTACCTGTTCGCGTTCTGAGGGCGCCCGTTCATGACTGCGGCAAGCCGACGGCGGGTGTGACCGTGCGAAGGCCTTCGCGACGAGACCGGAGACTACAGCGCGAACGATAGGCCTCGCTCAGGTCTCCCACTCGAAGTTTCGCGACAGATCCATACTGCGGCGGTACGCGCTGGCGTCGACGCGCCGACCGTAACACACGATGGGGACGGTCGACTCGTGCCGAGAGCCATGCGAGCGAATCGCCACCTGCTCGCGCGGCTCGTCGATGTCTCCGAACACCACGCTTGGGCCGCCCAGAATGAACAGGTCACCGATGCGTGCGGCCTGGAGCTCGAACTCGCGGGCCGCAGTGTCTCTGCGGTGGATCTCCTCGATGCCCGGGAGTGCCCGCAGGATGTCCTCCATCCGCTCCAGATCGCTCTCGCGGTCGAGGTACACGTAGCAGGCACCACCGAGGTTGTCGTGGTGCACGATGTACCGATCGCGGATGATGGGCACGGCCTCGCCGCCGATGCCGTTGTCCCTCATGAAGCGCCCGACGTCGATCGCGTCGGTCTTGGCCGACATGCCGTGGTCCGCCGTCAGATACAGCTCGAGGCCAGCGTGGTCGTTGGCGATCCTGCCGAGCAGCTCGTCGAGCGTGCGTAGGTGCAGCTGCGAGCGTTCGTCCTCGGGTGGATAGGTGTGCATCATGTAGTCGGTGGTGGACAGGTACACCAATTGGCAGCCGGCCTCGCCGAGGAAGTGGCGCGCCGCCCGCAGCGACCAGTAGTTGATGTCCGGGGAATAGACGTCCTGCGCCGGTCCGACGATGCGAGTCATGTCCGCCTCGGGGCTCTCGGCCGAGACCGCGAAGTCCGCGCCGTGCGACAGGAAGAGCAGCTTCGCCTTCGATGTGACGAACGCGGAGCGTATGCCTCGCCGCCGCGCCTCGTCGAGGAGGGTCGGCCGAAGCAGGAACTCCGGTGACTCCATGAACGATCCCTCCCGGGTCGTCCGATCGTAGTAGTAGTTCCCCGTGATACCGTTCTCGGCAGGCATCGACCCCGTGATCAAGCACGCGTTGTTGACGTTGGTGACCGATGGAATGACGCCGCGACCCTCGACGTACATCCCCGCCCGAATCATCTCCTTCAGGTTCGGCATCTCGCTCTGGGCCAAGTACTGCGGCCCGAAACCGTCAATGCACATGAAGAGGACCTTCCGGCGAGGATCCCAACGAGCCTGGCCGGCCAGAGGCGCGAGGCCACTCGTACCGAGCGCGAGCAGCGAGCCCACGGACCCTGCCAGGAATTCGCGCCGGCCGACCCCGCGATGGTCAGATCGCATGATTCATCCTCTCCTGAGCGTGGCTGCGTCGAGCGTCACGGCGTAGAGCTCCGCGCCGCCCGAGTCGATGAAGCGGGCGTGGAGCGTCGGTACGTCCACAGTCGTGTCCACCGTCAGCAACATGAACGAGTGCGGGGTGCCCGAGTCGAACACCAACGATGGATGCGGCGCCTTCGCGTCCACGATCACCCCGTCGTGGATCGGCGACGTGATCAGCTCGGTGAGCGGGTAGCCTACGACATCTTCCGTAGGATAACGAAGTACTCGAGTGCGGTGGATGTCGCCTCCGACGAGCACGACGCCCGAGATCCGCTCCTCGCCCAGGAAGCGAAAGAGGGCCGCGCGCTCCTCCGGGTAGCTGTCCCAGTGGTCCGGCTTCCCCGGACGGACCGCGCCGTTCCAGACGAGTCCGCTGGCAAGCAGCTTGAAGGGGGCGTCCGAGGCCCGTAGCCCGTCGCGCAGCCACTCCCACTGGCGGCGTCCGAGCATCGTCGTGCCGTTCGCGATGGGGGACCGCTCCGTGCCGGCGAACCAGCGTGTATCGAGTAGGAAGACCTCTACGCCGCCCATGCGGAAGCTGGTATAGATGCCCTCCGTCCCGTCGCCGTACGAAGGGTTTCCGTGGTACTCGACGAACGCCTGGCGGGCGTTCTCCTTTCCCGGCAGGCGTCCGTCGGTGTCGTTCCTGCCGAAGTCGTGGTCGTCCCACGTGGCGTACAGCGGCCGGCTACGGAGCAGTTCCGCGAACTCCGGCACGGCCACGAACTCTCCGTAGCGTCTCCGTTGCACGGCGATGTCGGTGGAGTCGATATACGGGGTGTCGCCCAGCAGCACGACCGCGTGTGGATCGAGCGACGCAATCCGGCGCCACACCGCGCGGTCTCCTTCTTCTTCCCTCGCGCACGAGCCCACCGCCAGGCGGGTCACCGCTGGTGCCGTCTGAGGGAGCGGAGTGACGAACTGAGCGTTGTCACGGGAGAAGATCGTGCGGCCGCCTCGTCGCACCTCGTACCTGTATCGAACGCCGGGCTCGAGGCCGGCGATCTCCCACACGAGGGTGTGGTCGCGCTGCGCCGTGGACTCGGCCGCGCTGACGAGCTCCTGTCCCCCTCCGAGCACCGCCAGCGTGTACGATCCGGGCTCCTGGCTCCGCGCCCAGATCCTGACCGCCGTCGGCGCCAAGTGGCCGAGGAGGGGGCGGTGCGACAGGCCGGGCGCCCCCGTCGGCGGCGGCACGACCCCCGCTGCACGCGCCGCGGAGGCGGAGGCCTGAGACAGGCCGAACAGCGACCCCATGCGACGCACGGCGACGGCCGCGCCGGCCAACAGCGTACGAATCAGGAAGCCGCGACGTGTCGAGCCGGTCATCGTAGGTCAGGTAACCTACCGCCTTTCGTTTCGCCAGTGGGCGGTGGCCCAGCCTCAGGCGGAGTAGGCCCGAGACCTCGGGCGGGTCGGCCAGGAGCGACGGGCTGCGGCCACCAAGCGTCAACCCCGGTCCTATAGTCCTCAGTCGAGGCCTTGGCGCTCGAGGTATCGAGCACCTGAAACGCCGGGTCCCCCCGACCCGTCGGGAGACCTGGGCAACCAATCGAGGTGACTCAGAGTCGAACGTCAGGGCGTCGAAACGCGAATTGCTCGGCCCGCCGCGCTCCGCACGAGCTCGTCACGGTGAGCACGGCGTTCCCGACCATGGGCTTCGGGCAGTTCTGGCTGTCACCGCCCGAGTACCACGAGCTGCGCGAGTGGAACGAGTCCTTCGAGGAGATCGGCGCGTACCGTGTCGGAGCGGCCTCGATCGAGACGTTGGACAGGCCAATGCGCGTCCCGGCTGCGGTCGCTACGTGGTCGTTCTTCACCACGCTGGGCGTGCGGGCCGAGCACGGACGGACGTTCCTGGAAGAGGAAGACCGCATCGGGGCGGAGCCGACCGTGGTTCTCTCACACGGGCTGTGGGAGCGCGGCTTCGGTGCAGATCCAGGGGTGCTCGGGTCGAACGTCCGCATCAGTGGCCAGACGGCCACGATCATCGGTGTGCTCCCCGAGGGGTTCGACATCGAGGACGCAGGTGTGGAGCTCTGGCGACCCCTCCATCCGTTGAACGCGGTCGACCCCACGGACCACGCGAACCGGCGCGGGAACCATTTCATGAACGTGGTCGCGCGGCTCGGTTCCGGCGTCAGCCCCGAGCTCGCGCGCCAAGACTTCGATCGCATGACCCAGAGATGGACCGAAGAGTACGGCGGCATGCACGCCATCCACGCCGACGATCATCCTATCTTCACCAACGACCTTCGCAGCGAGCTGGTCGGCGATGTGCGTCCCGCCCTCTTCCTGCTCATGGGCGCGGTGACGTTCGTACTGCTGATCGCGTGCGCCAACGTGGCCAACCTCCTGCTCGGGCGCGCCGAGAGCCGCAGCGGCGAGGTGGCCGTGCGCGTCGCGATGGGCGCCGGGCGGACGCGCATGATGCGCCAGCTCGTCACCGAGGGCATCGGACTGTCGGTCATGGGCGGGGTCTTGGGGCTCTTACTCGCCCACTATGGAACCCAGCTGTTGCTCGGAATCAACCCGGACGCGGTCCCGCGCACCGAGGGGATCGGACTCGATGTCCGCGTCATCGGATTCACCGCTGTCGTCGTCGTCGGCACGGGTGTGCTCTTCGGCCTGGCCCCGCTCTTCGGCGCGACCATACTGCGCGTGGGTGCGACGCTCAAGGAAGGCGGCACGCGTACCACCCGCGGCTCGGGCGCGCGGGCGCGGCGGATGCTGGTGGTGGCCGAAGTGGCGTTCGCGGTCGTTCTGCTCGTGGGGTCCGGTCTCATGCTCCGTTCCGTGGCCGCGCTCCAAGACGTCGACCTCGGCTTCGACGAGGAGAACGTGCTCACCGCGACGGTGGCGCTTCCCACCGGCGACTACCCCGAGTCGCAGAGGGTGGTGGAGTTCTTCGCCGAGTTGCTCGGGCGCGTGCGGGCGCTCCCGGGCGTCGAGTCGGCTTCCGCGACCTCGGGGCTCCCGCCGACGCAGACGCTGGTTGCGAACGACACGGAGTTCGAGGGCTTGGCACGGAGCTCGGACGGTCCGGCCCACAACGTGGATTACTACACGGGGGTCGAAGCCGGCTACTTCGAGTCGATGCGCATCGCCGTCACGGACGGGCGCAGCTTCGAGCCCGCCGACGCGCTCGCCGAGACTCCGGTCCTGGTCGTGAATCAGCGTCTCGCAGACGTCTTCTATCGTGGCGAGAGCCCGGTGGGTCGGCGCATCCGTCCCTACGGCGACCCGAACGCTCCATGGTTCACCGTGGTGGGTGTCGTTGCCGACGTGAAGCAGGCCGGGGTGAGCGCACCCTCGAGCACGGAGCTCTACTTCTACAACCCACAGACCGGCCAAGCCGGCGCGATCTTCTCTCGGGCCATGTCGCTGGTGATCCGCACGGAAGGCGATCCCATGGGGGTGGCTCCGGCCGTGGAGCGCATCGTCCGTGAGCTCGACCAGCGGCTCCCAGTGGCGAACGTGCAGACCCTGCAGCAGAACGTGAGCGGCGCCATGGCCCAGCCGCGCTTCCTGATGCTCTTGCTCGGCGTGTTCGCTGCTGTGGCGCTCCTGCTCGCCGCGGTCGGCACGTACGGCGTGATGGCGCACTCGGTCGCCGAGCGCAATCGCGAGATCGGCATCCGCATGGCCATGGGCGCCGAGCCCCAGGGCGTACTCGGCCTGGTGCTCAGGCAGGGGGCTGTACTCGCGATGGCCGGTCTCGCGCTCGGCGTCGTCGGCGCGCTCGGGTTGACGCGCTTTCTCGGGTCGCAGCTCTACGAGGTGGACACGACCGACCTGCGTACGTTCGTCGGAGTGCCGTTGGTGCTGGGTGCGGTGGCCCTGATCGCTTGCTACCTCCCGGCGCGGCGAGCGACGCGCGTCGACCCGATGGTCGCGCTCAGAGAGGGGTAGGGCGGCGCGGCGGTCGCCGCAGCATCCCCGTCGGCCGCCGCGGCCCGTCAGCCGCCGCGGCGCGACGGAGTCGGCACGGACGGCCGCGTGCGCGGGTGAGGGCGGGGCGGGGGGACGGCCTGCTTGCGGGCGTCTCCCGTCTTGGCCGGGGTGACCGGCTCCCGACCCCGCTTGCGTCTCCGGCTCATGGCTACAGCATGGGCGTCGCGCCTGTCCGCATCAATGGCGACGTGCGGAGGCCGAGGGCGATATTGGGCCCGAGCTTCCACTGGAGAATCGCTTGCATCGCGATACGCAGATCCTGAACGCCGGGTACCGCCCCGTGAAAGAGCCGGGGCCGATGGTCGCCGGCCCGCAGTTCGTCTCGACGTACGTCACACCGGGTGATCCGGCGCAGCACCGACTCACGTACGGTCGCTTCGAGAACCCGACCTGGCAGGCTTGGGAGGAGTCGCTCGGCGTGCTCGAGGGCGGCGACGCCGTGAGCTTCGCGTCGGGGATGGCGGCAACGAGTGCGGTCCTGGGCACGTGCCTCGGGCCGGGCGACACCGTCGTCTTGCCAGAGGAGTCGTACTACACCATCCGCACGCTCGCCTCGACCTGGCTCGAGAAGATCGGTGTACGCATGCGCCTCGCGCCCACGCGCGGGAACGGGCAGGCGAACGTACTCGAGGGTGCCCGCCTTCTTTGGCTGGAGACACCGAGCAACCCGCACCTGGACGTGTGTGACATCGCGGCGCTGGTGGAGGCCGCGCACGCCGCGGGCGCTGTCGTCGTCGCCGACAACACCACGGCTACGGGCTACCTGCAGCAGCCGCTCGCGCTCGGCGCCGACTACGTGGTGGCGTCGGACACGAAGGCGGTGACGGGCCATGCGGATATCATCCTCGGGCACGTGGCGTCGCGCGATCGGGAGCGCGTCACCGCGCTGCGCGACTGGCGGACGCGCCACGGTGCCATTCCCGGACCGATGGAGGTGTGGCTCGCGCACCGTTCGCTCGCCACCATGCCCCTCCGGGTCACATGTCAGTGCGCGTATGCTGCGCGCCTGGCGTCCATGCTGTCTACCCATCCAGCGGTGACCGCGGTGCACTATCCCGGGCTGGCGACCCACCCCGGCCACGAGGTCGCGAAGCGACAGATGCGGGCGTTCGGCGGCGTGGTGAGTTTCGAGCTGCCCGGCCGAGCGCACGCCGAGCGCTTCCTCGGCGCGCTGCGCCTCGTGCGCGAGGCGACCAGCTTCGGCGGCGTGCACTCGACCGCGGAGCGGCGCGCGCGTTGGGGCGGCGACGCGATCGGCGACGGCTTCATCCGCTTCAGCGTGGGATGTGAGGCCGCAGAGGACATTCTGGAGGACGTGGAAGAAGGGCTGCGCGCAGCCGAGGCCTGAGCGGGTCTCGGTCCCGGCGTCCCGGTTGCCGATTCGTCGAGCGCGCCTCAGGTCCTGCTCTCCCCACCGTCCGGAGCTCCCATGAGACGTCTCGCCGCCTGCGCCATCGCCCTTCTCGCCGCCGGATGCGGTGGCGGGGACCCGAGCGGCCCTGGCGGGAGCGGCGGCGATCCCAACTTCACCGCCAAGGTCGACGGCGTGAGCTGGAATCCCGAGTTCGCCGTGACGGCAGTCAATGCCGCCGCCGGGCTGTACTCGATCACGGGCTTCAGGTCGACGGGGGCGAGCAACTACACACTGGTGTTCACCCTCTCGAGCATCCCCGGAACGGGGACGTATCCGCTCGGCGTCAACATCATGGTGCCCGGGGGGGACCGTCCTCATCTCCCAGCCCCCATCCAACGGGTGGACCACGACGTTGAGTGGACAGGCAGGCGTGATCGTCATCACGGCGCTCACGTCGACGCGCATCGCAGGCGCGTTCCAGTTCGTGGCAGATCCGATGACGGGCACCACCGGCACGCGCACGATCACGGACGGAGTGTTCGACATCCCCATCAGCGCGGGCGGCGCCGGCGTGGCGGCGGCCAACAAGGGGTCGAGCACCACGGCGACGATCAACGGGAGCGAGACGTTCGTCGCCTCCTCGGTGGCCGGGAGCCTGTCCGGCAACGTGTTCACCCTGGTCGCGTCCACGTTGGTGCGCAACGTCAGCATGAGCCTGGCCAACGTCACGTCCACTGGCACCTACACGCTCAGCGGTTCGACGCCGGTGCGGACCCTCTTCGTCGGTAATGGCGTCGGTGCCGTGTGGAGGAGCGACACGACGGGCGGGAGCGGCTCCGTGGTGATCTCGACCTTCTCGCCGGACCGCATCGCTGGAACGTTCACCGCGACGGTCATCGGTACAGCCGGTGGTGCAAGCGGTCCCCTCACGATCTCCGGCTCGTTCAGCTTCGGTCGGGGGATCTGACGCCGGCGGGCTCCATCGCATGCGGATAAGTCGCCTACGGGCTGCGGCGAGGACGTGCGCGCTCATCCCAGTCCTCACGGCCTGCGGCGGCGGCAGCACCGGTCCCGACGACAACGGGGGCCCGGGCATGTCTGCGCGCATCAACGGGGTGAGATGGACGGCTGCTTCGACGGCGGTGGTCAACGCCTATGCGGGCCGATACGAGATCTCCGGCATCTCGGCCGGAGATGGCTACAGCATCGCGCTGCAGCTGGGGCACGTGAGCCTGGCCGATACGTTCCCGCTCGGCGTGGGCTCCACCATGATCGGAGGGAGGGGCGTGCTTGCCTTGGACCACGGGCTGGTCGCCGAGGACACCATTTGGACCACAGACCCGCTCGGGTACGGGGGAGAAGTTCTCATCACCACGCTCACCACTGCGCGCGTCGCGGGCACGTTCAGTTTCGACGCGGGCCTCGGCACGGGCAGCGAGCGGACGGTGACGCATGGTTCGTTCGACCTGCCGATCACCGTCGGTGGTGGCGGCCCGGCCCCGGGCAACGCCGGCCACCGCGTCGAGGGGAATGTCCCGACTGCCTACCGCTCCACCAACGCGTCCTTCTCGTGGCCGGCAGGTACGAGTCCGACGCTCGCCATCACCGCCGGCGCCTGGACGAGTCTCCTCATCAGCATCGAGAACGTACCGGGGACAGGGACCTACGCACTCGACACGCTCCCGCCGGTGCGATCCATCAGGGTCATCGGCCAGCCCGGCGCCCCCGTGGGCATGTGGTCGAGCGCGCGGCCTGGCGGAAGCGGGAGCGTCACCGTGACCAGCGTGACGCCCCAGCGCGTCCAGGGCACCTTTTCGGCCACGGTGATCGCGCAGCAGAGCGGGACGGTGGCGAGCTTCCCGGTGAGTGGCTTCTTCGACATGGGGCGCGCGGGGCCCTAATCGCGGAGCGCATGACCTCGGCGGCCGTGCCGCGGATTAGACGCGACCTCAGTGGCTCATCGCCCAGAGGAAGACGTTGATCGCGAGCCCGTACGCCTGCGGCGAGAAGTTGTAGAAGAAGTCGGGCACGTCGCCCTCGCGCTCCCAGCCGTCGGCGATGTCCGTGTTCCAGCTGATGAGGACGAGGAGTCGCCCGTCGTCATCGAAGATCGCGCGGATGTGCGGGATCTCGGTCTCGGCGCCGAACTCCGACGTCCTGCCCCCGCTCCTGGACCACGACTGATACGACGGGATCTGGGGGATCTCCGGGACGACGTAGTGTGTGGTGAAGAGCGGATGCGAGATGTCGAGGTCGACGATCGGCCGACCCGGGAGGATCCGCGTGATCTCCGCCTCGAAGTACGCCCAGGCCCGGTTCCCCCACATGTCGTCCGCCCACAGGAAGCCGCCCTTCTGCAGGTAGTCGCGCAGCCCCTCCACCTCGGCTTCACTGAAGCGCACCGATCCAGGATCGGTCATGAAGAGGAAGGGGCACTTGAAGAGATCCGGGTCGGTGGCGCGCACCGCTGCGATGCCGGGCTCGCCGTTCTGCCAGCGCTCGATGCGCGTCGGCGTCAGCTCCTCGAGGCGCGTCATGAAGTTGCCGTCCGCGGCAGGGTAGTCGGTGCTCCAGCCGAGCCCGGACTCCATGCTGCGCACCGCGTCGTACCAGAGACGGCAGAAGACGAAACTGCCGCGGTTGGCGGGGATGCCCGAGCGAATGGGTGCGCCGTAGCGCCCTTCCTGCGAGCGCCAGATCTGTGCGGAGGCGGGGGCGGAAGCTACTGCAGGCATCGCGACGAACGCGAGCAGGGCTGCGCGCCGGCAGAGTACCTTCATGAGTCGCGGCATCTCGAGCACTGCTCCAACAGGTTCACGTGCCCCTTACAATCCAACAGTAACGCGTCTGTCCCAGGTCCGCTGCTGCGGCTTGTGAACGCGGCGGGCCTCCGTCTATGATGGCCGCTCACTGCCCCTTCGACGGAGATGTGACATGAGACGACTGATCGGCATGAACGTCACGATGGCGCTCGCGGCATTCGGGTTGGCCGCCGAGGAGCTGCGGGCGCAGCAGCCGCAGCAGCCCCCGCAACCCATGAGCTTCTTCGTCACCAGCCGCGGGGTTGGCGACGGGGCAAACCTGGGTGGCCTCGAGGGAGCGGACCGTCACTGTCAGACCCTTGCGGCTGCCTCCGGTGCGCCCGGCGCGGGTGCCCGCGTGTGGCGGGCATACCTGAGCACCGTCACCGCGGGCCCAGTGATTGGTGTGGACGCGCGCGACCGGATCGGCGCAGGCCCGTGGTACAACCGGGCCGGCCAGCTGATCGCGGCGAACGTCGCGGACCTGCACGGCGACTTCGAGCGCGACCGGAACAACATCCGCAAGCCGAGCGCCACGGACGAGAACGGGAACCCTGTGAACGGGGTCGGCGATACTCCGAACCAACACGACATTATCACGGGCTCCAACTCGCTCGGTCGCGCGCCACTCGGTGCGGCGAACACCGTGACGTGCAACAACTGGACGAGCAACGCAGAGGGTCGCGCGATGCTGGGGCACCACGACCGACTGGGCGGTGCGAACGCGTCATGGAACGCGGTACACCTCTCGAGCGGCTGCAGCCAGCAGAACCTGGTGCAGACGGGCGGCGCAGGCTTCTTCTACTGCTTCGCCGCGAACTAGGAGCCACGAGTCTCGCGACGCGAGCGACCGAGGCGGAGGGCTCCGGCCCTCCGCCTCGAGTTTCTTCTGGGGGCGCTTGTCAGAGAAGCGGATACCCGAGCACGAGCACGGCGACGACAAGAAGCGTGAGTGGCAGCCCGAGCCGGATGTAGTCGCCGAACCGATATCCGCCTGGGCCGTAGACCATGGTGTTGGTCTGATAGCCAATCGGCGTGAGGAACGACGCCGATGCGGCGACCGTGATCACCAGCGCGACCGAACGCGGGTCGAGGCCGTGCGTCGCGGCGGTCGCCATCGCGATGGGGAAGACGAGCACGAGCGCCGCGTTGTTGGTGATGAGCTCCGTGAGGAACACGGCGGCGAGCGTGACTCCCAACAGGGCGCCTGTCGGGCCCATGCCCTCGAAGGGAGCGGCGATCGCCTCCGAGGCAGACGCGGCCAGACCGGTGACCTCGAGCGCGGTGCCGAGCCCGAACGACGCCGCGATCAGGATGATGACGTCGAGGTCGACCGAGCGTCGCGCCTCGCCCGCTGTCAACACTCTGGTGCCGACCAGCGCGAGTGCGCCCACCAGCGTGCCCTGGAGGATCGGGAAGATGCCGAGGGCATTGCCGACGACCACCGCCGCGAGGACCGCGGCGACGATCCATGCCTGCACCGTGCTGGTCGGGGCCATCCCACCGCGGTGCGCGATGAGGAGGAAGTCGGAGCGGTCCCGCCAGCGCTCGTGGAAGCCCTCGTCGGCCAGCACCAGCAACATGTCGCCCACGTGCAGGGGCACGGCTCCGAGCTTGGCGCGAATCGGAGCGCCCGAGCGATGGATGCCCAGCACGGCGGCCTGGTACCGACTCCGGAACTCGGCGTCGCGCAGCGTCGAGCCCACCAGCGGCGAAGACGGCCCGATGACCACGTCGAAGTAGGTGTGGCCCGCGGCGTGGAACGCCTCGGCGTGCTTGTGCTCCGCGGAGCGCAGCCCCGCCTTGTTCGTGAGGTCGAGCGCGTGGTCGGCGCGCCCCACGAATACCAGCACGTCTCGGCCCCGCAGGACCGTGTCGGGGCGGGCAGGCGCGATCACCTCCTCGCCGCGGCGCACCTCGGCCAGGAAGACGCCCTCGAGGCTACGGAGTCCGCCGGCCTCGACCTCCACCCCGTCGAGGGCGCCGCCCTGGACCACCTCCATCTCGACCACGAACTCGCGTGCCGCCGACTCGAGCGTGTCGCGCGGGGCTACGCGAGGGGGGACCAGGTTCGGCGTAAAGAGCACCAGGTACAGCACGCCCACGATCGCCACGCCTCCGCCGATGAGTGAGATCTCGAACATGCCCATGGGCGCCATCCCCTGCTGCTCCATCAAGCCCGAGCCCACCAGATTCGTCGACGTCCCGATCACCGTGATCACACCACCGAGGATGGTGGCGAAGGACAGCGGCATCAGATACAGGGAAGGGGACTGGCGGGTACGCTGTGCCCACGCCGCGACCTGAGGCGCTACGGTGGCGACGATGGGTGTGTTGTTGAGGAACGCGGAGGCCCCCGCCACCGGTAGGAGCAGGCGTGCGAGCGCGAGTCGGGTCGAGCGCACGCCGCCGAGCGTCGACGCCAAGAGCGGCTGGATCGCGCCTGTCTTGTCCACCGCGCGTGCCACCACGTAGAGCGCAGCGACCGCGAACGGCGCCGGGTTGGAGAACCCCGCGAGCGACTGCTCGGGCGTGAGCACCCCGAAAGCGAGAAGGGCCACGTTGCCACCCAGGACGGCGAGGGCCGGGGCCACGCGCTCCGTGACCAGCAGCGCGAGAACCGTGACGACGACCGCGAGCGTCAGCCAGGCATCGAAAGACATGTGGGCTCCGAACGTGGCCGATAATTACCGGACGAAGATCTCCATGATCTCGATCGGCGTGGAGCCCGTGTTGCGGAATCCGTGCTGCGTGCCGCCCACGATGTAGTAGGGGTGCCAGGGCTGCACTGTCACCGGCGCGGCCCCCTGGATCTCGAGCATCATCGTCCCCGAGATGGGTGCGAACATGTGGAACTTCACGTCGGCGTGCTCGTGCATGGCGCGCACGCCGCCGGGCTCCACGACCACGCGGAGCACGCGCACTTCCGGCTGGTCGCGCAGCACGGCGTTGCTGATGCCCACGTTGCCTTCGCCGGCGAGCGGGCGGAGCGGGGAGGCGTGGTCGCCGGTGACGACCTGTTGCGCGGCGGCGAGCGACGGCGCGAGGGCGAGGCCCAGGAACAGCGCGGCGAGTCTCAGCATGGGATTCCTCCTTGTGGAATTGGAATGGGTCAGTGCCACCCGGCGCCGCCGTCGATCGTGATCGTCTCGCCGTTGATACCCTCGGCGTCCCGCTCGCACAACATGGCCGCGACGTGCGCAATCTCCTCGGGGCGGATGAGCCGGTGCTGCGGACTGGTGGCGAGGATGCGCTCGAGCGCTTCCTCCCTGCTCGCCCCGGTCTTCTCAACGATACGCGAGACCGAGTACTCCGTCATCGGCGTGTCTACATAGCCGGGGCAGATCGCGTTCACCGTGATGCCCTGGCCGGCGACCTCCGCGGCGAGCGCGCGCGTGAAGCCGACTTGGGCATGCTTCGACGCCGTGTAGGCTGCTATGTACTGAGAGCCTCTGAGACCCGCCACGGAGGCCACGTTGATCACGCGGCCCCAGCGGCGGTCGATCATGCCCTGCAGGAAGGCGCGGGTGCAGAGAAACGTGCCCGTGGCGTTGATCGCCAGGGTGCGGTTCCACTCGTCGAGTGGGAGTCGCTTCACCGGGTTCGACGGCGAGATGCCCGCGTTGTTGACCACGATGTCCACCGTGCCCAGCAGCTTCGTCGCCTCTACGGCCATCGCCGTCACGCTCGCCTCGCTCGACACGTCACAGGCCACCGCATGCGCGGGGTAGCCGGCCGCGCGGAGCTCCTTCGCCACGGCGTCGATCTCGCGCGAGGTGCGTGCGCACACCACCAAGGCCGCCCCGCGCACCGCGAGCGCACGCGCGACCGCAGCGCCGATCCCACGGCCACCGCCAGTGACGACCGCACCGCGGCCCGACAGGCTCATGTTAGCTCCTCGCTCGTGCTCGGGGTGGGTGCCGGCGTTCCTGGCGCCTGTGACCATGGACAGGGCGCTCGTCGGGGGCAATGCTCGGCGAGGTTCGGGCGCCCGGATTCAGGACCTCTGGTGCCCGCGCTGGGTTAGAGTGGCCCGGATGCCGTCGAAGAGGTGACCATGCAGGGAAGCCAGTCGGTCTGCGGGGCGCGCAACTCGGTCTCAGCCCGCAATGCGCCTCGGTTGCTGGCGGTGATCGCCCTCGGGGTAGCGATGGCAGGATGTCAGACGCTCTTCCCGCGCCGCGACCCCTTCTCCGAACCCGCCGCTCAGAGCGTTCAGCTCGACGTGCGCAACCGGAACTTCTACGACGCCACCATCTACGTCATCAACGAGTCGGGCCAGTCGCGCCGTATCGGCGACGTCGTCGGGAACGGGTCGCGCTCGTTCCAGTTTCCCTGGGACGTGACGTCGGCCCTACGGATCCGCATCGATCTCCTGGCCGGCCAGTCCTGCATCACGGCGCCGATCGTGGTGAATCCGGGCGACGAGCTCGGCCTGGACATCGTGCCGGACTTCAGGCAGTCGGCGTACTGCCAGTAGGGCGGGCGGCTCGACTCGCACGCTCTCGGGTGGCTTGCGGCCATCCGTGCGGCCGCCATGTGTCGTAATAACTTGACACAGAATATCACAAAACATATACTGAGTCTCATTCACACGACTTCCCAGGCGGAGGATCCCTCCTGTGTCGTTCCGTGAAAAGACCCTGTGGGTCTCGTTCGTCCTGCTGTTCACGCTGTTCGGCGTCTATTTCTGGCACGTCACCCAGGTGGGCCACGGCAACGCCGACCCGAACAGCACCTTCCACATCTTCTTGCTGGTGCTGATCACGCTGATTGTCGCGGAGCTCGCCGTGCGTCTGGTCCTGCGGATCCGCAACCCGAAGGAGGCTCGCGCCGCGCGTGACGAGCGAGAGCGCGCCATCGAGCTGCGCGCGCGCAGCATCGCCTACTACGTGATGCTCGCCGGGGCGCTGCTGACGGTGGGATCGGTGCACATCTCGACGGATGGATACTTCCTCGCCCAGCACATCCTGCTCGCGCTCGTGGTCGCCGAGCTGACCCGGCTCGGGGCACAGATCGTCATCTTCCGGCGAGAGGCGGCATGACCGCGCACGGTGTGCGCAATCGCATCCGTCGCCTCCGCTTCGACCACCAGGAGATGACGCAGCAGGAGCTCGCGGATCGCGTAGGGGTGACGCGCCAGACGGTCAACGCGATCGAGCTGGGAAAGTACTCGCCCTCGCTCGAGGTCGCCTTCCGGATCGCCGGCGTGTTCGGGGTGCCTCTCGAGCAGGCCTTCCAGTACGGACCCGAGACCGAGCCGAAGCCACCGAGTGCGGCGGGAAGTGCCTCATGATGGACGCGCTTCGCTACGACTTCGACTACACCTGGCCGTGGACGCTGGGGCATCTGCTGGTAGCCATCGTGTTCGTACTGCTCACCGCGCTGATGTGGCGCGCAGGATGGCCGCGGTGGCGAGCCGTTGTCACAGGTGTGCTGGCGGTCTGGGCGCTCGCGGGCGCGTGCATCGTGCATGGCCCGATGCGCTTCAATCGCCCGATGGACCTCCCCACCGACCGCTTTCTCGCGTCAGGAGCGGGGCGGGTCCTGGACGCCGGAGCGGGCTCGGGCCGGTCGGCCTTGATGGTCCTGCTGGCGCGTCCGCAGTCGACCGTGACCGCCCTCGATCTCTTCCTCGAGGGTTATGGCATTGGAGACAATACGCCGGAGCGTCTGCGCTCCAACGCACGCATCGCCGGCGTCGAAGGACGGCTGGAGGTGAAGTCGGGAGACATCCGCGACATGCCCTTCGAGGACGGCAGCTTCGACGCCGTGGTGAGCGTCGCCGCGATCGACCATCTGAATGCCGAAGGGGTCCGCAAGTCGCTTGCGGAAACTAGGCGCGTCCTCCGACCCGGGGGTGAGCTGCTGCTCATGGTCGTGAATCCCGACTGGTACACACGCTTCGCGTTCCCACTCTTCGCGTCGCACGGGTACTTCGGTGGGCGGGGGGCGCCCGAGCGGTGGCGCGCGGCGGTGGACGAAGCCGGCTTCGAGATCGTCGAAATCGGGACCGCGCCGGCGTCGCTCTGCGTGTTGGCGACGCGGCCTGCCGAGTAGCGGCTCGCCGGGCTACGCCACCTCGAACAGCCCAGCCGCCCCCATTCCACCGCCCACGCACATGGTCACCACCACGTGCTTGGCGCGGCGGCGCTTCCCCTCGATGAGGATGTGGCCGGCCAGGCGCGACCCGGTCATGCCGAACGGGTGGCCGATGGCGATGGAGCCGCCGTTCACGTTCAGCCGCTCGTCCGGAATGCCGAGGCGGTCCCGGCAGTAGACGACCTGCACGGCGAAGGCCTCGTTCAGCTCCCACAGGTCGATGTCGTCCATGCGGAGCCCTGTGCGCTCGAGCAGGCGCGGCACCGCGAACACCGGACCGATCCCCATCTCGTCCGGCTCGAGTCCCATGACTACGAGCTTGCGGAAGTAACCGAGCGGCTCGAGTCCGCGGCGCTCTGCCTCGCGCGCCTCCATGAGCACGCACGCCGACGCACCGTCGGAGAGCTGTGAAGCGTTGCCTGCGGTGACGGTCTTGTCGGGGCCGAGCACCGGCTTGAGCGCGGCCAGGCCTTCGGCGGTGGTGTCGGGTCGGTTCCCTTCGTCCTTGGCGAGCGTCACCTCTTTCTCGCTCGTCGCGCCGGTCGCCTTGTCCGTGACCAGCATGCGCGAGGTCATCGGCACGATCTCGTCGTCGAAGCGGCCCGCCGCCTGCGCCGCGGCCGTGCGCTGCTGGCTCGACAGCGCGTACGCGTCCTGCACGTCGCGTCCCACGCCGTAGCGCTTCGCCACGACTTCGGCGGTGTCGAGCATGCTCATCCAGATCTCGGGCTTGTGCTCGGCGAGCCACGCTTCCTTGGCCTTGTGCTGGTTGAGGTTGTTCTGCACGAGACTGATGGACTCGACGCCCCCCGCCACCGCCACAGGCACGTCGTCCAGGACGATGCGGTTGGCCGCCATCGCTATCGCTTGCAGGCCGGACGAGCAAAAGCGGTTCACGGTCACCGCCGAGGTCGTGACGGCGAGGCCAGCCCGCAGCCCGCCGAGGCGCGCGATGTTCATGCCGTTCGCGCCCTCTGGGAAGCCGCATCCCATGATGACGTCCTCGACCTCGCCGGCCTCGAGGCGTGCGAGGCGCACCGCGTGCTCGATCGCGTGACCGGCCATGGTCGCGCCGTGCGTGTCGTTGAACGCGCCGCGGTACGCTCGGCCGATGGGGGTGCGGGCGGTGGAGACGATGACGGCTTCTCTCATGCTCGACCTCGGCAGCTGCTGGTTAGACCGTCCGGACACGTGCACCATGACCGGGTGCGCTGGCTAGTCGCTGGTCTGCTCCGCTCCCAAAGGTGCCGACTCACCTGTCGTGCCCCTCCACCCGTTGCGCCTCCCGCTCGATCAGTACGCGCCGGAGGATCTTCCCCGACGGCGACTTCGGGATGGCATCGATGAACTCTACGCGGCGGATCTTCTTGTGCGGGGAGACGCGCTCGGCGACGAACGCGAGCACGTCGTTGGGGCTGAGCGATCCGTCGCTCACCACGTACGCCTTCGGCACCTCGCCGGCCTCCTCGTCGGGGCTCCGGATCACGGCTGCGTCTTTGATGTGCGGGTTGGTCAGCAGGACGGCTTCGAGCTCGGCGGGGGCCACTTGGTATCCCTTGTACTTGATGAGCTCCTTCACTCGGTCGACGATGCGGCACAGTCCCCCCTCATCGACCGTGCCGATGTCGCCGGTGTGCAGCCACCCATCGCGATCGATCGTTGCGGCGGTGGCCGCGGGCTGGCCGAGATACCCCATCATCACCTGCGGCCCCCGCACCCATACCTCGCCCCGCTGGTTGGGCCCGAGAGGCTGCCCGGTCTCCACGTCCGCGATGAGGATCTCGGTGTTCGGCAGGCTCGGCCCGATCGAGTCGTGCGGGCATTGGCCCTTCCGCTGACTGAGCCCCATGTGCGTCACGGGGCTCGTCTCCGTGAGCCCGTATCCCTGGGTGATGACGCATCCTAAGCGCCCTTCGACCGCGTTGGCCAGTTCCCGGCCCAGCGGCGCCGCTCCGGACATGATGCCGGCGAGGTGCGAGAGATCGTACTGGCCTACCACCGGGTGCTTGGCGAGTGCCACCAGCACCGGCGGCACCAGATACGCATACGTCACCCGATGGTCCTGCATCGCCTTCAGGAACGGTTCCAGCTCGAACCTGGGCACCACCACCAGGCTCGCGCCGCGCCAGAGAGCGTAGTTCAGCACCACGACCAGCCCATAGATGTGGAAGAAGGGGAGCACGGCCATCACCGTGTCTCGTTCGGTGAGCGGCCGGCAGAGTGGGTCACAGCCGGCGATCTGCACCATGTTGGCGACCAAATTGCGATGCGTCAGCATGACGCCCTTGGATATGCCGGTGGTGCCGCTGGAATAGGGGAGCGCCACGAGGTCCCTCGCGTGGTCGATGTGCGGGCCCCTCACGAGTTCCGGCGACTCGAGCAGGCGCGCGAACGGCGTCGTCCCGGGTGCCGCGTCGAATGTGAAGATCTCTTGGACGCCCCCCGCCCGTCGGGCGGCCTCCTGAGCCTTCTCCAGCAGCGGGCCGATCGTCACCAGGAAGCGCGCGCGCGAGTCTCGCAGCTGGCTGGCCAGCTCTTCCGTCGTATAGGTCGGGTTCACCGTGGTGACGATGCCGCCTGCATGGGTCGCCCCGTGGAACGCCACGGGATAGCCGAGCGTGTTCGGGCTGTAGATGGCGACTACGTCGCCCTTCGCGAACCCCCGTGCGGTCAGGCCGCCTGCGGCCCGCAGAACGCGGCTCTTCAGCTCACCGAATGTGACCTTGGCACCCGTGGCGGCGTCGATGAGCGCGATCGCGTTCTCACGGCCCGCGATGTTGCCGAAGACGTGCTCGGTGACGGAGACGTTCGGGATGCCGACGTCGGGGTAGGGGCTGCGGTAGATCATGAGCGCCTCCAGTCCCCGAACGTGCCCCCCTCGTGTGCGAGCCGACCGAGGAGCGGCGCGGGCTCCAGCCAGTCGCTGTGGATCTCGAAGAAGCGGTGCATGACCTCGTGCACGTGGTCGAGTCCGAGCGAGTCGGCCCAGTACATGGGCCCGCCGCGGTAGCGCGGGAAGCCATACCCGTGCAGCCACACCACGTCGAGGTCGCTCGAGCGCTCGGCGATGCCCTCGTCCAGGATCTTGGCGCCCTCGTTGATGAGGGGGTACAGGCAGCGCTGCAGGATCTCCTCGTCAGAGATCTCGCGCCGCTCGATCCAGAGCTCTTTGGAGGCCGTCACGATCAGCGCGGTCACGTCGGGATCGGGGATCGGCGTCCGGTTGCCTTTCTCGTAGAGGAACCATCCCTTCCCATTCTTCTGCCCGTACCTGCCCATCTCGTACAGCTTGTCCGCCAAGCTGGAGTGCCGGAGGTGCTTGGGACGCTCGTGCTCGCGGTGCTGGCGGATCTTGTAGCCGACGTCGATGCCCGCGAGGTCGCTGACCGCGAACGGCCCCATCGGGAATCCGAAGTCGTAGAGGACGCGGTCCACCTGCTCGGGGAGCGCACCCTCCTCGAGCAGGAACTGCGCCTGCCGCTGGTACGGATAGAGCATGCGGTTGCCGGCGAACGAGTCGCACACCCCGACCACGACGCCGAACTTCCCGAGCCGCTTCGCGAGCGAGAGCGTGGTCGCGAGCACCTCGGGCGACGTTTTCGCGCCCCGTACGATCTCGAGCAGCTTCATCACGTTCGCGGGACTGAAGAAGTGCGTGCCCACCACTTGCTGGGGGCGCGACGTCACGGCGGCGATCTCGTCGATGTCGAGTGAAGACGTGTTCGTCGCCATGATCGCCTCGGGGCGACAGAGTTTGTCGAGGCGACCGAAGATGCCCTTCTTGAGGTCCATGTTCTCGAACACGGCTTCGATGACGATGTCTGCCGCTGCTGCGCGCTCGAACTCGAGCGTGGGCTCGATGAGCGCGAGGCGCGCTTCTGCGTCCGCAGCGGACAGGCTTCCCTTCGAGACCGTGGCCGCGTAGTTCTTGCGGATGATGTCCAAGCCGCGGTCGAGAGCGGCCCTGTCGCCCTCCGTGACGATGACCGGAATGCCGGCGTTGGCAAAAGACATGGCGATGCCCCCGCCCATGGTGCCGCACCCCAGCACCGCGCCGCGCGCGATGGGAAACTCCTTGGTGCTCTCATCTACGCCGCGCACGCGGCGCGCCTCGCGCTCGGCGAAGAACGCGTGCCTCTGGGCCCTCGACTGGGACGACGTCCTCAGGTGCTGGAAGGTCTCCCGCTCGAATGCGAGACCCTGAGCGAAGGGCTTCGTGACGGCGGCCTCCACGCAGTCGATGCACGCCTGCGGTGCCTCGAAGCCTCGGGCCCGCTTCGCGGCTTGTTTGCGCGCCTCATCGAAGATGCCCGCGTTCGACTGGGCGTCGGCGATGCGCCCCGCGCGGTCGCGCGTCTTGGTGAGCTGCTTGGACGCCGCGAGCTGACTGGCGTGCGCCACGGCTGCTTTCACGAGGTCGCCGCCTTTCGGCACGAGCACGTCCACCATGCCCAGCTCGTGAGCCTTCTCCGCGCTCATGAGCTTGCCGCTGACGATCGCGTCCAGCGCGGCTTGCACGCCGATGAGACGGGGGAGCCGCTGCGTCCCACCCGCGCCGGGCACGAGGCCGAGCGTGACCTCCGGCAGGCCGACCTGAGTACCGGCCATGGCCACGCGTGCGTGACACCCGAGCGGCAGCTCGCAGCCGCCGCCGACTGCAGTGCCGTGCAGGGCGGCGACGACCGGCTTCGGGCTGTCCTCCACGAGCGCGATCAGCTCGGGGAGGTTTGGCGACTGGTTGGAGAGACCCGAATCGAACTCTTTGATGTCGGCGCCGCCGCTGAAGAGCTTACCTGCGCCCGTGATCACCAGCGCCTTCACTCGGGCGTCGGCGTGGGCGCTCGACAGTGCGTCGCGAACGGCCGTGCGGACCGCGAGGGAGAGCGCGTTCACGGGAGGATTGTCGAGCGTGATGACGCCGACGGAGTCGATGCGTTCGAACCGGGCGGTGTTGGCCATGCGGGGCTCGGTTGGGGAGCGTGGATCTCTCGCGGCAATTGGGATAGCATGGTGCTCGGCTCGGGGCAACCGAGCGCGCACCCACGGGGCTCACCCAACTGGGCCTGAACGGGATGAGACGAACCTCGATGCCGCTTCGACGCGCATGCCCGCGCGTTCTCGCCCTTGCCGCGGCCGCCTGGGCCACCGCGTGCGCCGGCGGCAGCGGAGGGCACCAATCGGTGTCGGCGGTGGTTCAGCCCGACCCAGCTCCCGCGGGTCCTGTCTGCCGAGACGGCGCGGAGTCGACGACCGTCACCATTCCCGACACCGCCCTCGTGCGCGCCATCCGAGTGGCCCTGAGCGCCCGACCCGACGAAGCGCTCACGTGCGCTCGCCTGGCCCAGCTGACACGGCTGCACGCGCCCGACGCCGCCATCTCCGATCTCTCGGGCATCGAGAACCTCGTGCACCTCGGCGAGCTGCACATCTACGGATACAACACGATCCGCGACGTGACGCCGCTCGGCCATTTGACCGAGCTGACCGACCTGAGCCTCGCGCGCAACCGGATCGAGGACATCGGCCCGCTGGCGGCAGTGCGCACGCTCACGTCGCTCGACCTCTACGGCAACCCGATCCGCGACGTGTCGCCGCTGGCTGGGCTCGCTGGCCTGATCCGTCTGCGGCTGGGGTCCGGCGAGCGCCTGCAGAGCCTCGAAGCGCTGGCGGGACTCACGCGACTCTCGCGCCTCGAGCTGCTCGACAACTCCGTCGCGGACGTGCGGGCGCTGGCGGCGCTTCCTCAGCTGACTCGCCTCTCGCTCGCACGGAACCCGCACTCGAGCGACGTCACACCGCTGGGGGGCATCCAGAGCCTCGAGATCCTCGAGCTCGAGGGCACCGCGGTCTCGGACATTGGGCCGCTCGGGGCACTCTCGCGGCTCACCACGCTCGGGCTGGCTGCTACGCGCGTGCACGACCTCGGCCCGCTCATCGGGCTCCTCGGGCTCACCCGCCTCGATCTACGCGGCGACATGCTCGTCAGCGACGTGCAGCCACTCCTCTTCCACCCCTCGTTCGGGGCGGGGGACGCGGTGCGCCTCGAAGGATCGGCCGTCTCGTGCGCGGACGCTGCCGCCCTCGAGGCGAAAGGCGTGACCGTCTTCTCGACCTGCCGTTAGACGCGAATCGCCCCGCCCGGTAGCCGGCCGGACGGGGCGATGTCGACGCGGGACTCGGCGCCCCCCGAGTTGGCCGGGAACGCGTCGGCCACCGCGGAGGCGAGCAGCTGGATGATCTGCGCGCGGGGCACCAGGTGGCTCGGGGCCCCCAACGTGCCGTTCCGGATCGCCGTCAGCGCGGGTCATCGCGGCCACGAGCGCCACCGCGGTTGCACCACGAGTCAGCACCTGCCCACCTCTTTTTGGGGTGGCGGTCGCCGTTGGTCCGCGGCGGTCCGTCGAGGTGCAGACACTTCTGCAGGCACCGACGCGGGCGCCCGCCCCGGCGGCGGACCAAGCGTCCACGACCCGCGCCCCTTGCCGCGGACGCCCGCGAGCTGTCCTATCCCACGCGCCGAGACACGGCCGGCGTGCACGACCGGCCTGTCGGCGGTGGCCGACTGCACCGCGGGTCTACGCTGCCCCATCGCCCCTGCACGGAGGGAAGAACGGATGTTCGAGCAGAACTACAACCCGCTCGGGAACGTCTTCCTGTCCACCATCGTCGCGGCGATCCCTATCCTCACGCTGCTCTACTTCATCGCGCTGCACCCGCACCGCGATGCCCGCGGCCACAAACATCTCGGGATCAGCGCGCCGTACGCGGCCTTCTACGGAGTCATCGCAGCGTTCTTGGTCGCGACGCTGGCGTTCCAGATGCCCATCGCCTCAGCGGGCTCCGCATTCCTGTTCGGCACCTTATCCGGATTCCTAGGCATCATCTGGATCATCATCGGGGGCATGTTCCTCTACAACATGACCCTGATCTCGGGGAAGTTCGAGATCCTCAAGGAGTCGATCATCCACGTTTCGTTCGATCGGCGCCTGCAGGTGCTGATGATCGCGTTCTCGTTCGGCGCCATCATCGAGGGCACGTCGGGGTTCGGCACGCCGGTCGCGATCGCGGGCGCCGTCATGGTCGGACTCGGCTTCTCACCCTTCCAGTCCGCAGTGCTCAACCTGCTCGCGAACACCGCGCCGGTGGCGTGGGGCGCGATCGGTACGCCCATCGTGACGCTCGCGACCGTGAGCGGCCTCGACCAGCTCACGCTCTCGCACATGGCGGGTCGCCAACTCCCGTTCGTCTCGGTCCTCGTGCCTTTCTGGCTCGTGGCGGCGTTCGTGAAGATGGAGGGCGGCACCTGGAAGCAGGTCTGGGAGGTTTGGCCGGGCGCGCTCGTCTCCGGTCTGTCCTTCGCGGTGCTGCAGTGGTTCGCTTCGTCTTCGGCGTCCTTCCACCTGATGACCGACGTGATCGCGGGCGTGACGTCGGTCGTCTGCACCGCGCTCTTCTTGCGGTTCGTGTGGCACCCGAAGTCGCGCTTCCTGCTTCGTCACGAGCGCGAGGCGAAGGAGAAAGCGGGGCAGGCGGCCGCGCTCACTGAAGACGAGCACGACTGGAAGAGCCGCTTCACACTGGGTCAGACCGCGTACGCCTGGGTGCCCTGGGGCCTCCTCGTCGCGTGCTGCGCGGTCTGGGGGATCCCGTCCTACCGCGTGTTCCTGAACAACCTCTTCGCCGATATCACGTTCCAGACCACGCTGCTCGGATCCTCCCTAGCGGGCTCCCTCTCGTTACCGGTCTGGGAGATGCCCGCGCTGCACAACCTCGTGCAGCGCATGCCGCCGGTGCTCCCGTCCGGCGCGGCCCCGGAAGCCGCGCGCTTCACCATCAACTGGCTCTCCGCGTCCGGCACCGCCGTCTTCCTAGCGGCGATCCTCTCTGGCCTCGTGCTTCGGCTGACCCTTGCACAGTGGAAGGCCGCGGTGTTGACCACGGCGCATCGGCTCGGGATGCCCATTCTTGTCATCGGTCAGGTGCTGGGCCTCGGGTTCCTCACGCGCTTCTCGGGCATGGACGCCGTGCTCGGCATCGCGTTCACGGGCGCCGGCTTCATGTACCCATTCTTCGCGGCGTACCTGGGCTGGCTCGGCGTCTTCCTCACCGGGTCCGACACCGCTTCCAACGCGCTCTTCGGCAGCTTGCAGCGCATCACCGCGCAGCAGCTCAACCTCAACGAGGTGCTCATCGTCGCGACCAACTCGACCGGCGGCGTGATGGGCAAGATGATCGACGCGCAGTCGATCATGGTCGCGAGCGCCGCTTGCTACGACGACCCGCATGAGCGCACACGCTCCTTGGGCCCGATCTTCCGCACGGTCTGGTGGCACTCGGTGGCCGGCGCTGCGGTGGTCGGGTTGATCGCGCTCCTCCAGGCGTACGTCTTCTCCGGTATGATCCCGCCGCTGCCATGACCGACGACCGCCACGCTCAACTGCGCGCGCTCGCCGCGAGGCAATGGCGTATCGCGCTCACGCTCACCGGCGCGATGATCGCCGTCTACTTCGGGTTCATCCTGCTCATCGCCTATGCCAAGCCGCTGATGGGGCGATTGATCGTGCCCGGGCTCTCCGTCGGGATCCTCCTGGGCGCCGGTGTCATCGTTGCGTCGTGGCTCCTCACCCTCGGGTACGTGTGGTGGGCGAACACGCGCTACGACGACGAGTTGGCGAGGCTGCGCGAATGACGGAAACCTCCCTCGGCGCACCCAGCGCCGTCGCGATGACGTTCTTCTTCCTCTTCATCGCGGTGACGCTCGGCATCACGTGGTGGGCCGCGCGACAGACCAAGACCACCGAGCAGTTCTATGCGGCCGGGCGGAGCATCGGCCCCGTGCAGAACGGGGTCGCGCTCGCCGGCGACTACATGTCCGCGGCGTCGTTCCTCGGAATCTCGGGACTGGTGTCTACGACAGGTTTCGACGGGCTCATCTACTCCACGGGATGGCTCGTGGGGTGGCCCGTGGTGCTCTTCCTGATCGCCGAGCCGCTTCGCAACCTGGGCAAGTACACGTTCGCCGACGTGGTCGCCTTCCGACTGCGGCAGACGCCGGTGCGCATCGCGGCCGCGGTCGGCACGCTGGCGACCGTTGCGTTCTACCTCATCGCGCAGATGGTCGGAGCCGGCGGCCTGATTCGCTTGATGTTCGGCATCCCGTACGTGTGGGCGATCGTCATCGTGGGCGTGGTCATGATCGCGTACGTGCTCTTCGGCGGCATGATCGCCACCACCTGGGTGCAGATCGTGAAAGCGGTGCTCCTGCTCGGCGGGGCGACGCTCCTGGCGCTGCTCGTACTATCGCGCTTCGGTATGAGTCCGACCGGGCTCTTCGCGGAGGCCGCGAGTCAGCAGGGCGACGCCGTGCTCGCGCCCGGGCGGCTCGTGTCGAATCCCCTGGACGCGATTTCGCTCGGCATGGCGTTGATGTTCGGCACGGGCGGGCTCCCGCACATCCTGATGCGCTTCTACACCGTGCCCGACGCGAAGGGCGCGCGCACGTCCGTGTTCGTCGCCACCGGGCTGATCGGGTACTTCTACCTGATGACGTTCGTGCTCGGCTTCGGCGCCATGGTGCTGGTGGGTCCGGAGGCGATCCGCAGCGTGGACGCAGGCGGCAACATGGCCGCGCCGCTCCTCGCCGAGGTGCTCGGCGGTACGCCGCTGCTCGGCTTCATCGCGGCGGTCGCGTTCGCTACCATCCTCGCGGTGGTCGCCGGGCTCGCGCTGTCGGGCGCGGCGGCGCTCTCGCACGACCTCTGGGTGAGCGTGGTGCGGCACGGCCACTCCGATCCCGCGGAGCAGCTCAAGGTGGCACGGGTCGCGACGATCTTCCTCGGGGTGCTCGCGGTGACGCTCGGCATCACGTTCGAGGGCCAGAACGTGGCCTACATGGTGTCGCTGGCGTTCGCCATCGCGGCGAGCGCGAACTTCCCCGCACTCATCCTTTCGATCTATTGGCGGAGGTTCACGACCGTGGGTGCGGTGGCTAGCATGGTCACGGGGACGGTCGCGACGTTGGTGCTGATCTACCTCTCGCCGACGATTCAAGTGGACGTGCTCGGGCACGACAGCGCGTGGTTCCCGCTCCGCAACCCGGCCATGATCACGATCCCGCTCGCGTTCGTGGTGGGCGTCGCGGTGTCGCTGTTCGCTGCCGAGTCCGCCGCGGCCGACGGCTTCACGGAGATGGAGCGCCGCACGCACCTCGGCGCGGTCGCCGACTGAGTTCACCTCGGGCCTGACTGGCGCGAGGTTGAGCGCGCAATGAACGGTGCCGCGGTGGTCCCCGAGGAGTCTCGTGCGAACGATCGGCGCCTGGCGCTGACGTCGCTCGCCGCGCTGGGCGTCGTCTATGGCGATATCGGGACGAGCCCGATCTACGCGATCCGCGAGTCCCTTCACCCGAGCCACCAGGTCGCGGCGACCACGGCGAACGTGCTCGGCATCCTCTCGCTGATCTTCTGGGCTCTCGTCCTCATCATCACGGCGAAATACCAGACCTTCGTGCTGCGGGCCGACAACCGCGGCGAAGGCGGCACCCTCGCGCTCACCTCGTTGGCGACGTCGAGCGAGAAGGCGAACCGACGCGGCAGACCGCTGCTGGTCCTGCTGGGGCTTTTCGGCGCGTCGCTCCTCTACGGGGATTCGATGCTGACCCCGGCGATCTCCGTGCTCTCGGCGGTGGAGGGCCTCTCGGTGGTCACCCCTGCCTTCGACCCGTTCGTCGTCCCGATCGCGATCGCGATCCTGCTCTTGATCTTCCTGGTGCAGCGACGTGGCACGGCCCAAGTCGGCGCCCTTTTCGGGCCGGTGATGCTGGTCTGGTTCACGACGCTCGCCGCGCTCGGCCTCGTTCACGTGATCGAGCAGCCCGGTGTGCTCGCGGCGGTCGATCCTCGCCACGCGGTGCGCTTCTTCGCCGAGAATGGCTGGCGGAGCGTCGTCGTGCTCGGGTCGATCTTCCTCGTGGTGACCGGGGGCGAGTCGCTCTACGCCGACATGGGGCACTTCGGCACCCGCCCCATCCGTTCCACGTGGTACGCGCTCGTGATGCCAGCGCTCCTGCTGAGCTATTTCGGGCAGGGCGCGCTGATCCTGAGCGATCCCAGTGCCGCGGCGAACCCGTTCTTCCTGCTGGCGCCAGGATGGGCTCTCGTGCCGTTCGTGCTGCTCACGGCGGCCGCGGCCATCATCGCCTCACAGGCCGTGATCTCCGGCGCGTTCTCGCTGACGATGCAGGCAGTTCAGCTCGGGTACCTGCCCCGCGTCGCCATCGAGCACACGTCGGAGCACGAGCGTGGTCAGATCTACGTACCCAGCATCAACTGGATCCTGATGATCGCGTGCATCGGTCTCGTGGTCGGCTTCCGCACCTCGAGCGGCCTAGCCGCCGCATACGGCGTAGCCGTGTCGAGCACGATGGTCGTCACCACGATCCTCCTGTTCGTGGTCGCGCGGGAGCGCTGGGGATGGGGTTTGGGCGCTGCGCTCTCGCTCTGTGGCGCATTGCTCGTCATCGACCTGGCGTTCTGGGGCTCGAACATGCTGCGGGTGCCGCGCGGCGGCTGGTTTCCCCTCGTGATCGCGGCGCTTATCCTCGCCATGATGACCACGTGGAAGCGCGGCCGGGAGCTCCTGCTCCGACGCATGGCTTCCAGCACGCTGCCGATCGAGTTCTTCCTCGCGGACATCAAGCTGAACCCTCCGCGCCGAGTCCCGGGCACCGCCATCTTCATGTATCGCGGGGCGGGCGGAACGCCGCCGGCCCTGCTGCACACGCTCCAGCACTTCGACTCGCTCCGCTCCACCGTGATCTTGGTGAGCGTGGAGACCGCGGAGGTTCCGCGGGTGCCCGAGGCTCAGCGCGCCACCAGCGAAGCGCTCGGTCAGGGCTTCCACCGTGTGGCGCTGCGCTATGGGTTCCTGGAGGACCCGTTCGTGGCTCGCGACCTGGAATCGGTGCGCATCGACGGGAAGGCCATCGATCCGAAGGACGTGACGTTCGTCGTCGGCCGGGAGTCGGTGATCGCGAGCGAGCGGAAAGTCGGTATGAGCGTGTGGCGCGAGCGGCTCTTCGGAGCCATGGCGCGCAATGCGCGCACGGCGACGTCGTTCTTCCATCTGCCGCCGGACCGCGTGGTGGAGGTGGGTGTCCAAGTCGAAATCTAGGGGGTTAGCGACACCGCCGGTTTGCAGGTGGGTTGGCGTGGGCTAGGTGCGGCGGCGTCGCTAACCCTCGCCGGCGGGTTTCCGACACCGGCTTCGCGAGGCTGGTCTGCGAGTCGGCCTCCGGCGTCGGAAACCCGCCTCGTGGGGCTACATGCTGCGCACGTCGCCCACGGAAGGGGGGCCTGCGACCTGTGCTTGGAGCGTCGGGGTCCCGGGGCTAGCGGGTCCTCGGCCATGCTCCGAGCTTTCGGGCATGCCTCGTTTCACGCTGAATCACGGCTTCCGCGCCGGGCGGCGAGGTGGGTTCGCCTTCGGCGTTCTCACGCTCTGCGCCGTCCTCCTCGGTGCCTGCGGGGGCGCGCCGGCTCGCGAAGCGGTGATCGTGACGGACAGCGCGGGCGTCACGATCGTGAACAGCGATCCAGAGCAGGCGGTTTGGAGTCTGCAGACGCGGTGGCGCCTCTCGGGGAGGCCGCGCATCCAGATCGGCAATCAGCCGTACGACCCCGACCAGCGCATCTACCGGGCGGAACATGCGCGCCGGCTGTCCGACGGCTCGGTGGTGGTCGCCAACCGTGGTATGGGCGACGTTCGGCACTTCGACGCGGGCGGCAACTACATCAACGCGTTTCGCTTCGAGCGCGACCCCACCATCGAGGTGGGGCGCCCGCGGAGGGTCTATCCGCTGCCAGGCGACACGCTGCTCGTCTACGCGGCGGGAGGGGCGATCTCGCTCCTGGGGCCGGACCTCTCCGGCCTCAGCCAGTTTCCCATCACGCGGCCGGACGCGCCTTTCATCGGTGAGCTCGAGGGAGCCGGCTCGTTCTCCGATGGCTCCATTCTGTTCATCGGGCGGCTGCCGGTCGATGCTTCGCTCACGGGCCTCCAGCGCTCGACCATGCGCCTCATGCGTTTCGGGCGCGACGGGCGGATGATCGACTCGTTCGGCGACTTCCCCGACGCGGCCGAGATTGTAGGGGAGGGCACGTACGTGTGGGGTCCGGTGGGCGTCGCGACGGCGGCAGACTCGACGGTCTGGTACTCGAGCACGGAGGGGTTCGAGATCCGGGAGATCGCGCGCGGCGGCCGCACGCTCCGCATCTTCCGTTTGGACCAGCCCCCTCCGCCGGTCACCGCGGCAGATCTGAGTGCTTTCCGCGTCGCCGCCGTGCGCCAGCTGGCGCGTGATCGCGGCATCACCGATGACGAGGCGGAGGTCATCGCGGACGCATACGTCCACGCCGAGGCCTTCCACACGTTCAGCCAGCTGGTGGTCGACGAGCTCGGCAACGTGTGGGCGCAGATCTACCGCTGGTTCGACATGGGTGGCGACCGTCTGTGGATGGTGTTCGACCGCGACGGGCGCTACCTCGGCGAAGTCGTCACGCCCTACGCGCTCACCGTGCACGAGATTGGCGCCGACTACCTGCTCGGCCACATGTCGGACGGACGGGGCGCGGAAGCCGTGTACATCTATGGGCTGGAGAAGCCCGAGTAGGCCCTGTAGTCGTGAGTCGTCGCACCTCCCGCAGCAGCTGACCGACAACCTGTAAACCCCCGCCGAGGGAGCCGCATGTCCCAGCTGCTCGCGCGTAAGAACGTCGACCGGCTTACGGCCGAATTGCCTGGAGAGGGACAGGGGCTCCGGCGCGTCATGGGTAAGTGGGACCTGACCGCGCTCGGCGTCGGCGCGGTCATCGGCGCTGGCATATTCGCCACCACCGGCACGGCCATCGCCGGGGAGCTCGGCGTCCGCCCCGGCGCGGGGCCAGCCATTGTGCTGTCCTTCCTGCTCACCGCGTTCACCTGTGGGCTCGCGGCGCTCTGCTACGCCGAGTTCGCCGCCATGGTCCCCGTGTCGGGGTCGGCGTACACGTACGCCTACGCGTCGCTCGGCGAGCTGGTCGCCTGGATCATCGGGTGGGACCTCATCATCGAGTACGCGGTGGGCAACATCGCGGTGGCGATCTCCTGGTCCGGCTACTTCCGCGAGCTCGTCGCGCACTTCGGTATCGGTATTGCCGCCTGGATGACGACCGACTACCGCACGGCCTTCCAGGCGGCGGAGGCGGTGGCTGCGGGCGCGACCGACCCGCGCACGCTCGATCTCGCGGCCGCGACCACGTCGGCGCCCGAGCTCTTCGGCCTGCCGATCATCCTGAACATCCCGGCGGTGCTCATCGTGGCCGGCATCACCGCGCTGCTCGTCTACGGCATCCGCGAGTCGTCGCTCTCGAACTCGATCATGGTGCTGCTCAAGGTCGGGATCCTGATGTTCTTCGTCGCCGTGGGCATCTTCTTCATCGACCCCGAGCACTACACGGCGCACGGGGGTTTCGCGCCGAACGGCTTCGCGGGCGTGCGCGCGGCGGCCGCGATCATCTTCTTCTCCTACATCGGGTTCGACGCGGTGTCGTGCGCCGCGGAGGAGGCCAAGGACCCCGCGCGCGACGTGCCCTTCGGGATCATCGCGAGCTTGGTGGTCTGCACCGTGATCTTCATCCTGGTCGCTGCGGTCATGAGCGGCATGGCCGAGTGGAGCCAGCTCGGCACGGCGGAGCCGATGCTCACCGCGCTCAACCTGGCGAGCGGCAACGAGGCGCTGCTCGGGTTCTCGCGCGTGGTTGTCGCGATCGGCGCCGTCATCGCCATGACCACGGTGCTGCTCGTCTTCCAGATGGGGCAGCCGCGCATCTTCTACTCGATGGCGCGCGACGGACTGCTCCCGGCCTGGGCGGCGAAGTTGCACCCGAAGTGCAGGACGCCGCACGTGACCACCATCATCACCGGTGTATTCGTGGCGTTCTTCGCTGCGTTCGCGAACATCAACGAGGTCGTCGACCTGACGAACATCGGCACGCTCTTCGCGTTCGCGCTGGTGTCGATCGGCATCCTGGTGTTGCGCGTGAAGGAGCCGAACCGCGCGCGTCCGTTCCGCACGCCGTTCTCCCCTTGGGTGCCGCTCGTTTCGGCGGGCTCGTGCATCTTCCTCATGCTCCAGCTGCCGACGGTGACGTGGATCCGGTTCGGGATATGGCTGGCGCTGGGCCTCGTGGTCTACTTCCTGTACGGGTACAGGAGGAGCAAGCTGCGGGGGAGCCTGTAGGCGCCTCGCTGCCACAGGCGGGTTTGTCGGGGGGGCACTCGTCCGGCCAGGTAGGGTGCCCGCTTCCGGGCAACTTCTCCATCTTCTGGCCCCCTCACGCCGCCGCGCACCACGCCCATGACCCCTCCCGTCCCTCCCCGCGCCGGGCGTCGCGAGTGGATCGGCCTGGCGGTGATCGCCCTGCCGTGTCTGCTCTACTCGATGGACCTCACGGTCCTGCACCTGGCGGTGCCGGCGCTGACCGAAGACCTCCAGCCGAGTAGCGCTCAACTCCTGTGGATCATCGACATCTACGGGTTCTTCATCGCGGGCTCGCTCATCACCATGCGCACGCTGGGCGATCGCGTCGGGCGTCGGCGCCTCCTCATGATCGGCGCGATCGCGTTCGGAGTCGCCTCGGTGCTCGCCGCGCTCTCGACCACCGCGGAGATGCTGATCGTGACGCGTGCGCTACTCGGCATCGCGGGCGCCACGGTCGCGCCGTCCACGCTCTCGCTCATCCGGAACATGTTCCTGGACGATGGACAGAGGACGCGCGCGATCAGCGTATGGATGACGGCGTTCTCGCTCGGCGGCGTGCTGGGGCCCTTCGTGGGCGGTGTCCTCCTTCAGTTCTTCGCATGGGGATCGGTGTTCCTGATCGCCGTGCCGATCATGGCGCTCGTGTTGGCCACGGCGCCTTTCCTGCTCCCTGAGTATCGCGATCCAGCCGCCGGGCGCATCGACCTCCCGAGCGCGGCGCTCTCCATGGGCGCCGTGCTCGGCGTGATCTACGGGGTGAAGGCCCTGGCCCAGGACGGCCCAGGGGCGGTTCCCGCCGCGGTGTCCCTGGCGGGTTTGGCTCTGGGCGCCGTTTTCGCCCGCCGTCAGCTGCGCCTCGCCGATCCGCTCATCGACTTACGCCTCTTCACGAGGCCGGCGTTCGCGGCTTCGGTGGCCACCTACGGCTTCGCCATCTTCGTCCTCTTCGGCGGCTTCCTCTACCTGCCGCAGTACCTCCAGCTGGTGCGAGGGCTGTCCCCTCTCGAGGCAGGGCTGTGGGGTGCGCCCTCTGCGTCGGCTTGGGTCGTGGGCGCGATCGTCACGCCGACGCTCGCCCGCCGCATGCGCCCGGCGACCCTGATGGTGGCCGGGCTGATCGTGACCGCCGGGGGATTCGCCTATCTCACCGGGCTCGACGCGGACACCGGGTTTGTGGCGTACGTGCTTGCGACTACCGCGTTCGCCCTCGGCAGCGCGCCGATCTTCACGCTCACCAACGATCTCATGATCGGCACCGCGCCTCCGGAGCGGGCGGGGGCGGCGGCTGGGATCTCGGAAACCAGCGCCGAGCTGGGGGGCGCGCTCGGCATCGCCGTCTTCGGCAGCGTGGGCGTTGCGACCTATCGCGGGATGTTAGGCGGCGCGTCCCTGCCCGGCGTTCCGGCCGAGGCGGTTGCGACCGCAATGGACACGCTGGGCGGAGCCGCTGCCGTCGCTCAGGCGCTGTCGCCGGCAGCAGCGTCCACTCTGCTGGCAGCGTCACGCGAGGCCTTCCTCCTCGGTCTCCACGTGTGCGCCGGAATCAGCGCCGTCCTCGTGCTCGCCCTGGCTGCCTTCGTGTGGGTCGAGCTGGGTGCGCTCGCGGCGCGCGGCCGCTAGGAGATCTGTCGGCTACGGCGTCGGGAACCCCGCCGTCGGCATCCTCGGAATGATGCGAAGCGCGTTGGCGTAGTAGACCTTCCGCAGCACGTCGTCTGGCAGATCCATGCCGTACAGCTTCCAGAACGCGTGATAGTCGCGGTAGTAGTCGAAGTACTCGTCGGCCGTCTCGAAGACGCGCCAGTAGTACGGGTACTCATCGGGCGCGAACGAGTCCTTGCCGAACAGGATCCGGTCCGAGTAACGAACGAAGAACTCGCGCGCGAAGCGCGGCTGGCGGCCGAGGTCGTAGAGCACGGCACCGAGCTCGGCGAGCACGTTCTGGTTGCGGTCGAAGATGGCCCCGAGCCGAGCCAGATCCTGTGTGTGCCACCCCATGTGCGCGAGCACCCAAGTGGTGTTGGGGTGTCTCTCGATCATGCGGTCGCGCTCGGCCATGAGGTCGTCGAACGCCGGGTACCGGGAGCGGTCGTTGAAGCGACGGTCGGGGAAGAGCGCCATCTCGAGCCAGCGCTCGTTCTGATAGTCGAGCGGCTGGAAGAACTCCGCCGGATCACCCGTGTGCACGAAGACGGGAATGCCGAGTCGAGCAGCGGTTTCCCAGACGACGTCGAGCTCGGGGTCATCCATGCGGAGGCGCGTGCCGTCCGCCTTGGTGATGCTCAGCCCGAAGCCTTTCATGATCTCGCCGACGCCGACCGCGCCGGCGCGCACGTCGGCCTCGAGCTGCGCAGCGATGCGCGCGCCCGAGCCCGGGCCCACCTCGCGCAGGTCGAGCGAGGCGAAGAAGACGAAGCGGTCAGCGTGGCCCGCCGCCCGCACGGCCTCGATCTGGCTGGTCAGCCGCTCACCGGAGCTCGGCTGCGCCTGCACCATGACCTGGAGGTTCAAGCGATCCATCGCCTCGACGACGGTGCGGATGTTCTCCGGAGACGCCAGGTTCGGCGGGTGGCCGTGGAAGTCGACCACCGGGAACTTGGCGCGCGGGACTTGGTGCTCGGGCACCACGAGCGTCGAGCGCGGGCGGTACTCGACGATCGTCGGAGGAGGGATCGTGGGCTCGCGCACGTCGCGTCCCCCCCGGCCGCCCTGCCGTCCCTGAGCTTCGCACCCGACTGCGGCGAGCGCGAGTCCGACCAGGACTGTGGTCGAAGCGGTGCTGTAGGCAAAGCGCATGGGCCTCCTCTCGTGTTCTGTTGCCCGGACCCAGGAGCGTGCTACACCAGCTCCCCGAGCATGGCCTCGAGGCCGTCTTCCGCGACGACGACTGCGCGCGCGAGATCTTCGTAGAGACCGCGCGTCGCTTCGAGCCGCCCGTGCTTTCCGGCCATCTCGAGCTGCTCTGCCAGGGAGCGGGCGGGCTCCACGCCGAAGACGCTGAGTGCTCCCTTCATTGTATGGGCAGCTTCGCCGAGCGCCACCGCGTTGCCCGCGACCAGCGCTTCCTCGATGTCGGCCATCAGCTTGGGGCGGTCGGCCTTGAAGACGCCCAGGAGCGTGCTGAGGAGGTCGAGGTCCGACTCGACGCGGGCCAGGAGGGCCTCTCGGTCCAGCGACAGCACCGGGTGTCCGTGGTCCGCGGGCCCGCTCGGCGCCGGTCCCTGGGGCGGGGTGCCGTCGCCCGTCGCCGCCGGCCGCCCCAGGCTCCTGACTACCTCGCGGAGGCGCTCCTGGCTGATCGGCTTCGAGATGTACTCGTCCATGCCAGCAGCGAGAAAACGCTCCCTGTCGCCGGCCATGGCGTGCGCCGTCATGGCCACGATGGGGAGGTGCCCCCCGTGCTGGGCTTCGCGTTGGCGGATGAGCTGCGTCGCCTCGACCCCGCCCATCTCGGGCATCTGGACGTCCATCAGCACCAGGTCGAAGCTGAACTGCTCGATGAGCTCGAGGGCCTCACGTCCCGTCCTGGCGACCCTAACCTTGTGGCCGAGCCGCTCGAGCACGGCCACCGCCAGCCGCTGGTTGACCTGGTTGTCCTCCGCCAGGAGCACGTGCAGCGACTCCCACGCCTCTCGCAGCGAATGCCTGGTCACGAGGCTCGCTTGGCTGGACGTGTCGTGCTCGCGCGCCAGGGTGAGCTGGATGGCATCCCGCAGCTCGGTGGACTGAGAAGGGCCCCGGCCAGCAGCCGGGGCCCTTCGTCGTTGGTGGCGGCGGCGCGTTGGGCCAGGCGCCACGGCCAGCTCGACCGGCCATCCTGTCCGCTTCGGCCACTCCGACTGGCCGCCGCAATCGGTAGCCGGAGCGCCAACCCGTTGCGGAACATCATGCTACGCCGCCGAAGCTCTCTGGCACCGCCATTGCCTCTAAGAGAGCCCACAAGACAAAGAGCTCGGGCCGCGGGGCCTTCCTTCACTCAGACTAACCGAGGCGAAACCCCCCAGGGCCGGTCCCGCGGTCCCGAGCTCAGGACACGAAGTACACGAAAAGGGCCACCACCCCCCCCAAGGTTTTCAGCGTGGCCCTCAGAGGCCCCGCGGCTCCGGCCGCGGGGTCTCGCCAATTCCGGGATCCTTGCGGCCGCGCGGCGCCGCGCGTGAGAGTGTCGCTATGGAGAACCGCGCAGCCCGCCCGATATCGGTCCTGATCGCCGACGACGACCCGGACCAGAGAGTTCTCCTCGAGCGCATTCTCGAAGAGGCCGACGGAGTCGAGCACCGCGTCACTACGGTCGCGGACGGCCGCTCGGCGTTGGCCGCCCTGCGTGAGCTGGTCTTCGACGTAGTCCTGCTCGACCTGAGCATGCCGGGCCTCGACGGCCTGGAGGTGCTGCTGTCGATCGCGGACGACCCGCACCGCCCCCAGGTGATCTTCGTGTCTGGGACGGGCACGGTGGCCACCGCCACCCGCGCGATGAAGCTCGGTGCCTACGACTTCGTGGAGAAGCCGGTGCAGGCGGAGCGGCTGATAGCGCTGGTGTGGAAGGCCGCACAGGCGCGCGCCACGCTGGCCAAGTCGGAGCGGCTGGGCGCGATGGTGGAGCGCGAGTCGGCGTTCGGCACTGGGATCGTGACGGCCGACCCGCGGCTACGCCGCGCGCTGGAGCTCGTGGAGAAGGTTGCCGCCTCCGACGTCTCGGTGCTCGTGGTCGGCGAGTCGGGGACGGGCAAGGAGCTGGTCGCGCGCGAGATCCACCGCCGGTCGATGCGGCGCCCCCACCCGCTGGTGGCGCTGAACTGCGCGGCGGTGGCGGAGTCGCTCGCCGAGTCGGAGCTCTTCGGCCACGAGAAGGGCGCGTTCACGGGTGCGGGCTCCCGCAAGATCGGCCTGCTGGAGCTGGCGGACGGTGGCACGCTCTTCCTGGACGAGATCGGCGACCTGGCGCAGCCGCTCCAGGCGAAGCTCCTGCGCGTGCTGGCGACGAAGCTGTTCCGCCGAGTCGGAGGGACCAAGGAGCTCCCGACGGATTTCCGCCTGGTGTCCGCCACGAATCGTCCACTCGACGAGCTGGTGGCGCGCGAGGCATTCAGCCGCGACCTCTTCTACCGCATCAACGCGGTGGTGCTGAGTCTGCCGCCTCTCCGGGAACGTCGCGGCGACGTGCCGCTGCTCGTGCGCCACTTCCTCGCAGAGCTCCGTCCCATGGATGCGGACTCGTGGAGCGTCACCCCGGACGCCATGGCGCTGCTCGAGAGCTACGCATGGCCCGGCAACGTCCGCGAGCTGCGCAACGTGATCGAGCGCGCGGTGCTCATGGCGGTGGGGCACACGATCCGCGCTGCAGACCTCGCCGTGTCGTTCGCGTCGCCACCGCCCGCGGCCGCCGACGGCAGCTCGTCCGGCCTTCCCGCCCTCAACCTCGACAAACTCGAACGTCTTGCGATCCAAGCGGCCCTCGAGCGCACGGGGTGGCACCAGGGGCTCGCCGCCGAGGCGCTCGGAGTCTCTCCCCGCACGCCGCACCGGAAGATCCGCAGCCTCGGGCTCACCCGCCCGCGTTGACCACCATGGCAGATATAGACCGTACCAGTTTCCAGGGGGCGCTCGGCGCCTTCAGCGAGGAGGCCGTGCGCATCCTCAGGCCGGGCTCGACACCGGTGCCGCGCCAGAGCTTCGACGCGGTGGTGCGCGCCGTCGGGGGTGGCGAGGACGCGTGGGGCGTGGTGGCCGTCGAGAACACGCTGGCAGGCGCGGTGGCCGAAGCGTACGACGCACTCGAGGCGGGAGACGTCACGGTCGTCGGCGAGGTCGCCATCCCGATCCGGCACTGCCTGCTCGGCGTGGCGGGCTCCACGGTCGCAGGCCTGCGCGAAGCGCGCTCGCATCCGGTGGCGCTCTCGCAGTGCAAGGGATTCTTCGCGCGCCACCCGCATGTCCGCGCGCAGGCCGTCTACGACACGGCAGGCGCCGCGGCCGAGGTCGCGGCGTCGGGCGACAAGACGGTCGCCGCGATCGCGTCCCGTCGGGCAGGCGAGCGCTACGGTCTGGAGGTCCTCCAGGCCGACCTCCAGGACCGCGACGACAACCAGACGCGTTTCTACCTGATCACTCGTGCGGCGACGATGCCCGAGCCGACGGCGGGTCCGTTCAAGACGGCCTGCGTCTCGGAGCTCGAGCATCGGCCAGGCGTCCTGCACAAGCTGCTGGGCGTGTTCGCCGAGCGAGGACTCGATCTCTCCCATGTCGCTTCCCGGCCGGCGGCGTCGCCCTGGACGTATCGGTTCATCCTCGAGTTCGTCCACCCCACGTTGGCCGCGGGAACCGAGGCGATCGACGCCGCGAAGCCCCTGGCGGCGCGCCTGAAGGTGCTCGGCACCTTTCCGGCATGGCGCGCTGGGACCGCATCGCCACCAGCGTAACGGGACTCACGGGCCTTGACGCCCGCTGCGCGGGCCGCAAGAATCGGCACCATGTCGATGGACACCTTGGCGATCGGCCTCCTGCTTTCGGGCGCGCTCCGACTTCTCGGGCTCCTCACGGAGCTTGACGCACGGGCCTGCCCAGGCGTTCGGACGAGGTAAGAAAGACACCGAACACGACCTTCCGGCGGCGGGCCCCAAAAAGGCCCGCCGCTTTTTTCTTGCACCCAACCGGGAAGACGACGATGGACCGCATCACGATCTTCGACACGACGCTGAGAGACGGGGAGCAGTCCCCGGGATGTAGCATGACGGCCCCGGAGAAGCTCCGGCTCGCGCACGAGCTGGCCGAGCTCGGGGTCGATGTGCTCGAGGCGGGGTTCGCTGCGAGCTCTCAGGAGGATGCGGAGTCGATTCTCACGATCGCGCGCGAGGTGAAGGGCCCGAGGATCACCGCGCTCGCCCGCTCCACGCGCGGCGACATCGAGCGCGCGGCGGCATCGCTCGAGCCGGCCTCGAAGGCGCGCATTCACGTGTTCATCGCCACGTCCGACATCCACTTGGCTCGTAAGCTCAACATCACACGTGAGCAGTGCCTCGAGCAGGCTGCCGAGGCCGTGCAGATCGCCCGCGGCTACGCCGACGACGTGGAGTTCAGCGCCGAAGATGCGATGCGCAGCGATCTCGACTTCCTGACCGAGGTGGTTCGCGTGGCGGTCGCCGCGGGAGCGAAGACGATCAACATCCCCGACACCGTGGGTTACGCGCTCCCGCACGAGATCGAGCACACGTTCCGGACGCTGGCGACCCGCGTGCCGGGACTGTCGCAGTGCGTCCTGTCCGCGCACTGCCACGATGACCTTGGCCTGGCGGTCGCCAACTCGCTGGCCGCGGTGGAGGCGGGGGCCCGTCAGGTCGAGTGCACCATCAACGGGATCGGCGAGCGCGCCGGCAACGCCTCGCTCGAGGAGATCGTGATGGCGCTGCAGGTGCGGCGCGAGAGCCTCGGCTACCAGACGGGAATACACACCGAGCGCATCTACCGCACGAGTCGCTTGCTCTCGTACCTGACCGGCATCGAGCCGCAGCCCAACAAGGCGATCGTGGGGCGGAACGCGTTCGCGCACGAGGCGGGCATCCACCAGCACGGCGTCATCAACGACCGGCGCACGTACGAGATCATGACGCCGGAGATGGTCGGCGCCCCGGGCACGGAGCTGGTCCTGGGCAAGCACTCGGGGCGCCACGGTCTGGAGCAGCGCTACGAGGCGCTCGGCTATACGCTGACCCCGGAGCAGCTCAAGCGCGTCACGAGCGACTTCAAGGCGCTCGCCGACAGGAAGAAGACGGTGCTCGACGAGGACCTGCTCTCGATCCTGCACCACGGCGTGATGGAGGACGTCACCGAGCTCTATCATCTCGAGGCTCTCGATGTGCACTGCGGCGGCGACGTCTCGGATGCGACGGTGGAGATCACCGCGGCCGGAAAGCGCCTGAGGGGGAGCGCGAAGGGGGACGGGCCCATCGCGGCCGCCTTCGCCGCGGTCGAGACGGTGCTCGACTACCGTATCGTGCTCGAGCGCTTCACCATTCGGGCCGCGACGCCGGGGCAGGACGCCGTCGGCGAGGTGGCGATCGAGGCGCGCATCGACGGGCATACGTTCACGGGCCGTGGGGCGCACACCGACGTGGTGCGCGCCTCGGCCGAGGCACTCCTGCACGCGGTCAACAAGGCAGCGGCCGCGCGGTCACTAGAAGAGAGCCACTTGGCTGCCACGTCCGATTCTTGGGGGGTTTGAGTTGAGCAAACTGCATATCGTCTCGCTTCCGGGTGACGGGATCGGTCCCGAGGTCACCACCGCCGCCATGCACGTACTCGGCGCGGTGGCCAAGCGCTTCGGCCACGAGCTCACGGTCGAGGAGCACCTGGTCGGTTGGTGCGCGTACGAGAAGACCGGGACGCCGCTCCCCGACGCGACGCTCGAGGCGTGCCGGCGCGGGCCCGCGGTCTTCCTGGGAGCCGTCGGCGACCCCCGCGCCGAAGGGCTCCTGCCGGGCAAGCGTCCCGAGGCCGCGCTGCTCAAGCTGCGCTCCGAGCTCGGGTGTTTCGCCAACCTCCGACCCGCGCGCGTCGACGAGGAGCTGGTGGACATGTCCGCGCTCAAGCGCGAGATCGCGTCGGGGTGCGACATGGTGATCGTGCGCGAGCTCACGGGCGGTCTCTACTACGGGACGCCGCGCTTCAAGGAAGCCGACCGCGCGGTGAACACGCTCGTGTACACCCGCGCCGAGGTGGAGCGCGTGGCCAAGGTCGCGTTCGAGCTCGCGCGCTCCCGCCGCAAGAAGCTCACCTCGGTGGACAAGGCGAACGTGCTCGAGGTGTCGCAGCTCTGGCACGCCGTCGTCGACGACGTCGCGAAGAGCTACCCAGACGTGGCGGTCGACCACATGTACGCGGACCGAGCGGCCATGGAGTTGGTCACGGCGCCGAAACGCTTCGACGTGATCCTGACGGAGAACCTGTTCGGCGACATCCTGAGCGACGAAGCGTCGGCCATGTGCGGCTCGCTGGGTCTGCTCGCGTCCGCGAGCGTGGGAGGTAAGGTCGGGTTGTACGAACCGGTGCACGGATCCGCCCCCGACATCGCGGGCAAGGGGATCGCCAACCCGATCGCGGCCATCCGCTCAGCGGCGCTCATGCTGGGGTACAGCTTCGGCCTGCACGCCGAGGCGGTGGCGGTGGAGCGTGGCGTCAGCAAAGCACTCGCCGACGGGCTCCGTACCGCGGATGTGGCCGGCGGAGGTCCCAGGGTGTCGACACGAGAGTTCGCGAACGCAGTGGCCGAGGCGGTGACGAAATGAGCGGTAGAAACGGTGGGTCGGCGAAGACCCTGGTAGCCAAGATCTGGGAGAAGAACCTGGTCCGCGCCGGCGACGGCGAGCCTGACCTGATGTACGTCGATCTCCACCTCGTGCACGAGGTCACCTCGCCGCAGGCGTTCGAGGGGCTGGCGTTGTCGGGCCGGAGGGTTCGTCGTCCGGACCTCACGTTCGCCACGGTCGATCACAACGTGCCGACCACGGACCGCTCGCTCCCGATTCTCGATCAGCTCTCGAAGCGCCAGCTCGAGGTGATGCGCGAGAACGCCGAGCGCTTCGGCGTGCGCCTCCTCGACATCCACGATCCTCGCCAGGGCATCGTGCATGTGATCGGGCCCGAGCTCGGGCTCACGCGCCCGGGCATGATCATCGTGTGCGGCGACAGTCACACGTCGACGCACGGCGCGTTCGGCGCGCTCGCGTTCGGCATCGGCACGTCGGAGGTCGAGCACGTGCTCGCGACGCAGTGCATCCAGCAGCGCCGCCCGCGCTCGATGGAGCTCCGGCTCGAGGGCACGCCGCCCGAGGGCGTCACCGCCAAGGACCTGATTCTCGCGGTGATCGGGCAGATCGGCGTGTCGGGCGGCGGCGGCCACGTGGTCGAGTACACGGGCGAGGCGATCCGCGCGCTCTCCATGGAGGAGCGCATGACCGTCTGCAACATGTCGATAGAGGCCGGGGCCCGCGCCGGGATGATCTCACCCGACGAGACCACGTTCGCCTACATGCGCGGCCGTGAGCTCGGACCATCGGATGCCGAGTTGGCGAAGCTCGTCGTGGAGTGGAAGGGCCTCGCCACCGAGCCGGGCGCGACGTTCGACAAGACGGTGAAGATCGACGTGAGCACGCTGGAGCCCCAGGTCACCTGGGGGACGACGCCCGGCATGGTCGTGCCGATCTCGGCGACGGTGCCCACGCCGGAGAGCTTCCCCGACGCTGCTGGACGCGAGGGCGCCCAGCGCGCGCTCGCGTACATGGGCCTCGAGGCCGGCGTGCCGATCGAGTCGATCCGCATCGACCGAGTGTTCATCGGCTCTTGCACGAACGGGCGCATCGGGGACCTGCGCGAGGCGGCGCGCATCGTCGAGGGACGCAGGGTGGCGAAGGGCGTGCACGCGATGGTCGTGCCGGGCTCCGCGACTGTGAAGCGGCAGGCGGAGGCCGAGGGTCTCGACCGCGTCTTCAAGGCGGCGGGCTTCGAGTGGCGCGAGGCAGGGTGCTCGATGTGCCTGGGCATGAACCCGGACATCCTGCAGCCGGGCGAGCGCTGCGCCTCGACGTCGAACCGCAACTTCGAGGGACGGCAGGGCAGGGGTGGGCGCACGCATCTGGTCAGCCCAGCCATGGCCGCGGCCGCGGCGGTCGCCGGGCACTTCACCGATCCTCGCGCGCTGGAGAACTAGGACGATGGAGCCGATCAAGGTGCACGCGGGTGTCGTCGTCCCCCTCGACCGCGCGGACGTCGATACCGATCAGATCATCCCGAAGCAGTTCCTGAAGCGCATCGAGCGGACGGGATACGGGCCGTACCTGTTCTGGGACTGGCGCATGAATGCGGACGGCACCGCCAAGGCCGACTTCGTGCTGAATCAGCCTCGCTACCAGGGTGCGTCGATTCTCGTGACGCGTCAGAACTTCGGTTGCGGCTCCTCGCGCGAGCACGCGGCCTGGGCGCTGCGCGACTACGGCATCCGCGTGGTGCTCGCGCCGAGCTTCGCGGACATCTTCCGCGAGAACGCCGACCAGAACGGGATCGCGGCACTCCAACTGGCCGCCGACGACATCGCGACTCTGCTGGCGCGCGCGGTGGCCGAAGCCCCGCTGCAGCTGACGGTCGACGTGGCGCACGGCACCGTGTCGGATGCGCAGGGCGTCGTCGCCCGCTTCGAGCTCGACGAGTTCCGGCGGATGTGCCTGACGGAGGGGCTCGACCGCATCGGGCTCACGCTCCGCCACGAAGGCGACATCCGCTCCTACGAGCGGAAGAGGTGGCCGGCGCTGGCAGGGCGATGACGCGGGCTTCGGCGCTCCTGCTCATCATGACCGCAGCGGCGGCGCCGGCGCGCGCGCAGGACGAGCCGATGTCGGTGGCCAGGGCCGTGGTGGGTCGCGTGCTCGCGACTACACCGCTCATCGACGGGCACAACGACCTGCCCTTCGCGATCTGGGAGAGCGCTACGGCGCCCGGTGACGTGGCGGCGCCCGCGCACGATCTGCGTATGCACACGCCCTTCCAGACGGACATCCCACGGTTGCGCGCCGGGATGGTAGGCGGGCAGTTCTGGTCGGTGTACATCCCGTACGACTCGCTCGGCCAGGGGCCGGCCAAGCGACAGCTCGAGCAGATCGACATCGCGCGCGAGATCATCGAGCGCTACCCCGACGCGTTCGAGCTCGCTCTGGACGCTTCCGACGTCGAGCGCATCTACGGTTCGGGCCGCATCGCGTCGCTGCTCGGCATGGAAGGTGGCCACGCCATCGAGAGCTCGCTGGGGGCGCTGCGCTCGTTCTACTCGCTCGGCGTGCGCTACATGACGCTCACGCACAACACCTCGCTCCCGTGGGCGGATGCCGGGTCGGGTGAGCGCCTGCACGGCGGCCTGACGGAGTTCGGGCGCGAGGTCGTGCGCGAGATGAATCGGCTCGGCATGCTGGTCGATCTCGCGCATACCTCGGCCGAGGCGATGAACGACGCGCTCGACGTCTCCGAGGCGCCGGTCATCTGGTCGCATGCCGGCGCCCGCGCGATCCACGACCACCCGCGCAACGTGCCGGATCAGGTGCTCCGCCGCGTCCCCGCGAACGGCGGTGTCGTGATGGTCGTGTTCTACCCGGACTTCCTGACAGGACGCGAGGTCGCCACCATCGGCGACGTGGCGAATCACATCGAGCACGTCGTGGAAGTTGCGGGGATCGACCACGTCGGCATCGGCTCCGACTTCGACGGGATCACGCGGGTGCCCGTCGGCCTCGAGGACGTGTCGAAGTTCCCCGATCTGTTGGTGGAGCTCGTGCGCCGGGGGTGGGACGAGCGGGACCTCGCGAAGCTCGCCGGGGAGAACGTCCTGCGCGTGATGCGGGATGCCGAGGCGGTGGCGCGGCGTCTCCAGCGGGAGCGGCCGCCCTCGACGCAGACGATCGAGCAACTCGACGGGGCCGGAGCGAGACCATGACGACGGAGCTGCGGCGCCCCAACCCGAGTGAGCACGCCCCCTACTTCAGCCGTTACATCGATCTCGTGCCCGACGGTGACATCGTCGACACGCTCATGTATCAGCTGGGGGAGACCCTCCGCCTGCTCCAAGAGGTTCCCCCGGAGCGCGAGACGCACCGGTACGCGCCCGGGAAGTGGAGTATCCGCGAGGTGGTGGGACACCTGATCGATACCGAGCGCGTGTTCGCGTTCCGCGCCATCGCCATCGCGCGCTCCGACGGCGTCGACCTTCCGTCCATGGAGCAGGACGAGTGGGCCGCGCACTCCAACGCCCACGAGCGCGCGCTCGACGAGCTGGCCTCGGAGTGGGCCTCGCTGCGGCGGGCGAACGTGGAGATGCTCGCCTCGCTCGCGCCCGAGGCCGCGGGTCGTCGCGGCAGGGCGGGCGGCAACGAGGTCACCGTGCGCAGCCTCCCCTGGATGATCGCCGGGCACGAGCTCTGGCACCGCGAGAGGCTCGCCGAGGACTACCTCGGTCGGGCCGGCTGACGGAAGCCGCCGTTGCCCGGGGCGCGCACGACTGCGCGCCGGCTCGTCAGCCCTTGAGCAGCCAGTCGCGCGCTTCGGCATGCGACAGACACGGCTTCACCTTCACGCCGGCCTCGCTCCCGAAGCTGCCCTTGCCGTCGAAGAGCCCGTGCACGTCCGCCGAGGCCACTACGGCGATGCCGGTGAGGCGATCGCGGTAGGCGCCGAAGATCGCTCCCGTGGCCGCGATGTCCTGGGCGGACTTCTTCGCCAAGCCCGCAGCGCCGCTCAGATCGAGTAGCACGGGGACCTTCTTGGGCATACCCTCCGCCTCGAACGCGCCGAATCCCACGCGCCGGAGCTCGTTGGCAGTGTAGTCGCCATCCACGGTCAGCACCAACACTCCGTCGCGGACACGGGAAAAGACGGGCATTCCGGAGACTCCTGGGGTGGATGGGTCGAAGAAGATGACCGGGATCCCGCGCGGGGGTCAAGAAATCGGCCGTCCGGACCCGACATCGCGCGAGAAATAACTCCCCGGCGGACGAGGGGGTTCCTACATTCCAGGCGACGACCGGTACCCCCCGATCCCGCGTGGAGCGCATGGCCGAACCTACGGAGACGCGCCAGCTGAGCGGGTTGGCCCGCTCGATCGATGCCCTCTTCGCGCCGCCGTCTGCGCCTTCCGAGCCGGTGCCCGCTCCGACCGTGATCACTGCCGCGGCCGTCACTGTGGTCACGGAGGTCACTGACTTCTCCGAGGTCGCGGAAATCACCGACGTGCCCGAGGCGCCGGAGGAGCAGCCGGCGGTGTTGCGCTCGCTCGCGAACACGGTGGTGACACCGCCACCGCTGCCGGCGACCCCGCAGTCCGCCAAGCCCGAGATGTTTCCCATGTCGCAGATGCTCGAGATACTCCCGCCTGCGTCGGGGCCCGACGTGGGGGGGCCTGACCCGGCGGAGTGGCCGTCTCCGGCGGCCGGGCAGTCGCCGGAGCCCGAGGCCATGCTCGAGTTCGGGAGCTCAGCGGTCACGGAGGTGTCGCTCGAGGTTACCGACGCGGTCACGGAGGTGTCCCTCGAGGCTGCCGATGTGGTCCCGGTCGCCGTCGACGGCGACACCGTCCCGGGAAGCGACGACGGCACCGCCGCCGCCCCCGTCGACGAGGTCCGCGGTGCGCCCGAGCCGCGCGCGCTCGAGGACGCGGTGAGGGCCTTAGTCGGAGGCGACTACGCGGCAAGTGAGCAGGTCGTCGCGCTCGCGACGGGCCTTCGGCAGCGCCTGGCGCTCGATCCATTAGCCGACGCAGTCGAGGCGCTGGTGCGCGGAGCGGGCGATCCACCGGACGGCAGGTACCTCGAGCTTGCGGGTCGAGTCATCGATCCGGCGGTGGCGAGCAGGCTCGTGCAGCGGTTGGGCGAGGAGTCCGACGAGGAGAAGCGAGAGGGCTACCTGACGCTCTGTCGGCGCGCCGGCCTCGTGATGGCCAATGCCCTGAAGGGCGCGCTCACGGGCGCGCTCGACCAGGACGTGCGACGCACGTACCGACTTGCGTTGGTGTCGATGGGAGAGATCAGTCGCCCGGTGATCGAGCGCATGGTCGAAGACGACAACCGCTTCTTGGTTCGCGACGGCGTCGCAATGCTCGCCGAGATCGGCGGCGCGCGGGCGACCGAGTTGGTGACGAGCGCGCTCGCGGATACGGACGGACGGGTGCGCAGCGAGGCATTGCTCGCGCTCGGCAAGTTGAAGGAACCGGGAACGGGAAGCCTGGTGCTCGGCTTCCTCGAGGATCCGGACGACAGCGTGCGCCTGGGGGCAGCCGTCGCCGCCGGCGAGCTCGGCCTGGAGCGGGCGCTCAAGCCACTCCTGCACATGCTCGAGGGCGAGGCGGACCCAGACCGCTGCGTCGCGATCCTGCGCGCGCTGGGACAGATCGGAGATCCGGGCGCCGTGCAGGCGATCGAGAAGCGTGCGGTGCCGTCGCGCTTCTCGAAGCCGAATGCGGAGGTCCGAGTCGCTGCCTACCGCGCCTTGCACGCCATCGGCACGCCGCACGCGCGCGACCTGGTGGCCAAGGCCGTGCAGGATCCGGTCATGCGCGTCGCGCTCCGGGACCTCGAGCGCACCGGCAGCTGATCCGCGGGTTGCCGAGAGGCCCAGCTGCAGTCAGACGAGTCGTAGAACGCGTCGGAGCGCGGCGACGAACCGGGGCAGCTCTCCCGCCGACCGCAGCAGCGAGAAGAGTCCGCTCTCGCCGGAGTGCCCGAAGAGCTGGGTGATCGTGACGCTCGACCAGGTCCGCGTGGGGAGCGCCCCGCGGAGGCGTAGCCCTTCCGAATACGGGATCAGGGCGTCGTGACGTCCATGCAGCACGTGGACGGGCAGTCGCACGGAAGCGAGCGCGGGCAGCGGTTCGCCTGCGGGCTCCGCGCGCCGACCGGCGGCGGCGAGTGCCTCGGCGGCATCGTCCGCACGGCGCGGGTCGGGCAGTTGACTGGCCGGCGGCGCGAAGAGATCGAACAGCGGGCGGTTCGCCTCCGTGAGCGCACGACGCAACTCGACCTTCAGGGTGTCGAGGCGGGGATCCAACGAATAGATGTTGTGGTCGCCCGAGTGGCTGCACAGCGACCGCAGGGCGCCGGCGACATCGTCTGCGTGCGCGTAGTCGGGGACGGCAGTCAGGTAGTTGGCGGCGAGGATCCAGCGACCGTACGCATCGGGAGTGACTCGATGGGTGCGCCCGCCCCACTCGTGCTGGCCGGTCATGAGGAACCGGATGGTTCGCTCCAAGCTGCAGTAGCCGCCGAACGCGACCGACCCAGCCACGTGCTCGGCCACGTCGGGGCGCGCCGTCGCAGCGATCGCATGCGGAGCGCCGAACGAGAATCCGATCACGCCCACAGGGGCCTCGAGGGCCCACCCGCTGTCGCGCAGACCGCGGATCGCAGCCACGATGGTCGGGGCGGCGAGGGTCGGGGCGAGCTTGAAGTCGCGCCACTCGGGCACCTCGGGCACGATCGCCACTGCCCCCGTGTCGGCGAGCGCGCGGGTGAAGCGCAGCAGCTGTTCGTGCGCACGCCCCCGCCGGGTGATCCCATGCAGCACCACCCAACCCGGCAGCGGGCCGCGCGCCCGAGCGGGGCGGGTGAGCGTGGCGGGGACCGTGCGGTCGCCACGGTCGAGCGTGACCTCCTCGTCCTCGAACCTCGAGGCGCCGAGGAGCCAGGCCCGGGCGTACCGGGCAGTTCGCAACCTCGGCAGGGGCATGGTGTCGAAGGTAGGCCCGAGGGGCTGAGACAGGTAGCGGCAGATCGCACGGCGCGACGAGCGCATCAGACCGCGCTTGCCCGCCGGCTCGGGGCCGAGGCATGATCGTCCGGTCGACGAGAACTCGACCACGGGGGGAAGTGCACATGGAGGAGTCGGGTGGAGGGCCGGAGGGGCTGACGGACGCGCGCGCCCCGGAAGTGGAGCGCTCCGACGGGCTCGGACCCGACGACGGCGGGTCCGGGGCCGCAGGCGTAGCCTCGTCAGCTCCGGGCTTCGTGCCTGCCTACGGCTCTGCCGTCCTCGCGGGGCTGTGCGCCTGGCTCCTCTACGTCGTCACGCTCGCCCCCTCGACGGCGTTCTGGGACACGAGCGAGTACATCGCGACGGCGCACATCGTCGGCATCCCCCATCCACCGGGGAACCCGCTCTTCGTTCTCGTCACCAAGGTGTGGACGCTGCTGCTGGCGCCT